>CAWBGW010000048.1:0-21210 GCA_963788345.1 uncultured Acidobacteriota bacterium | reverse complement strand
TCTTATGCGGTCTCGATATTGACCTTACCGGAGAGCACTGCGTAGAACGGTGCGACGGCACTTGAACATTTCTGAATGCGCCAGGAATCAGTGAGATTCTTCCCGAGTGACGGGCAAACCGGAAATTACGGCCGTTGTGGCGATTCCTAGAATCAATAACTTGCGTGTTATCAACACGCCGAATAGTTCAACTCCGGCCTCGCGCGACAAGATGGCCCAATATTCGGGAGTGGAAAGATCGCCGCGGTCGTACGCTCCGCGAGGCTGAAAGCGTCAGGAAAGACGCCCGCCATGAACTCGATTTCGTGCGGCAGCGGCTCGTGGCAGAGGACCGCGCCGTAGTCGAGAATCACCGCTCGAAACTTGTTGGAATGGCTGCCGTCGTGATTCACGCGTCGAATTTTCTCCCGTACTTCAAGATTCCATCATAATGCGCCTTGCGCATGACATAATTTCATTTTCACACAAGTTCACACGGGCTTGCTAGAACCGATCGACACATGAACGTAGTCCTGATTTCGACGTATGAGCTGGGGAGGCAGCCGTTTGGGCTGGCGTCGCCGGCGGCGTGGCTGCGCGAACTGGGCGCTGAGGTGACGTGCCTCGATTTGTCGCGCGAGCCGCTGGCCGAAGAGGCGGTGCGCGCGGCGGATCTGATCGCGTTCTACGTGCCGATGCATACCGCCACGCGGCTGGCCGTGGCGCTGTTGCCGGCGGTGCGCGAGATGAATCCGCGGGCGCACGTTTGCTTTTATGGTTTGTATGCGCCGGTGAACGAGAATTATCTGCGCGGGTTGGGCGTCGACACGATTCTCGGCGGAGAATTCGAGGAAGGGTTGGCGGCGCTGGCGAAGAACCTGGCCGCTCGACCGGCTTCGACAATTTCGCTGACGCGACAGAAATTCCGCGTGCCCGATCGGCGCGGGCTGGTTCCGCTCGGAAAATACGCGACGGCTGGTGATGCCGGGAGGCGAATCGCGGACCGTCGGATACACGGAGGCCAGCCGCGGCTGCAAGCATCTCTGCCGGCATTGCCCCATCGTTCCCGTTTACAACGGCACGTTTCGAGTTGTGGAGCGGGACGTGGTGTTCGCGGATATCCGCCAGCAGGTTGAGGCCGGCGCGCAGCACATCACATTTGGCGATCCGGATTTCTTCAATGGCATCGGCCATGCGATTCCGATTGTCGAAGCGTTGCATCGCGAATTTCCGCGGCTCACGTACGACGTCACGATTAAGGTCGAGCACCTCCTGAAGCACGGCGATTGCCTGCCGAAGCTGCGCGATACCGGCTGCCTATTTGTGACGAGCGCGGTCGAGTCCGTGGACGATGCGGTGCTCGAAAGGCTTGCGAAGAATCATACGCGCGCCGATTTTCTGCGAGTGGTTGAGCTGTTTCGCGAAATCGGGCTCACGCTGGCGCCGACGTTTGTCACGTTTACGCCGTGGACGACGCTGGCGAGTTATTGCGAACTGCTTGAGATCGTCCGCGAGCACGAATTGATCGAGAATGTCGCGCCCATTCAATTTGCGATTCGCCTGCTGATTCCGGCGGGGTCGCGACTGCTGGAGTTGGCGGAGCTGCGCGAGGTGATTGGGCCGTTTGACGAGGCGGCGCTGGTGTACCCGTGGAAGCACGCGGACCCGCGAGTGGATGCGTTGTGCGAGCGGTTGCAGGAAATTGTGCATGCGGGCGAGAAAATGGGCCGGTCGCGCGCGCGAATATTCGAGCGGATCGAAGAAGCGGCTTACGATGCGCTGGCAGACTGCTGAACCTGGACGGACTGGACGCGCGACTCCGCGCTCGATGCCCGTGATGCCGTCTCGCGCGACGATCCCGTACTTGAATGAGCCTTGGTACTGTTGAGCGGAGCCGACCGGGGACCAGTTGGCCCCCATCGCGGAAGCGAGAAAGCACCTGAAGCAAGCGGACACGTTTGTGTGAGGAAGAGTGATTGGTGATTACTGTGATGGCCTTGACGGACAGTAGTCCCACCGTGACATCGGCGGTTCAGGTCAGAGAAGAGGCTGACACCAAAGCTGAAACACAGAGGGCACTGAGAACGGCACGAGGACACCGAGAAAGCAAAACCGAGTGGGATAGCTTTATTTCGGAATCTGAGATTTGCGACGGCGAGGAATTCGAACCTGAGCGAGAGTAATCCGATGGCGAAGAAGCGCATGCTGATACTTGCGAGCAAGCTGGGGTATCAGACGCGCGGGTTTGCCGAGGCGGCGGAGAGACTGGGAGTCGAAGTCGTGTTCGGCACGGACCGCTGCCACCAACTCGACGACCCCTGGGGCGACCAGGCGCTCGCGCTGCACTTTGAGGCGCCGCGCGAAGCCGCCGAAGAGATTGCGCGCGAGATGAGCGGCAATCCGCCGCAGGCGATACTTGCGCTGGGTGACCGGCCCGACTGCGACCGCTGCGTATGCGTCGCAGATTTTCGGCATTCGCGCCAATTCGCCCGAAGCTGTTGAGAATTGCCGCAACAAAGCGCGGCAGCGGCAGGTGCTTGCAAAGGCCGGCGTTCGCGTGCCGAATTTCGTTTCATTCGGAATTTCGGACGAAGTCTCGAGCGTCCTCCCGCAGGTGAAGTTTCCCTGCGTGGTGAAGCCGACGGTGCTTGCGGCGAGCCAGGGAGTGATTCGCGCGAATGACGCGGCGGAATTTGAACGCGCGGTGGCGAGAATCCGCGGGCTGCTGGCGTCGCCTGAAATTCAAGTGCTGCGAGAGCCGGGGCTCGACGAATTGCTGGCGGAAGCTACATTCCGGGAAGGGAAGTCGCGATCGAAGGGCTGCTCGACGACGGGCGCTTGCGCGTGCTGGCCATCTTCGATAAGCCTGACCCGCTCGAAGGTCCGTATTTCGAGGAGACGATTTACGTGACGCCGTCGCGGCTGCCGGCGAAGGTGCAGCGGGAGCTCGAAGAATGCGCCGCGCGAAGCGTCGCGGCGCTTGGGCTGACCACCGGGCCCGTGCATGCGGAATTTCGCGTGAACGAAGAAGGGCCGTGGGTGCTCGAGATCGCGCCGCGGCCGATTGGCGGGCTTTGCTCGCGGGCGCTGCGATTCGGGCCGGAGCGAATCTCGCTCGAGGAATTGCTGGTGCGGCACGCGCTGGGACTTGGCGGAAGCGACGTCGAGCGTGAAGACGACGCGTCGGGCGTGATGATGATTCCGGTGCCGCGCAGCGGGATTTTCGAAGGCGTTGACGGAGTGGACGAGGCCGAAAAAGTCTCCGGCGTCGATGAAATTCGGATTACGGCGCGGTTGCGCGACTACGTGGCGGCATGGCCGGACGGAGCGAGCTATCTCGGATTCATTTTCGCACGCGGAAAATCGCCGGCAGAGGTTGAAGCGGCATTGCGCGCGGCCCACGCGAAGATGCGATTCAAGTTTTCGCCGCGCTTGCCGGTGGAACATCCTGTGACCGGCCAAGTCAGGGCCTAGGCAGGCGTTAGCCCGTCCTACTTGCGCCAGCCGGTTTCGCGCAGCCAAGCCTCGTATTTCCGTTTCTGTTCTTCGCGATCTTTCCCGGTATCGCCTTCGCGCGCGGCTTGCTCGCGAATCTCGCGGGTGCGTTCCGCAATGCGTATTCAGGCCCGCGCGCTGGCGGCGTTCGTCCACGTGCTCCGGATCTTCGATCGGCCACGGATTCATTTCGCCGTTTTCATCCCAGTCGAAATGCGTGCCGTAAATCTGCGGCCTGCCTTCGAAATAGCGAACGCGATCCACCAGGAATGCGAGTTGAGCCAGCGGCGCTTCACCAGCGGCGACCGATTTTTCGATGGCCGCCAGGCAACTGCGCTGGAACGGCGGGTCCCCGATGGCGTGCTGAATGATTCGCCAAGCGGCATGGGATCCGTCGCGCCCAACGAGCGAGTGCCCGGGCCAGCCATGCGCAGCGATGATTTCTTTGAGTCGTGCCGCATTTCGTTCGTGCACCTCACGCATGCGAGGATTGTAGCCATCGCCGAGAATGCCTTCCTCGAGGAGTTCGGCCCGGACGCGGATATCCTCCGCTTCCATTGCGAGGAGTTCTTCGCGGAGGGCGGAGTTCATCGGAAGGAGAGCGGCTTGCGCGAGCCGCGTTTTTCATAGCGGTCCCCGCCGGCTCTTATGCCGAAATCGGCACAACTTCTACCCTTTCGTCTTGGGCGCGACGTAGCCTTCGGGGAGTTTGGCGCCTTCGCCGAAGAAGAATTGCTCCATCTGCTCTTCCATTACTTTCTGCGAACCGGGATCGAGCGGGTTCAAGCGAAATTCGTTCATCACCATTTTTGAGTGCTCGATCCACATCTTCCAGGCTTCCTTGGAGACGTTTTCGTAGACGCGCTTCCCGAGTTCACCCTTCCACGGAATGCGATCGAGGCCGGGCATTTCCTTGCCGAACTTCACGCACTTCACCATGCGGACGTCTTGGCCCGCGGGCGGAGGCGGAGCGGCTGCGTGCTGGTGAGCGTCGGAACATTTGTCATCGGCCATGAATCCCTCCGTGAAACGTCAAATCCAAGATACTTCAATGGCAGGCGAAATTCCACACAAGCGGGGAAGCACCTTGTGGAATTTCGCCGCTTGTAAGGCTGACTGCTACGAGGGTCACACCGCCGAGAAGTACAGCGCTTGCTTACCGTCGCGGAATACGATTCTTGGTTCTAAACCGGGCCCCGCGCGACCGGGCGCTGCGCTTCGCCATATGCTGAGCCGCTCCAAATAGCATTGCCCGGTAGCGATCACTCATGCGCGCGAGGAGCCGTCCAAACTCCTGCAGTTCCGCCCACTCGGCGTCCTTTTGGCGTTCCTTCATGCGCTTGAATAAGGGCAGTTCGGCGGGCTGCCCATAGCCCTCGAAGAAGAATTGATACACCTGGATGCCCAGCGCCGAAGCGATCCTCTCGAGCATTGGGATCTCAGGATTTGTCCGATTGCCCTCGATCCGTGAAACGTAGGAAGGCAGCAAGCCCGTCCGTCTGGCGACTTCTGTCTGCGTGAGGCCCTTTTCTTCGCGGAGTTTGCGGACGCGCTTGCCTATATTCATTGAGAGAGAAGTCAATTTAAGATACTGCCAGCGCGGGATAAATTCCACAAGAGCAGAAATTCGCAACGGGGTTAGGTCCCGATATCTAAATACCGGTTTGCTAATTCGGTCGGAGAGTTAATACGCTCCGACTACGGAGCTGCGGCGTTCCATGAGGACGACATCACGCCAGCTCCGTTAATCGAACTTCGCGGGTTACATTCATGACACGCGGCTAGCCGGGAGAATTGGGCCCTGCCAGGAAGCCGCCATCGAGAACGATGGATTGGCCCGTCATGAAGGACGCGCGATCCGAGCACATCCACACGACGGCTTCGGAGATTTCCGACGGTCTTCCAAAACGGCCGATGGGGTGGAGGCTAAGAGCGAACTTATTCATTTCCGGCTCGCCAAAAATGCGCTCCGCCATGGGCGTTTCGATCACCGCCGGACACACGACGTTTACGCGAATTCCGTTTCGAGCGTTTTCGAGAGCGGCTGCCTTCGTCAGACCCATCACGCCGTGCTTACTCGCAGAATACGTGGCTGCTCCAGCGGAACCGATCAGGCCTGCCACCGACGCCATGTTTACGATAGCTCCGCCGCCGCCCTGCTTCAGCATTTGCCGAATTTCGTACTTCAGGCAGAGCCAGACGCCCTTGAGGTTGATGTCGATGGTGCGATCCCAGTCTTCCTCGGATTGCTCGGTGATGGGAATCCAGTTGCCCTCGATCCCTGCGTTATTGAAGGCGACGTCCAGGCGGCCAAACCTTTCCACCGTTTTCCGGACGAGCGCGTCCACTTCGGCGGCTTTCGACACGTCGGTTTTCACAAACAGGCCATCGCCGCCGGCGGCACGGATCATCTCGACGGTTTCCTTTCCTTCCGGTTCGCGCCGGCCGGCGACCACCACCTTGGCTCCCGATTTCGCGAACAACACGGCGGCGTCGCGCCCAATACCCGAAGTCCCACCGGTCACGAGCGCAACTTTGCCTTGCAATTCCGTTGTCATGATTCTCCTTTGCGAATCAGATCCTTCGATATGAAGGGCGATATGAAGGGGCAGAGTGTAGGCTTTACGTCCACTCGCGTCAAATACGGAACTGCGGCACATCGCCGAGAAGTTCAGGAACTTCTTGGGGGGTACCACACGTTGACCCGAACCCAGTTGCCAGCCTAGTATGACGCCGCCGTTCAACACAAACCAGGATTTGGGAGAATCCCATGCGTCATCGTTTCGAGAATTCCATGCGTGTTCGTTCGAACGCCATGCTGTCCTGCATTTCCGCGTGGTTGTTCTGCGCAGCGCTACTGGCCATCAACGCCTCGCCAACCGGCGCGCAAGGTCTTGCTAGCGGCGACCTTTCTCGTCTGCGCTCCGTCGACAGCGTTGCGCTCTCGCCCGACGGCCACTACATCGCCTACACCATCACGATGCGCGATCAACCCGGCCGGCCTTACGGCCAACTCTGGGTGATGGATGTGAGCACGGAAAAGAGCGTTCGGATCGGCGGCGACCAACCCGCCGGCGGTGCGCTTTGGTCCGCCGACGGCAAGTGGCTCGCGTTTCGCGGAGCGGACGGAGACAAGCATGGCCTGCTGATTGCGCGCCCCGATGGAAGCGAGATGACTTTCCTCGCACCGCTTGCGGGCACCAATTCGCCGTTGCCGGGAACGGGCAAGGGAGTGGCGTGGTCACCCGATGGGAAGAAGATTGCCTTCGTATCTTCCACACCGGGCGAAGGAGCCGCGGAGGCCAGCGGCGATCCCATGGTCATCACGCGTTATCTCTACAAGCCCGACGCGGGCGAAGGACTCACGCGCTTCAACGACAATCAGCGGCTGCACATTTTCATTGTGGACATTGCCACAAAGCAGGTGCGGCAGGTGACGCAGGGCGACTACGACGAGCATTCCATCGACTGGTCGCCCGACGGGAAGCAGATTCTGTTCGAGTCCAATCATGAGACCAATCAGGACGAGTTCTTCAACTACGATCTCTTCACCCTGCAGCTTGCCGACAACAGCATTCACCGCCTGACGGCTACCGAGTACTGCGAATACGATCCGCTGTGGTCGCCGGACGGCAAATTCATCGTGTATCGCGGCACGCGTCGCGGCCTGACGGATCGCGAAACCACCATGGAAGACACGCACGTCTGGCTGATGAACGCCGACGGCAGCAATCGACGCGAAATCGGCAACGTCATTGACAATCGCCAGGGCGCGCCGCAGTGGGCGCCGGACGGCAGCGCGGTCTATTTCACCGTGCAGGAACGCGGCAGCAATCATCTGGTGCGCCTGCCCATCTCTGGCGGGCAGCCTGAGTACGTTGTGCAAGGAGGCTGGCGTCGTTGGCGCGTATTCGGCCGGGAAGAACGGAGCGATTGCTTATACCTTCACTTCGCCGCGTGATGGCGCGCAGCTTTACTACAAATCCGGCGCCGCTGCGGCTCGCAAGCTCACGGATCTGAACAAGGAAGTTCTCGCGGGGAAGCCCATTGCCGACGTGGAATCCTTTACGTTCGTCAGCAACGACAATCGTTTCGACGTGGAAGCCTTTCTCACCAAACCTATCGGCATGACCGCCACGTCGAAGCATCCCCTGATCGTAGTGATTCATGGCGGGCCGCACGGGCAAAATGGTCCTGCTTTTAACTTCAAGAATCAGGTTTACGCCGCGCACGGTTACGCCGTGCTGAATGTGAACTTTCGCGGCTCGACGGGGTACGGCCAGAAGTTTGCCGACGCCGTTTTCGGCGACCAGAACGGCGATGAGGGCCAGGATGTTCTCTACGGGTCAGCGCGGCAGTGCGACGCTACTTGTGGATTGACCGCGAGCGCATGGGCATCGAAGGAGTCAGCTACGGCGGCCAACTCACGGATTGGCTTATCACGCAGACCAATGAGTTCAAGGCGGCCATTCCCACTGCGGGAATCTCAAATCTCGTCAGCTACAACTACATGACCTACTACAACCAGTACGAGGAGATGGAGTTTGGCCAGTTCCTGCATCAGGGAAATCTGATGGATGTCGCGTGGGAACGCTCGGCGATAAAGCATATCGCCGGGGCGCATACGCCGACGCTCATCATCCACGGCGAGAACGACAACGATGTTCCCATCGCCGAAGCCGAGCAGCTTTTTGTTGCGCTGAAGGACGTCGGTGTCGAGACGGTTTTCCTTCGCTATCCGCGCGAAGGGCACGGCCTCTCCGAGGTCAAACATCAGATCGACGCCATGGACCGATCCATTGCGTGGTACGAGAAGCATTTCCCGAAGGCCGGCGAAGAGGGCGTGACCAACGTTCAGCCATAAGCCGCAACTTCTTTAGTGGAGGACGACGATGGAGAACATGATTGCCAAACTGCTGGATGATTTCGATCGTGGGAAGATGACTCGACGCCAACTGATCAAGAGCCTTTCCGTCGTGGCAGCAGCCGCGGCGAGCGTTGCGCCGGCATCAGGAGAAAACCCGAAGGGGTTCAGGGCGGTCGCGGTCAACCACATTTCGTACCAGGTGAACGACTACGCGAAGACGCGCGACTTCTATGCGGATTTACTCGGAATGAAAGTCGTCGGAGACAAAGGCACGCAGTGCAACCTGGTCATCGGCGACACCAATACGTTCGTGATTCCCCGCAACGCGCCTCAAGGGAGCACGCCGCCGCGGATCGATCACATTGCGTACACCATCGCGAACTGGGACAAGAACGCTGTGGGCGCTGAATTGCAGCGTCGCGGGCTTAACCCGCAGCCCGACACCGAGAACAGTTTTCACATCAAGGATCCCAACGGATTCGATCTCCAGATCAGCGGCAAGGACATGAAGCCCGCTTAGAGGCCAGGGATTTTGGCCCCACTTCCTCGCATCGATGGCGCCATGCCCGAACCCGTGCGCGGCTGAGCCAGCATCCGTATAGTTATGATAGGCTCTTACGGGACGCGCGAGTCCGTCCGAACGGCAGATCCGCATCCGGCCCCGCAGGCGCTGAACTCCGGAGATTCACATGAACACCAGCACCACTGAAGTCGTCGAAGCGTCTCGGGCCGATGCGTATTTCTGCGAAATTCCTTCCGATCCGTGCGTAATCGTGATGTTCGGCGCGTCCGGCGATTTGGCGCGCAGAAAACTGCTGCCCGCGCTGTTCGATCTTGCGCAACATGCGTGCCTGGCGCCGCGATTTCGTTTGCTGGGTTTCGCGCGCACGAAAATGAGCGACGAAGATTTCCGCGAGCACGCAACCGAGTTTATTCCGAAAGACAATGCGCCGTCCGCAACGGGCTACTCGCTCAACGATTTCACGCAGCAGCTCCTGTACTTTCCCGGGAACTATGATGATCCGGACGCATACCGGAGTCTGGGGCAACGGCTGGATGAATTGGATCGCGACGCCAATCTCGGCGGCAACCGGTTGCTTCTATTGCGCGACGCCTCCCGACGTGTACGAGCGAGTGATCGAACAGATCGGGAAGGCGGGTCTCGCCAAGCCCAAGACCGGGAAATCCTGGACGCGAGTGATCGTCGAGAAGCCGTTCGGCCACGATCTCGATTCGTGCCGCGAGCTGAACGCGAAAGTGCTGCAGGTCTTCGACGAGTCGCAGGTCTATCGCATCGATCACTATCTCGGCAAACAAACGGTGCACCGGATGAAAAAAGTTGAGAAGAATCGTGCTCACCCGAATCGTTGCCGTGCCGCCCGAGGACGTCTTCGTCTTTTTCGTTCCCCAGCGCATGCCCTACTGGTATGGCCCGGAGATGCGCAGTTCGTTTGAAACGCAGGGCTGCGGATCGGAATTTCGCGCCGGCTCGAAGGTGCGCATCTCCGGGACCATGGCGAAGCGAAGCTTTTCGCATACGGCGGTTGTGACGGCATTCGATAAGGGGCGCCTTTTTGAGTGGCAATTTGAAGACGATTATGGCGTGCGCGGCAGAGAACGCTGGGAATTGGAACGCCTGGAAAATGCCGCCGGCGGGCAGACCGTGATTCGCTTTACCAACGAATACGAAGTGCCGGGAGGCACTTGGCCGCGCCATCGATTGGCTGCTGACGCGGCACGCGCTCGAGCGCAGGAATCGCGATTATCTCGACCGCCTCGCGCGGCTCGCGGAGCGGCGGCCGTAGCGAAAGGGATGGCGATGAGCCCTGATTCCCCCAACGACTCCGAAGCCGCTCCGTCCGCAGCGGCGGCTCTCCGCTGCAGGCCCCGCCATCCGCCCCGCGGCCATTTCTGCTGGAATCGATTTTCCTGGGGCCGCAGGGAGTGCGCGCGGGCTGGCGCGCCGCTCTCTATGTCGCGCTCTTTTTCCTTTTCATCTCCGCTGCCGCAATGGCTGCCCGGCTGCTTCATCTCTCCGCGTTCGGGCCCACCGCGACGATCACGCCGCGCGTTCTGTTTACCCAGGAGGGTCTGGCGGCGCTCTGCGCGATCGTCGCGGCCCTGATCCTCGGCGCCCTCGAGCGGCGCCGCTTCGGCGACTACGGCATGCCCCTGGCGCAGGCGTTGGGGAAGAACTTCTGGCTGGGCGCCATCTGGGGAATCGCAGCGGTCAGCGCGCTCATGCTTTGCATTCGCCTGCTCGGCGGATACTCCTTTGGCGCGGTGGATCTTCCTCCCGCCGATCTGGTGCGCTACGCGCTCGAATGGGCGGCGGCCTTTTTTCTCGTGGGAATGTATGAGGAGTTCTTCTTTCGCGGCTATCTGCAATTTACGCTGACCTCGGGAATGCGTTTCTGGCCCGCCGCCTTGCTGCTTTCTCTCCGTTTCGGCGCGGTGCACTTGCGCAATCCGGGCGAAGGCCCGGTCGGTGCGCTGAGCGTGTTCGTGACCGGAATGTTCCTCTGCTTCACGCTGCGCCGCACGGGAACGCTGTGGTTCGCCATCGGATTTCACGCGGCGTTCGACTTCGGCGAGACCTATGTTTATTCCGTGCCGGACAGCGGCATCGTCATGCCCGGCCATCTGCTGGCGTCGTCGTTTCACGGTCCGGCTGGCTCACCGGCGGAACGGTTGGTCCGGAAGGCAGCGTCTTCGATTTTGTGATTATGGCGATTCTGTTTGTCGTCTTCGACCGCGTCTATCGCCACGCGAAAGGCATATCCCGCTCCTGCCGATCCGGGGCCTGACGCCGGCGTCTCGCTTCTGCTAGCCCGGCGAACGCTGATTGCCTGAGCTTCATTCCACGACGACGCGAAGAAATTTCTTTTTCCCGGCGCGCAGCAGGAACTCTCCGGATTTCGAGAGATCCAGCTCCTTCTTTACGTCGGCTGCGCGCTCGCCATTGATCTCCACGCCGCCCTGCTTGATCAGCCGTTCGGCTTCGCTGCGCGAGGGGGCCAGCGCCAGCTCGACCAGAAGTGCCGACAGGCGTTTCGGTTCTCCGCGCGGCAATTTGCGCACCGGCGCTTCATCGGGCGCCTGGCGCTCGCGGAAGACGCGGCGGAATTCGTCGGAGGCTTTGCGGGCGGCGTCTTCGCCGTGGAAGCCGGCGATGATGTTGTGCGCGAGCTGCATCTTGGCGTCCATCGGATGCAGGACGCCGGTGCGGACTTCTTCCTTGAGGCGCACGATGACCGGCGGCGCGAAATCGGTGAGCAGTTCGTAGTAGGACCACATCAGCTCGTCGGAAATGGACATGAGCTTGCCGAACATCTGCGACGGCGATTCCGTGATGCCGACGTAATTGCCGAGGCTCTTGGACATTTTGCGCTGGCCGTCGGTGCCCACCAGGATGGGCATGGTCAGCGCCACCTGCGATTCCTGGCCGTATTCGCGCTGGATGTCGCGGCCCATCAGCAGATTGAATTTCTGCTCGGTGGCGCCCAGCTCGACGTCGGCCTTCAGCGCCACCGAGTCGTAGGCCTGGAATAGAGCGGGTAGAGCAGTTCGTGAACGGAGATGGGCTGATTGTTCTGCAAGGCGCGAGCGAAAATCCTCGCGCTCGAGCATGCGCGCCAGGCGATATTTGGCCGCAGAGCCGCACGATCTCCTGCCTGGTGAGTCTTCCAGCCATTCGCTGTTGTAGCGGACCTCGGTTCGTTCGCGATCGAGGATTTTGTAAACCTGCTCGAGATAGGTCTGCGCATTGGCGCTGCACCTGCTCGCGGCGTGAGCGGCGGGCGCGTCTCGGATTGGCCGGTGGGATCGCCGACCATGGCGGTGAAATCGCCGATCAGGAAAATCGCGGTGTGGCCCTCGTCCTGAAAATGCTTGAGCTTGCGCAGCACGACGGTGTGGCCGAGATGCAGGTCGGGCGCGGTGGGATCGACGCCGAGCTTGACGCGCAGCGGCTTGCCCGAGGCGCGCGAGCGCTCGAGCTTGGCGCGCAACTCTTCTTCGCGAATGATTTCGGCGGACGCCTTTGCGCAGAGCGGCGAGCTGTTCGTCGACGGAGCGAAATGTTTGCGGCGCGGTCATGGAAGTGGTCATGGGGATCTGTCCTGGAACGGCGGCGAGCCTCGCTTAGCGCGCGCGGCCAGCGTTCCTCCTGGCTTTGTTCGGCGATGGGCAGCACGCGGCGGCCTTCGATGCGGAATTTGCCGGAGAGCACCAGGCGCACGGCCTCGGTGTAAATGCGATGCTCCTCGCGAAGAATGCGCGCGGCGAGCGTCTCGTCGGTGTCGCCGGGTTCGACGGGAACGATGGCCTGCGCGACGATGGGGCCGGCGTCGAGATTTTCGTCCACGAAATGCACCGTGCAGCCGCTGAATTTCACGCCGTATTCGAGCGCCTGGCGCTGCGCTTCGAGTCCGGGAAACGCGGGCAGCAGCGAGGGATGAATATTCAGGATGCGCCCGCGAAATGCCGCGACGAAATAGGGCGAAAGCAGGCGCATGAATCCGGCCAGGCAGACCAGATCGACGCGCGCGTCGTGGAGCGCGGCGACGACCAGGCGGTCGTAGGCTTCGCGCTCGATGCCCTTTGGAGGGAATCACGCGCGCGGGAATGCCGCGCTCGGCGGCGCGCGCGCAGGCCCGGCGCGTCTTCGCGATTGCTGATGACGATGGCGATCTCCGCGTCGGGAATGCGGCCCGCGGCGACGCTATCGGCGAGGGCCTCGAAATTCGAGCCGCGTCCGCTGAGCAGCACGCCAATGCGCTTGGTCATAAGCTGGCAAGTTAGCATACTCGTCCGCACGGAGTAAGGGGTCCACGCAGCCATCCGTAGAGCCGTGCCACAAAAGTCGAACCGGAGCGAGGGATCCCTCTGCGAAGGGAGTCTATTTACAGGCGCGGTAAAATAGAACATGCTCGAAAAAGTCGCGTGGCACAGCCACCGGGGCCTCCAAGACACGCCTCTCGAGCGCGAGTCACTCGCGCGCTTGAAAAAGTCGCGTGTATTGGGGTGGAGGCAATCTTGGCTGTGCTCAGTTCACGGCGCGAATGGCGCCAGCGTGTGCTTTTGCGCGTTAAAAAAGTACCCGCCTCGGCGCGTGTTTTTCATGCGATTCCTGCGCTGTCCAGCTAAACACAGCAGAATGAGCAGGTACGCCGGATTAGAGCCTAACTTCCGCAGAATCTGCACTTACGGATTTATTGGACTTAAACCACCTTTAGAATCAGCACTTGCGAAAAAATGGCGGGGCCCCGGCCGGTAACTCCCCTCGCCAAGCGTCTTCAACCATGACTCGCAAACCACGTCCGGCGCCTTACGACGGCGCTCTCGTCATCGATAAGCCTCGCGGCCGCACCTCGCACGACGTGGTCGAAGCGGTCCGCCGCATCCTCGGCTTTCGCCAGATCGGCCACCTGGGCACGCTCGACCCGCTGGCCACCGGCGTTTTGGTTTTACTGCTCGGCCGCGCCACGCGCTTCGCGCAGTTTTATGCCGGCCGCCGCAAACGTTACGAATGCGCCTTCCGCTTCGGTTTTGCCACCGATACCTACGACGCCGACGGCACGCCGCTCGGCCCCGATGCCAATCCGCAATTGGACAAGAACGACCTCGAGCGGCTGGCCGCCGGCTTCACCGGGCAAATTCCTGCAGATGCCGCCCCCTTTTTCCGCCAAGAAAATCCACGGCCGCCCGGCGCACGAACTGGCCCGCCAGCACAAGCCGGTGGAACTCAAGCCGGTCGAAATCGAAGTCTTCGAGTTTCGCCTTGTTGGAGATTGACGGGCCGCTGGCGCGCTTCTCCGTGGAGTGCGCCGCCGGCACCTACATTCGCTCGCTCGCCCACGAAATGGGCTTGCAGCTCGGCTGCGGCGCTCATCTTGCCGAGATCGTGCGCACCGCCGTCGGCGAATTCACGCTCGATCGCGCCGTCAGCCTGGAAGATTTCGCGCGCGCCGCGCAATCCGGCCAGGCCGCGGAGTGGATCGTGCCGCTCGGAAACCTGCTGACGGAATTGCCTCGCGTCTCGGTGTCAGCCGTTCGTCGAACGCCGCGTGCGCCACGGTTCCCGTTTTCAGGTGGCGCTCTCTCAGGTTCAGGCCGGACGCAAAGAGATCCCGCAAGGCGCGCCCGCGCAGCTCGATTCCGGCGAGTGGAAGCCCGCGCGCGTGCGCGTCTTCAATCAGCAGGATCAGCTCATCGCCATTGCCGAAGCCGTCGTGCCGCGCACCTATCAACCCGTGCTCGTGCTCGAAGCCGAAGCTTGAACGGAGGCGCGCTGCTTAGCGGTCCGGCCGGTGGCGCGTTGTCTCGAGGCTGCTGAGCGGAGGCGCATTGGGCTGAGGGTTAGCCCCGGGATTTTCGCGGCATTCCCGCGGACCGGCGTGGTCCCGCGGAACTGGCCCAGGCGCTTCGGCGCTGGCCCCGGTGGCCTCCGGGAGCGCCCGGCAGCGCGGCACGGCGCATGGGTGGCGCGCCGATTCCCGCTGGTCACAGGCTCCCGCCGGAACGGCGCCGGTGGTTGACCTGGGGCGGCGGGTTCGGGCGGAGCGGCCGTGCCGACGCCGCGTCCCGCATAAAAGCTGCGGTCCTCGTGCGGCGTGCAGGCGCAACTGGCGCGGCGTGATGGCGATCACCAGCTCGGTATCCGTTTGCTGTGTACTGCTGGTCGCTCGGTGAGCGGACCGAAGGAAGCTCGCAGGCCGGGCCATCCGGTAATGCTGCGAATTTCGCTCGTTTCGATCAGGCCCGAAAGAATGCTGGTTTCGTTTGCGCGCAGTCGCACCTCCTGCTCGATGGTGCGATTGCTCAAAATCGGAATGCCGTTCACGTTCTGTCCGGCTAGAGCCGTGATCTCAAATTGCATATTCAGCGTCACTTCGTCCTGCGCATGCACGCGCGGCGTGGCGTGGACTTTCAGTCCCAAATCCACATATTCGGACCCGGGGTAAGAGGTAAGCGGCGCGGTCGAAGACTGCTGCGCTGTTCGCGGCATTGAGGATGACGGAAACCGTATTCGACGATTGATTTACCACCGCGACGTCGAGCAAGCCGTATGTGCCAAAATCGGCTGATGCCGCGGCGACAGGACCGCTCCCGGTTGGGAACCGCTGAGCGGCGTTGCGAAGGTGCGCTTGCCAAGTCCGAGAAAGAGGTCGAGCGTGCTGGCCGATTCGCATACCACGAGCAAGTCTGGGAATCCGCTGGAATCGAAATCTCCCGTCGACCAGAGCCGTAGGCCCGGCATCCGTGGTGAAGTTCGTCGCGGTGCCAAATGTGCCGTCGCCATTGCCCAGGAAAATGGAAAACGTGTTGTCGATCTTGTTCGTCACGGCCAGATCCAGCTTGCCGTCGCCATTGAAATCCGCGGTTGCAACCGCCGAAGGGCCGATGCCGGTGGCGAAATCGTTTGCGTATCGAGAAACGTGCCGTCGCCGTTGCCGAGCAACACCGAAATAGTATTTGAGCCGCTGTTGGTCACTGCGAGGTCCGGCTTGCCGTCGGCATTGAAGTCGGCGGTGACCAGCGCCGAGGGACTTAGGCCCACGGCAGTATCGATTTTCGTTCCGAAAGTGCCGTCGCCATTTCCGAGAAAAATCGCAAACCAATCCGTCCGTTTGGTCCAGTACGGCAAGATCTGGTTTCCCGTCCCCATTGAAATCGGCGGTGATCATAGCCACGGGGCTATTTATACCTGTGATCGTCGTACCCGCGGTAAATGTTCCGTCTCCATTGCCGAGGAAAATCGATATCGAGTTGTCTGTGAAATTTGCCACCGCAAGATCGAGTTTCCCGTCCCCGTTGAAATCGGCGGTAACGATGGCGTCGGGCCCTACGCCGGTCGGGAAAGTTGTCTGCGCTTGGAATGTTCCATCGCCATTGCCCAGCAAGATCGAAACCGTGTTGTCGCCTTCATTGGTAACGGCCATGTCGAGATTCCCGTCGCCGTTGAAATCCGCCGTGGCGATTCCCGCTGGCGTATGCCCGACCGGGTAAGTCCGTTCGCGGAAATGGGACCGCTCCAGTGATACTGGCGGCGAGGAGAGCTGCGACACCGGCGCAGACCAGGCTGGCCGAAAGCAGCGCCAGCGTGATGGGAAAATGCTCGCCGACAAAAAACGTCGCGGGACGCCCGTCCTCTACGCGCAGCAAGACGCGTTGCGCGCTCTTGCACCATGCTCAGAGTTGCGCGAGAAATTCGCGCGACGCGCCCGGCAGCGTCGCGAGAAAAATCGTGGCGCCGCCGCCAAAAGCGATCAGCGGCGGTATGGCCGCGGCCGCGCCGCTCGACGCCGCCAGCGGATTCTGCGATCCGAATATGTTCTGGATGGCCTGAAGAAGCGTGCCCGAACTCTGCGCCTGCTGCAGTTCGCGTATCACGCCCGTGCTGAGCGAAAACGTGCTGGCGGTTGAAGGCGGCGTGATGCCGAGATCCAGCGCGGCGTTCCGGTCGACCTCGAGCAGATCGACTTCCAGCAGAAATTCGCCCGGCGTCTGCTGCACATCTTTGAGAATGGCTTCGGCCAGCGCGACGTTCGCCGGCGTGTCGCGCACCGTGATGCTGTGGGTCTTCAGATCCAGTTCGGTCCGGCGCAGGCCGACAATGTCCCGCACCATGCGCATGGCCTCGGTCATCTCGTCGTTCGTTTCAGAAGCCGGGCAGCAGTATGGTTTTCTTGATCTCAGGGTCGTAATCGCGTCGTTTGTTCGCCGTGTCGGCGGCCACGAAAAATGTTCTGGAGTCCACCGCAAACCAGAATGTACCGGTTTGCTCCGAGAGCAGCCGCATGGCCGTATCGAAATCGACATCGGATACGCGAAACCTGATCTGCCGGTCCTGCAGCTCCGGATCGAACGCCGCAGTGACTCCGAATTGCCGCGCCATTTCCTCATAAGCGCCGCGCGTCGGTCCGTTGTAGTCGAAATTGCGCGTACCGGCGCTTGGCTTTGATCGCGGGGAGATTGCTTTCCAGACTTCGCCCAAACCGCCGCTTGGCGAAGCTCGCGAGGGAGTCCACTTGCGCCAGTTGCTGCAGACGTTCCTGCGCGACGGTGTAACTCGGGTCCACTTCGAGCGCCGATTGCAGCATGGCGCGTGCCAGCGCCGATTGCCGCTAAGCACTTGCCTTTCGGCCTGCTCGGTGCGCTGCTGCGCAAGCGCCGAACGCGCGAATTGCGCCCTAGCTGAATAGCCCGATCGTCCGGCGAAAGTGTCGCGGCCTCGCTGATAGGCCTGGAATGCGGTCTCCCAATCGCCCGCGCTCTCGGCACGTAGGCCTTCGTCGTATAGGCTTGTCGCGCCTTATTCGTGCCGGAAGAAGTCACAGCCGAGTTCGGTGCCGCTCGCGAGCCGATACTCGGCGATTGTGCTCGGAGAGAAGCGGAAGGCGAGACAATTGCCGCAGAATGACCGCTAGGCGCGCTCGCTAATCCGGCCATTCGCGCGATCCGCGGGGTCTCAAATCTTTCGGACGACAAACATGAGCGGATATTGTAACGGCCGAAAGAGAGAAGGCAGCGGCAAAATGCCTTGACTGTGAGATTTAAAGGCACTAAACTGGCTTTTCGAGTTGCAACTGATTTGCAACTGGGACTCGCCCTTGATCTCCTCCTTCCTGATTGCTCTGCGCGAAGGCGCTGAAGCCGCGCTCGTCGTCGGCATTGTACTCGTCTATCTCGACCGCACCGGCCGCTCGCGATTGGCTCGTTTCGTCTGGGCAGGCGTAGGGTTGGCCGCTGCCTTGAGTCTGGCGGCAGCCATCGCCCTCGAACGCTGGCAGATCAGCGAAGACGGATTTCGAAGGCCTTTTGATGCTGCTGGCCGCGGTCTTTGTTGTCACCATGATCGTCTGGATGAACCGCGTCGGCGCGCCACCTGCGCAAAGACAATCGAGCAGCGGGTGGAGTCGTTTGCGCAGAAAGTCCGATTTGGCCGCCGGCCTGGGCCTCGGCACTTTCGTTTTCCTGATGGTCTTGCGCGAAGGCGCCGAACTGGCGCTGATCTTGCGCGCCGTGGAGCTCTCGAGCGAAGGGCTGGCCGTTTGGATCGGCACGGGCCTGGGCCTGGCGCTGGCGATTGCCGTCGGTTTCTTTTTCTTCCAGGGCACCCTGAAGATTCCCCTGGGCCGCTTTTTTTCCGTAACCAGCGCGATCCTGGTGATCGTGGCCGTGCAATTGGCGCTGACCGGATTGCACGAGCTGAGCGAAGCCATGTGGATTCCGTCGAGCAAGCGCGAGATGGCGCTGGTGGGGCCCATCGTGCGGAATGAGTATTTCTTCTTCGTGGTCATTCTGGGCGCGGCGGCCTTGCTGATTCTTCGCGAATGGCGCTCCATGCGGCGTCGCGGCGGCACCTGAAGGCCGCAAATGACGCCGAGCGCCGCCGCATCCGCTGGGAGCGGCGCAAGCAGAGCCGCTGGATGTTCGCCGCCGCGGTCGTGTTTCGTGATCGTGATCCTGACGCTGACCGCCGATTTCGTCTACGCGCGCGTATCGGCCGCGCCTCCGCAGGCGCAGACGGTGCACGGCGCAGAACGGCGCGGTGCACATACCGACGGCGGATGTGAGCGACGGCAATCTGCATTTTTTCCAGGTCGAAGTGAACAACACCTCGCTGCGCTTCATCGTCATTCGCAAGCCCGACGGCAGTTGGGGCACGGCGCTGGACGCTTGCATGATCTGCGGATGGGCGGGCTACCGGCAGAACGGATCCAACGTGATTTGCCGCAACTGCGCTTCGGCGATCTACGTGCCCAGCATCGGCCAAGCCGGGCGGCTGCAATCCCGTAGCCGTTCCGTCGCACGTCGAGGGCAGGAGCTGGTGATCGATCTTTCGGCCCTCACCGACGCCGCGCGCAAAGTTCCGCAGTAGGCGCACGCATTCCGTGTTCTGTCGCATCCTCAAGGATTCTTTCGCGCGGCAGCCACGCCGCAAGCTGCTGACCGCGGTGGCTCTCGCGCTTGGCACGGCCATGGCCACGGCGACGCTCAGCGTGGCGCTTGGACGTGGGCGACCGGCTGGCGCGCGAATTTCGCAGCCTGGGCGCGAATCTGCTGGTCACGCCGCAAGCCGACACCCTGCCGCTGGAAATCGGCGGTGTCGATTATCGGCCGGTGGATTCCGGCGTCTATTTGTCCGAGGCGGATCTGGGCAAGCTGAAAACAATCTTCTGGCGCAACAACATTATTGGCTTCGCGCCTTTTCTGGATGTGCCGGTGGCGGCTGAGCTCCGCGAGCCGCTCTCCGCGAGCGACGCTCGGCGCTGCGACGATGCTCATCGGCACCTGGTACCGTCACGACGTGCCGATCCCCAATGGCGGAGGCATTTTCGCACGGGCGTGGCCGCCACCAATCCCGGATGGCAGGTCGACGGGCGCTGGTTTTCGCGATGACGCGGCCGAGGGCGTGGTGGGCGCGAGCGCTGGCGCGTCGCGCGGGCATCGCCGCCGGCCAGACGCTCGAGTTGCGTGCCGGCGACCGCAGCGTGCAGCTACTGGTTACCGGCATCGTCTCGACCGGCGGGCAGGAGGACGATGCCGTGCTCGCGCCGCTGGCCATCGCGCAGCAACTTTCCGGCAAGCCCGGGGCAATATCGGCGGCTTGCTGGTGAGCGCGCTGACCAAGCCCGAGGACGCGTTTTCGCAGCGCGATCCGAAATCGATGACGCCGGTCGAATTCGAGCGCTGGTATTGTTCGCCGTACATCTCCTCGATCTCGCGGCAGATGCAGGAACAGTTGCCCGGCGTGAGGTGCGGCCGATCCGCCAAATCGCCGAAGGCGAAGGCCGCATCCTGACGCGCGTGAGCGCGCTGATGTGGCTGGTGACTCTCGCGGCGTTATTGGCTGCGGCGCTGGCCGTTGCTGCCACGGCCGGCACGACGGTGCTCGAACGACCGCCGAGGTCGGCCTGATGAAGGCTCTGGGGCGCGCCGCAGGCTGGTCGGAGCATTCTTTCTGGGAGAGCAGTGGTTGACTGGCGATCGTTGGGGGCGTGGCGGGCTACGCGGTGGGTCTTGGCCTGGCGCGTGCTGGTCGGCGAGCGCATTTTTGGCGTTTCGCCGAGACGCGACTCATTCTGCTTCCGATCGTTTTGGGAGTGGCGGCGGTCGTAGCGACGCTGGGAAGTCTGCTGCCCCTGCGAAGGGTGATGCGGCTCGATCCCGCGCCGGTCTTGCGCGGGGAGTAGGTCCGCCCAGCGCGCGCCGCTACTTCGCAATCGAAGAAAACGAATGTTTTGGCGCATTCTTTGGCGATTGCTGTGGGCCAGCCGAGGCCGGCTGGCACTGGCGCTGCTTGCGGTGGCCAGCGGCGCAGCGGTTTGCGCGGCGCTGCTGAACCTCGATCTGGACGCCAGCGACAAGTTGACGCGCGAATTTCGCGTGCTGGGCGCGAACGTGGTGGTCTCGCCGGCGCAAACCGCGATGCCGCGGCGACGATGGACGCCGGCGCGCATAACAGATCGACCCACTGCGCCTGCCGGAAATCGTGGCTGCCGCGCCGTATCTTTATCTCTCGGCAGAGGCCGAGGCGGGGAGAACAAGGCGCCGGTGATCGTTGCCGGAACGTGGTTCGACGAAGTGGCGCGCATGAATTCGTGGTGGAAAGTCGATGGGAATTGGGTCGGCGCTCGCGACAATCGCACCGATTGCATGATTGGAGAAGAGGCGGCGGCGCGTCTCGGACTGGTTCCGGGGCAAAGCATGAAGGTGAATTATGCCGGACGAGAAGCGCGCTTACTGTCGCCGGCATCGTCACGGCGGGCAGTTCGGAGGACAACCAAATATTTATCGGTCTGGCTTTGGCTCAAGAACTGGGCGGTTTGGGTGCGCGAGCAAGCCTCGTCCAAATCATCGCT
>CAWBGW010000047.1:0-59443 GCA_963788345.1 uncultured Acidobacteriota bacterium | reverse complement strand
CGTAGGCCATCGCCACTTCACCAGCCAACGACTGCAGCGAATCGAGGCGCTGGTTTGTATCTTTGACCTCGGTCTGAAGCTGCTTGTATTGCTGCTTGAGGCTATTTTGCTCGCGGAGCAGAGAGTTATAGCTGGTGGCCTTCCACAGCATTCTCGAATAGGAGCCTACCGCCGCGGCCACCGTGATTCCCCCCACGATCGCCAGGAGCGCGAAGAAATGGAGTATGTACACGGGTACGCGCACACGCCGCATGCCGCCCGAGGCGCTTGAGGCAATAAAGAACGTATATTGCTTGCTCTTCATCGTCTAAATTTCGTTCCGAATTAGTCTTTGTTTCGGCTGATCGAACACCGCGTGCCCCTCGCAGCGGTTAGCCGATTCCCTCAAGAATGACCGAGCCTGAACCGAGAGCCCTGGTTCGAGACGGTGCGCATTGTAATGACCGTAACCCATGGCGTCAACCCCAATCTTCCATTTTGCATAGGCGCACTTGGGGCTCCTCTGGCGCGCACCACGGCCACCGGGGCTCAACTTAGACAAGCTTAGCCTAAGAATCTGTCCGTCGACAACTGTACGAGAGGCCAGTATAAGCACGAAAGTGTCAATTTGAGACGCCGCAGCGGCGGCGGTTGTTTCGGGGCTCTCAGCGGAGTTCGCGACTCCCAGTGAGGTTCTTGGCTATAATCGCTGCCTCGCAGCCGATGAACGCTGAAGACCAACTGATCAAAAGGATTGCTCGGGGAGTCCCCTCCCAATTGGGGCGCGGGTCAGGTGGCCTGCGCCTCGGGATTGGGGATGATGCGGCAGTGATTAGGCCGGTTCGGCGTACGGAACTGGTCTTGACCTGCGACGCTTTCCTCGAGGGCGTCCACTTCCTTGCCGGGACGCATCCCCCGGATTCGGTCGGCTACAAGTCTCTCGTCCGGGCGACGAGCGACATCGCCGCCATGGGCGCCACGCCGCGGTTCTTCCTGCTCACCCTGGCACTTCCGCGCAAACGAACCGGCCGATGGTTGGACGAATTCCTGCGGGGGATGGGCCGCGCCGCCCGGTCGCTGGGGATGCGGCTTATGGGTGGAGATACCACAAAGAGCGCCGAAGTGGCGATCGGCATAACTGTCGTCGGAGAGGTCGGCTCGGGCCAACTTGTGACGCGCTCGGGAGCCCGGCCCGGCGACCTTATATATGTCAGTGGGATCCTGGGCCGGGCACAACTCGGCCTCGAACTCGTGCTGGCGGGCAAGGGGCGCCAGCGGGGCGTGGCCGCAGTTGTGCGACCTCACCTCTACCCGCGAATCCGGGTCGAACTCGGCTGCTGGCTCGCTCGACACCGAATCGCCTCGGCAATGATGGATATCTCCGACGGGCTCTCGACCGATTTGGCGCGCCTCGCCCAGGCGAGCGGCGTGGGAGCGCGGGTCCGAACCGACCTGATTCCGGCCGCTCCCGTACCAGATGCCGTATCCAGGCTGCTGCCCAATCGGTTTGATCCCCTGCAGATGGCGCTGCACGGTGGCGACGACTACGAACTCCTGTTCACGGTGCCGCGCCGAAAGGCGAAACGCCTGCGAGCCGCTCCAGGATTCGCGGGGCTCACTTGCGTTGGCGAAGTCACCCAAAGCCGCCACCTCTTAATGGTCGATCAGAACGGCCGGACAAGCGCTATGGAACCTCGTGGTTGGGATCCCTTTCGGCGGCGTTAGCGGAAGAATGCAGTTGTCCCGATTCGTGTGAGCGAACCTAGAGCAGCCGGGAGACGAAGGGTAGGAGGAGGCTGGGACTACTCCAGGGGCCCGGGTCGGGGGTCCAGACGCGGGTCATCTCGTCGGCCATGGTCAGCGCGATCAGGATTGCCAGCCAGAATACCCCCGCGATGATGACGATCTTCGTCATGCCGGAGCTGTATTTCACGTGCATGAAGAACAGAACGACGAGCAGCATTTTCGTTACGGCGATAAGTAGCGCCGCCACCGTGTTGAACGGCCCCAAGTCAATGTAAGCGACACCCGTGGTGAGTGCCGTCAACAAGATGAGCGCCACGAAGACTGCCAGGTAGGTTTTGACCGGAACGATGTGCTCGGACATCAGTGTCCCCCGTGGGTGTACCGCCCGCCGATCAGATAGAGCAGCGGGAAAAGGAAAATCCAAATGATATCGACGAAGTGCCAGTACAGGCCGCTGATATCGAGCGGCGCATAATAGCGCGGCGAAAAGCGGCCTCGCGCCGTCATCACAACAAGCACGGTGAGAATTCCCAGGCCGATCACCATATGCAGGGCGTGCAAGCCGGTCATGAAGAAATAAAACACCATGAACAACTCGACGCCCGAGCCGTACTTCGCCAGGTTGAAGTTGATGCCCGGCACGAGGCCTTCGGCGTAGTCGTGGAACCACTCGAAATGGAGCTTGATGCCGATGAACGCGGCGCCGAGCAGCATGGTGAGGACGAGAAACGTGATGATCGCGGATTTGCTTTTGCCGGTTTGCGCGCAGTAGATGGCGAGAACCATCGTCAAGCTGCTGCAGATCAAGACGGCCGTGTTTGTGGCGCCGAACTTCACCTCGAGCAAATGGCTGCCGGTTTCGAAAGCCGCGGGATACAACGAGCGGTAGATCACGTAGGCGGCAAACAGCGCGCCGAAGAACATGATCTCGGTGACGAGAAAGGTCCACATGCCGAGCGAGTCCGCTTCACGCTGCTGTTCGGGGTCCTCGAACTGATGCGCCACTTCAGCCGTGTGCGGGTCGTGCAAGCGAGAATGAGCCGCCATGTCAGCCACGGACTGGCACCTCGGTTCCCGGATAGTTGTAGGGCTCTTCGGTCACGACGGGAATCTCCTCGAAATTTTCTGTCGGCGGCGGCGAAGGCGTTTGCCACTCGAGGCCCTTCGCGCCCCAGGGATTCGGGCCCGGCAATCGGGCCATAGCGCATCGACCAAATCAGGTAGATGAGCGGAATCAAATAGCCGATGCCGAGAATCGAAGCGCCCGCCGACGACATCACGTTCAGCACCTGGAACTCCGCGGGATAGACCGCGTAGCGCCGAGGCATCCCCAGATAGCCGAGCATGAACTGCGGGAAAAACGTCAGGTTGAAGCCGAAGAAGATGATGACAGCGGCGATGCGCGCCCAGAGCGTCCGGGTAGAGGCGGCCGGTGATCTTCGGCCACCAGAAATGAATGCCGCCGAGGTAGGCCATCACGGCGCCGCCCACCATGATGTAGTGGAAATGCGCGACGATGAAGTAGGTGCCGTTGCAGATGCACGTCAGTGGCCGAGCGACGCGAGGAACAAGCCCGTGAGGCCGCCCATGGTGAACAGGCCGATGAAGCCGAGCGCGTAGAGCATCGGCGCATCGTAGGAAATCGAGCCTTTGTAGAGCGTGGCGGTCCAGTTGAACACCTTGACCGCCGAGGGAATCGCCACCAGGAAGCTGAGCACCGAGAAAACCAGGCCCGCGTAAATCGACTGGCCCGTGACGAACATGTGGTGGCCCCACACCAGGAAGCCGATCACGGCGATCGCCATGCTCGAGAAGGCGATGAAGCTGTAGCCGAAGATTCGCTTCCTCGAGAAGCAGGTGATGAGCTCGCTGACCACTCCCATGCCGGGAAGAATCATGATGTAGACGGCCGGGTGCGAATAGAACCAGAACAGATGCTGGAAGAGCAGCGGGTCGCCGCCGATCGCGGGATCGAAAATGCCGACGTGGAGAATGCCGCTCGAGGCCCAGGAGAAACAGCGTGATGGCGATCACGGGCGTGCCAAGAATGAAAATCACGCTGGTCGCGTACATCGCCCAGAGGAAGAGCGGCATGCGGAACCACGTCATTCCGGGCGCGCGCATTTTGTGAATGGTGACGATGAAATTCAGCCCGGTGAGGATCGAGGAAAAGCCCGTGATGAAAATCCCCAGCGCCGCGGCAATCACGTGCGTGTGTGAGTAGGTGCTGCTGTACGGCGTGTAGAAGGTCCAGCCGGTATCGACGCCGCCGGTGAGGATCGCGTAGCAGAACGAGCGCCGCCCCGGTGATGTAGATATACCAGCTCAGCAGATTGATCCGCGGGAAAGCCAGGTCGCGCGCGCCGATCATCAGCGGAACCAGGAAATTGCCGAGCGTCGCCGGGATCGAGGGAACCAGGAAGAAAAACACCATTACGATGCCGTGGATCGTGAACAGCTTGTTGTAAGTTTCGGGCTGGACCAGCGCGCCCTGCGGTTCGATCAGGTGAAGCCGCATCAGCACGGCCGCTGTGCCTCCGACGAAGAACATCAAGGTGATCGACGCAAGATAGAGCAGCGCGATTCGCTTGTGGTCCGTCGTCAGAAGCCACGACTTGATGCCGTAGGTGGCATTCAAGTAGTTGACTTGAGACCCGGACGGAACGTGTTGGGGTTCTGCAACAGCCGTACTCATTGACTCGCGGTCCTTTCTTGCTCTTGCGTTCCCAGCGACTTCACGTACGCGATCAATTGCAGCACCTGCTCCTCGTCCACCTGCCCCTGGAACGTGGGCATGATCGGCGGATAGTTCGGCAACTGGAGAGAGTTGGGATTGATGATGGCCTGGCGAATGAACGCTTCATCAACGGTCCGCGTTGTGCCATCACGCAACTTTTCGGCCTTGCCGTAGATTCCGGCGAGCGATGGACCGCGCCCGGAATTGTCCGCGGTGTGGCACGTTGCGCAACCAAGCTGCGTGAACAGCCGCTCGCCGCCCTGGGCCATCGATTCGGTCTTCGCGCCGCCCGCGAGCCATGCGGCGTAATCGGCAGGCTCCATCACATAGACCCAGCCGATCATTTCCGAGTGCTCCGCGCCGCAATACTGAGCGCAAAACAGGTGATAGGTTCCCACCTTGGTGGCCTGGAACCAGAGCGACGTGTAGCGGCCCGGCAGCACGTCTTTCTTCACGCGAAACGCGGGAATGTAGAAGTCGTGAATCACGTCCTGCGAAGTCATCGTGATTTTTATGGGCACATCCACGGGCACGTGAAGCTCGTCGATTTCGCGCGGGCCCTCCGGATGCTGGACGTGCCACATCCATTGCTTGCCGATGACGAAGATCTCCGTGGATGCGGCGGGCGGCCGGGCGTTTCGCACGTAGAGCGTCGAGGCCCAGACGAAAATGCCGATGCAGATCACCGCCGGGATTCCGGTCCAGGCGAGTTCGAGGGGAATGTTTCCCTCGATCTGTTCCGGTTGCTCGTCGTCGGATTGGCGACGATACTTGATCATGAAGTAGAAAATGCACGAGAAAATCGCCGCAGTGAAAAACAGCGTGATCGCGGTGAGCGTGTAGTGCAGGCGGTCGACGTTTTCCGCAATCGAAGAAGCCGCGGGCGGACGCAGCGGAATCGACGCGGCCAGTGCGCCTGCGCAATTCAAACCGGATTGAATCAGACCCGTCATGATCTTCCGCGTGACCTCATCATGCCCGCCCCGGCGGCAGCGCATAGTGTTCTCGGCGAGCCAGCACGAAGAATCAGGCCGCCAACGACGAGAATCGTCAAACCGCCGGCAATCTGAATCACTCGCGAAATCACGAGACCGTATTTTCCCGTGCCGGGGTCGTAGTGATAGCAAAACAGCAGAATCGCATCGACGGGCGAACCGATCTTGCCCTCCGAGGCGTCCACCAGCCCGAGCCGCAAATCGCGCGAAGGATACGTGATGCCGTAGAAGTAGCGCGAAATTCTGCCTTCCGGCGTGAGCACCATGATCGCGCTGGCGTGCGCGAACTGCTTCGAATCAGGATCGTAGGCATAGCGGAACCCGACAGCGCTCGCGAGTTGCTTGATCTGCGGCTCGCTTCCGGTGAGAAAATGCCAGCCTTCCGCCGCGCCAGCCCGCCCGTACATGCCCGTGTAAAGTTGCTGCTTCGCCGAAGCGAGCACCGGCCTTTCAGTGGGGTCGATGCTCACAGTTACGACTGAGTAGTCCTTGCCAAGATCGAGAGAGATATTCTTCAGGCTGCGGTTGAGTCCATTCAGCACCTGCGTGCAAAGCATCGGGCAGTTGTAATAGACCAGCGAGAGAATCACGGGCTTGCCGCCGAAGTATTGCCGGAGTTCGACGGGCTTGCCGTTTTCATCGTTGAACGTGAGGTCCAGCGGAATCGACTCGTTCAGTTTCTGATCGATTCCCACGTCCTTCAGCAATTCGGGGCGCACGCCGATGTTCTGAATCGGGTCGGTAAGTTGGGCGGAAGCGGCTGCCGGGAAAAGCATGATCGCAAATAACACGGCGATCGCGAGCGCGGCGGTCGCCATGCCATTCGTGCCCTTGCTTCTCGTTCTGCGTTCTCGATTCACTGCTACCCTTCCCTGCGCGAATTCATGCTCAAATTACTCTTTCGAGCCGGCTGGCTCCTGCTCGACGACAAAAGAGCATGGGCCGCCGATACCTGTCGGTTTCGGCGCGTTCGTGGAACCCACAGGAGCCATCGACGCGGCCGCAGCGGTTGCTTCGCCAGCGGGCCGCGCGGGCAAACCCTGCCGCAAAACCTTGTCCATCGCTGCGTCCACGGGAATTCGCACGACGCCATCCTGCGAATCCACCCAGCCGTAGCTTTCTAGGTCATTCTTCTCCTGCTCGCAGTAAGTCTTCAGGTCCTGGTGCGGTTGGACCTGTAATTGCGGGTTCGGCGGCAGCGCGCGCGCATTTTCGAACGGCGTCGGCGGCGGCCCGAGCGGGTCCTTGGCCGAAAGGTAGTTGAACGTCCACTTCATCGTGATAAGGACCACGACGAGCACAACTCCCAGCCAGAATCCATAGTGGAGAAGCACACGCGTATTTGCATCGCGGCGCTCGTAGCCGTCCTCGCGGGTCGGCTGCGGATTAGTCTCCGTGCTCATGTTCGAGCGCTCCTTGGAATCGCGGATCGTGCAACGGCAGCAGCGGCCATTGCTTCAGTTGCCAGAAAAACGCGCCGGCCCAGAGACCGCCAATTGCTATCCAGGCGAAAAAGTCGATGGGATGAAAATGCGGCCGATCACTTTCAAACCCAGGCACGATCAGCCAGTAGACGTCCACCGCGCTTAAGACCACGAGCATTCCTGCGACTGCTCCTAACGAGCGCAGACGGCGCTTCACCGGACGCTGCAGCAGCAGGAGAAACGGAATCGCAAAGTCCAGCACGAGCAGAACGACCGCAATTCCGCCCCACGGTCCAAACGCGCGCACCTTGTACCAGGGAATTTCGTCCTTCAAGTTCGCCTGCCAAATAATCAGGAATTGCGAAAACTGGAGATACGTCCACAGCATCACGAACGCCAGCATCAGGTTTCCGAGGTCGTTGTATTGCTGCGGCGTGACCGAATCTTTCAGCGGCTCCTCGTCCGATAGCGCCCGCAGCACGAATACGACGAACGACATCGCCGTCAGCGCCTCGAGGACCATGAAAACCATTCCGTAGATCGTCGAGAACCAGTGCGAATCGATCGACATCGCCCAATCCACCGACGAATACGTGACGGCGATTCCCCAAAGAATCAGTCCGGGGCCGCTCATGGCTTCCAAGCGCCCTTCGAGCTTCGGATCGGCCGTGCGATCCTGCTGCTGGGACCAGCGGTTCAGCAGAAATGCGAGCAGCAGCCAGATCGCGAAATAAATCACGGTGCGCACCGTGAAAAAGCTCGGATTCATGTAGGGGCGCTTGTAGGCCAGGATCGGGTCCTTCATCACCTCTTCCACCGGCCCGGCCCACGCATAGAGATGTGACAGCCCGAAAAGGAGCGGGACGAACAGCAAGGCCATCGGCGCGAACGTCCGCGTGCCGGCCTCAAGCAGCCGCCGGATGGGATAGCCCCACCAACCGCCCGTCAGGTGATGCATCATCAAAATCGCCGTGCATCCCAACGGGATCGAGACCCAGTAAATGAACGCGAAGAGGTAGGATTTGCAAAACTGGTCCCATCCGTTGAGCGCGAAAATATAAATAAGCGAAAGCACGACGCCAGCGGCGCCCACCAAAAGCGCAACGTTTTGCACGCGCTCGAGTTGCTTTCGAACTGTGTCTGGCGTCGTCATTTTGACTGCCCGGGTGATTGTCCTGACGGTTGCGCGCCTGCCGCGGACGTTTGCTGCGTAAGCTTCTGTCTCTGGCTCTCCGGGACATCCTGAATCGTGGAGTGCTGGCTCAATTGCAGGACGCGGATATAGGCAGCGATGCGCCATCGGTCTTCCGGCGAAACGCGCGAACCGTAGCTATACATTTCGCCGAACCCGTTCGTCATGACGTCAAAAAAGTGGCCGACGGGCGCCGCGCGCAAGCGATCGATGTGGTACGACGGCGGCTTTGGGAACCCGCGCTGCACGATCATGCCGTTGCCGCTGCCGGTGTAATCGTGGCACGGCGTGCAAAACACGTTGTATTGCTCGCGTCCGCGGTCGAGGTCCGCTTTCGTAATAGGGAACGGAAAGCGGTTCGACACCGCGCCGTTCTCTTGTCCCGTGTAAAGCAGATCGTCGAGGCGCAAATGGCCTCGCGCCACCGTTCCCGGGACGGGCGGCCGTTCGGATCGGCCATCGCGGAAAAAGTGACTCGGCTCGTACGGCAAGTATTTTGGCTGAAGGTGCATGTCGAGCCGGCACCCGGCCAGTAAGAACGCGACCAGACCAAGCGCCGCCAATCCTCGCGCGCCCGCGGGCAAGCCGCCGCGCCCATTCAGCCGAATTGCGGTTTCACGCTTCAATCTCAAACACTCCGTGCGGATTCAGGCTCTCGAGAAACGCTTTCGTTTTCGCCAAGTCAAATTTTTTGTCGCGCGCCTTGATGCACAAGAAGAACCGGTCGGTGGAGGCGAGCGCGAAACGCGCCACGTTGAACACCGGGTGATAAGGCGTGGGCATTCCGTTGAGCGCGAGCATGCCGAAGACAGCGGTGAGCGCGGCGCCGAGAATCGTCAACTCAAACGTGATCGGGATCCACGAGGGCCAACTGTTGAACGGGCGCCCGCCGATGTTCAGCGGGAAGCTGATGACGTTGGCGTAGTAGCACATGGAAAAACCGGTCGAACCTCCCAAGATTCCGCCAATCAGCACCAGCAACGGCAGCCGCGTCTTCTCGAATCCCACAGCCTCCGCGAGGCCCTCGACGGGAATGGGCGTGAAGGCGTCGATACTCTTGAAGCCCGCGTCGTGCGTGCGGCGGGCGGCTTCAAGCACCTGCTCGGGCGACTCGAATTCAGCCAGCAATCCGTAAATCGGGCGGCGTTTCATCCGTTTGCTCGTGGTTCCGTTTGCTCTCGAATCTCGGGGTTGGGATTGCGCACGCGCGCCAGATAGCTGGTGCGCGGCCTCGTGTTCAAGTCAGCCAACAGAACGTAATCTCGCGATTGCGCCTTCAATGCGGAGACGCGGCTCTTCTTGTCGTTGATATTGCCGAAAACGATGGCCTCGGCCGGGCAGGCTTGCTGGCAAGCCGTCTGAATTTCGCCGTCGCGAATCGCGCGATTTTCTTCTTCCGACTGAATCTTCGCCGCGTTGATTCGCTGCACGCAGTAGGTGCACTTCTCCATCACGCCGCGGCTGCGCACCGTCACATTCGGATTGCGGAGCCCGTATAAGCTGGGCGTCTTGTAATCCGAGTAGAGATAGAAATTGAAACGCCGCACTTTGTACGGGCAGTTGTTCGAGCAGTATCGCGTCCCGACGCAGCGGTTGTACGTCATTTCATTCAGGCCTTCGGGACTGTGCGTGGTGGCGCCGACGGGGCACACGTATTCGCAGGGCGCGTTTTCGCATTGCATGCAGGGTAAAGGCTCGAAGTACATCTCCGGCGTTTCCAGGCCGCCATTGAAATACGTGTCGATGCGAATCCAGTGCATCGAGCGGCCGCGCGCCACCTGATCCTTGCCGACGACAGCGATGTTGTTTTCCGATTGGCACGCGACGACGCACGCGTTGCAACCCACGCAGCGATTCAAGTCGATCGACAACCCCCAGGAATAGCCTTCGTACTTGAAATCGGGATAGAGCGAAAGCTCGTGGTTCTCGGTGGTCGCTGGAACTTTGGCGAAGTTCGGGTCTTTCCGGAACTCGTCGAGCGTGGCCACTTGCACCAGGTCGCGGCGGAAAGCGTTGACGCTCTCATCGTCGGCGGGGTGCCCATCGAAATCGATCGTGTATTGGTGCTGTACCGACGCGAAGGAGTAGTTGTCGCCGGTTTTTTCGATTTGCAGGCCGGAGGCGATCCACGGCACCACGGAAGTGCGCAGAAAATACGCGTTGAAGCCGGGGCCAGTGCCGACGTTCCCCGCGCGGCGCCGCCCATAGCCGAGATGGAGCGTCACGGAATTGTCCGCGTGGCCCGGAACAAGAAAGATTCCCGCCTTGAGCTCGCGTCCGCCGACTTTCAGCGTGACGTAGTCGTCCTGGGCAAGACCGCGCGCTGATGCGGTCACCGGACTCATCATCGCGGCGTTGTCCCACGTGATTCGCGTTACCGGCTTCGGCGTCTCCTGCAGCCATCCGTTGTTCGCGAATCGCCCGTCGAGCACCGTGGGATCGGGGCGGAAGGCGATCTCGAGGTCGTTTGACTGACCGCCGGGAGCGGACGTCGCCTGTTTCGCAAAGTCGGCATGGAATTGAGTCGCGCTGGCAGGCAGAGCCGTATTCGCCATCAACCCATCGTGCAACGAGCGTTCCCAGAATTCCTCGAACGCTTTGTCCTTTTCTGGCCGCTGGCTCTGCCAGTATTCCTTCACCAGGTCGTGCGCCGATTTTCCTGTATCACCGGTGAGCGTCGCGGCTACTTCGAGGGGCGTGTGTCCATCGTAGAGCGGCGCAATGAGCGGCTGAATGATGCCGACGGTTCCGTCGTAGGCGCGAGCATCGCCCCATGATTCCAGGTAATGCGCCGCCGGAACGTGCCAGTGGCAAAGCTCCGCAGTCTCGTCGCGGTACAGGCCGCAGTGGACGCGCATGCTCGCCTTGAGCAGCGCAAATCCAAAATCGAAATCCGCGGGCGCGTCGTAAACCGGATTGCCGCCAAGAATCAGCAGCAGCTTCACCCGACCGTTTTTCAGATCGTTCACGAGCTCGCCCAGCGATTCGACTTGATTCACGGGGTTCGCTTCGAGCGATTCCGTGTAGTAGAGAGTTTTGCCAACGTTTCCGAGCGCGGCGTTCATCGCGTGGGCCAGCGCGTGAACGATGGGCGGCTGCCCCTCGCCCGCGATGACGAGAGACTTGCCGCGATTGTTCTGCAAATCGCGTGCGACCGCGGCGAGCCATTCGCCAGTTTTCGCAGGCACCGTTGCGCCACCGCTGGAAACGGAAACTCCGACGGCTGCGGCGAGAGCCTGCGCGAATGCTTCCACATCGCTCGCGCGCGTTGGCAACCGATGATCCGCCATTGCGCCTGTGCTCGTGGGCATGCTCTCGACCACGTACAGCCGGCTCATTTCCGATTGCGGCCCCTGAAGCGCGCGTCGAGACGCAAATTCGCGCGTGTAGCGAACGTGTCCGGGTCCCGACACGAGAAAATCGGAATCGAGCGAAACGATAACCTTGGCCTGATCGACGCGGTAAACAGTGTTCACCGGCTTGCCGAACGCCATGCGCGTCCCTTCGCGCGCCGAGTCTCCGCCACACGGTTCGTATTGATGCCACTTCGCTTCGGGAAACTGCTGCAGGAGCTTGCGAATCTGGGCTGCAAGGGTCGGCGAGGTCACCGTCTCCGTCAAAATCCGCACACCCGCGCCTTTCGGCGCGAGTTGCGATCGCAAATCTCCCATCTCCGACGCAAACACTCGCCAACTGCTGATTCGGCCTTCGAAGAAGACGGTCTGAGAACGGTCTGGGTCGTAGAGGTCGAGCACCGATGCTTGCGTGAAGACGTCCGTGCCGCCGAGGCTGCCGGGGTGGTCGGGATTGCCTTCGATTTTCGTCGGGCGTCCCATGTGGCTCTCGACGAGCAGCCCGGTCGCCACGCCCTGCAGCGGCATGGAAGTTGCGTAGAAGAGCGGGTTGCCGGGGATAATTTCTTCGGGCGCCCTCACGTAGGGAACGATTTTTTCAGTCGGCAATTTCGTGCAGGCGCTGAGGCCGGCCATGGCCGCCGAAGCCGCCATGACTTTCAAAACGTCGCGGCGATTGAGTCCCTCGCGTTCCTGGTCTGCCGCCTCGGCGTTCGACGGGAATTCGTTCTCGAGGAAATTGCGGAATTCCTTCGTGTCCTGCAATTGCTCGAGGCTCTGCCAGTGGCGTCTGCCGCCTGGGCGCGCGAGCCGGGCGCGGATCGCGTCCAGATCAATCGGCGTTTTCGGCGGAGCGTTCGGCTTAGGATCGGAGCTCATCGTTTTGTCGTTTTCACCTCAGGATTTGCAAGTACAAATCCTGAAACCTTTCACCGGTGACACGTCGAACAGTTTTGCAGGCTCTGTATCTTGTATTCCTTCACCAGCTGCTTGCCTAATTCCAATTGATTGGCGGGCGGCTTGTAGTACGGATTGAAAACCTCCGACTTTGGCCGCACGTATTTCTCGGGTTGCCGGTGGCAATCGAGGCACCACGACATATACAAGGTTCCGGCGCGGTAGGTGAGCGGCATTTCCGCAATCGGGCCGTGGCACGTCGTGCAGCCGACGCCTTTGTTGACGTGGATGCTGTGATCGAAATACACGAAATCGGGCAGCGCGTTCACGCGGGTCCACGAGAGCGACACATCATCGCGATAACTCGCGCGGACGGGTTCGAGCATGCCCGCGTTCGTCCAAATTTGCGAATGGCAGCTCATGCAGGTATGCGTGGGAGGAAGGCCCGCGAACGACGACTTCTCCACCGACGTGTGGCAATAGCGGCAATCGATGCCGAGCTCTCCCGCGTGGTGCCGGTGACTGAACGGCACTGGCTGCTCGCGCGCAACGTTCTGGTCGGTGTACCACGGCGACAGCGCCACCGCGTAGAGCGCGTATCCCAGCCCGCCAATGATCAGCACGGCGCCGTAGATCGACATCCGCGAGATGAAGTTCGTGCTGTGATGAAAAATCTGTGGCATCGTTCTTCTTTAGGTCAGGGTTTGCAAGTACAAACCCTGAAACCCGGCCTCTACGAGCCTTGCTCTTTTTCCGTTTCGTGCACAAGCGAACGCACTTCCACGATTGAAATCATGGGCACGAAGCGCAGGAACAGATAGAACAGCGTCAGGAACAACCCGATCGTGCCGACGTACGTCGCCCAGTCCCAGCGCGTGGGATAGTACATGTCCCACTTCGACGGCAGGTATTCGCGGTGCAGGCTCACCACGATAATCACGAAGCGCTCGAGCCACATTCCCACGTTCACCACCAGCGAAATGATGAACAGGCCCAGCACGCTCCGCCGCACCTTCTTTGACCAGAGAGACTGCGGAATCACGATGTTGCACAAGATCAGCAACCAGTAGACGTACTTGTACGGGCCCGCCATGCGGTTCACGATCATGTAGCGGTCGAACGGATTCCCGCTGTAGAACGCGATGAACGTCTCCATCATGTAGCCATACGCCACGATCATTCCCGTCGCGAGCATCACTTTGCCCATCAGCTCGAGATGCCGCATCGTGATCAGGTCTTCCAGCTTGTAGTACTTTCGTATCGGGATCGCGAGCGTCAGCACCATCGCGAAGCCCGAGTAGATTGCGCCGGCAACGAAATAGGGCGGGAAAATCGTGCTGTGCCAGCCCGGCACAAGCGCGATGGAGAAGTCGAAGCTCACCACCGTGTGCACGGAAACAACCAGCGGCGTCGCGAGGCCTGCCAGCAACAGCGAGGCTGTTTCGTAGCGCGACCAGTGCACGGCCGATCCGCGCCATCCCATCGCCAGCACGCCGTAAATGATTTGCGCGGCGCGATTCCTGGCGCGATCTCGCAAGGTTGCGAGATCCGGAATCAACCCCACGAACCAGAACAGCAAGGAGACCGTGGCGTACGTCGACACCGCGAACACATCCCACACCAGGGGGCTGCGAAACTGCGGCCACATCCACATCGGATTCGGATACGGCATCAAGTAGAAGAAAAGCCAGGGCCGCCCCATATGCAGCAGCGGGAACATTCCCGCGCAGGCTACCGCAAATAGCGTCATCGCTTCGGCGAAGCGGTTGATAGAAGTGCGCCATTTCTGGTGCAACAGGAGAAGAATCGCGGAGATAAGCGTTCCGGCGTGTCCGATTCCGATCCACCAAACGAAGTTCGTGATCGCGAACGCCCACCCAATCGGAATGTTGATGCCCCAGATTCCCACGCCCTTGACGAGCAGGTAGGCGACCGCCACGTTGAACAGCATCAAGAGGGAGAACGCCGCTCCGAACCCGAGCATCCAGCCCTTCGTCGTGCCACGAGTGAGCACGATCGAGCTGATTTTGTCGGTTACGGTTCCAAGCGTGTAGCCCGGCTCGAGGATCAAGTCCTGTCGCTGGGCGTCAACTGTGTTTTGTGAACCCTCAGGATCCACTCAGTATCCCCTGACAGTGAACAGTTGATCTTGAATAGTCGGCTGCTGTATGGATGCGCGCGAATGGGTAGAAGGGGCAAAGAAGTTTCCGAAATCGACGCCCTGCACCCCGTGGGGCGGCAATCCCGGGTCCTGAGTGTTCGAATACTCCAAGCGAATGATGACGAGGGGTCTTCCGGCTTCCGATACCCCAACAGACCCGCTCAGGACGCCATAGCATAAAACCGGAACCTGAAAGGACGCAAGGCGAAACGCAAGAATTCCGGGGACGAAGAAAATGAAGCAAACGAAATTTCCGGCGAGTTTGCGCGCTCGTTTGTGAACGTGGGTTAATCCGTCCGGCAAAGCAGCGTCAAATGCGGATCGATGGCAAGATGCGTCGGCCGGAATCGCGAAACGAAATGAAAACGGGTCTCGGGTCCGGTGGTAATCACGACGCCGAGCTTTTGCGGTTTCTCTCCGGCACGCGAGGCATAAAGCGGCACCGGAGCGGTGAACACGTCGTCGACTCCCGTCTGTTCGAGCTTTCCACTGACGAGGAACTCGTTCCCTCGAGGCTTCACTTCGAACTGCACGCGGAAACGCGGAATGCCTGTAGCATTCACCCACTCGCCGAAAAACCAGTTCATCGAGTGATTGCCGTCGAGGTCCATCGCCGGTGTCATATGCCGCTCGACGGCGCGCTGGAATTCCGCTGTCGACATCGGCTTGAACCGGTATTGGGCCAAAATCGAATGGAGAAGGTCGTGGAACCGGGCGTCCGGGTCCTTCTCGGCGGGATCGCGCAGCATCTCGCGAATCATGTGCATCACCCACATTCCCTTTCCGTAGATCACGGTCTCGTAGGCGCCGGAGTTCTGTGATGACTCCAGGCGGTAGCCCAGTGTTAGTGGCCCCGATTCTTCCACGGTTTCGCCCGTTGTCGGCGCCTTTGCGGTCAACTCCGACCGATATCGCTCGAGCCACACTGCCATGCGGCGTCCGGCCGGCCTCTGTTCGTCTGCATACAGCAGAGCAAGATAGTTGGCCATTCCTTCTTGGATCCAAACGTCGCGGTATGTCGCTGCCGCAGTGACGTTGCCCCACCACTGATGAGCCACTTCGTGGAACGGCATCACATCGCGCGCCAGCGCCTGCGTCCGCTGGCCGATTCCGGCCCGTTCTTCCGCTTCTGGCGGAAGGAACGCCAGAGTGGAGAGGTAAACCAACCCGGGCCATCCTTGCCCGACCGAACCCGGGATTTGGGAAATTTTCAAATCGCTAAACGGGAACGGTCCATTCAGGTTCTCAAAAAAGTGAATGGAATCGAGGACTTCGCCGCCCAGGTTCTTCAGAACGGCCGCCGGGTTTGGCGGTGGCTGAGAATTGGGCGGTATGCCTCCCGCAAATCCCGGCCTGCGTGGCTGGTCCGGCGGAATGATGTCGATTTGATGCCGCTGGAGACGGGCCAGGATGGCGTCCTCCAATTGTCTGTTTGCGTACAATTCAACATCGGGATGCCCGTTTCCAACGCTTTCAGTTTCGTACTCACCCAGATTGAATCCGGCAACCACGAATGGAACATCGGAACTCCATCGTCCGGTCTTGAACTCGCCATCGTCGTGCGATTCGATCTTCCTGCCTGTCGCGATCAGTGAGAAACGCTTCGGCCAGCGAAATGAAAGACGAAACGGAGCAAAGTGGTCCATGCGCCCCACGTGCGCGTACCACGTCTGGTGCTCTCCCACGTATTGCACGCCGTTTCCAGCGTCGCTGATGACGCTGCCGTGATAGGAAACCTCGAGGGGAAACTCTGCGCCGAGTGGAAGCGGGGAGGGAAACACCACCAAAAGCGTGTCGTTGCCGCGAGACTGAATCTCTCGCTGGCTCAAATCTTCATTCTGAAAGTAGACGAGCGGCGCGCCATTCTCTCCCTTGATTCCAGTGATCGCCAGGTTCCTGGAAAGCTCGAGCGGAACCACTCTCTCGCCGCCATGCTCCGCTTTCAAATGCAGCGTCGTCGTGCCGTCGAGCGAAAGGTCATCCGCAATCCTGGTATCGACGTTGTAATCGAGGGGCACGAAGCCTTCGCCGGAAGCGGAGGAAGGGTCCATCGCGCGAAACGAAGCCCACACGTCGTACAACGGCACGCCGTTGGCGATTCGCGGCTGGCCAAAGGAGACCTGCTCGTACTGCCTCCCATCAAGAACCAAGTCGATCGTGCCCCTCGTATCGCTCAGGATGCTCGCCTCAAAGTAAGGCGCCGGCTCTGACGCAAGCCAATCCTCCATCACGCGCAGTGAGCGCGCTGGATTTGTGGCGGCAAACAAGGTCTCCCAGCTCGAGGTAAACTCAGGGTCATTCGTTGCCGCATCGCCCGCGTTTTGAAGGTCCTTCTCGATCTCTTCGGCCGTGCCGTCGTCGAACCGCAAATACGCCCGCGAGAATGTTTGGTCGAGTATTGGCACACCCACGAATTGCGCCAGCGAGCGCCGTTCGCCTGCGTTATGCGGCGTGGCAATCGCGTGGCCCCGGCCGGCAAACACGACGCCCGTTATGCGCCCGCCGAGGGGCTGGAGAAAGGCCATCTTGCCTTCATCAAAGGTCAGGTTGATTACATCGCGGCGCAGCCTGAGCGATCGCACCGAATACACGCGCGCCGGATCGGGCCGAAGCGCGTTGAGCGCCTGATACAGCGCTCGCGGGTCCGCTGGAACAGCTTGTGCCGGCGGGGTCTGCGCTCTCTCTGGCCCAGGTTGAGGCGCGGCCATTCGTGGCGGCGCGAAAATCCACGCTGCAGACAACACCAGAGACACGACTACGGGCGAAGACCGCGCGAAGCCCGGCATCCGTTCGACTGTACCGCTTAGGGCAAGGGCCAGCAAGCGGGACCGAAGCGGTCATAAGCATTTGCTAAAATTGGCCCGTGCGTCGCGCAGCCCCGATCGCGGTTCTCTTGTTGCTTGCGGTATCCTCTGCCGCCGCAGATACGATCGTCCTGAAAAACGGGCGCCGCATCATGGCTTCGAGCGTCACCGAAGAAACCGACCGCGTAAGTTACGAAACCCCTGCTGGCCGCATGTCCATTCCGAAATCGATCGTCGCACGGATCGAGCATGATGATTTCACGTACTCGTCAGCCGCAAAAGCCGACTCGCAGCCGCCGATTTCCGCCCCGCAAGTGGAACCCGTCCGCGGCTACGAGGAAATTGCGCACCTCGCGATTCACGACGACTCGATCGATTTCGCCTACATCGCGCGCTTGGAAAGCGACGCGCGCTCCGGCACCTCGGAGGCCGTCGCCAAAGTGACGGCGGCTCACTACGCAGCCGCGCAGTTCCTGGTGGGCAAAGGCGATACGGACGCAGCCATCGACCACTATCGCCAGGCGCTCATCTTCGCTCCGAACCATGTCGGACTGCTGCTCAATCTGGCTGTGCTATACCTGCGCCAAAGCCAATTCACCTTTGCCCTGGATCCCCTCGAACATGCGCGGCGCATCGACGGCGAATCCGGCCCTGACGCTGCCAACATCGCGAAGTTGATGGGGTGGGCTTACTACGGCTCGAACAAGATGGACAAGGCCGTCGAAGAATGGAAGCGCGCCGAAAAGCTTCGTCCGGACCCCGAGGTCGAGCAAGCGCTCGAGAAGGCGGAACGCGACAAGACCGAGGAGGAAAGCTATCGCGAAGGTGAAACGGCTCACTTCTCCCTGAAGTACTACGGAGGAGCGGCGCCTGACCTCGCGCGCGGCATCCTGCGCGCCCTCGAAGACGATTTTCGCGACCTCGAATCGCAGCTCGACTACACGCCGCCCGAGCAGATCAGCGTGATTCTTTACACCGAGCAGGCGTTTGCCGACATCACGCGCGCGCCGAGTTGGGTGGGCGCTCTGAACGACGGCCGGCTTCGCATTCCAGTCCAGGGCCTGGGCGGTGTGACGCCGGAACTCGCGCACGTGTTGAAGCATGAGCTGACGCACAGCTTTATCACGCAAAAATCCCGCGGGCGCGCGCCGACGTGGCTTCAAGAAGGTCTGGCGCAGTGGATGGAGGGCCGCCGAAGCAGTTCCACCGCAGGCGGGCTGGTTGCCGCGGCGGCGCAAGGCGGCGCGCCGAGTCTTGCTTCGCTCGAAGGCTCGTGGATGGGCTTGCCGAGCAACGTGGCCGGATTCGCGTATGCGTGGTCGCTCGCAGTCGTCGAGTCAATGATTCAGGCGGGAGGAGTCGGCGACCTCAGCCGCCTGCTCGACCGCATCGCCACTTCGCCTTCCACGGAAGCAGCCGTGCGCGAAACTCTGCACTCCGACTACTCCGACCTCGAGCAGCAAGCCGTCACCTACCTCAAGCGCGAATACCTCCGCTAAGATTTCAACTCTCGGTTGGAGTTTCTCTGCGCCCTCTGCGTCTCAGCGGTAAGGTCTTGGGATTTTGTCTGGAATTGTTTCCGCCTTAGAGCGTCGCCAGCAAACCCGCCAGCAGCGCCGCCCGTACCGGCATCGCGCGAATCACGACGTGCTCGCGCGGGCTGTGCGCGCCATCTCCCACCGCGCCGAGTCCGTCGAGCGTGGGCACGCCGAGCGCGGCCGTGAGATTGCCGTCCGACCCGCCGCCCGTCGATGCCTCGCCGAGTGACAATCCCATCTCGCGCATCAAGGATTGCGCGCGCCCGAAGAGTTCTCGCACAGCCGCCGTGCGCTCGAGCGGCGGCCGATTCACACCGCCACGAACTTCCACTCTCGCGCCCGGCAAAATCGGCTTCGCAGGCCATGCAGCTTGCGATTGAGCGGTCCCGCGTCGGCCAGCCGCGAATAGCGGATATCCACTTCCGCTCGCGCGTGCTCGGGCACGACATTCGACACCGTTCCGCCCGCAATCACCGTCGCCTGCACCACGATTCCCCGCCGTGGATCATTCAGTTTTCTCAGCCGCACGATTTGCAGCGCCAGCTCGTGCACGGCGTTCACTCCGCTCTTCGGGTCGATACCCGCGTGGGCGGACCGGCCCGTCACGAGAATCTCCGCGGTGCCCACTCCCTTGCGCGCCGTCTTCAGCCGCCCATCCGGCCCGAACGCGGGCTCGAGCACAAGCACGGCATCGCTGCGCCGCGCTTCGGCCTCAATCGCGCGCCGCGATGAGTGGCTGCCGATCTCTTCGTCCGAGTTCCAGAAGAAAACCAGCCGCTTGCGAGGCCGAATCTTCGCCGCGCGCAACGCATCCACCGCGAACAGCGCCTGCGCGAGCCCGCCTTTCATATCGAACGTTCCCGGTCCCCACGCCTTCCCGCCCGACACGCGAAACGGCATCTTCGCAATCGTCCCCAGCGGATACACCGTATCGAGGTGCCCCAGCACCATGATTTGCCCCGCCGGTCTGCCTTCGCCGAGCCACAATTCCGCGCGCACATGATTCCCGCGCTTCGCCTGCCGCAGAATCCGAACGCTCGCCCCGCGCCGTCGCCATTCGGCTGCGACCATTTCCCCGCACGCGTCCACGGCGCGCTTGTCAAAGCTCGGCGACTCGCAGCGCACGAATTTGCCGAGCAATCGCACCATCTGATCCTCGCGGCCGCGCAAGTGCCGCAGCATTTCTCGCATGGGAGCTCGTTCTTCGCTCATCGCGCGCGTATGCTAACAGCCACGTCATGCTCCGGCAATGCTGATTCCCGCTTTGCCGAACTTTCGTATAGAATTATTCGAACGCGCGCTGGAAAATCGCGCCTGTCGCACGCACTCAAGGCAAATGAGAGCTGCCAACACCAGAGGTCAACGATGATCCTCGACGTAAACGGGATCCAGAAAATCCTGCCGCACCGCTATCCATTTCTTCTGGTGGACGCCATTGAAGAAATGGAACGCTGGAAGCGCATCGTGGGAATCAAGAACGTCACGATCAACGAGGCTTTCTTTCAGGGTCACTTCCCGGGGCAAGCCGATCATGCCCGGAGTGTTGATCATCGAATCGATGGCTCAGACGGGAGGCCTGCTGCTTCTGCAGGAGGTGCCCGATCGCGAGAAAAAGCTCGTCTATTTCGTCGCCATCGACAACGCGCGCTTCCGCCGCCCCGTAGTTCCGGGCGACCAACTCAAGATCGAAGTCAAGGTCATTGCCTGGCGCGGCGATTTCTGCAAGATCCAAGGGCAAGCCACCGTGAATGGCGACCTCGCCGCCGAAGCGACGCTGATGTGCAAGATGGTTGACCGCGACCGGACAGCCAGCCCCTGCGCAAGTGCCCGCCGAGAAGGCGCAATGAGCGAAATCGATTCGCGCGCGCAGGTTTCGCTCTTCGGCGCGCATCGGATGCGGCTCGCGGATAGGCGCCTTCGCCGTCGTTGGCGACGAAGTTGAGCTCGGCGATGGCTGCGTCCTCGAGCATCACGCCGTCGTGCAAGGGCCGACGCGGCTCGGACGCGAAAACCACGTGTATCCGTTCGCGGTTGTCGGCGGCGATCCGCAGGATTTGACGTACAAAGGCGAGCGCGTTTCGCTCGAAGTCGGCGACGCCAACGAATTTCGCGAGTTCTGCACGGTGAACCGCGGGACGCTGAAGGGTGGGGGCGTCACCCGAGTGGGAAGCCACAATCTCATCATGTCGTACGCTCATATCGGCCACGATTCGCAGGTCGGCGACTACACCGTTTTCGTCAACGGCGCGACGCTGGCCGGCCACGTCACCGTCGAGGACTACGCCACGATCGGCAACTTCAGCCCCGTGCATCAGTTCTGCCGTGTGGGCCGCCACGCGTACGTCGGCGCGCACACCGTGATCACGCAGGACGTGCTTCCGTTCTCGAAAGTCGTATCGCCGCGAGAGACGCGATGCTACGGCGCGAACACCGATCGGCCTCCAGCGCCAGGGATTTTCCGCCGAGCGCATCGAGTTCATCGAGAACGCTTACCGCTTGCTTCTTCGCTCCAAACTCAATACCACGCAGGCCGTCGAAGAAATGCGTGGAACCCTCTCGCACTCCGAGGACGTCTTAAGCTTAATCCGGTTCATCGAGTCGGCCGAGCGCGGTGTGACCAAATAGGCGACCTGTGCCCGCAACCCACGAAAACAATTCCGGAGAATGGGGCCTCATCGCGGGGAACGGCGACTTCCCGTTTCTTGTGCTCGAAGGAGCTCGCAGCCGCGGCATCGATATGGCGGTGATCGCGATCCGCGAAGAAGCGTCTCCGGCGCTCGAGCGCGCGACGAAGCGCCTGCACTGGGTGAGCCTGGGCGAATTGAGCCGCACAATTTCTTTGCTGCACGAAGAGGGAGTGAAGCGGGCCGTGATGGCAGGACAGGTGAAACACAACAAAATCTTCAGCTCGATTCGGCCGGATTGGCGGCTTGCGAAATTGCTTTTTTCGCTTCCGTCGAAGAACACGGACTCGCTGATCGGCGCGGTCGCGCGCGTCCTGGAAGACGAAGGCATTGAACTGGTCGATTCGACTAAGTTTCTCGGACCGCTGCTGCCCGCTCCCGGCGTTCTCACGCGTCGTGCGCCCACTGAAGACGAGTCCGCGGACATTGAATACGGGCGCCAGGTGGCGCGCCAGATCGCGGGCCTCGATCTGGGCCAAACCGTGGTGATTCGCGACCGCGCCTGCGTGGCGATCGAGGCGATGGAAGGCACCGACGAAACCATCGAACGCGCCGCTCGCATCACCGGCGGACAGCGCCTGGTCGTCGTGAAAGTGAGCAAGCCAAAACAAGACATGCGCTTCGACGTGCCGGTGGTTGGGCTGAAAACAATCGAAGTGATGCGAGGCTCGAACGCTACCGCACTCGCCATCGATGCAGGTCGCACGCTGCTTTTCGACCGCGATGCGCTCATCGCCGCAGCCGACGAAGCGGGCGTAGCAATTCAGGCGTTTGTGCCGGAATCGGCGCCGCAGCCGACGAAATCTGAGGCGAAGAAGTCGTGAGCGCAAAGCCAATCCGCGTTGCCGTCGTTGGAGTGGGCGAATTCGGCCGGAATCACGTTCGCGTGTGGCGCGAACTGGAAGGCGCCGAGCTTGTCGGCATCGTAGATACCAATTCAGAGCGCGCTGCGAAGATCGCGGCGGAATTCGGAACGCGCGTCCTGGCAGATATCGACGCCCTCGCAGCCGAACGAGTTGACGCGGTAAGTCTCGCCGTGCCCACCAAAGAGCACACGCGCATCGGCTGCAAGCTACTGGCCGCGGGCCATGACGTTCTCGTGGAAAAACCGATGGCCGCGTCGCTCGCTGAAGCCAGCGATTTGATCTCCGCGGCAAAGCGCGCGGGTCGCATCCTGCAAGTCGGCCATGTCGAGCGATTTAACCCGGCGGTAGCCGCGGCGCAAGAAATTGTTTCGCGTCCCATGTTCTTCGAGGTGCACCGCCTCGGCATCTTCACGCCGCGCAGCCTCGACATCGATGTGGTCTACGACGTGATGATCCATGATCTCGATATCCTGCTCGCGCTGGTGGACGCGGAAGTGGTGGACCTCCGAGCCGTCGGCATTCCCGTGATCACCGATAAAATCGATATTGCCCATGCGCGAGTGGAGTTTTCCACCGGCACTGTGGCCAACCTGACGGCCAGCCGCGTTTCCACGGAGCGCGTCCGCAAGATGCGCTTTTTTCAGGAGCATGAATATATCTCGCTCGATTTCACGCGCCAGGATGTTCTCCGCGTGCGCGTTCAGCCGGGCGAGCCGCAACCTGAAATCGGATTCGAGAAATTACCCACCACGCCCGTGGAACCTCTGCGAGCCGAGCTGACTTCGTTCCTCGAGTGCGTTCGAACGCGCCGCTCGCCGGTGGTGGATGGGGCTGCCGGCCGGCGCGCACTCGAGCTTGCCGACCGGGTCATGGGAGGCATCCTCGACCACGCGCGGCGCGTCCAACTGAGTGCCTTCTCTCCACAGGAAACTCGATGATTTCACGCACTCTTGTCCCAGTTGACGTGCGCCCGCCATCGCCGGACGACTTGAAGAAGACTGCCCGCCGCACAACCACTTACATGGACGACCGCACCGTCGTCCCCACGGAACTTTCGGACGCGCCGCCTCTCGACGGCAAATCGACCATCCCGTCGTACCTTCCCCTCGGCGTGCTCGTAGACCGCACTCTCGTCCCTCGCGGCATGCCCGCGAAGCCGCTCGAAAAGCTTCAGGAAGCAGCGCAGTACCATTCGATCGCGATTTTGGATTCGCGCGTCGTAGTCCCCGCCTACGTCGAACCGGCTACGCACGCGGAGATGCGCCACTTCGAAAGACTCCCGCACGAGATGACGCCGGAGCTCCGCGAAGTTGTGGCGCCGGACGTTTTCATCACCGGCGATCCCAATCTCTTAATCGCGCCTACCACCAAGCGCGATACCAAGAATGACGCGATCATTCGCACGGTTTCGGTGATTGTGCACATCGGCCTTGTGATTTTCGTCATCTTTTTGCCGAAGATTTTTCCGTATCATCCGCCGACGCAAGACGAAATCGATCTCGCGCGCAATCAGCTCAGTTTCGTCTACAGTCCGCCCGAAACCTCCACTCCTGCGTTGCCTCCGGGACCGAAGGTTCACATCGACCGCAAAACTCTGAACAAGGTAGCCCCACCGGTGCTTGCGCCTGCTGTACCCAATCCGCCGCTCGCGCAAACTCCGCCAGAAAGGCCGGCTCCCGAGCTTCCCTCAGCTCCGACGCCGCATGTGCCCGTGAATCCTGCGCCCAGCCAGACGCCGCCCCCCCTCGAGCCGTCTCATCTCGAGCCCATCAAGCCTCCAACTCCAACTCCTGGGCGGCTGAATCTCGATCTGCCGGCCTCATCTCCCAATAAAGCACTCGATGATCAACTTCGTGACGCGATTAACCGCCAAGGCCGTGGCAGTGTGTACACAGCTCCCGGCGGCAACCTCCCACAGGGAGGTGGAGGCGGCGGACGAGGCGGACCGGGAATGCAACCGGGCGTGTCGATGCTGACGCCTACCGAAGGCGTAGACTTTAACAGCTACCTTCAGCGATTGGTGGAGAGCGTGAGACGGAATTGGTACGCTGTGATGCCCGAATCCGCTCGTATGGGCGAGAAGGGCATCGTAACGATCACTTTCCACGTCTACAAGGACGGCAGCGTTCGCATGCCCGATCCGTCGCTCGAGAGAACTTCCGGCAGGGAGCCGTTGGACGCCGCTGCTCTATCGTCCATACGCACGTCCAGTCCATTCGAACCGCTCCCTTCGCAATTCAAAGCCGACTTCATCGAACTTCGCTTCGGATTTTTCTATAATATTCCCGTCGATAGCTCCTATTGACGTTCTTTGTGAAGCTCAACCGCACTCAGGTCGTCGGCGCCCTCCTGCTCGCCGCCTTGGTGTTGCTCGTCCTGCTGCTCCGATATTGGGGCTTCTGGAAATTCTCGGGATGAGCGAGCTTCCGCGGCTCGTCGTTATCCTGGGGCCGACCGCTTCCGGGAAGTCCGCGCTCGGCATCTCGCTCGCCAAAAAGCTTGACGCCGAAATCCTCGTCTGCGATTCCACGCAGGTCTACCGTCACTTCGATATCGGCACGGCGAAAGTTCCCTCTGCCGAGCAGCGCGGAATTCCGCACCACCTGGTGGATCTCGTCGAGCCATCCGACGTTTTCACCGCCGGCGATTACCGGCGGTTCGCGCTCGCGGTGCTCGAGGATCTCACGCGCCGCCGCAAGCTGCCGATTCTGACCGCTGGCACAGGCCTGTATCTGCGCGCGCTGCTCGAAGGTCTCGCGGATGCTCCCACGCGATCCGAAGAATTGCGCGCACGCCTGCGCGAAAGCGTTTCGGTCCGTGGCCCGCAGCACCTTCATCGCATGCTGAATCGCCTCGATCCGCAAGCGGCGGCCGGCATTTCTGCGCGAGATACGCAGAAGGTCATTCGCGCGCTCGAAATTCGCTTGCTCGCAGGCAAACCCGTTGCCGAAGTGCACAGCGGCGGACGCAGTCCGCTGGAGGGCTATCGCGTGATAAAGATCGGGCTTCTCCCGCCGCGCCCTGCGCTCTACGAAAAGATTCACGCACGCGTGCTTGCGATGATTTCAGCTGGGTGGCTCGACGAGGTCCGGCGACTGATCGCGCAGGGCGTTCCCGCGGACGTGAAACCCTTTCAGTTCATCGGCTATTCGGAACTGCGCGAGCATCTCGAAGGTCGCATCCCGCTCGATGACGCAATCGACCAAATTCAGCGAGCTACGCGCCGCTTCGCCAAGCGCCAAATCACCTGGTTTCGCAAAGAGCCCGGCGTCACCTGGCTCTCCAGCTTCGGCGATGAACCCGTCGCTCTTCGAACCAGTCTCGGATTGATCGGTGCTTGACTCATTCTTCTGCCTCGGCTATCTTGCAGGCGAACGTACGGCATCGTATGGCCACTGCAACCGCTCTCAAGGTCCCTCATCTCCAACCAAACCACTGGATTCAAGCCGGTATCGCGCGATTGGCTTCGGACGGCATTGAATCGGTGCGAATCGAGCTGCTTGCCCGCGACCTGCGCGTTAGCAAGGGGAGCTTTTACTGGCACTTCCGCGACCGCGAGGACCTGCTCGGCAAGATCCTGGCTCATTGGGAAACGGACGAGCGCAACCGACTCGAGCCTGCCGCCGACGACCGCTGCCTCGCGATGGGCGTGGTTCGTCGAGCAGAATTCAACAACAGAGCGCGTTCGAATGGAACTGGCGATTCGGACCTGGGCGCGGAAGGACGAAAAAGTCGCCGCCTGCCTTGCCACGGCCGATAAAGAACGGACTCGCTTCATCGCCGACGTTCTTCGAGAAATCGGGTTCGCAAACGCTGCATCGGAATCGTGGGCTGAAGTCATCCTGCTGGTTTGGCTTGGCTGGCTTGACCGGGCGGCGCAGACGGCGAATTCCGAATCTACGCGCTCCAGCCTCGGCGATCTCTTGTCCCGTGTGATACTCGCCGCGTCACGGAACCCGGCTCCTCCCGATCTCCTGAACCACCAGCGTGGCAGATCAGAACGCCGTTTCCCACCGAAGCGAGAAAATCGTATAATTGAGGCCAGATGAAATTCACTTCTCGCAGGGCTCAGCCCCGCTCTGGCGTCCGTCCCGAATGAAAGCTCCGCGGTCCCTGGACAATCGAGAACGCGTGTTGCTCGTAGGCGTCGGCCTGAAAAGGCCGTCGCGCGGCGGCGGCAGAAGTCCGACCACAACCGGCCGGGACTCGCTGCAAGAGCTGGGGGAACTCGCGATCAGCGCCGGCGCCGACATCGCCGGGACCCTGCTCCAGGTGCGCGACGCTCTTGATCCGGCCACCCTCGTGGGTCGCGGCAAGATTGACGAGATTCGCATCGAAGCCGAGTCTCGCCGCGTGCCTCTCGTCATCGTCGACCACGACCTCACTCCCGTGCAGCTTCGCAACATGGAAAAGGGAATCGGCTGCCGCGTCATCGACCGCACTCAGTTGATCCTCGACATCTTCGCTTGCCACGCCCGCACGCGGGAAGGCCAGCTCCAGGTGGAACTCGCGCAATTGAACTACCTGCTCCCGCGCTTGACCGGACGCGGAGAAGAGCTTTCCCGCCTCGGCGGCGGCATTGGGACGCGCGGACCTGGCGAGCAGAAGCTCGAAACCGACCGCCGGCGCATTCGCGACCGCGTCCGAAAAATCCAACAATCGATCGAAACCGTTCGCCGCCAGCGAGCTACGCGCCGCCAGGCGCGCCAGGCTGTGCCGCTCGGGATGATCGCTCTGGTGGGCTACACCAACGCGGGCAAGTCCACTCTGTTCAACGCCCTCACGCACGCCGAGGTGCTCACTTCCCCGCAAATGTTCGCGACGCTCGATCCTACGATCCGGGCGCTCCGACTTCCATCGCATCGGCGCGTGCTTCTTTCCGACACGGTGGGATTCCTGCGCGATCTGCCTCCGGACTTGATCGCCGCGTTTCGCGCGACCCTCGAGGAAGTTCAGGAAGCGGCTCTGATTCTGCAGGTCACCGATATTTCCAATCCACACCATGCCGAGCAGGACGCCGAAGTTTTGAAGGTTCTTGCCGACCTCGGCGTGCAGGACCGCCCGCGGTTACACGTGCTCAACAAGGTGGATCAACTGGGCGAAGAAGATCTCGCGGCGCTCAAGAAATCCAACGGAAACAGGGACCTGCGTGTTTTCACGTCCGCGTTCACGGGCGAAGGCCTTTCGGATTTGCTGGCGAGCATCGATGCGGCGATGCCAGTCGATCCGCTTGTGAAGCTTCGCTTCCGCATTCCCACTTCCGACGGGCGAAACCTGTCTCTGGTTCATGCGTGCGGCCGGGTGTTGCACTCCGAAGTCCTTGATGACCACTTCCTAGTCGATGCCGAAATTCCCGAATCGCTTGCCAGGCGTCTTGAGCAGTTTAGATTTCAACCGCGCGCCGTCCCAGCCAACCCTCGAAACGCCCCCTGACGCAGTCGAGGTGTCCGAAAACCAGCCCAAGGTCTGACGCTGATGTTCGCGACTCAAAAACCGCCGAAGATGCCTTTTTTCAGCGGGCTTTCGGCCGGCTGGCAAGGGCGCCAAAACGGTGGAAAACCCTGTGGAAAAGCCCTCTCAATTTTCTCGATATCGGAGGCTGATAAGACGGCACGCTCCAGGCCGCAACCCCAGGCCGACACCCAGTTAATTGCATATCCAGTAGGGTTTGCGAGGAATGCCTCGGCCCCCCAATAGCGTCAGATCCTTCGCGGGCCTCGTTTTGGCTGCCCGGCGAATTTGCACAGGTTTGCAGCAATTCAGGTAACTAAGCCACGACTTCTCCGATATTTGCGGAATGATGGCTGATCGCAACAACATGCTCGTTTGGAGCTTCCGACCGCAGTACGGTTGACTCCCTCTGGGCGCGGGACTATATTGATTATTCCTTGGCCTAAAGGGTGGGTTTGGCCGAGCCTTTCCGAGATTGCGATGAACCTGCCGAACAGCCTGACCGTTCTGCGAATCTTCTTTGTCCCGTTGCTCGTGGTGGTTCTTCTCACCCAGCAACCGAACTGGAACCTCTGGGGCCTGCCGATTCATTTCGAAGTCTGGGGCGTCCTGATTTTATTGATCGCGGCCGCCACCGACGTCATGGACGGTTACTTCGCGCGCACCAGAAAAGAAATCACCACGCTCGGCATTCTGCTCGATCCGATCGCGGACAAGCTCCTGATCTCGGCTGCGTTCATTTCACTGGTCGCGATGAATCTGGTTCCCGCCTGGATGGTCGTGATCATCATCGGCCGGGAATTCGTAATCACCGGCCTGCGCGATATTGCCACGGCGGAAGGCCTGATTATTCCCGCATCGGCGCTTGGGAAAACGAAAATGATTTTGCAGGTTCTCGCGGGTTGCGCCGTCATTCTTACGGCCAAGCACCCCGCCTTGAAATCTCTAGGAAACGTCCTGATGTGGCTGGTCGTTTTGAGCGCGATTGGGTCGGCGGTCCACTATTTCCAGATGTTCTGGAGTCAGGTCAATTTTCGGGTTCAGCAACGTCGCAGCAGAGTTGTAATCGTAGAGCCGAAAGAAAAGCCTCAGGATGTCCTCACTCGCTGATTGCGAGAAGAAACTGCTTCTGGAAGTTGCCAGGCACGCTTGCACCGATGCCGTCGAGCGCCGCGATTCGTCCCTCGACCTTCCCATCAGTGACGCGCTTCGCCGTCCGGGCGGAGCATTCGTGACTCTGCACCGCGGCTCGCGGCTCCGGGGATGTATCGGCCAGCTACCCTCTCGAGAGCCTCTCATCGAAGTGGTCGCTCGGTGCGCTCGGAGCGCTGCGCTCGAGGATCCCCGGTTCTCGCCTGTTCGCCCGGAGGAGATTGCGGAGATTGATATCGAAATCTCCGTGCTTTCAGCCCTCGAAGAAATAAGTTCCGATCGGATCGAAGCGGGAAAGCACGGCCTGGTCGTTAGCCAGGGCTGGCAGCGCGGTGTGCTGCTGCCACAGGTGGCCGCGCAATTCGGCTGGTCTGGGGAAAAGCTTCTGGAGGAAACTTGCGTGAAGGCCGGATTCGATCGCGCCGCCTGGAAAGACCCGGAGACGCGCATCCAGGCATTTACAGCGGAAGTTTTCAGCGAGTCCGCGTTTGACGACGCACGCGCAATCACAGCGCGAATCTTAGAAACCGCGCTATTCCACTTCGACGTAGTCGCCGGCGTAGATTTCACGCAGGGTAAACGTCAACAACACTGTCGAGGAGTTCGGCCCGGTTCGTACGACCACTCCCTCGCCGAGAACCTCTCGAGGCGTGTTGTTCCAATCCCATTTCGCAGGAGCTTTTCCAAGTCCGAACGTGGGTCCCTGCGCAGCCTTCGACATCGAACGCGGTCCGCGGAGGTTTGAAAGGCGGTCTCGTGTTCCGTGCCCGTGTAACGGAAAACACGAAAATAGTCGCCCACCCGCACTCCCTGGTCGCGGCCCAGATTCACATAGGCAATGTCGTTCGTGCCGAGTTCCTGCTGGAACTTCTTGCCGACGATCAGCATCGCCTTCGCTTTCCCGCTCGGCGGCGCGAATCGATCGAAGTTGTCTTCGGACTTCATCGGCGGCGCAGGGCGCTCCGTGAAGGGCACAATGATGTCGCCGCGCTGCAGAAAGTCGCACTCTTGCACCACTTGGGCGATCGACGTGTTGCGGTCGACCACAATCACCTTGATTCGCCCCTCATCCGCCCAGACAGTCCCCATTTTGCGAAGAATGCCATACTGCCATTTCGTCCATTGAATATCGATTGGGTCGACCTCGGGCCGCATCACGGAGAATTCGTCGCCTACCTTGACTCCCTGTTCTCCGCCGCGATTGATGTAGACGTAGTCGCCGTAGTCGAACGTGATCCTGTAGTTTGAGCCCTTCGCCTGTAATTATGTAGCTGCTGCGCGGAACGGACTCCGTGGTGATAGTCCCCGAGCAATAGAGGTCGTTTTCGATCGGCACCGGCGTTTGAGCCAGCGCCGGGGACTGCACCTGAAGCAGCAAGAATGAGTCCGGCAAACACGATTTTCGCGCGCATAATGCGTGCTCCTTTGAACGGCTTTCACGGGTTGTCCGCGATAGCGGACAACCGTACCCCAAGCCTAAACTCGATGCGCCGCACACCGGCGCTAATGAATCGACCGTAACAGACGCTTTTGGGAGCGTCAAGATAAGCATCCTCCATGCTTTACACATTGTGCAACGCATGGTAGAAGCCAGAATCCCCCTGTACGGAAGGCCAGGGAAGCCATCTGAAGGCATCGCGTTCTGAAGCTCTATCGATTTCGAGGCGGGCAAGAACCGTGATTGGCAAGGACAAAATCTGTGGCGTCGCGGCTGCTGCAGACGCGCGCACCATGTGGCGGCAACTCGCGAGCGCGCTCCGTCTCACTCGCACCGTGGAATTGCGCCTGGATTGGCTCGCCGAGCGACCGCGAGATCGATCGTTTCCTGCGTCAACTTGCCATCCAAGAAGCCTCGCGCAACTCTGATCGCCACTTGCAGGCGTCGCGTCGCTGGCGGCAAGTATCGAGGTTCGATCGCCACGCAGCTCCTTCATCTTGCCCAGGCTCTGCGGGCTGGGTGCGCGTGGTATGACCTCGAACTCGAGTCCGTTCGGGAGTGCCCGCAGGAATTGCTCGACGTGCTGGTCGGCGAAGGCCGCCAGTTGACCTCCGCCCACTTCTTTCGCCGCATGCCGCGTGACGTGAGCCGAATCGCAGGCGAGCTTGGCGGCCCCGCGTCCAACGCCATCAAGATAGCAGCGCAGTGCGATTCGCTCGCCGACGGACTCAAGCTTCTTCGCATAACGCGTAGCCGGAAGGAACGTGGTCGCCATACCCATGGGCGACATCGCGCTCCCGCTCCGCGTGCTGGCGCTCCGCGAAGGCAGCGCCTTGTCCTACGGTCCGGTCGAGAACTCCACCGCGCCGGGGCAAGTCTCGCTCGAACAAATGAAGAAGCTTTACCGGGCGGACCGCCTCGACCGCCGCACTCGCGTCTACGGCATTATTGGAAACCCCGTTGGCCACTCGCTTTCCCCTCTCATTCAGAATGCCGCGTTTCAAGCGCGCCGCATGAATGCCGTCTACCTGCCCTTTCTCGTTCGAGACCTGCGCGATTTTCTGGCCGCGATCGAACCGCTCGGGATCGCAGGCTTCAGCGTAACGCTGCCCCACAAGCAGGCGATCCTGCGTCATCTGGATGGATGCGATCCTCTCGCTGCCGCGATTGGAGCCGCGAACACTGTGGTGGTTCGCAGCGGCGGCAAGCTCTATGGTTACAACACGGATTACGTTGGCGTCCTTCGCGCCCTCGAACCGCGCATCCCCCTCCGCGGCAGCCGAGTGCTGATCGTTGGAGCCGGTGGCGCCGCGCGCGCTGTGGCATTTGCCCTCGCACAAGCGGGCGCTTCCGTTTGCATTTGCGCACGGCGGGCGAAGCGCGCACACCGTCTCGCAAAAGCCGTGCGCGGCCAGGTCGTCGCGCGTGAACGCCTCCGCCACGAGTTCTTCGATGCCATCGTGAACGCGACCCCCGTCGGCATGCATCCATCGGTGGATGCTTCGCCTCTTGACGCCCGCGATTTGAATTGCCGCCTCGTTTTTGACACGATCTACCGTCCCCGGGAAACGCGGCTTTTGCATCTCGCGGCCCAGCGCGGCATCGAAACAGTTTCAGGCATCGAAATGTTCATCGCGCAGGGAACCGCGCAATGGGAAATCTGGACGGGCGAGCGCGCGCCGCTCGAAATCATGCGAAAAGTCGCTCTCGATGCCCTTAAAAGCGAGGAAAGACTTCAAGTTCGAAAATGATTCAGCCTGACTTCAGAACATTCTGCCATCTCGCCGAAAAGGGAAACCTGGTTCCGGTCTACGAGACCTACACGGCGGACCTTCTCACGCCCGTCGGCGCGTACCTTCGCATCGCGCACGACGCGCGCTATGCGTTCTTGCTCGAGAGCGTCGAGGGCGGCGAGACCATCGCGCGCTACACCTTCGTAGGTGCGAATCCCGTCGAAGTGTTTCGCGCGCGCGGCCGGAATTGCACGCTTGAATCCGGCGGCAAGCGCACTCGGTTCGAAGGCAATCCCATCGAAGAATTGCGCCGCCTCACGCTTCGCTTTCGTCCCGTGCGCGTGCCCGGATTGCCGCCGCTGATTTCGGGCGCGATCGGGTACTGCGCGTACGACATGGTTCGCCTCTTCGAAAACATTCCCGCCCGCGGGCGCGACGACCTTGGCCTCGATGACTGCGTGATGATGTTCTACCTGGGCGTCCTGGCATTCGACCACGTTCAGCATCGCGTTTGGATCACGCGCAACGTCTTCACGGAGGGCAAAGGCACCTTGCAGGAAAAGTACGACGCGGCAGTCCGCGAAATCGGGCGCACCCGGCGCATGCTCGAAGGCCCTCTCCCGCCGAAGCGCCGCGCCCGCCCGGCAACGACCGTAAATGTTCGCTCGAACATGAGCCGCGCGCAGTTCATGGCGGACGTTCGCAAGGCCAAGGAATACATTCGCGCGGGCGACATTTTTCAGGTGGTGGCCAGCCAGCGATTTTCCTCGGAAATCAGCGCCGACCCGTTCGACATCTACCGCGCGCTACGCGTCGTCAATCCCTCGCCTTACCTCTATTTCCTGCGCCTCGACGACGTTTCTGTTGTCGGCAGCTCACCCGAGATGCTCGTGAAAGTCCAGAAGCACGATGTCTTCTACCGGCCGATTGCCGGCACGCTTCCGCGCGGGCGCGACGAAAAACAGGACCGCGAGCTCGAAGCCAAGCTCCTCGCCGATCCTAAAGAGCGCGCCGAACACATCATGCTCGTCGACCTCGGCCGCAACGATCTTGGCCGCGTTTGCGTGTACGGCAGCGTGAAGGTCGACCGCCTCATGTTCGTCGAGCGCTATTCGCACGTGATGCATCTCGTCTCCACCCTGCGCGGGAAATTGCGCGAGGGCCTCGATTGCTTCGACGCTCTGACGGCTTGCTTTCCGGCCGGAACGCTTTCGGGCGCACCGAAAATTCGCGCCATGGAAATCATCGACGAACTCGAGCCCACTCGCCGCGGCATCTACGGCGGCGCAATCCTGTATCTCGATTTTTCCGGCAATCTTGATTCCTGCATCGCGCTGCGCACGCTCGTCGCGAAAAATGGCCGCGCCTACATCCAAGCCGGCGCCGGAATTGTGGCCGATTCCGTTCCCGAAAAGGAGTACGCCGAAACCGTGAACAAAGCCCGGGCCGTGATCACCGCCTTGGAAATCGCGCATGGAAAAGAAGTCTGAGGTAAAGGCAGGCCCGCGAATCGCCCAACGGCGTGCGTGATAAACTGGTTCATTCGATGCTGCTGCTGCTCGATAACTACGATTCCTTCACTTATAACCTGGCGCAGTACCTTGGCCAGATGGGTCAGGAGCTCGAAGTACGCCGCAACGACAAGATTTCGCTCGATGAAATTGAGGATCTCGCGCCCCGCTACATCGTAATTTCGCCCGGCCCGTGCACGCCGAAGGAAGCAGGCATCAGCGTTCCCTTGATTGAGCGTTTCGCGGGGAAAATTCCCATTCTCGGGGTGTGCCTGGGACATCAGGCCATCGGCGCGGCGTTCGGTGGCCGCGTGATTCGCGCGCCAAAAATCATGCACGGCAAGACGAGCGACATTCACCATGACGGCAAGACGATTTTCCGCGGCCTCCCGCAGGATTTTGTCGCGACGCGTTACCATTCGCTGATCGTCGAGCGCGAGACGCTCCCGGACGACCTCCAGATTTCCGCGGAAACTTCCGACGGCACGATCATGGGTTTGCGCCATCGCAAGCTGCTCGTCGAAGGCGTGCAGTTTCACCCGGAGTCGGTGCTCACAGAGCCTGGATTCCGTTTGCTTCAGAATTTCCTCAGCCTGTAAGCGTTTCGCGAGAAGGTGGTGTTCTCTGCGCTTTCTTCTTTCTCTGCGCTCTTTGCGTCTCAGCGGTGGATTCGTCTTTTCTTGCCTAGCCGTTGTTTCAATTCTTAACGCGAGTCAAACTGCTCCGGACAATACCAGCGCCCGCACCTATCTCGGCTTCGACGCCAACGACTATCCAGGCGATGCCGCGTTGCCAGCCCTGAAGCAAACATTCGCGTTCGCGGGCTACTGGCTGAACAATCCTCCCGGCGCGAACTCGAACCCCTGGCGCGGCCATCGCACCGCGCTCGCGCTACGCGGCTTCGGCTTTCTCGTCCTCTTCAACGGCCGCCTCGAACGTGAGTTGCATTCCGTCTCGAACGCGCGCGCGCTCGGCGCCGCGGACGCCCGTGCCGCGTCCACTTCAGCCAAGCAGGAAGGATTCGCGCCCGGCACCGTTATTTTCCTCGATCAGGAAGAAGGCGGCAGCATGAACGCCGCGCAACTCGCGTACCTGCTTGCCTGGTTCGACGCCATCGCTGCCTCAGGCTTTCGCGCCGGCATTTATTGTTCCGGAATGCCGGCCAACGAAGGGCACGGCGAATTTACGATCACCGCCAACTACATTCGCGACCACGCAGGTGCGCGCGAACTCGTCTACTTCGTCTACAACGATGCCTGCCCGCCGTCACCCGGCTGCGCGTATCCGAAAAATCCGCCGCGGCCCTCGGCGAGCGGCGTTCCGTTCGCTTCCGTTTGGCAATTCGCGCAGTCGCCGCGTCGCCGCGAATTCACGCGCCGCTGCGCCGCCACCTACAGCGCGGACGGCAAATGCTATCCCCCGGGCATTGGCCCGGGCTCACCATCTCGCTCGTCCTACATCGACGTCGAATCCGCCACGTCGCCCGACCCATCGCACCCACGCTGAGCTTGACTCGCTCGGCACGCCTCAGTTACGTTAGAAGCGTTCTCAGAGAGACGTGCCACATGCGTATCATTCCATCCTGCCAATAGGTCGCACATCGGTCCGCTGGGCTGATTGCGGCGCCGCGCTTTCCCGCTGACCAAGCGGGCGAATTCTTCTTTACGTCGTCTCGATCCACCCAAACTTTCGCGCCTGAACTTGCGCGACCACTATAGGTGAGACGCACATGCCTGGCTTCGCTCTCGAAATCGAAAATCTCGTCAAAATCTATCGCACGCGGCGTGGCGGCCTTTTCGGCCGCGCCGGCGAACCCATTCGCGCCGTGGATGGCCTCAGTTTCTCCGTTCCGCGCGGCACGATCTTCGGTCTGCTCGGCCCGAACGGCGCCGGCAAGACCACCCTGCTGAAAATCCTTTCCACATTGATTCAACCCACCAGCGGGCATGCCCGCATCGAAGGCATTGACGTTCTGGCCGAGCCGCTCGAAGTTCGCCGCCGGATCTCCACGGTTTTGCAGGAGACCGCCGTCGAGATGTTTCTCAGCGTGCGCGACAACCTGCTCACGTACGCGCGATTTCACGGCATCGAGAGCCGCGAAGCGCAGCGTCGCTCCGAGCGGGTGATCGAGCTTTTCGGCCTCGCCCCCGAAATCGATCGCAAGGTGCAGGACTTGAGCGGCGGCTTTCGCCGGCGCGTCCAGGTGGCGAAAGTGTTTCTGGTCCCCACGGCCGTGCTCTTTCTCGATGAATTCTCCACCGGCATGGACCCGATTTTGAAGCGCGCCGTGATGGACTCGCTGCGCGACGAAGCGGCGCACGGCCGCACCATCGTCCTTACGACGCAGATTTTGAGCGAAGCCGAACAGCTTTGCGACGACATCCTGATCCTGAACAAGGGCCGCCAGATCGCGCGCGGCGATTTGAACACGCTGAAACTCCTGTCGCAGGGCGTTTATGAAATCGTGGTGACGTTCGATGCCTTGCCGCCCGGCATCGAAGAGGCAATCGCCGGCCTTCACCCGCTCCGCTCGCAAGTGAGCGGCAACACCATCGAAGTCGCGCTGAAAGCGGAAGAAGGCGACGCCCTCGAAATTGTCGGCGCGCTCGCGAAAAGAGGCCGCGTCCTCCACGTGGAAATTCGCGGCGCCAGCCTGGAAGATATCTTTGTCGAATTAACGCAGAAAGACTGAGCGAGGAACCATGTCAGCCATCACAGCGATTCTCTACCGCGAAAGCAAAATCCGCGCGACGAACGTCACGTTCGTCTTCTGGGATTTCTGCTATCCGCTTTTCAACTTGCTCGTATTCGGCGTCGGCCTCACGGCGGCGTTCGGCTCGCCGCATTCCACCGCCGGATTCGACTACAACTCGTTTTTCCTCGCGGGCGTCCTCGGCATGGCCAGCTTTGCCATCGCGTCCAACAGTTCGTGGTCTTTCTTCATGGATCGCGACAACGGAATCTTCTACGAGATGCTCACGTATCCCATGAGCCGCGCGGAATATCTGCTCGGGAAACTCGCGTTCAACGTCTTCATCGCGGTGATGCAGGCCGCGCTCACGATTGGCGTTGGCGCGTCCGATCCTCGGGATCAAACTGCGCTTCGATCTCTTCCCTGTGCTGGCCATTGCGATCGTGATCGGAACGGCGGGCTGGTTCTTCTTCTACACGATTCTGGCTCTGAAGATCAGGCGCAACGACGTCTTCAACAGCGTCACTTCGGCGCTCTATTTCGTGTTTTTGTTCTTCAGCTCGATGTTCTACCCGCTCGGCCCGCTGCCGGCTTTTTTGCGCCGCGTCGCGCTGATGAATCCGCTCACGTGGGAAATCGACTTGTTGCGTTACGGCTCGATTGGCCTCGGCGACCCGCATCAGCTCGCGATCGAAGCGGCCGGATTCATGCTCTTCGTCATCGCGTGCTTTGCCTACGCGGTGCATTCTCTGAATCAGGAATGAGATATATTCTTGCCCGAATGGCACTTCAGATTCCGTGTTGAGAAGCAATCGACGGCCCCGCAAAAGCCCGGACGCACTCTGCCGGCTGAGACGAAGCTGGTGATTTGCGTTTGGCACCGGCTTTCGCTTTGGAATCCGCCACCGGACATGGCTGCGCGAATTCGCGGTCGCTGGCCGGAAATGCGAGTCGTGCATCTGCCGAATTACGACGGGCTCGAACGAGAACTCCCGGACGACCGACATTTTCGTCGGCTACTCGCTGCGTGCGGAGCAATTTGCGGTGTCGCTGAGGCTCAAGTGGATTCACGCAACCGCTGCGGCGGTTGGTCAACTTATGTATCCAGAGCTGCGCGCGAGCGGCATCGAAGTGACGAACGCGAGCGGAGTGCACCGCGTACCGATGGCGGAACATATTCTGGGCACGCTCGTCGCTCTCGCGCGACGCTTTCCCGACTGCATCCGCTACCAGCAACAGAGCCATTGGGCCCAGCAGGAATTATGGGACGGACTACCGGCAGCGCTCCGGCCGCGTGAACTGCGCGGTCAAACCATCCTCTTTATCGGCTTCGGCGCGATCGGCCGCGAAGTGGCAAAAATCGCACAGCCGCTCGGAGTTCGCATCTGGGCTGTAACGCGGTCCGGCAAAGCTGACATGAATCTGGCGGAACGAGTTTTTTCGGCATCGATGCTGCATGAAGCGCTTCCGCTGGCGGATTTTTTGATTCTCGCGGCGCCGGAAACTCCCGAAACCACCAGAATGATGGGCGCACGCGAATTTGCGCTGATGAAGCCTTCGGCATATTTCGTCAACGTGGCGCGCGGCGCGCTGGTGGACGAGCCGGCGCTGATTCAGGCGCTCGAACAGCGGAAAATTGCCGGCGCCGCGCTGGATGTGACTTCGCAAGAACCGCTGCCACTCGAGAGCCCTCTATGGAAAGCGGACAACCTTTTCATCACGCCGCACATGAGCGCCGTCAGCGAACATTTGTGGGAGCGGCAGACCGACTTGGTGATCGAGAATCTGGAACGATGGTTCAGCGGGCGCGAGCTTGTGAATCGCGTGGACCTGGCCCGGGGCTACTGAGGAAAAGGCGCGTGGTCAGTTTCCTGCAGGCGGTGCGTTGGGCGCCGTGTATCCCTGGCGCGCGTACACGATCACTTTCTTTTCCTTGCCCTTTTTGTTCGCCACCATGAGCGGATTGCCCTGCGGATCCACTACCTCCACCTTCAGCTTGTGGTACCTGCCGTCCTGCGGCGTCGAAGGCGTGAATGCAATGCTGTACTGCGCGCGCAGAAATGCCGCCACCGAGTTGAAGATGTCACTCGCTTCGCCGGAAAAACGCGGGAACCACGCATAACCGCCGGTCATATTCGCAAATTGCGTCATCTGGTTCTTTGCTTGAAGGTAGCCGACTCCTGCTCCGCGCACTGAGCGCAAGTCCAAATCCTCGCCCATGCCGACGCAGAAGATTGTGGTGTCCGTCTCCTTCAGCACCTTGTACGTCTGATCCAGCGTGTGTTTGCTGAACGTGTCGAAACCCGTGGCGAGCAAGAGAATCGATTTCCTGCCGTGCACGTCGCGAAGCTGATCGAGCGTTTCGAGGATCGCGTCAAATAGATTCGATTCGCTGAAATCGGGAAAATAAAGTGAGGCGATATCCTGCGCGACATGATTCTTGTCCTGCGTGAAGTCGTCGACAAGCCGTGTCTTCAGATCGAAAATCTTGAATGCCACCCAATCCTTCTGGTTCAGGTGATTGAGAAAGTCGTACGCCCAGTACTTCGCCTTGTAGCCGAAATACCCGTAAAACAGGTGGCTGAACTCCATCAGAACGACGATCGTGATCGGCGCCTCCGTCGGCGCGAAATTTGTGATCTGCTGCGGCTGCCCGTCGTCGAGTACCCGGAAATTTTCTCTCTTGAGATTGGTCAGGATGTCGCCGTCCTGGTCCGTCACCACCGCGTCGATATTCACCAGATTCGATTCCACAGAGATTTGCGACTGCGTTGCAGGAGTCTGCGGCTGTTTTTGTTGCTGTTGCTGGCCCGAGGGTGGTGTGGGTGGCGTCGTTTGCTGCGCCGGCAGCTTGTCTGGCCCCTGCTGCTGTTGCGCGCGCGCGATTAAAGCATCCGGCGGAACGCCGAGCACGGCTATCAGCACTCCCAGCAAAACCACTCGAGCCCACGGGACTGATCGCATGTCCACCTCACCACGCTTGGATGCGGCTTCCCCTACACTGGATGGTTACTTGCAATCCAGAAAACCCAGCTCGAGCAGTTCCCAGCCGGTTGGAACCGCCATGATAGTATGAAAATTCCCTCGTCGTGCGAGGTACTTTCAATCCACCGGAGGCGAACGGATGGCGCGCAGGATTTGCGGAATGTTGTCGATGGTTCTCGTTGTGGCACTCACCTGCGCGGCCCAAAATCGCGTACAAAGCGCGCCGCCTCCAGGCTGCTCCCGCCGCAGGTCTTGACTTCCCCAGGCTCGAAAGCGAAGCCATCCTCTGGCTTCAGGCCCTGATTCGCATCAACACTACGAACCCGCCGGGCAACGAGATCGCGGCCGCGAAATACCTCGCCGACATCCTTCAGCGCGAAGGCATCACGTCGGAAATCTTCGAAAGCACTCCCGGACGCGGGTTTCTCGTCGCGCGCCTTTCGGCCACTGCCGTGCCGAACCCGTCGCGCGCGCTGCTGCTGATGGGCCATTTGGATGTCGTCGGAGTGGACAAGTCGAAATGGACCGTGGACCCCTTCGCGGGCGTCATCAAAGACAACTATCTCTACGGTCGCGGCTCGATCGACGACAAGGGAATGACGATGGCTAACGTGGCCGTGATGATCGCGCTGAAACGTTCGGGCGCGCGCCTCGATCGCGACGTAATTCTGCTCGCCGAGGGCGACGAGGAAGCGGGCGGCGAGTTCGGAATCAAATTCGTGGTCGATAAGCATTGGGACAAAATTGCAGCCGGCTTCGCCCTCAACGAAGGCGGCCCCGTGGTCATGAAGGACGGCAAAGTGCTGTATGTCGGAGTTCAGGCCACCGAAAAGGTTGCGGAGAATGTTGACGTGATCGCCACCGGAACTGCCGGCCATGCCTCGGTTCCGCGAAACGACGACCCGGTAACTCATGTCGCAGCAGCTATCGCGAAGATCGGGACCTTCGACACGCCGGTGCAATTCAATTCTGTTACGCGGGCATATTTCGACGGCCTCGCGAAAGTGGAAGACGAAGAAACCAGCAAATGGATGCGCGCGCTCGAGGAACCCGACCGCGCCGAACACGCCGCCCGCTGGATCTCGAATGCGGATCCCGTTTGGAATTCGATGCTCCGCGACACCATTGCGCCGACGATGCTTCAAGCGGGCATTCGTCCGAACGTCGTGCCGTCAGAGGCGCGCGGCGTAGTCAACATCCGTCTCCTTCCCGGAAACTTGCTTCAGCCGCTGCTCAGCAAGCTCCAGCAAGCCGTGAACGACCCTCAGATTCGGTTTGAGACCGAGCCCAACGGCGGCCAGCCTGCGCCTTCGTCGTCGCTTTCGTCCGATCTTTATGCCTCCGTCACCCGCGTGACGGGACAGGATTTCCCAGGCGCCGCCGTCCTGCCATACATGTCGACGGGTTTCACGGATTCGGCGCCGCTGCGGATGCGCAACGTTCAGGCCTACGGCCTGCTTCCCTTCCCGCTCACGCAGGACGACGCGCTTCGCATGCACGGCGATGACGAAAGAATCCCGCTCGACTCGTTCCGCAAGGGCGTGGAATTCCTGTATCACATCGTGACAGACTTCGCAGTGTCGAAATAACTTCCATGAATCATCGAAAGGCGAAGATTGTTTGCACTCTCGGACCCGCTAGTTCGTCCGCGAAAATGATCGACCATCTTGTGCGCGCAGGCATGGACGTCGCTCGCCTGAATTTTTCGCACGGCTCTCCTGCGGAGCATGCCCAGCGCGTGGCCGCTGTTCGCCGCGCGTCCGGACATTACCAGAAGCCGATCGCGATTCTCGCGGACCTGCAAGGCCCGAAAATTCGCACCGGGAAACTCGCACAGGGCCGTCCTGTGCGCCTGCGTTTCGGCCAGCGTCTCGCAATTACCACCAAAAACATTCCTGGCACGAGCGAAAGAATCAGCACCACATTTCACGAGTTGCCGAAAGTCGTAAAGAAGGGCGACCGCATTCTGCTCAGCGACGGCGAAATCGAGCTGCGAGTCGTCTCCGCGCGCCGCGACGAAGTGATTTGCCAGGTGGAAAACGGCGGCGAACTCGGCGAGAACAAAGGCATCAATCTCCCGGGCATCAAGCTGAATATCCCGTCACTCACCCGCAAGGACCGCAAAGACCTCGCGTTCGCTCTGCAGTTGGGCGTCGACTACGTGGCGCTCAGCTTCGTCCGAACGGCCGCGGATGTGCGCGCCGCGCACGCAGCCATCTCGCGGGCGGGGAAAGCCACGCCGGTAATCGCCAAGATCGAAAAGCCTGAGGCGGTCGAGAATCTCGATGAGATTTTGAGCGTTGCCGACGGGGTGATGGTGGCGCGCGGCGACCTCGGAGTCGAGATGAACCCGGAACGCGTGCCCGTCGTCCAAAAGCAGATCATCACGCGGGCGCGCAACGCGCTCGTTCCCGTGATTACGGCGACGCAGATGCTGGACTCGATGCAGAAGAGTCCGCGGCCCACGCGCGCCGAAGCGTCCGACGTGGCAAACGCCGTTTTCGACGGAAGCGATGCGCTAATGCTTTCGGGCGAAACGGCCGCCGGTAATTACCCGCTCGAGTCCGTCAAAATGATGGACCGCATCATTCGCGAGGCCGAGGCCAGCGTCACGGACCAGTTGCGCCCCGCGCGGTTCGCCGAACTCGACATCAGCGAAGCGATTGCCGAAGCGATTTGTCACGCCGCGGAAGAGCTGCGAATGAGAATGATTGCGGTGTTCACTGAAACCGGATTCTCGGCGCGCCTCGTTTCGAAGTACCGTCCGCGCGCGCCGATCGTTGCGTTCACGCCGAATCCCGAAACGCGTCGCAGACTCGGCCTCCTCTGGGGCGTGCTGCCGAGACGTATCGCGTATATTCGTCACGTGGACGAGCTTGCAAAAGCAGCGGAGCGGCGCCTGCTCGAGGAACACCTGGTGAAACGCGGCGACATAATCGGTGTGATCGCCGGAACCCCGATTGGCACTCGCGGCACCACAAACCTGATGCGCCTGATCCGCATCGGCGGCTGACCAGCAGTTTTCGATGTTGTGGGTCGTGGCCTGGCAGTCTGCGCAAAAATGCCGCGAGCTTTGTGTGGGTCGTAGCTTTAGCCGCGACATAACGGTCGCGAAATCACGTCGGCTTTAGCCGCTGAAGCTCCGGTTTTCCGGTCAGCTCTCGGAAGATTCAGTTCACCCAGTTGTCGGGGTCCGAAGGCGGCTTCTCGCGGTGTTCGCGGACGTAAACGTCGAACTTCTTGCGCAGCCTGCGCCGCTTCCAATCGGAGAAGTAGTTGCGGAAATTGTAGAGGTGCGTTCCCCGCCGTAAATACAGGTAGCCCGCCAGCATGCCTCCAAGGTGGCACACATGGCTGACGCCATCGCCCGTCGCGCCGATCGTAAGGAAGAACTCGATCGAGCCCATCACGATCACTAACAAGCGCATCGATACCGTCACCGGCAGCGGGAAAAACCATACTTGGCGGTGCGGCATGATGACGGCACATGCAAGCAAGACGCCGTACACCGCTCCTGATGCTCCGATGGTGGGGATTGCGGCGACACCTTGCAGATGCGGATCGAGGATCAGCCGTACGGTAAAGTCCGTAAGGCCGGCCCCCACGCCGCAGAGGAAGAAGTAAGTGTAGAACTTCTTCGCACCCCACATGTGCTCCAGGTCGGCCCCGAACATTGCGAGGTAAAGCAAATTAAACAGAATGTGGAGAACATTTTCGTGAAGAAAAAGATACGTGAAAGGCTGCCAGAGTGCCGGCAGCGGAAAAGCACCGGCTCCTCGGAGCATTGCCCGCGGGGATAAGCCGAAGTAATGCAGCCAGAAAAACCAGCCGTCGGCGCCCCATATCAGGCGCGAGAAAGTCTGCAGAAGAAAAACGGCAACGCACGTGAGGCAAATCGTCTTGATGGCGCGCGGAAAATACCCGCTCAGGTCAAACCGGTACCCGTAGCCGCGCGAAAAGGAGCCCACACCAATCAAGTCTAAGGCCTCGCGCCCGCACTGTCAAAGACGCGAAGGGGTAAGAGATACACACCCCTGAAAGTACCCCACCCTTCCAGGAAATCCGATGTTCGTATTCGGGCGCGGGCGAGGAGGCTTTTTTGCCGGAACACGCGATTGAACTTCACGGCGAGGTCACTGCGGCCCGTCAGGGCGCAGATTGTAGTAATAGGTGAATCGAAATTCCATGTACGGGCGCTTGTATTGCGATGGGAGCGGCTCAAACGGGTTAGACATGCGGATGGATGACATCGCCGCACTGTCGAGCGGTTCGCGGCCCGAGGTCCGTTCGAGATTCGGATCGGGCGGCGGAAGGCTGCCATCCTGGTTTATACGAAATGTGATGGCAACGATTCCTCTCTCGCCCATGTAGACGGACTCCGGCATAACCGCATACCAATTCCGCTGGACTGTCGCTAGCAGGCGCTGAATGTAGCTGCTGAAATCCACGCCGTCCGTCGGCGTCAGCAGCTGCAGTTGTCCGTTGACCGGCTGAGAGCCCCGTCCTCCGCCGCCACCCCCGCCGCTCCCGCGTGGGAGGTTGCCGCCGGGATCTGTGTAGACACTGTGGCCGCCCTGGCGGTTAATCGCGTCACGAAGTTGATCGCCGAGTGCCTTGTTGGGAGAGGTTGCCGGTAGATTGAGATTCAAGCGCGCAGGAGTTGGAGGCTTGTTGGGCTCGGGAGGAGACGGCTCGAGGAGGGGCGGCGTCTGGCTGGGCGCAGGATTCACGGGCACATGCGGCGTCGGAGCTGAGGGAAGCTCGGGAGCCGGCCTTTCTGGCGGAATTTGCGCGAGCGGCGGATTGGGTACAGCAGGCGCAAGCACCGGTGGGGCTACCTTGTTCAATGTTTTGCGGTCGATGTGAACCTTCGGTCCCGGAGGCAACGCAGGAGTGGAGGTTTCGGGCGGACTGTAGACGAAACTGAGCTGATTGCGCGCGAGATCGATTTCGTCTTGCGTCGGCGGATGATACGGAAAAATCTTCGGCAAGAAGATGACGAAAATCACAAGGCCGATATGCACAATCACCGAAACCGTGCGAATGATCGCGTCATTCTTGGTATCACGCTTGGTGGTAGGCGCGATTAAGAGATTGGGATCGCCGGTGATGAAAACGTCCGGCGCCACAACTTCGCGGAGCGCCGGCGTCATCTCGTGCGGGAGTCTTTCGAAGTGGCGCATCTCTCCCCGCGTAGCCGGTTCCACGTAAGCCGGGACGACCACGCGCGAATCCAAGATCGCAATCGAATGGTACTGCGCTGCTTCCTGCAGTTTTTCGAGCGGCTTCGCGGGCATGCCGCGAGGGACGAGAGTGCGGTCTACGAGCACGCCGAGGGGAAGGTACGACGGGATGGTCGATTTGCCGTCGAGAGGCGGCGCGTCCGAAAGTTCCGTGGGGACGACGGTGCGGTCGTCCATGTAAGTGGTGGTGCGGCGGGCAGTCTTCTTCAAGTCGTCCGGGGATGGCGGGCGCACGTCAACTGGGACAAGAGTGCGTGAGATCATCGAGTTTCCTGTGGAGAGAAGGCACTCAGTTGGACGCGCCGCGCGTGGTCGAGGATGCCTCCCATGACCCGGTCGGCAAGCTTGATCGAGGAACGAACCGAGCTCACTGACCGGGACGGGCTAGGCGTGGTTGCAGCCCTGCTCAACTATCCGGTTACCGCAATCCCTTCGCGGAAACTTGGCGGCATTTCCGCCTAACCGAGGCATTTGCAACTGGCTTACAGACCGTGGGGTACTTCATGGTGTGTATCTCTTACCCCGTCAAAGACGCCAAAGCTTGTCCTCTCCTTGCTGACTCGCGAGGCGGGGTATACAGTGTCGGGCGGCCTGGGGAGATCGCACTCGCGGGCCCGCGGGTCAAACGCTCGAACCTTGCTTCGGGGATCTCCCGGTACCAGGTCAAGTCCCAAGGAGAATTCATGACGGTGCTTCGCGCTTTCTTTTGTTCGGCATTCATAGCGGCTCTGTTGCTCCTGCCGGTAAACAGCGTAGGCCAGCAGATGGCTTCGGATTCGCCGCAACTCGCGGGATACGCCGCACAATCCTCGCCGGGCGAGATCGCGCTCGAGAAAAAATTCCGCGATGGCATCGTACCTGCCGACATCCGCGAAAACATGCGCCGTTTGAGCGCGCGGCCCCATCACGTCGGCTCACCGTACGACAAAGACAACGCCGAATGGATTCTCGCCCAGTTCAAGGCCTGGGGATTCGACGCGCACATCGAAACGTTCCAGGTGTTGTTTCCCACGCCGAAGGAACGCGTCGTCGAGCTGCTGCGGCCCACGCAATTCAAGGCAAAGCTCAGCGAGTCGGCGGTTGCCGTCGACCCCACCTCGAACCAGGCCTCCGAACAATTGCCCACCTATAACGCCTATTCGGCGGACGGCGACGTCACGGCTCCGCTCGTTTACGTGAACTACGGGAACCGCGAGGACTACGAGCAACTTGATCGCCTGGGCATCTCGGTGAAGGGCGCCATCGTGATTGCGCGCTATGGCGAAGGCTGGCGCGGCATCAAGCCCAAGGTCGCCGGCGAGCACGGGGCGGTCGGGTGCATCATCTACTCCGACCCGCAGGGAGACGGCTATTTCCAAGGCGAGGAATATCCCGCCGGCGGATGGCGTCCGCGCGACGGCGTGCAGCGTGGCAGCGTGATGGACACGGACTATCCCGGCGATCCGCTCACCCCAGGCGTTGGCGCCACAGAAAACGCGAAGCGCCTTCCGATCAAAGACGTCAAAACAATCACGAAGATTCCCGTCCTGCCGATCTCGTCCGCAGACGCGCAGCCACTGCTTGCTTCTCTAAGTGGTCCAGTCGCCGCGGAGGCATGGCGTGGCGCGCTGCCAATCACGTATCGCATCGGGCCGGGACCTGGCGTTGTACACCTGAAAGTCATGTCGAACTGGGACATCAAACCTGTCTATGACGTGATTGCAACGTTGCACGGATCGGACGACGCAGCCCAATGGGTGATTCGCGGCAATCATCACGACGCTTGGGTGAACGGCGCGGACGACCCCATTTCCGGCCAGTCGGAAATGCTCGAGGAAGCGCGGATGCTGGGCGAGTTGCACAAACAGGGTTGGACGCCGAAGCGCACCATCATCTACTGCGCCTGGGACGGAGAAGAACCCGGACTCCTTGGCTCCACGGAATGGGTCGAGACGCACGTCGAAGATTTGCAAAAGCACGCCGTCGCCTACCTCAATTCCGACAGCAACGAGCGAGGCATCTTTTTCGCGGGCGGCACCGAGGACCTCGAGAAACTGGTGAGCAGTGCCGCTCGAGACGTGCAGGACCCGGAGACGAAGATGACGGTGTACGAGCGCTCGCGGCTCGTGCGCATCGGCGCTGAGAAGGATCCGGAAAAGCGCGGCGAAATCCGCAAGCGCGATGACCTCGAAATTTTCATGCTCGGCGATGGCTCGGATTTCACCGCGTTCCAGGACTTCGCCGGCATCCCGGCTCTCGACATGCAGTTTGGCGGAGAGGATGAAGGCGATCAATACCACTCGATCTACGACGATTTTTACTGGTACACGCATTTCGTGGACACGGATTTTTCCTACGGGCGCGCGCTCGCCCAGACAGCCGGAACCGTGATTTTGCGGCTGGCGGACGCGGACCTGATTCCCGTGGATTACTCGCCCCAGGCCGACGCCATCGCGACGCTATGAATCCGATCTCGAAAAGCTCCTGAAAGACAAGCAGGACGAAATCGCCGAACAGAACCTCGAATTGCAGGAGGGCGTGTTCAAGGCATCGGCCGATCCGCACAAGACCTTCGTGCCTCCGCCGCAAGAGACGGTTCCGCCATTCATGAATTTCAGCCCGCTCAAGAACGCCATCGAGCACCTGAAGAAAAGCGCGGACCTTTATTCCCAAGCCCTCGCCAAATGGAAGGCGCAGGGCTCACCGGCGATTCCACAGCAGTCACTCGACCTGGTGAACGCGGACGTGATGCGAGTTTCACGGCTATTTCTGAATCAGCAGGGACTGCCGGAACGGCCCTGGTTCAAGAACCAGGTTTACGCGCCGGGCGCCTACACGGGATACGGCGCCAAACCAATTGCCGCGGTTCGCGAATATATGGACGAGAAAAAGTGGAAGGAAGCGGATGGCCAGATTCCGCAGGTCGCCCAGGTCATTGAAAACGTGTCCGCGGGAATCGATCAGGCCGCCGCCGACCTGCAAAAAGCAATCGCACCGAAGAACTAAATTCAAACGGAAAGTCAGGAAGAATAACGATGCGCAAAATTTTACTCTTGAGCGTGATGCTGAGCTTTGCGGCCGTGAGTGCGGAGGGCCAAGAGGCTTCCTCGAAACAGGAACCTGCGGCGGTCGCCCGGACTAAAGACGGCAAGAAATTGTTCGGGGCGGCGGAAGCCATGCGCATCGCGCGCGTGAGTTCGCCGCGGATTTCGCCAGACGGGGCGCGCGTGGCGTATCTCGTGGCGGAGATCCAGATGGGCAAGGATGCGGACGCGTCCCAGAAGGATGACCAGCCGGGCAAATTCGTGACGCAACTCTGGGTGGTTCCCACAGCAGGGCCGTCCAGTGCGGCGCGGCAATTCACGCGCGGCGAAAAAAGCGTCTCGAATGGGAAATGGTCGCCCGACGGCAAAATCCTCGCCTTCACGATGGACGCAGGCGACGAAAAGGACGCGAAGCCGCAAGTCTGGTTCCTGTATGCGGACGGCGGCGAGGCTTGGCAAGTTACGAAACACAAATCCGGCGTGGCAGGGTATGAATTCTCTCCTGACGGCAAGACGCTTCTTCTGGTGGCCACGGTTCCCGAAAGCGCGGACGAAGAAAAGCGCAAGAAAGTCAAAGATGATGCGGTCGTCGTGGACCACGACTTGAAGATGGAGCACCTCTGGACTTGGGATATCACGACCAGCGCGGAAAAACAGATCACGCACGGCGATTTTACGGTGAGCGATCCGCGATGGTCGCCCGACGGCTCGCACATCACGTTTACATCGAACCCAACCCCGCTCCAAGACGATAGCGGTCTGCAGACAGCCATGATCCTTGATATCTCAACCGGCATGCAGCGCAAACTGGCCGATACTGCCGATCCCACGCACACGGCGCGATGGTCGCCCGACGGCAAGTGGATCGCCTATTTGAGCAGCGCCGGCGATTCGATCTACCAGGTGAATCTCTTTGTCGTGGGCGCTGACGGCGGCAAGTCGCGCAAACTCACGGGCGGCTTCGAGCTCGATGCCGGCGAACCCTTCTGGGGTCCCGACGGGAAAACAACCTATTTCAGCAGCTTGAATCACGAGACGGAGGAAGTGTTCGCAGCGGACGTTACCAACGGAGGCGTGCGGCAAATTGCCGCCAAGCCGGGCGTGATCCAACTAACGGATATCAACGTCAAGGGCGGGATAGCCGTGGGCACATGGTCCGATCCGGCGCACCCGGACGATGTCTTTCGCTCGGATCTTAGCTTCAGCTCGCTCGACACGGTGACGAATCAGAACGCGTGGCTGGCGGAATACGCGTTGGGCGCCACGGAAGTGGTTCGCTGGAAGAGCAGCAAAGATGGAGTGGAGATTGACGGGATTGTGACGAAGCCCGTCGGCTTCGACCCCTCCAACAAGGTTCCTTTCCTCCTGAATCCGCACGGAGGACCCACCGGCGCGTCGCTGCTTTCGTTTGCCCCGGCTGCGCAGGTTATGGCCGCAAACGGCTACATGGTGCTGCAGCCGAATTTTCGCGGCTCGGTGGGCCGCGGAGAGAAATTCACTCGCGGCAATCAGAATGATTGGGGTAATGGCGACTATAAGGACGACATGAGCGGTGTCCAAGCAATGGTCGACCGCGGCTGGGCCGATGCCGATCGCCTCGGCGCTTTCGGATGGTCTTACGGCGGCTACATGACTTTCTGGATCGATACGCAGACCGACCGCTTCAAAGCGATTTCGCCCGGCGCCGGCCTGCCCGATCTTTATTCCATGTACTCGCAGAGCGACATTCATCGCTACATGCGGCTTTACTTCGACGAGAAAGCCCCCTGGGACAATTTTCAGGAGTATTGGGATCATTCGCCGATGAAGTACGTCGGAAACGTCAAGACGCCGACCATGATCCTTCACGGCCAGTCCGACACCCGCGTGCCGATTCCGCAGTCAGAGGAATTTTATCGCGCCCTTCACGAGCGGCACGTTCCGGTCGAATACGTCGTCTACCCGCGCGAGAATCACGGCTTCGTCGAACCGCGCCACTTGGTCGACCGCCTGCAGCGCTATCTGGTCTTCTTCGGCAAATATTTGAACAATCCTCCGGTCACGGAGCCGAAAGATGTGGTCGACCGGATGCGGAAGGATTTGCCATAGGCGAAGGCCCGCGACGCGGCCCCCCTGCTGGGATGGACTTGGGGGAAGATTCCTTGCTGAAAGCGCACTCCGTGTGCCCAAAAGTGCGAATTGTTTGCACCGTTTATTCCTGTCGGCCATCTCGGGCATGCTAACTACCTCTCAACGCGCAACTTACGTGAATTCCTCGATGGAGAACCCTGGGAAACGTATGTGCAGATATCCCTTGGGCGATTAATCTCCGAACAAGCGAGGTTTTATGCGGTTGAGGTTTTTAACGACACTCGTAGTAGCAACTGCGGCAGCCTTCCTTTTTGCCACGGCGCCACTGGCCCTGGCTAACGACTTCTCTCAAACCAATCTTGTTTCCGACAAATCAGGCATCGCCAACACAACTGATCCGAATCTGGTAAACCCCTGGGGAATCGGAAATTCCGCCACCAGTCCCTTCTGGATATCTGATCAGCAAGCGGGCCTCTCGACTCTTTACGACGGAAGCGGCAACATCATTCCCCTGGTCGTATCAATCCCGGCTGGCGCGAGTTCTCCAAAAGGCCCCACCGGCATCGTTTTCAGTGGAGACGAGGGGTTCGATGGCTCGCCTTCTTTCATCTTTGCGACACTGCAGGGGACGATCGCAACATGGTCCGGCACTGCCACCGCCTCCATCGCACAAACAGTCCCAGGTGCGATCTACACGGGACTGGCACTTGCTAACGACGGCATGCTCGGAAACCTCCTGTATGCTGCTAATAACCTCGGCGGAATCGATGTCTTTAACAGCAGCTTTGCGAAAGTCAGTCTCTCAGGGACCTCCTTCGTGGATCCCAACCTCCCCGCCGGCTACACGCCGTACAACATCCAGAACATCGGCGGCGACCTCTACGTCGAATATTCCGACGGGGGACTGGGCGGTATCGTGGATGTATTCGACGCAAACGGAAACTTCCTGCAGCGCCTCATCACCGGTGGGTCGCTCGATAACCCGTGGGGAATTACTCTAGCCCCGGCGGGATTCGGATCCTTCGGTGGCGACCTGCTGGTAGGCAACAATGGCAACGGCGAAATCAACGCGTTCAACCCGACCACCGGGGCATGGATCGGAACTCTGGACAACAATTCAGGCACACCCATCGTAAACAGTGGCCTGTGGGCCTTGGAATTCCGCACCGGAGGGACTGGAGTGAATACGGACGCTCTGTACTTCACCGCCGGAATCAACGGTCAGAAAGACGGCCTGTTCGGCTCGATCCAACCCACGCCCGAACCTGGAACCTTTGTCCTGCTGGGCAGCGGGCTGGTTGGTTTGATCTTCTCGCGTCGCGGAAGAAAGTAGCCGTCGGCAGCTTCGCGGTCGTGCTCCTCGCCTTGGAGATCGTCTGCTCGGGAATCGCCGGTTGGATATAGCGCTCAGGGCGTCTGGGCCCTGAAGCTTTGGCTCCTCTAGGTCGCTCCCTTGATTGGTGGAGTGCTGGGCGGCTGCATCTACAACGCGCCATTCGGAGATCAAAGTGGTTCCGGGGCCCCGCGCGGCAGATGACCGTTTCGGAGCCTCGATATCCCGCCTTTCTCATCCCCCCAACGCAAAACTGACCGTGACCGTGGTGTCGACTTCGACGGGATCTCCATTCAATAGAGTCGGCTGGTAGCGCCATTGGCGCACCGCGTCAACCGCGGCAGGAGCGAGTTCCGGAGGTCCGCTGACGACCTCGACCTGCTTCACGATTCCGTCAACGTCGATGACAATATGGAGCAGAACCGTACCCTGAAGATGGTTGCGAAACGCTTCAGCTGGCGGAACGGGATTGACCTGGTGTATTAGCTTGGCCTGCGTCACATTCCCGCCGATTCGAATGCGCCCTGGCTTCACGTTCGGCAAACCATAGAAAGTCGCAAGGTTCACCACCCGGAACCTTCCTTCCACGTAAACGTATATGCCGGGAAGCACGCAGGTCGAGCCCTTGCACTTCGCTGTAGCGGTGTAAACCACAAGCGGGCTTTTGGCACTCTGAAGGACGGCTCGAACGATCGCTCCATTCGGTGGCGTTGAAGAAGGCGAAAACTCTGCGACAGACACGTTATCCTTCTTGAACCGACTGTCACGAAAGCAGTTCGTGAGTTCGTCTTGGTAGTTGTCCCAAGACGCCTTGTAGGCCGCCGCAAGTTTCGGCCCTTCTTCATCTCCAAATACAGAGGCGAACCAGTTTGCTTTGTCTGGAACTTGCAGGTCGCTGATCAAATCGTCGAACCGCTTCGAGTCACGCTCCGTGGCGGCCTTAAGAGTCGCTTCAAGCTGGGATTGCAAACCCGCAGTCGATTGAGGAACGATCGCTGCGGCTGGCCCTTGCCCGTACACCTCGCGTGCGCTCCTGTTCCCACCGACTGCCAGAGCGGTTGTGAACATCGCCAAAAACATCAGGAACGCCGCAATCTTGCAAGACGTGCTCATCGGTTTCCTTGGTGCGCCATAATCACGATTGGTTCAGCTTCTTCCGTGCGGACACGAATAGTGTCGCCGCCAGCGCCACGAACAGGACCACTCCCAGCCACGGCGCGACGCGCAAGTTCGGGATATGATTTTCTCCCCATCCCTTGAACAGCTTTTCGGGCCATGGCAGCAGCAAGACGCGCGCCAGCCAGTGCGGGACGTGCTTGCTGAGTTCAGGGTCCTGCATCAGATTGAGAACGATGGCGAGCAACCCAAACACGCCGCCCGCCGCAATCAAGCCGCTCGCGTAGAGCGAACCCGGACTCACTTCGTTTTCCGCGTCGCTCTTCTTCTCCTTGCCCTGTTCGGCAAGCCAGCGCACCAGGCCTCCGGCAAACATCGCCATGGTCGTGGCAATCGAAAGGTACGATCCCACGGCAAACGGAAGTGACCGCACCCCCAGCAGCTCCACCGCAATCACCAGAAAAACTCCCAGGAAAACGAGCCGCCACGGCAACCGCTGATTCAGGATTCCGCTGATCACCGTCGCCATCAGGCGCGCTTGCGGCGCGGCGGCCTGGTCGCTGCCGATTCCTTGCACCCACTGAACCTCAATTCGCTGCGTTCCGGAATCGTAGAGATATTTCCCGTCGGGAATTTCGTGCGAGCCGAGCGAGTTCACCAGAACGTACGTTTTCCCCTGGTACGCGTAGTTGTCCTCCTGGCGCTCCACTCCCGACGGAAGATGATTTATATCGAGCGCGATTTGAATCGGCTTGTACTGCGCCAGTCCCACGTTCATCAGGATCAGCGTTCCCCCAATCGCGAACGCGGAAACCAGCACTCCCACCATCAGCCCGACTTGCTGCCAGTACGGCGTCGCGCCCACCAGGTAGCCCGTTTTCAAGTCTTGCGACGTGGCACCCGCGATTGCAGACGCGATGCAAACCAGCCCGCCGATTGTCAGCGCCAGCACCGCGTAGGAATTGGCAGTCCAGTGCACGAACAGAAACACCGCGCAGGTGGCCATCAAAGTCGCAATCGTCATCCCGCTGATGGGATTCGACGAGTTTCCGATCAGGCCGCTGATGCGCGACGCCACCGTCACAAACAGAAAACCGAACACAATCACAAAAGCCGCCGCCAGCAGATTCGAAAACAATCCCGTCTGCGCCCCGGGAATCGGCTTGAACGTCAAAAACGCCCATATCATCAACATGATCACGCCAGAGCCCACGACGACCGTGCGCATCGACATGTCGCGCTCCGTCCGGCTCGCGGCAGGCATGTCGGCTTGCTTCGCGCGCACATCCTTCAGTCCCGCGCCGAGCGCAGAGAAAATCGTCGGCAGCGTTTTGATCAGCGTGATCAGCCCAGACGCCGCCACCGCGCCCGCGCCCATCGGACGGATATAACTCGCCCAAAGCTGGTCGGGCGTCATTTGCGGAATGGGAATCGTGCTCGGATACAGCGCGGCGTTCGGCGCAAGCGACCCGAAAAAACGTATCGCCGGCATCAACACGAGCCACGAAAACACTCCGCCCGCGAAAAGGATTCCCGCCACGCGCGGTCCGATGATGTATCCCACGCCGAGATACTCCGACGTGATCGCCGCGCGAAAGGACGCTCCCGGCAGCCATTGCGGCTGGTACTCGGGCTGGCCGGTCCACAGGCCGAGCGTGTTCATGGCAAAGGTGTAGACGCCCCCGATGCCGAGCCCCCAGAAAACGCGGCTCGCAAACGACCCGCCGCGCTCGCCCGCCACCAGCACGTCGGCGCAAGCGGTGCCCTCAGGGAACGTCAAGTTCCCGTGCTCCTTCACGATGAGCTGTCGCCGCAGCGGAATCATGAACAGCACGCCCAGCCAGCCGCCCATTAGCGCCAACAAAAAGATCCGCCAGTATTCGGTATTCAGCGAGAACCCCAGAAAAATCAGCGCCGGCATCGTGAAGATCACGCCCGCTGCCGCGGACTCCCCGGCCGAACCCGTCGTCTGCACGATATTGTTTTCGAGGATAGTCGAGCGCCCGAACGCCCGCAGGATGCTGATCGAAAGCACCGCAATCGGAATCGACGCCGAGACGGTCAAGCCTGCGCGCAACCCGACGTACACGGACACGGCGCCGAAAAGAATGCCGAACAGCGCGCCCAGAATGACGGCGCGCAGGCTGAATTCCTTGACGCTTTCGTCAGCCTCCACATAAGGACGAAATTCCCCAGGCGGCGCGGTGGAACTCCACGATTTCGTCGGCACCCTTCACCTCCTCGGATTCTTCGCGCGCACAACCGCACGGCACATCGGAGCCAAATTGGCCGCACACGAGCCGGGCAAGGTAGCACCAGACGTAAAGCGAGGCAAGGCAGAACCACGACACTTCGGCTTCAGCCGCGGCCCACGATGAGCTTTCCAGCCCGTGCCCGAATTAACCAGAACTCCACAGAAGCAATTGACAACGGACCGGAAAGCAAGTAGCTTTCCCTTAACTTCACCGCTTGACAATAGGTGTGGTAGACGTGTCGTTAGCCACACTCGAAAACTCAAAGGTCGAGAAAGTCTGACGGAGGGGCCCGTTATGACCAGATTCGGAGGAGCGACACTCGGTCTCCTGTTCCTGTTGATAGCTGCATACTTCGCGCTGTCCTCGCCAGCCCCGGCCGGGGAGGACTGGGCAGCCGATCGATCCCGCCGACCTTGCCCTGAAGGACAACCCGAAAGCCCCCGGCGCCGACGCCATGATTCTCTATCGCGATAGCATGGTCGATGCGCACGAATCCTCTGACATCGAGTATCTTCGCATCAAAATCTTCACTCAAGCCGGCACGAAGCGGGCCGACGTGGAGATTCCCTTCGTCAAAGGCTTCAACGACATCAGGGATATCCGGGCACGGACGATTCGTCCCGATGGAACCGTCGTCAACTTCGAAGGCAAGCCTTTCGAAAAGACGGTCGTGAAGGTTACCGGACTCAAGTACCTGGCGAAGACATTCACTCTCCCTGACGTTCAGCCAGGCTGCTTGATCGAGTATAAGTACCGCGATCAGTACGATCCCAATCTGTACATCAACAGTGAGTGGACCATCCAAGGTGAACTCTTTACCCGTATGGCTCGCTTCGCCGTTAAGCCCGACCAGGGTCCGGCTCCCCTGTACTACCGCTCCTACCATCTGCCGACAAACGTCGTCCCGCAGCGCCAATCGAATGGCTGGTACTCGCTGGAAGTGCACGATTTGCCTGGAGTGGATGACGAGGCATACATGCCCCCGTTGAAGTCTCTGCAAGCTCGCGTCGAGTTCTACTATCGCAGCGCGGCCGAGCCGGAGAAGGAAACGCCAGAGGCATTCTGGAAGCGGATCGGCAAAAGCTGGAATGAGACCCTCGATCGCTACGTGGACAAGAAAGGCGCGCTGGCGGCTGATGTCTCTCGCACCATATCTCCGGGCGACCCGCCCGAAACCAAGCTTCGAAAGATTTACGCCCGTGTCGAGCAGATTCGCAATCTGAACATGGAGGACGAGAAAACGGAAAAGGAAGAGAAGGCCGAGAAACTGAAGCTCAACATGAATGTGGAGGATGTGCTCAAGCGCGGATATGGCGGATCACGCCAAATCAACTACACGTTCGTGGGTCTTCTCCGTGCCGCTGGTTTCGACGCGACGGCGCTTTTCGTAGCTCCTCGGTCCGGCGACATGTTTCGTCCTGAAATGCGCGATACCGGCCAGCTTGATGCCGATCTCGTCTGGGTCCACGCGGGGACGAAAGACTATTTCCTTGATCCGGGTGCTCGCTTCTACGGATTCGGCTTTCTTCCGTGGTATGAGTTCTCCACATGGGGAATTCGTGTCAACAAGGAAGGCGGAACCCTGACGCAAACGCCCGATCTGCCGTCCGCAGGTTCCACGATCGTCCGGAATGCAGACGTCGCTATGGACGACGAGGGTTCCGTGAGCGGAAAACTCCTGGTGGACTTCACGGGCCTGGAAGGAGCGGCCCGGCGTCACGATGGCCGTGACGAAGACGAAGCTGGTCGCAAGAAGTCATTGCAAGACGAGATCAAGGGATGGCTCCCCAGCGGCTCCGCAGTCGAAATCACTACACTAGCCAATTGGGACAATATCGAGGAACCCCTCCACGTCGAAGGCACCGTTAAAGTGCCCGGAGTCGGAACCTCTGCTGGCCGCAGGATGCTCGTCCCGGCTGAGTTGTTTCAAGCCGGCCAGACGAAGGCGTTTCAATCGGAGAAGCGAGTTCAATCCGATTTACTTCAACCATCCGTTCGAGGAAGTAGATGACCTTAAATTCAGTTTACCCTCCGGCTTCAAGCCCGATGTGCTTCCCCCTGCGGCGGCCGTGAAGCCTGGGCCTGTTTCCTATGAGATCGCGGTGGAGTCGAAGGGCGACCACGTCGAGGTGACGAGGCATCTGGTGATAAACGGAACCTCCTTTGCCGTGAAAGCCTATCCGGCGTTTCGCAACTTTTTCAATTCGGTGAAAACCAATGATGAAGTCCAAATCGTCCTTCAGACGATTCCATCCGCGAAGAATAACTAGGTTCGCCACTCTCGTCGCGATCCTTCTTACATCCGTTTTCGTGTGGAAGGTCCACAACGCCCAAGCAGACTCCGCGCCCGATTGGTTGCGCTCCGCGGCGCAGGAAAGCGGAGATTACCCCAAGGATACAGTCGCGGTTGTCTTGCTCGACGAACGGCAGACAACCGTCAAGGACAATGGAGACATCGAGACCCGATATCGCCGGGCCTACAAGCTCTTGCGCCCGGAAGCTCGCGACGAATACGGCTTCGTGCGCGTGCCGTTCGACAATCAGACGAAGATCACTTACCTCAAAGCATGGACCATTACGCCGGATGGCCATGAAATGGAAGTCAAAGAAAAAGACGCTGCGGAGATCGGTGTTTCCACCTACGAAGTCTTCAGCGACAACCGTGAAAAAATTCTCTCCTTTCCCGAGGCGAACCCAGGCAGCGTCGTTGGTTACGAGTTCGCCCAGAAGCATCGCCCATTCGTGCTCGAAGACAATTGGTGGTTTCAGGTAACCATTCCCGTGCGCACCGCGCGCTTCACTCTGCAGCTCTGCCGCCAGGCTGGGACTTTTCCACCTTTTGGATTAACTATCCCGACGAAACTCCCAGGAAACCGCGCCAAATATCAGCGTTTGGGAGCTCAAGGATATTTCCGCCGTGGAAGTCGAGCCGGACATCCCCACCCCTGGGAAGTCGTCGGAGGCCGTCTCGGTTTGAAGTATTTTCCGCGTGACCCGGCCATCCGCGGAAAAACTTCCGGATCCTGGAAAGACCTCGGCCTTTGGTACGACGGATTGACTCGAACGAGCCAAACGCCTTCACCCGACATTAAAAAGAAAACGGCCGAGTTGACCTCTGGAATTTCGGACCCGCTCGCAAAAATCAAGGCCCTTTCCGAATATATGCAACGCCAGATTCGTTATGCGGCCATCGAGATCGGCATCGGCGGATATCAGCCGCACATCCGCATCCGATGTTTTCGCGCATCAATACGGCGACTGCAAAGACAAAGCCACCTTGCTCGCCTCGATGCTCAACGAGATCGGAGTCCAATCCTATTACGTCATCATCGACACTGATCGCGGAATCGTCCGCCCCGATTATCCTTCCATGCGTTTCGATCATATGATTTTGGCGATTCGCCTCGACGACAAAATCCCCGATGGCTCGCTCTACGCCGTCATCACGGATGAAAAGCTCGGCAGATTGCTTCTCTTCGATCCCACAAATCCGTATGTTCCGCTGGGTTACTTGCCCTCCTACTTGCAGGCGTCGTACGCGCTCGTGGTCACGCCTGATGGCGGAGCTTTCGTGCAGACGCCGTTGCTGCTGCCTCCTTCCACCAATCGATTGCTTCGAACCGCGAAGCTGGACCTGAGCTCGCAGGGAAATCTCACGGCGAGGTACAGGAAGTGCGCTGGGGAGGCCCTGCCGAACAAAGCCGCGAGCAATTCCTCGAGACGCCGCCGGCTAAGCGCACGAAAGTTCTAGAGGATTTTGTCGGGACTTTTGAATAGCTTCACTCTCACCGGCGCCACGGTGGGCAATCTGAAAAATACGACGACGATCTTCTGCTCAACTATAAGTTCGTCGTCGCGAACTATGCGAAGACTGCCGGCAATTTGCTCATCGTGCGGCCGCGCGTGATAGGCAGCAAGGAAGCGTTTATCTTCAACACGGAGAATGGCAAGCCGCGCAAATACCCCATCGAATTTGCCGAAGCCACGCGCCAGGACGACGTCTTCGACATCACTCTCCCCGCCGGCTACGTGGTCGACGAGCTGCCGCTTCCGGTCCAGGCTCAATGCGACTACGCCACCTACAAAAGCGACGTTCAGGTCACCGGCGGCACGTTGCACTACAAACGCACCTACGAAATCACCAGCGTCCACGTCCCCACTCAGAAACTCGACGAAGTCCGCGCCTTCTTCCGCCAGGTCGCGGCCGACGAGCGCTCCAGCGCCGTCCTCCGCCGCGCCAACCCCTAAGTGTGCGCCCGCCGTATCATCGTTCGGTTTCTGTCCCTTTTCCTGTTCGGTCTTCTAACTGTCCCGCGCGTTCGTGGCCAACAGTATGCTGATTTCAACGACCTTGCTTCGCAAGTCGCTGCAGCCATTGAGCAATCGTCGAAGGACTTACCCCCGCAGAGCGCCCGTGTACTCGTGGTCGATTTCGAAGAGGGCCATGGGACGGCAAGCGAGTTGGGGCCCGAGCTGGCCAGAGAGTTTGCGATTACACTACAAGAGCATGCCCGGGGATTTGCAGTGCTGAATAGAGACGATCTCGAGCAGGCAGTGACGAGGAACAATCTTCCCAACGAAATGCTCTCAGACTCGACGGCGATGAAGTGCTATGCACCAGATCTCGGAGCCACCATGCTGGTGACAGGTAGCATGGAATACGCCCCCGACGGAGTCGTCCTTCGAATCGATGGGTGCGGAGAAACCACGTAAATCGATCTTCAGCCAGCAGGTCATCGTTCCAATGACCGCCGCGATGATCGGGCTCGCCGCCAAGTCTATCCCTCCACGTCCGCCGTCCTTCACTCATGACGATACGACATGGGTCAATCCGTCTCATCCCCCCGTTAGCGACGACAAGCTTGCAACCATGCGAGAGCTGGACTGGGCTACAGGTCTCCCGAGTGTGTCACTTGCCCCCAGGCCGTTTACTCCGACGACGCGGTATGGACAAAACTTCGGGAACCATAACTCTCCGCATCCAAGTTCTCGCAGACGGGTTCCCTGCAAAGAGATCTCAGTAGTGCGCGGACTTCCTTGTGGGATGACCGAAAAGGCCATCGAA
>CAWBGW010000046.1:0-24788 GCA_963788345.1 uncultured Acidobacteriota bacterium | reverse complement strand
CGAAATGATAGCGACCCTGGGAGTCGGTCTTGCCGTTTGCCACCGGCTGCATCCCGCCTTGCAGTTGAATCAGGATGACGTCGATGCCCGCGGCGACCTTTCCGGTGGTGCCGTTGCGAACTGTGCCGGAAACCGTCCCAGCCAAAGCGACCGTAGCCGTGAAACACGCGATCACCGATGCGAGGATTAGTCGCGCGCGCAATAAGCGAAACACAGAGGACACAGAGAACGGCTTGAGATCACAGAGACTGAAGATGCGCGCCTTGCAATCCGAAATCCCGAAGCTCACGCCTCCGTGCCCTCCAGTTTTTCTCTGTGCCCTCTGTGTTTCAGCTTTTGATGTGAGCCTCACGCGTGGCGTCCCTTTTCGGCGGCTTGGCGCGTGGCCGGAGTGGGCGTGCCGCCCGTCAGCCGGTCCATGTCCGCCAGTACGCGCGCCGCTTCGATTTCGAGCGATTGCTTGATTTCCTCGTAATCTTTCTCCGAGTATTTCCCCGCGCGAAATTCGAAACGAAGGTCGCGCAGATTCTCGTAAATTGCGTCGCGGCGTTCCAGCAGCTGGTCGAGCTTGGTGCGATGAGGAGCCGAATCGGAAGCGTCCGTCTGGACGCCGAAGATGAACACAATCGCGGCCGCGGCAAGCAGCGCGCACGCCACGGCGATGTCGATCGAGCTCACGCGTCGTCCTTTTCGGCATCAGACCAAACGCGCTCGAGCAAATCGTGCGGCACGGGCGGCGCACCCGGCCCGGCTGTAGGCGTCAGCGCCGCGCGATGCCGCCACCGGCGCACCACTTCCCACACCGCAAAGAACGCGACCAGCGGCACCGCAATCGGCATGATCCAGGCGGCCAGGTTGAATCCGCTCTTGGGAGGCTCGATCAAAACTAACGGCCCGTATTCCTGAACGAAAGCGTTGAGGGTCGCGCTGTCGGAGTCGTTGTTCGCCACGTGCGCGTCCACTTTTTTTAGCATGTCGAGCGCCATCGGGCACGGACCCGAAAACGTGCCGCCCGAGTGGTAGCACGAACCGGCCGCGTCGTTGCATCCGCCGCACATGCACTTGACTTGGTTTCCAAGTTTTTTCGCGCGAGGATTCTGCGCCGCGGTTTGCTGCGCCGGCGCTGGAAACGCCAGAACGAGCGCCGCGATCACGACGGCGAAAATCGTCAACGAAACGCGCCTAATCATGCGCATCCGCCCGCCGCGTCACTGCAGCAACACTCTGAATCGGCGTTCCCGCAGCCACTGTCCCGTCCCACGATTTTTCCGGTACGCTCGCAAGCACCAGAGCCGTGCGCCGATTTGGCAGCATTGCAAGTCCCGTCCCCAGCACCACCACAATTCCGCCAAACCAGATCCACTTCACCAGCGGATTCAGGAACGCATGAATCACGGGGTTCCCGCTTTCCGGGCTGCGTCCTGCATAGACCACATACAAATCCTGCAGCGGCGTGCTCCGCAGCGCCACCATCGTTTCGGTCTCGCCGCTGGCGGGAAAGAAGCGGCGCTCCGGATACAGCATCATTTGCGATTTGCCCCCGCGAAAAATCTCCAGGGTCGCGCGCGCCGACTGGTAGTTGTCGTTCGCGGTCGCGTCGAAATTCTGGCAGAGAATCGTGTACGGACCGATGGTCATGCTCTGCCCGACGCTCAGTTCCGCCTGTATATCCTTATTGAACGCGCTGCCCGCGATGCCGATGAAAATCATCACGATGCCCAGGTGGATCACGTAGCCGCCGTAACGCCGCGTATTGCGCATCGTCAGCGCGCCGACCGCCGACAGGAGGTTCGTGCCCTCCCGCGCGGCAACCACGCGCGCGCCACGGTAGAACTCCGAACAAATCGTCAGCACCACGAACACGGAAAGAATCAGGCAAACCAGCGGATAGAACTCCCGGTAGCCGAAAATGAACGCGACGATTCCGGCTAGCAGTCCGCCCGCCGACGGCCACGCGAAATTGCGTTTCAGTGCGTCGCGCCGACGTCTTGCGCCACGCCAGCAGCGGCCCCACGCCCGTGAGGAACAGCAAAAACATCGCGATGGGAATATTCACCTTGTTAAAAAACGGCGCGCCGACGCTGATCTTGCTCCCCACCACCCATTCCGAAAGTATCGGGAAGAGCGTGCCCCACAACACCGCGAAGCACGCCGCGAGAAGAATCAAATTGTTGAACAAGAAGCTCGACTCACGCGATACGAGCGAATCCAGCTGATTGTCGCCACGCAAATAGTCGCGATTCTTCCAGTAAGCCAGCAAGCAAACCAGGAGAATGATCGCCAGAAACCCGACGAACCAACTCCCGATCGACGACTGCGCGAACGCGTGCACCGAATTCACGGCGCCCGAGCGCGTGAGCATCGTCCCCAGAATGCACAGCATGAAGGTGATGAAAACCAGCCAGACGTTCCACACCTTCATCATGCCGCGCTTTTCCTGCATCATCACCGAGTGCAGAAACGCCGTGCCCGTGATCCACGGCAGCAAGGACGCATTCTCCACCGGATCCCATTCCCAGTAGCCGCCCCACCCGAGCATCGCGTACGCCCAGTGCATGCCGAGCAGAATGCCCACCGTCTGGAAGCACCATGCCACCATCGTCCAGCGCCGCGTGATGTGAATCCACTTCTCACCCGGATAGCGGCCCAGCAACGCGGCCAGCGCAAACGCAAACGGAATCGTGAAACCCGTATAGCCGAGATACAGCATCGGCGGGTGAATCACCATTTCGGGATACTGAAGCAGCGGCGTCAGCCCGTGCCCGTCCCCCAGAGACGCCACGTGCATCACGCCGGTCGCGTCCGGCGAGCCGAGAATGTTGAACGCATTCGCCACGAAATTATTCAGCGTGAGAAAGAAAATCTGCACGCCCGCGATCACCACGCCCGCGTACGGCATCAGTTCGGGATGTTTTTTCCGGTTGGCAAACAGCGCGAGGAACGCATAGAGCGACAGCAGCCACGACCACCACAGCAGCGACCCTTGCTGCCCGGCCCACAGCGCGGCAAATTTATAAAACCCCGGCAGCGCGCGATTGCTGTGCTCCGCGACGTAGGCCAGCGAGAAATTGTCGGTGAAGAAAAAATATTCGAGGGTCCCGACCGCAAACGTGACCAGGAAGAACACCGCCATGCCCGCGTTCTGAGCGCTCTTCGTGAGCAGCGGGCGACGGGTGCGAATTCCCTCGATTCCAGCAAGGAAAGCGTAAACGGCTACGATAAACGCGAGGAGTAACGCAAAGGAGCCTGCAATGTCCAATGTGCTTGCCTCAGCTCCCGCTTCCGGAAGCGGCGCCTGAATCAGCGGAATTCCGCGTGGAGGTCGGGCCGGGCTGCGGGTGCCTTCACGCCGGGAGCGGCGTTCGGATTCGCCTCGTACTTCGAGGCGCACTTCGCCTGCACCTGATCAGCGACGAACTGCCCGTCGGGCATCAGCCTGCCTTCCACCAGGGCCAGCGCCCCGTCCTTGAACGTGTCCGGCAGAGGAGCGCTACCCTCGTAACGCACCGGCATCGCCTTCCCCTCTTCCTCGAGGATGAAATCGAGATGACCAGGGATAGTGCTGGATCGTGCCGTTGCGGACGTTCCCCGAAACGCGCATACGCTGGTGAAGCGCGGGGCCTTGCAGCGTCGAGACTTCCGCGATCGTGTGGTAGTAGGTCTTGCTCTGCGTGAACCCGACGTAGGCGAGCGAAACCAGGGTAAGGACGATAATCGCCGAGCCGACCAGGAATTTCGTGCGGGCCTTCATAGGTCACTCCCGTTGGTGCACGGCTGGAGCACCCGTGATTCTAACACATTACTTTCGCGCCACGGCGGCTTCCGCGAATCTACTCGGCGGAACTCTCAGGCTCGCCTGTTGCCGTCTAGCGTCTGATCCTTTCGAAGAGAGCCAGTAGCTTGCCAGCACGGGAATCAGGAACAAAATCGCAAACGGCGCCGTCATCATTCCTCCCACCACCACGCGCGCGAGCGGCTGCTGCGCCTGCACGCCGATGCCAGACGACACCGCCGCGGGCAGCAGCCCCAAGTCCAGCCGCGGCGCAGGCCATCATCACAGGGCGCATCTCGGCCAACCCGCCTCGTTCAATCGCGCCCAGCATCGATTGCGAAACCGCTTCCTTGCGTCGAATGCCGGAGACAAACACCACGCCGCCCAGCGTGCACACTCCGACCACCGAAGCGAATCCCACCGCCGCCGAAATGCTGAACGGCGTGTGCGTCACGAGCAGCGAAAGGACGCCGCCAATCGCCGCGAACGGCAAGATCGTCAATACCAGCAGCGCGTGCCGGAACGAATTGAACGCCATGAACAGCAGTCCCAGAATCACCAGCAGGCTGATCGGGATAATCACGGCGAGCCGGCGTTGTTCCTTGCGCAAACTGTCGTATTCGCCGGCCCATTCAAGGTGATAGCCCTCGGGCAAGTGCACCTTCTGCGTCGAGGCGCGACTGCACATCCTGGATCGTGCCCGCCAGATCGCGGCCGCGCACGCTGAATTTCACCGGAATGTATCGCCGGCCGTTTTCGCGGTAGATCATGAATGCGCCTTCGTGCAGCGACACGTCGGCCACCTGCCCGATCGGAACGTGGTTGCCGTCCGGCGTCGGCAGCAGGATATTTCGAATCGCTTCCGGCGTCTTCCGGAATTCCGGCTGGTAGCGAATGACGAAATCGAAACGGCGGTCGCCTTCCAGAATCTGCGTCGTCGCCATTCCGCCGATCGCGGCTTGCACGGCCGCGTTCACGTCCGCGGCCATCAGCCCGTAGCGCGCGCTCGCCGCGCGATCGATCGCGATCAGCAGTTCGGGCTGCCCGGTCTCCTGAAACACGGCGAGATCCTCCACGCCGCGGCACCCCGGCCATCACGTCGCGAATCTCGCCCGCTTTTTCCACCAGCACGTCGATGTCGTCGCCGAACAGCTTCAGCGAATTTTCGCCCTTCACGCCGGACATCGCTTCCTCGACATTGTCCTGAATATTCTGCGAAAAATTGAAATCGACGCCGGGATATTTCTCGAGCTGCGCGTCCATCTGCTGGATGAGTTCATCTTTCGTCAAGCCGTGCGGCCACTGGTCCGGCGTTTTCAGCGACACCATGAACTCGACATTGTTGAACGTCGTCACGTCGGTTCCGTCGTCGGGCCGCCCCGTTTGCGACACCACCTGCGTGACCACCGGAAAGCTCAGCAGAATTTCGCGGATTTCGCGGGCCATTTTGACGCCTGTCTCATACGACGCGTCCTGCGGAAGCGTCGCACGCACCCACAGGTTCCCTTCCTCGAGCTTCGGCATGAATTCGCCGCCCACCAGCGAACCCAGGGCCAGAGTTACCCCCAGCGAAGCCAGCCCGATTGCGAGCACGGTCTTGCGATGCGACATCGCCCACGTCAGCGTCCTCGCGTACCACTTGTGCAGCCAGTCCACCAGGCGCGTGTGATGCGCGCGCACTTTTTCGGGACGCATCCATGAGGTCAGCACCGGCGCGAAGAAAATCGCGAACAGCACCGCTCCGGTGAGCGCGAAGCCGTACGTCTCCGACATGGGCGCGAAAATCTTTCCCGGCACGCCCTGCATCGTGAACAGGGGAATCAGCGCCACCATGATCACCAGCACGGAAAACAACACCGGCCGCACGGCTTCCGCGGTGGCGTCCGCGATCATGTCGAATTTCGGCGCGTCGGCCGAAGCCGCCTGCAGCCGCCGGAAGATGTTTTCGAGAACGATCACCGCGGCGTCCACCAGAATCCCGAAATCGATGGCGCCGATCGAGATCAGGTTCGCCGAGCGTCCGGTGAACACCATCAGCGAAAAAGCGAACAGCAGCGAGCAAGGAATCGTCAACGCCGCGATCAACGAAATCGGGACGTCGCCCAGAAAGATGATCAGAATCGCGGTCACCAGCACGAGCCCCATCAGCACGACGTGCCGCACCGTCGTCGTCGTCAAATGAATCAAGTCCGTGCGGTTGTAGAGGGTGAGGATTTTCATCCCACGCGGCAGCAGCCCGCCGTTCAGTTCCTTCAATTTCTGCCCAAGCTGGCGCAGCGCCGGCAGGGATTGCTCGCCGCGTTGCAGCAAGACGATGCCCTCCACCGCATCGTCATCGTGGTTCACGCCCACCTGGCCGAGTCGCGGCTGAAAGCCCTCGTGCACGTCCGCCACATCGCGCAGGAAAACGGGCACGCCGCTTCGTTCGGTGATGACCACCGCCTTCATTTCGTCCACCGACCGCAACAAGCCCAGGCCGCGCACGTTGACGCTCTGGCCGCCCATCGTCAGGTAGTTTCCGCCCGCGTTTGCGTTGCTCGACGACACCGCCGCCACCACCTGCGGCAGCGTGACGTTGTACTGCAGCAATTTTCGCGGATCGATTTCGGCCACGTATTGCCGCGTGCTTCCCGCCGAACGAAGCCACGTCGATGATTCCCGTCACTTGCTTGATTTCGCGCGTGACGAACCAATCCTGCGTCGCCTTCAGCTCGTTCAGCGTGTACCCGGGGCCGTAGAGCCGGTAACGATAGATTTCGCCGATCGGCGACTCCGGCGAGAGCTGGGGGCTCAAGCTCGACGGCAACGAAATCAACTGCAACCGGTTCAGCACTTCCTGCCGGTCCCAGTAGTAGTCGCTGTCGTAGCTGAAATAGAGCTTCACGTCGCTCAGCCCGAATATCGAGATCGAGCGCACGTATTCAAGGCGCGGAATTCCGAATAGCACCGTTTCGATGGGAACCGTGACCTGCCGTTCCATTTCTTCGGCCGACCACGAAGGATTCTGCGTGATCACTTCCACCAGCGGCGGCGAAGGGTCCGGATACGCTTCGATGTCCAGCCGGAGGAACATGTAGAGCCCGCCGGCGAGCCACGCCGAGCAGCGCCACGACCACCACCGGCCGGTAGCGCAACAGCGATAGGACTACATTCCGCATCGCTCAGCTCTGCCCTGCTGCGCGCAAGAGCAACGCGCCTTCACGACACGATCGTGTCTCCCGGGTTCAAGCCCGAGACAATCTCCAGCGATCCATCCACGCGTCCGGCCCAGCTTCACGCTTCGCCGCTCGAAATGATGGTTGCTCTTCTCGACGAAAATGTACGCGTCGCTCCCCTCGCGAATAACGGCGCCGGTCGGCGCCAGAATTCCGGGCGCGGAAGATCGCAGGATGCGAATCTTTCCGAACATCTGCGGCTTAATCTGCGAGCGCGGATTTTGCAGCACCACGCGCGCGTGCAGCGTGCGCGTCGTGGGATCCACCGCGTCCGAAACCACGCTCACGCGTCCCGGCCAGTGCTGGTCCGGATACGCGTTCAAGCTCACGTCGGCCGGTTGGCCCGATTTCGCGGCCGCGAGATCCTTTTCGTAGATATCGCCGACGGCCCACACGGTATCGATGTCCGCGATCGTGCATAGCGGCGCCGGCGCATCCAGCGACTTCGAAAACTCTCCCGACGCCGCGCCCACATCCAGAAGCACGCCCGACCGCGGCGCAGTTACGCGCAGCTCCTTTTCGGCATGATCCGGGTCCATCCCGAACACTTGCACCTGTTCGCGCGTGGCTTGCAGTTCGGCCTGCGCCATGTCCGCATCGCCCTGCGCCTGCTGCAAATCCTTTTCCGAGATCGCGTTGTGTGCGAACAAATCCGTCGCTCGCGTGAGCGCTTTCTGCTTCACCTGGTTGTCGACCAGCGCCTTGTGGTATTCGGCGACGGCCCGCGCCAGATCGCTGCTCTCCAGAATCGCAAGCGTCTGGCCTTTCTCGACGCGGTCCCACGGACGCACTTTCATCTCGATGATTCGGCCGCCCGCCGGCGCGAACACGTGCACCACGCGCGTTGGGTCCGCCTCGATGTGCGCGGGCAAGTCCAGATACTCCGGAATCGGCGCCGACTTCACCGTCATCGTTTGCACGCCCTTCGCGTCGGGCGGGACGTACTCGGTACCCGGCGTGTCCGCCGAATTCGCGTCGGGATGCGCCTGCGCCGCACCGTTTCCGGACGAACCACACCCTCCCGCTAAAAACACAACCGAGAGTCCCAGGAGCAGAACCGCTGACTTCATAGACAACTCCAAAATCCGCGACGACGAAATGTTGCGGCGCTTCACACAGTCCGCAATTCAGGGCTCAGCAAGCGCCGCAGGAAATGAACAATGACTAAGGGAATGACGAACGGACTAACTTACGAAGGCGCAAGGAGGCCCACGGACCGAGGTGGAGCTGCGATCGGTTTTGCTTGCGCATGCAACCGCGGCGGGCGAAATTCGCGCGACAATTTCGCACCGGATCGGGAAATCGGGCGGCCGGCTCCGTCGCGCCAAGAGACGTCGTGCGCCGCGCTCTGCGTCGCGATGCGACGCGTGGCCGCAACTCCAAACCATCGAATGATGGCGTCCGCTCGCGCAGTCATCCGCGAGAATCGTTGCGGCCCGCAAATCGTCGCTCAGCGACACCGCGAAAAACACGAACACGAGCGCGCACGCAAACGCAGTCCATTCCTGCAGCGGCTTGCGCGGAGAGCGGCGCGGCTGGCGATTCCAGACAGATTCGCCAGACGCCTAACGCGCCGAGCGCAATCATCACCCACAAAATGTTCAGGAAAAGTTCCATCAATGCCCTTAGTTCCACGCCTGAAGCACAAAGGTTAACTCAACGCCCCTGCTTGCGACCAGCCTATTTATGAAGGCGTTGCGAGTCGCATTGGTTGCGCTTCCTTTTCTCCTTTCCGTTTTCCCTTTGCTTTGGACTTCCCAAGCTGATTGATTCCATCCGTTCTTTGAATTGAATCCTTACGATTCCCTTACGAGTTGCTAACACCTTCCTTACTAGCGCCCACCTAGAGTCCTCGAAGCAGATTTCTTCCCTCGATCACGGAGGTCCTATGAAGCGATTGAGTGGTTTGCTCGTGCTAAGCGGGAGAATTTCACGTGGCGCCGTATTCGGGTTACTCATCCTAATGGGATTCTGGGCTGCCGGCGCTCATGCGCAGTCGACCTTCGGCACCATTCGCGGCACCACGCTGGACCAAACCAACTCGTTCATTCCCGATGCGCAAGTCACCTTACATAATGCCGATGAAAATACGGATTTCACGATCAGCAGCGACGATCACGGAAACTTCGTGTTTGAGAACCTCAAGCCTGGCCACTACAGCCTGGCGGCCAGCCAAGGAGGGCTTCGCCAAAGCAATTGTCGAAAAAGTGGAATTGGCAGCGCGGCAGGACCTGCGCGTGGACGTGAAGCTCGCCCTGGCGTCGCAGAATCAGGTGGTCGAAGTAAGCGAGGCGGCTGAACTTGTGAACACCGAAAACGCCACGCTTACCGATTCCAAGCTAACGTAGCGACATTACCCAGTTGCCTTTGAATTCGCGGGCCGTATCAAGCAGTCCATTGGCGGCCTTGGCCGTTTCTCCGGACGTGGTGAAGGACACCCAGGGCAACATCGCCGTCGCCGGCGCCACCTCCGCCCAGACGGGCTTTCTCCGTGGATGGAATCTCGACGGCCAATGTGCTAAAGAACGGTGCCCTACAAGACGCTTATCCCTCGTCGGAGGGGATTCAGGAGATGACAGTCACCGCATTCAACAACAATGCCGAGTTCGCGCAAATCGGCGACGTGACGTTCACAACGAAGAGTGGCACCAACCAGTTTCACGGCAGTTTGTTCGAGTACCTGCAAAACGACGCGTTGGACGCCAAAATCCTGAACTTTACGGAGAAGGCGCCGAAACAGTTCAATACCTTTGGCGGCAGCCTCGGTGGCCCCGTAACCGTTCCGAAACTCTACGACGGCAAGGACAAAACATTTTTCTTCTTCGACTATGAGGGAAACCGCAGACACACTTCCGCTCCCGAGCAACTCCTCGTTCCAACGCAAGCGGAAAGAAACGGCAATCTGAGTGCTCTCGTGGCCCAACAACAGGGCGGCTCTTTGATGGATCCCTTCACCGGTCAGGCCTATCCGAACAACACCATTCCGAGCGGTGCGCATGCAGCAATTCCAAGGACTGCATCAATCCAGTCGCGCAGGCCCTGCTGAACTACTATCCGGTGCCAAACGCGAACCTCGGCGTGGCCAACCCCTCCTACAACTATCAGACGTCTGGTGCCCATCCCTTCGAGCACGAATGGCTGGGACCTCAGGGTCGATCAAACCATCACCTGCGAAGCAGCAAATCTACGCTCGGTATAGCTGGAAAAATGCGCTTTACAATGAAGGTGCCATGGGAGCAGCGGCGGGTCAGTTTCTGCCCAATGTGGTGGCTCAGGATCAGAATCGCAGTTTCCTGGTTTCCTACAACTATGTGATCCGGCCGAGTTTGATAAACGAATTTCGCTTCGGATTTACAAACTTTCAGGAAAATGACAATTTCCCGATTCAGGGCAGTTCCGCAATCAGTCAACTCGGGCTCGCAAGGCATCAATATCTCCCAGCATCCAACAGGCGACGCCTTCCCGACCTTCGCCTTCTCGGACGGCACATTCTCGTCCATCGGACAGGATCGGACTGGAACCACGATCTCCAAGAGTATGCAGTTCACCGATAACCTTACCCGCATCGTCGGCAATCACACGCTGCGATTTGGCGTCGACGTTCGCAAAGTCAGTTACAGCGGCGTCATGTTTTTCGTGCCCTCCGACGACTACGGCAACTTCACCTTCAGTCCCGGCCTGTTCACGCAACTACTCTTTCGGCGACTTCCTGCTGGGTCTGCCGCAGCAATCCTTCTTCGCCGTTACCTGTCCCCAGATTAACGCGGGCGCGACGCAGTACGGCGTCTACGCTCAGGACGCGTGGCAGGTGAATAGCCATCTGACGGTGAATTTCGGCTTGCGCTGGGAACTGCTTCCGCCGTTTGACGAAACCATTGGCGATTTGGCCAGCTTCGATCCGCAAGCCAACAGCGTCCTCGTCCCGGATAAGTTTTTGCAGACCATCGCCAATAACCCGGACCTTCAGAATCAATACAGCGGGTTTCTGGAGTCCTTCAATGCCTGCTCGCTTCCCGGGAGAAATATGTCGCTGGGCTGCAGCAATGTGGAAACGGCCAGCCAAGCGGGCGTGACGCAAGGTTTGAGGCAGCTCTATCTGCGCAATCTTGATCCGCGAATCAGCGTGGCGTACCGGCCGTTCAAAGACAGCTAGACCGTGATTCGCGCCGGTTTCGGCATCTTCACCATGACCACTCTGGGTCCCATGTCTTGGAACAATGCCGGCAACCCGACGTCGGATTTGATCACCAACGTGAATTCCATCTCCAACGGCACGCCACAATTTCAGTTCCCGCAGACGGCTCCGGCCACATCATCGATCACGTATGGCGGAGGCAGTCTGGAGGAGGCCAACGATCCGAACTGGCGAGATCCGCAATCGGCGCAATGGAATCTGACCGTCGAGCGGCAAATCACCCCGAGTACCGTAGCCCGGGTCAGCTACGTCGGCATGGCCTCGTACCGTCTGCCGTTCACAATTGACTTGAATCAAATTCCGGCCAGCACCACGCCCTACAACGCTCCCTGCGGGCGCGTTTGTCGACCCTCGAGCGCCCTATCAAAACTGGCTTCTCTTGATGACCTCAGTGAGCGAAGGCGATGCCAGTTACCAAGCGATGAAAGTGGCAAGTCGAGCATAAATTCTCTCACGGCCTTTCGTTTCAAGCGGGATACACCTGGGCGAAGAATATCAGCGACGCGCAAGGCAGCGACGCCCCCGTCGCTTTCGGGGCGAAGAGCCGTACGCGATCGAGCTTGCCAATCGCTTCGACCTCCGCGCCGATCGCGGCAACGTGGTGGCGACGCCGCGCCAGCGGCTGCTGGTGACTGGCATCTATCAACTGCCCTTCAAGAAGATCGACTCGCGCTTTCTCAATGCTGCGTTGGAAGGCTGGAACGTCAGCACGATCGCGACGATTCAGACGGGACAGTGGCTCACACCGACGATTAGCCCGATCTACGATCAGTCGAACACGGACATGATCGTTCGATCTGGTGGAGGAGCGATCGCGCGTCCGACTGCACGGCAGATCCGATCCCTTCGAATCAGACGCCGCAGGATTTCTTCAACATCAACGCCTTCGCCCCGACGCCCGTCGGCGCGGGCGGTTTGGAAATTGCGGTTTGGGCATCCTTCAAGGTCCGGGGATGATTGATGTGGATGCGGGCCTGGCCAAGCACTTCCAGATCAACGAGCGGTTTGGTTTGCGCTTCGAGGCTTCCTTCACCAACGTGCTGAATCACACGAATTACGCGCCGCCGGCCACAAACATAAGCAACGCGAGCAACTTCGGGATCCTGGAATCGGCTCTGCCCCAGGGCGCCGGCGGTAATCGAACGGGCCAGTTCGCGCTGCGCCTCGACTTCTGAAACGGGACTTCTGGCCTCCAGTCCCGCGCGGAAGCACTTGTTTAATCGGGCTCGGCTATGGCCGATGGCCTCAGTCCCTTAAACAGAAGCCAAAAACTCAGTGCTATGTCGAAAATAGCCATAGGCGAATCAAACCACCACAGGTTAACGATTTTGTCGAAGTTGGGGAAAATGTAGAAGACGAAAGTACACGCCACGCAAAACGCGGACGAGATCACGCCGAAGGCGGCCAGCGTTCGAGGGATATAGCGGGACTTGAACCAAAGGTAGCCGCAGATTGTGGATGCCAATGCGCCAAACAGCAACCCAACGTAGTAATAGTCAAAGCTGCTGCCGAGATAGAACCTCGCCAAGGCCTGCAATCGATCCGTTTCAAATGCTCGCAGGTAGTCAGCGCCGCTGATGACCCGCAGAGCGCTAAAGAGATTGAGCGTCATAGCAAGCCAGATCAAGACCCACACGAACCTCCAGAACGCCGCAAGCAAAGCAAGGCCTCGATTCACCGGCTCGAGAATTACGTAGAGCGCTGTGAGAAGCACGACGACGCCTGCGCAGTAAATGAGATCGCCGACCATGCCGATACGAAAGAGTCGTTCGTGGGCCAGGATATTCCGAGCGGTTTCTGCGGCATTGTTCGCGACAATCAGACGGTCGTGGATGCCGAAATTGACGTAGACCACGGTCGCGAACGTCAATAGATAACTGAACCCCACCACTTTGGCAGCGGTCTGTTGCGACTCGTCGGGTTTCATTGACGCTTCTCCACGGCGCTGGCCTGCTCCTTCCATCGTACAACGCCCACGCCCTTCACGAGCAGCCACAGGCAAAGCGATAGCTCTGCGACGAAGCCGAGGACCTTCAGGTAGGGGATCAGATGGCTCGCGAGCGGTGACAGAAACATCAGCCAGCCCACGCCGGCCAACATCATCAGCACGCCGAGAATTCGAGGCAGGAAGGTCGACCTGAAGATGAGGTAGCCGATCAGGAGGCAGTACGGCCCGAAAAACACCAGGCTGTTGATTTTGTAGGGATTCACATGAAAGAGGCTGAGAAGCTCATTGGCGCATCCCGCGAGGCTGAACAACGCCGCGAGCAAAGAAATGCTCCTGTCCACGGGCTTGAACATGAAATAGAAAAGCAGCGTCACGGCGATGTAGAACGCGTAGGCGATCAGGTTGACGCCGACATAGGCAACATGCCGGCCCTGGCCAACCACGGTCTCGGCGAATATTGCCGTCAGGAAGTAAAGCAAATAGACGGCACCGGTAATCCTAGCTCTGGGACCCGCCGAAGCCTCTCCATTCCGTTCCATCATTTCGTAGCCTCTTGCTCGCCGCTGGGTGGGCCGAAGCCGAAGCGTTCACGCATACGTTGCCGGAATTTTTCCTTCTCTTCGGGCGTCATGTTTGCGCAACGGTCCTCTCATACGACCGCGGAAGCGGGAGCGGCTCGACCCGTGCCAGCCAAATCCAACGAAGAAGATTCGACACAGCGTCAGAAGTCCCAGCGCTTGCCAGAAGGTGACCTGGCGCCAGCCGAAGACCGCCGGCACCAGCCAATTCCACAAGTGCATCACTAATTCGCCGCCGATGAAGGCAAACAGCGCCATCCCCAAAATCGCCGCGGGAACGATGAAAATCCATTTCTTTCTCATGTTCAGCTCCTCATCCACTCGTAAATTCGTCGTAAATGCTCTGCAATCGCTCGCGCAGGTGCAGCACCGCATAGCGTTTGCGCGAGAGCAGCGTATTCACGCTCACGCCGGTCTCGGCGGCCATTTCCTTGAAGCTGCGCCCTTCGAGTTCGTGCGCAACAAACACGTCGCGCTGCTCCTTCGGCAGTTCGTCGAGCGCCAGTTCCAGCTCGTCAAAAAGCACGCTGCGGAAGTAGAGCGCTTCCGGCCCCGCATCCGGCGATGGCAGAAGATCTTCGATCCGCAGCAGCTCGCCGCCTTCGCCCTCCACCGCCGCGTCGCTGAAGGTCTCCGGTTTCTTCTTTCGGAAGAGATCGATGATGCGATTCCGCGCGACCCGAAAAAGCCAGCCCGTCACGTGCTCGATCGGAATCAGCAGGCGGTTCGCTTCCACCAGTTCGTAGAACACCTCCTGCACGATGTCCTCGGCATCCGAGGGATCGGGCACACGCCGCCGAATGAAATTGCGCAGCCGGGATCGCTCTTCCGCGACGATCTCGGAGATTTCACGCTCTCGATCGGTCATCGCGGCGACCCTCGACGCCTCATGCATCCACTCCTGTAGACGAACGGTGGGCCTAAATATTGTAGGGATTCGATTCGGCGAAACGGGCGTGGGCACATCGGGAAGGAACAACTGCTTTCGCTTGGCTCAGAGCGCCTTTTTGGCGCGAGCCAGGAATGCGTCCGCGTCCGACGCGCTCGCAAGACTTCCCTGCGCGAAATCGCGAGCGCCGCCGCCTTTGCCTCCAAATTCTTTCAGCGTCTCGCGAAGCAGCTTTCCCACATCGGCCGCGCCGCCTTTCGTTTGCGCCAATACGACGTGCCCGGTCGACCGGCTCGCAAGCAGCGCCACCGCATTCGCCTCCGCGGTAATCTTCGCCGCCAGCAGCGCTAGATACGCAGGCGTGGCCTCATCAATCGCCGCCGAAACAACGCGCGCGGCACCCGCCACATTCGGTCGCGCTCTGCGCCGCCAGCGCTCGCGCCTCCTGTTCCGCCAGCCGCTCCTCGAGCCTTTTCGCAGTGCTATGCATTGACCGCCGCTCCTCGATCATCTTCGAGATCACGCTCGGCGCCTCCGGCAACCCGCAGCTCAAAAGCGCGGCAGCCTGTGTCAACGTGGCAAAATCGGCCCGCGCCGTCGTGAGCGCGCGAAACCCGCACACGAATTCCACCCTCCAGAACTCGCGCCGCCGCTCGAGCTTGCGCAGCAGCAGCATTCCCGCCTGCCCCGTTCGCTCCAGATGCGTCCCGCCGCAGGGCTGCCGGTCGAACCCCTCCACTTCAATCGCGCGCAGCACTCCTTCGCGATCCACTTTCTTGCGAATTCCCGCTTCGGCCAGTTCTTCCGCCGTGCCGAAGCGAATCACTACCATCCGATCATCGAAAATAATTTCGTTCGTGCGCCGCTCCGCTTCCTCCAGGTGCCGGGGCACGATCGACGGCGCGTCCAGATCGATCGTCGATACGTCGCGCCCCAGATGAAACGACACCGTCGGAAAATGGAACAGCTCGACGAACGCCGCCGACAGCAAATGCTGGCCCGTGTGCTGCTGCATGTGGTCGATTCGCCGCGCCCAATCGATTTCACCGTGCACGAGGCCCGGCCGCACCGGCGTCGATGTGTAATGCACCACTTCCTTTCCGTCACCAGCGTCCACAACTTCCACCACGTTCGCGTCGCCAAGCTTCCCCGTGTCATGCGGCTGCCCGCCGGACGTGGGATAGAACGCCGTCTTGTCGAGAATCACGCGCCAGCGCGCGTTCTCGCCCTCACCCTCCTGCTCGCAGAAAAGCACCTGCGCATCAAACTCGCGCACGAACGATCCCTGGTAGTACAACCGCTCCGTCACGCTACGCCCCCCTCAAACATTTCGCGAGCATAACACGTGCTTTCTTGCTTCTGCTCTCGCCTTTGGCCTTTCCTCCTGTGTTCTCTGTTTTTTCTCTGTGTCCTCTGTGGTCATGTTTTGCACTTGATTTTCTCTTTTCCCTTTTCCTTTTCTTCAACTCCCGTCCGGATACCCGCCGCGATGCAGCACCATGGGATAGTGCGGGAGCGTCTCGGGCTTGCGAACCGCCGCCCGCCACCGCCCGGGGTAGGGCTCCAGGCCGCGGAACAAGGGCGACCGCTCTGGCGTCGCGTTACCCACCAGCCGCTCGAGCGACTCCCGAAGCTTACGGACGGCGTCCTTGCCAAACTTCACCTCCCAGCGCTCTTCGATTGCGCCAACCAACCGATGGTACGCGTCCTGCGCTTCTCGACCCTTCGCGGTGAGCCGAACCACCTTCCCCCGGCCAGCAAGATCCGGCTCGACGGCAGCAATTCTTGCTTTCCGCAGGATTCCCGTCGCCATTGCGATCGCCTCTTTCGACACGCCACTCAGGAGAGGAATATCCCGAAGCCGCACTCCCTTCTCGTTGAGCACCCGCACCACGTTCGCGCCGATCGCGAGCGACAACCGCGACTCGCTCTCGTACTCGATCGCAAACTCGAGCAGCACCCTCGAGAGAAGCGCAGAAAGTGTCAGACGCGAGTCGCTGCCATCTTCGCGTGCCGCCGGCATTCGCCTTTCGTAATCCCGCTCCCTGCTGAACAGTCCGTACCGCAAGATCGGGAGGCAGTCGGGCAGATCGACATCAATCTTTCGAACGATCGCCGCCAGTGATTCTCGCAGTTCGCCGATCTCGCCTTCGCCGAAGCGCTCCTCCCAACGTTTCTCGATGTCGCCAAACAGCGGCCGCCACACCTCCTGAGCCTGCCGGCCCTTGGCCGTTGCTCGAATCACCCAATCGGAACGCGGCGGCTTGAGACGGCTGTCCGCCGGGTCAGGCGCGACGTCGATGTACCTCCATCGTTCCATGCCGTTCAAGTTGGTTTTCGTGCGCGCGAACTTCTCCAGCTCACCCACGCGCACGCCTTCCTCGCCGACGAACTGCATGCAGTTCGCAAACATCACCAGTGACGTCAGCCAGACACCGTGTCGCGCGCCGCCCGTTGAGCCGTGCCTCGTCGTCCAATGCTGTATCCGCCGCTCGCCCTCATTGTCGAACTCGATCGTGAACGCCACCAGCACCTGCGACAGCAGCGCCGACAAAGGCAGCCGCGCACCCGCAGCGCCAATGCCCTTCTCAGATTTGGCTGCCGATCGCATCGAATTATGTCGGGGATAACGCGAAGCTACCTCACCACGGTTTCTGTCTCTGTGTTCTCCGGCTCTTCCCTGTGTTCTCTGTGGTCATCCTCTGCAGTTGAATTTCCCTTTTCCCTCCTCAGCCTTTCGGAACTTTCACCACTGTCAACGACTGCAACATCCTCACCCACCGCGCCGGCCGCTTGTCGTGCGGCACCACCAACCGCAACGGCCCCAGGTTCGCACCCATCGCCACCGCGCCATTGATCGAGTCCGCGACGATGATTTCCGAATCGTGAACGTCCGGATCGATCTCGCCAATCGAAAAAATCACACGGTACCCGTCCGACGCCTCCGCGACAACATACGTCGCCAGCGCCGCGCAGGTCCTTGCCCGACGGCACTCCCGCCTGCTTGAGCAAATCCGACAGCAACACTCCCTCGTACGTATCCTCATTGCCTTCGTGCGGGTTCGTCACCTTCAACGTAGTGCGCGGCATGGCCCGCAAGTCCCGCACCGAAAGACTCAGCGGCTTTGCGACGTCGCCTTTGATTTCCAGTACTATACGGGTCTCAGGCGATGTCGTCTTTGCGTCAGAAGAAGTGGCCCCAGCCGCAAGCGGCGAAGATTGAGCGCGCGCAACGGGAACCACACAAGCGAGGAGTGAGGCTACAAAAAGCAGAAAATACCGGCAGGCCGCAAAACCCAGGCGGAAACGCAAAGCTAAGCCTTCTCCAGCATCACTTCGGTGGACTTGATCACCGCAGCGACGGTGTCGCCCACCTTCAAGTGCATGTCCTCGGCGCTCTGCCGCGTGATGACGCTGTCGATCACGTTTTCGCCCACTTGCATTACGATGTGCGCCATCACGTCGCCCATCTTGATTTCCGTGATCTTGCCAATCAACCGATTTCTCGCTGAGAGTCTCATGCCCGCATGATATCCCCGCCGGCTCGGTCTGTCGAGCGAACCTAAGAGAGTGTTCGCCTTGGCTTCGTAGAGGCGAAATGTACCCCCCTACCCAACCGTAGATTAGAACCGGTCGCGGCTGAGTGTTTTCAGTCATTTGCGTCGATTTCTAATCCCGGTGACATTTTGGGGATCCTGATGAGGGGAGAAAGTGGGGCGAAGCCGCCTTCGCGTGAAGCTTCGGCGCGCCAAGGGGGATGAGGGGCGAGGGATTCGGACAGGCCACCCTGGAAAGCCGGAAAGCGTTCGCCTAGGTTTCCCGCATCGTTCTCCAGCTTTTTGAGTGGCGCGCGTGGTGCTGATCGCATCTGCAAAAATACCCCCCCACCCTACGGTTATTAGAACCACCTCCGACTGAGTGTTTTCATAAGGTTATGGCGATTTCTAATCGCGTTCCGGTTATTAGAATTTCCCCTCTAAACCTCATAGGGTGCTGTCTCCTCCTTGTTCCGGCGCTTACTTGTCAATTTCGCACCTCATAAAAACGGGCCATGGTAGCACGGAATTCGTCTTGTGGGTAGTAACAAAGTTACTATAGTAGTTCTATAACTTATAGGCCTAGGAGGTCCACCGTCGAGAGGTAATCGAAGTATCGGGAGCGCCGACCCTTCGATCCCGAATCCTCGGGACCGCGAAGGATCAGGCCGCACCCGAAGAACCAAGGGCTTGAGGCTGCCTCACCCGCCAGATGGGGTTGCGTTGAGTTTCTTGTATTCGGCTTTGGCCTGACGGAGTATCGGGATGTTGGGGTCCGCGTCTTTCCACGTGGTGAAAAAATCATCATAGGCCTTGCGACTTTTCTCGCGGTCCCCTTGCATGGCGTAGGCCCGGCCGAGACCAAGTTGCGCCAGTGGAGCATAGACTTGCCACCAACCCGCTGCGCGCTGACTCAGAAGCTTCTCAAGCCCGGCAGCGGCCTTCGCGGGATCTCCCGCAGCCAAATAGGCTTGCGCGAGTTGGTAGTCGACGTCCAGGCTGTAATCGTGGGACTTCGCCAGCAAGTCGGCCGCCTTAGCCGCATTTCCTCGCTGCCGCTCGATGACCGACCGAATCAGCGGCAGGTACACGTTCTGTTGAATTGCATCCTCAGGAGCCATCCGATCCAGTTTCGCTGCAAGCGCTTCCGCTCGCGTTATGTCGCCGCCATCGGCGAATGCCTCGGCGCAACGCCACAGCGCGGTTGCGCTGTCGTGATTCCATTCTCCAGCATGGCGGCAGAGGTTCCGTGCCACTGCATAGTTCCCGACAAAGGACTCGAGCTGGCCCCTCGCAGAAAGTTCGTCCCCAACATTCTCCATCCGGCCCGCGCGGGTCTGAAGGTTCACAAGCGTCTCGCTGAGGGAGCGGAACTTGCCAAAGTCGCCGCGAAGGAACGCGAACTGCATTTGCAATTGGAGCCAGCCGGTATCATCGGCCGGAAATTCCTTCGCAAGGCGTTCCATCGCTGCAGTGTCGTTTTCGATAAAGGCGATCCGGTAGAGCATATCCAGTTGATACGAGAACAGAGATCCCTTCTGTTGCCATTCCTCGATCACTTTTTTGGCATCATCGAAGCGGCCCATGCTCAGGAGTACTTGGCTTTTGTTCGCATAGTAATAGACGGCGGGCGCCGGCGAATGTTCAATCGCCCAGTCGAATTCCCGCAGCGCATCTTCCATCTTGCCGCGCTGCTCGTAATTGACCCCCAACAAGTTGGCGGCGTTGACGCTGCGCGGGTACGCTTGCTGGTACAAAACAAGTACTGCGTATTCCTTGTCCAGGTTGCCCGTTATGTTCCAATAATAAGTAGCCGTAACTAGAAAATTCTCTTCTTGCGTGAGACGGCCATCCTTCAACTCGAAGGCCCGGGCGAAATTCTTCCTCGAAGCTTCCTCGTCGCCGAGGCCGTGATAAGCGCCGCCGAGCATGACGTAAGCGGAACAGAACTTGGGGTCCAGCTCCACGGCTCTCTCAAAGAGGGCGATGCCCTCAGGAATCTTTCCGGAACGATACGATATCAGCCCCGTCCGGTAGGCTTGTAATGCCTCGAGTGAGCTTGTGGTCGCCAGATCAAGCGGCGTGTTGTATTTCTCGAGAGAACTCAGGCTTTCGCCCAGTTGTCTCCGCAGCCCCGAAGCCGCCTTGCCCAGCGCCGCGACCACCTGATCCTTGGATTCCGCCTCCTCTTGCCGTCGAGCGACCAGTTTTTCGCTCTGGGCATCGATCGCTTCGAGCGTGATCAGGTATCTACTTCCGAAGGCGGCAATCTCGGGCACCACCACGGCTTTGAGCCCCTGCCGTTTGCAGATTTCGATGCCCGTTTCTCGCGTCACCGGCTCGTTGGGATCATGGCGCATCGTCCGCAGCGTTTCGTGGACCGCTCCTTCTGGCAGCAGGCTCAAGAAGGGGGACTCCGTGAGCTTCATTTCCAGGGGTTTGTCCAGGTTGTCGAATATGGGATCGCCGGTCTTGTTGACGAAGCTCGCCAGTAGGATGACGTCGGTCCCAGTCAGCACGGGCCGGGCGAAAAAGGCGCGCCACGCCGCGACGGCGGCGACAATCACCAAGGCCGCGACGCCCGCCGCCACGACAACGCGGCGCTTGTTCCAAAATGCGCGCGCCGCCCGCGGCGGGAGAACAGGGCCGAGCTCCAGTTCGACCGTGCCCGATGTGGACGGTGCGCCGTTTTCCACCTGAGCGATGAAGCGGTAGCCGCGGCGGGGCAGAGTCTCGATGTAGCGGGGTTCCTCGGCTGAATCGCTCAACACGTCGCGCAACTTCTTGATGGCGCTATTCAGACCCGTATCGAAATCAACAAAAGTGTCTGCAGGCCACAATTTCTCGCGGAATTCCTCGCGCGTAACCACATCGCCGGCATGCTCCAGCAGGATCGCAAGCACTTGGAACGGTTGGTCCTGAACCTTCAGGCGGATGCCGTGCTTACGCACTTCGCCCGAACGCAAGTCGACATCGAAGGCGCCAAAGCGGATTTTGCGGGTTCGGGCAGTCACTTCCATCGCAGAGCCTCGAAAGTGCCGGGAGTTTATCACCAATTGTTTTGAGGCCGAAGGAGTATATACCGGGATTAAGTGTGTTCCCCTGTAAGCCCCCTGAATTCAGAGGCCTGCACCATCAGAATCAAACCATTTGCAGAACATACGCCCGCTATTGCGCCTCAAACCGCTTCAGGCCAATGTCGCCGCACTCGTGCGGGCGCTCCCAATGCCCCAGACACGAAAGGAGAATCAAAAATGAGCAAGTTCGGAAAGTATTTTCTTCTCGTGACAGGTTTCGCGCTCCTTGCGACTTTTGCCCGCATCCCAGGGGCCGTGACCAAGGTTCATGCCAACGATCGCGTCTGTAGCGTTGCCAGCCTCAAAGGGACCTATGCCTGGCACAGAACGGGCGTGAACAATGTGGTGGGCGGCCCCATCGCCGAGATTGGCATCGCCTTCTACAGTGGAGATGGAACGCGCGGCCTCATTCGCAACACCAGAAGCACCAACGGTGAAATCCGACCCTGGACTGATTACCCCGCACCGAACGGAACCTACACGGTCGATCCGGATTGTACGGGGTCGATCTTCGATACGGACGGCACACTCAGCAACAACGTCGTCGTCCTTGACGGAGGCAAGAGATACTTCGTGCTCAGCGAGGCCGCGGGCACGATTGTCACGGAAGAGGGGACAAGGCTGGAGGAGGATAAGGACTAAGGCTGCGATTACGCGATCCAGAAGCAAAACAGGGAGAAAACAGACGGACGCCATTGAAAGAACCTAGCGTTGAGGTTTAAACATGGAAAATTCGCGCACACTTCGGCGATCTAGATCATTCACGAACGTGAGGTTTCGTTGGAGAGCTATTGCACTGCTTATTGTCGCGCTGATCGGCGATTGGGGATGCGGAGGCGGCACGAGTCAGTCAGTCAACAATCAGCCCCCGCCACCCACTCCAACGATCACCACAATCTCGCCGAACAGTGTCGTGGGTGGTGGTGCGGCTTTCATGCTTACGATCAATGGGACGAATTTCGTCGCGTCTTCGATGGTCAACTTCGGCGGGACAGCGCCCGCCACCACGTTCGTCAACTCCACGCAGTTGACTGCGGCTATTCCTGCTTCCAGCATCGTTTCAATCGGCACATTGGCCGTGGCAGTGACCAACCCCGCGGCCGCCGGTGGCGCCTCGAATGCGTTGGACTTCACCGTCTCCGGCAGTGATCCGCAATCAATCGCTGTGGACCCTACCGGAAAGTTCGCCTATGTAATGAATGGCGGCGGCGATGGCGGCGCTGGTAGCTACGTGTCCACATACACGATCAACCCCACTACCGGGGCCCTGGCGTCCATAGGGCCGCCGGCGTCAACATACGGCTACGGTATCTACAACGAGTCCGTGACCTTAGATCCTTTTGGCAAGTTCGCCTACGCGACAAATTCGGGGGATGTGTGGGATTACGAGGATGGCGCTGATGGCAACGTCGCGCTGTACACCATCGACGCCACGACCGGGGCCTTAACCTCCACAGGAACGATAAACGGAAATTGTCCGGGATTGTGCTTTCCCTCGTCGGTGGTCGTGGATCCCTCCGGCAAGTTCGCTTATGTGGCGGATGGGAACAACCCTGGATCGACTGCAGCGTGTTCATGTACACGATCAACGCCACGACTGGAGCCTTAACACCTATAGGGACGATCGCCACCGGAACAAACCCTGTCTCCGTGGCCGTAGATCCTGCGGGCAAGTTCGCTTATGTGGCGGATGCGAACGACATTCTTGGATCGGCCGGCAACGTGGCCATGTACACGATCAACGCCACAACTGGGGCCTTAGCCTCCAACGGAACGATTGCTACGGGGACAGGTCCTGCCTCCGTGGTAGTGGATCCATCTGGCAAGTTCGCTTATGTGGCGAATTCCAACTCGAACGATGTCTCGATGTACACCATCGACGCCACGACTGGGGCCTTGGCGTCCACAGGAACGATTGCTGCGGGAGCAGGTCCTGTGTCCGTGGCAGTGGATCCATCTGGCAAGTTCGTTTATGTGGTGAATCTCAGCTCGAACGATGTCTCGATGTACACCATCAACGCCACCGCCGGGGCCCTGACGTCCACAGGAACGATAGCTGCCGGGCAATATCCGACCTCGATAGCCGTCCATCCGTCCGGAAAGTTCGCCTATGTGACGAACTCCGTCTCAAACGACGTCTCCATATACAGCATCGATGCTGCCACCGGCGCCTTGACGCTCATAGGGACAATAGGCACATGAACCCTGCTCAGCGTGTCGCCGGACACGATTGTCACCGCAGAGGGGGTGAGGCCAGGAGGTGCAAAGAGAAGGACTAAGGCTGCGATTACGCGATCCAGAAGCAAAACAGGGAGAAAACAGACGGACGCCATTGAAAGAACCTAGCGTTGAGGTTTAAACATGGAAAATTCGCGCACACTTCGGCGATCTAGATCATTCACGAACGTGAGGTTTCGTTGGAGAGCTATTGCACTGCTTATTGTCGCGCTGATCGGCGATTGGGGATGCGGAGGCGGCACGAGTCAGTCAGTCAACAATCAGCCCCCGCCACCCACTCCAGCGATCACCACAATTTCGCCGAACAGTGCCGTGGCCGGTGGTGCGGCTTTCACGCTTACGATCAATGGGACGAATTTCGTCGCGTCTTCGATGGTCAACTTCGGCGGGGCAGCGCCCGCCACCACCTTCGTCAACTCCACGCAGTTGACTGCGGCCATCCCTGCTTCCAGCATCGCCTCAACGGGCACGCCGGCCGTGACAGTGACCAACCCCGCGTCCGCCGGTGGCACCTCGAATGCCATGGACTTCACCGTCTCCGGCGGCTCTAACTCCGTCCCGACGATCGATGCTCTCTTTCCAAGCTGCGCTCCCGCGGGAGAACAGTTCGTTGATTCAGTAGATAACCAGTTGACGGTAGTTGTGCAAAATTTTGTGGCCAATTCAGTCGTGCGCTGGAACGGCAGCGACCGGCCGACCACTGGTAATGGCAGCATTAACGGACTGATTGCTCAGATTTCAGCGAGTGACATCGCCACAGCCGGCACAGCCGCGGTCACAGTCTTCAATCCTGGACCCGGCGGCGGTAGCTCGAACCCCTTCACCTTCACCATAACGCCAGGAGCAGTTGATCCGCAATCAATCGCTGTGGACCCTACCGGAAAGTTCGCCTATGTAATGAATGGCGGCTGCTCTGGCGGCGTCGGTGCCTACGTGTCGATGTACACGATCAACCCCACTACCGGGGCCCTCGCGTCCATAGGACCACCGGCGTCAACATACGGCTACGGTATCGGCGCCGAGTCCGTGACCGTAGATCCTTTTGGCAAGTTCGTCTACGTGACGAATTCGGGAGATGTGTGGGATTACGGGGATGAGGCTGACGGCAACGTCGCGCTGTACACCATCGACGCCACGACCGGGGCCTTAACCTCCACAGGAACGATAAACGGAAATTGTCCGGGATTGTGCTTTCCCTCGTCGGTGGTCGTGGATCCCTCCGGCAAGTTCGCTTATGTGGCGGATGGGAACAACCCTGGATCGACTGGCAGCGTGTTCATGTACACGATCGACGCCACGACCGGGGCCTTAACCTCCACAGGAACGATTGCTACGGGAGT
>CAWBGW010000045.1:0-55310 GCA_963788345.1 uncultured Acidobacteriota bacterium | reverse complement strand
GCGCGGAGACTCTCGATGATTCTTCTCGGCGTCTTCGCGACGCTGGCTCTGGTGCTCGCGTGCGTCGGAATCTACGGCGTTATTTCGTATCTGGTCGGCCAGCGCACTCACGAAATCGGGGTGCGCATGGCCCTGGGCGCGCAACCCAGCGATGTGTTGCGCCTGGTGGTGGGGCACGGGGCAAGGATGGCCCTGATCGGCGTGGCGATCGGCATCGGCGCAGCGTTGGGACTGACGCGTCTCATGGCCAACCAGCTCTTCGGCGTCAGTGCGCATGACCCGGTTACCTTTGCCGTCGTCGCCATGCTGTTGATTATTGTGGCCCTCGCGGCGTGTTACATCCCTGCGCGGCGAGCCATGCGCGTCGACCCCATGATCGCTCTGCGGCACGAATAAATCGTTCGCGCCGATGACGCGCATCCCAGGCGATCACTCGCCAGCGCCACATGGCACATATAAAGTTGCCACATGGCTGAGATTCTGCTAGGATCACACCGTGGTATCGAATCCACGACGAAACGCCACCGTCCGCTCTGACCGCCGGCTTGCGCGCTATCCCACGCGCGGCTCAAGTCTCGGCCTGTCCGCGCTCGCAACCAACGATCTCATCGACGCAGTGCAGCGAGGGCTTTCCTTCCGGGCGCTGGAAACTTTTTCGTCCGAAACTGGATTCGCGCCCGCGAGCGTTGCGTCCCTGATACAAATTCCCGAGCGCACATTTGCGCGGCGCAAATCGTCGGGGCGATTATCACCTGACGAATCCGAACGGCTCCTGCGCGTCTCGACAATTTTCGAGAAAGCCGTGGCGCTGTTCGAAGGCAACGTTGGCGAGGCGGTGGAATGGCTGACGAAACCGAAAAAGGCCCTCGGCGATAACGTTCCAATGTCCTATGCGCGGTCGGAATTGGGCGCGCGCGAAGTGGAGAACCTGATCGGCCGCCTGGAGCACGGGGTCTTCACGTGAGCGTTTCCGCTTGGCGAATCGTCAAGCGAAAACTCGCGAAAGACGCGTTCAGCGGGGAAGGCGCGCGGCTCTACGGCGGACGCTGGAATTCGCCGGGTGTCTCGGTGGTCTACACCGCGCAGTCGCAGTCCCTGGCCGCGCTCGAACTGCTCGTCCATCTCGAAAACTCCGATTTGCTGCACGAATACGTCGTCATCGAAGCGCGCTTCGACGCCGCGCTCATCACTCGCATTGCTAAGTCCGACTTGCCAAAGGATTGGCGTGCGAGCCCGCCGCCCGCAAGCGCCCGTGCGATCGGCGACACGTGGATTGCCGACGAGCCGTCGCCCGTTCTCGAACTGCCAAGCGCCGTCATCCCGGCCGAAAATATCTTCCTGCTGAATCCGCAGCACTCCGCCTTCGCCAAAATCGAAATCGGCGACGCGCTCGACTTCGAATTCGACTTGCGCCTCATCTCGCGCCTGTGACATCCGGTCACGGTGTCACTCGCTCTCGACTACATGCAGCATGCGTTCGAGCAACGGCACCATCCGCTGGATGTGCTCGTTGAGGACGCGCTTCTCGTCCGCCGGCAGCCTGCCGTAGCCTTTTAGCTCGGAATCGCGAACTTCCTGGAGATCGATCAGCGCGGCGGAGAGAATTGCGGCAACGGAGCGGCGCCGCGAAGCCGGAGATCGGTCGAGCGCGGCTTTCGCAACGAAGCCGTGCACTTCCTCTCTCAATTCTCCCACAAGCTCGCGCAACTTCGCCCGCTCGGCGCTCGTCAGGTCGTCGCGAACCTCCGTCATCAGGCTCGAAGGCCGCTCAAGCCACTCGAGAATCCGGTCGCAGGCGCGCTCGGTGCCGCGCATCAAGATCGAGATTGCGCGCCTATGATTTTCGCCGAATCCGATTTTTCGCGGGGCGTTCGCCATGAATCCCTCGATCCCTGAACAGGGACGCTCGGGGGCGGGACTATTTGTTCGGCCGGTACAGTTCTCAGCCCCCTCTGCGCCTGCCCGCCTTCTTGTTGGGCGGGTCTCTGCGGTAAGTCTTTGTCCTTTTCCAGACCTCGCTTCTCAATTCCGATCCGCGACCCGCATCCATTCTCCATCTTCCAGCAGCCGAACCGTCCGCCCCCACCAACAAAAAACTCCTGGCGCCGAGCGGCGGCCAGGAGTCATCAGTCCGGTGACGGACGGTTCAGGCGAACTCCATCGCCCTGATAATCGTCACGCAATTCTACAACGTCTGTGTCCGCCTATACGAACGGTTTGGACCCGAGAGCACATTCCGTTAGTATGTCCGCGAACTTTGGTTGGTGGCGGTGACCTAAGGCCGCGAGGAGCTTGCTATGCGGAAGATGCTGGCTGTGTTGTTCGTTACAGTTTTTTGGTCGTGCGCCGCTTTTGGCCACGCGTCGCGGTCGGGAGCGCGCTCGTGCGACAGCCTCGCGCAACTCACGTTGCCAAACGCGAAGGTCACCGCCGTGCAAGAGGTTGCGGCAGGAGCGTTCACGCCGCCTCCGGCCTCGGAGATGGGGCCGCCGCGTGGTGGCGCTGCTTTCTACGCGACTCTCCCAAAGTTTTGCAGGGTCTCGATCACTGGCACGCCCAGCGCTGATTCCGACATCAAGATCGAGGTTTGGATGCCGGCCAGCGGCTGGAACGGAAAACTTCACGGCGAAGGCAATGGCGGCTTCGCGGGAGAGATCGACTATCACGCTATGGGAGTCGAGCTCGTTCAAGGTTACGCCACAGCCGGCACAGACACGGGCCATTCCGCATCGGTGCCGGGCGCGTCTTGGGCGACAGGACATCCCGAAAAGCTGATCGACTACGGCTACCGTGGCATCCACCAAATGACGCAGCTCGCCAAAGCCGCGATCGAGGCGTTCTACGGCAACAACGCGCAGCGCTCCTATTTCGTCAGTTGCTCGAACGGCGGCCGCGAAGCTTTGATGGAGGCGCAACGGTTCCCGGCTGACTACGACGGCATCATTGCGGGAGCGCCCGCCAATTTCTGGACTCACCTGCTGACGAATGCGATCGCGAATGCCCAGGCGACCACGTTGGATCCCCTCAGCTACATCCCTCCTAGCAAACTGCCGGCAATCGCTCAGGCCGTGAACGCGGCATGTGACGCGAAAGACGGCGTGACGGACGGCGTCCTCAACGACCCGCGGAAATGCCACTTCGAACCTGTAACACTGCTTTGCAAGGTGAGCGATTCCGACAACTGCCTGACGGCCCCGCAATTAGCCGCCCTGAAGAAGCTCTACGCGGGCGCGCACGATTCTCACGGTCGCGAAATTTTCCCTGGCTACTTGCCTGGCGCGGAAGACGGTCCGGGAGGCTGGGCACCTTGGATTACTGGTACAGCGCCCGGCAAGAGCCTGCTTTTCTTCTACGGTGTTGGATACTTTTCGGGGATGGTTTACGAAAAGCCTGATTGGAATTATAAAGACGCCAATCTTGACGAAGCCCTGAAAGCAGCCGACGAAAAAACGGCTCGCATCTTGAATTCCGCCGACCCTAACCTTGCGCCTTTCAAGGCTCACGGCGGCAAGCTGCTCATTTATCACGGCTGGAACGACGCAGCAATTTCGGCGCTCAACTCCATCAACTATTACGACAGCGTCGTCGCCAAAATGGGCCTGCACGATACCGAATCGTTCGTGCGCCTCTACATGGTGCCGGGAATGCAACACTGCGGCGGAGGACCCGGCGCTACTTCGTTCGTGCAGCGCCACGCCGACGCGCCGAATGACGCGCAGCACAGCGCTCAGGAAGCCATCGAAGAATGGGTGGAAAAAGGCGTCGCTCCTTCCACGATCATCGCCACGAAATATATAGGCGACGATCCCTCGAAAGGCGTCAAGATGACGCGCCCGCTGTGCCCCTATCCGCTAGCCGCGAAATACAAGGGCGCAGGCGACACAAACGACGCCGCCAATTTCGTCTGCTCCAAGGAGTGAGCCCGGGAGCGGGTAGTGCAAAAAGCCCATATATATTTCCAACTGGTCCTGATAGCCAGCTTGGTCTCAGCGCCTGCCGCGCCTCCCGCTTCGGTCTCTTTGCACGACGCTTTCAACTCCCAACATGCTTACGACTATACCGCCGAGATTGCGGGTTTTGGAGAACGCTGGCCAGGGTCGCCCGGCCATGGGGAAGCGGAAAGCCTGATCCATCAGGTTCTGCAAGGGGATGACGCGCAGATTGAAACGGACGATTTCGTCGCCACCACACCGCGTGGCCCAATCCCTGTGCACAACATCATTGGCAAGTTCAACGTCACCGCTAACCCGAAGCAGCGCATCTTTATCCTTGCGGGTCATTACGACACGCTCTTTAAGCCCGGATTTATTGGCGCTAATGACGGCGCATCGAGCACTGCGATTCTGCTTGCTTTTGCCGACGCTCTGGCTCACCAAAGGACGGAAATGCAAATCTGGTTGGTCTGGACTGATCTGGAAGAGGCGATCGAAAGTTTCAAAGGCGATGACGGGCTCTACGGAAGCAGGCATCTCGCGCAGAAGCTGGCGGCAAACGGAGACGTTTCTCGCATTCGCGGACTATTTCTGCTCGACATGATAGGCGATAAAGACCTTAAGGTGGCGCGCGAGACGGGCTCCAACCGCTCTCTCCAAAACTTCATTGGTCGAGCCGCCAATCAACTCGGGTACGGCCGGTACTTCTTCCAGTACGACTCCGCCATCATTGACGACCATATATCTTTTATAAAGGCCGGTATCCCGGCCGTGGATGTTGTTGATGCCCAGTACGGTCGGATGGGACCAGATTTCGATTCAATGGGCGAATTCCACCACACGAACGCCGACACTATGGACAAAGTGTCACAACACAGTCTTGAGGTCGTAGGCCGTACTATTCTGATGACCGTCGAACTGCTCGACACGCAAGCCCTCAATTCACCGCGCAAGTCCAAGCCCGAAAACTGACTGCTACCGGCGTCTCCGCTTGACACGTTCTCTCTCAGCCGATATAGATGAGGTATGGCGCAATCTATCTTGATTTTCGATTTCGGCACAAACGAAGAAGCCGCGCAACAAGCGCGTCATAAAGTGGAAGCCTGGAAACAAGGCTTCCGTCTCGGCAACAAGATCCTGCTCAAGTTCGAGCGCGTGGAAAACGAACCGAAGGCGTCCGGCGACTCAGACGAGGCGAAGCCCGCACAAGGAAAGAAGGCCGCCGCTCACAAGAAATCGTCCGCGAAAGATGAAAAGGACGATGGGACGAGCGCGCAGGTGAAGCTTCTGGTCCGCCTGGATTTTTCCGACCACGAAAAGCTTTCGCACCAGCGCTGGCTCGACCGCATCCCCACCGAAGAGCCTTTCAAGTCCGCGAAGGCCGAAACGCTGCGCCACAACGACGCCTCGTTCGGCAAGGCCGCCGAGCGATTCGAGTCGCTCGATTAGTTTAGGAGCGCGAATGCAACTCCCTCTCAGAATTGCTGCTTTCTCGATGTTTCCGCTGTTCGTTTTTGCCGCTCAGGCCGGAGCTCAATCTTCCCGACCGGTGCAGACGTTCGACACCGTCGCCGGCCCCGTCAAGATCACGCCGATTTTTCACGCGAGTCTGCTGATTGAGGCCGCGGGCAAAGTGATTTATCTCGATCCCGCGAAGCCCGCCAATTTCACGGGACTTCCGCCGGCCGACCTGATTCTGATCACGGACATTCACGGCGACCACATGGATCCGGCCTCTATCGCCGCTATCAGCAAGCCGGGAACGCAAATCATGGCGCCGCCCGCTGTCGTCAAGACCGTAACTTCCGCGAGCCCCATATCCAATGGCGACACCAAAACGTGGGGTGATTGGACGATCGAAGCGATCCCGATGTACAACATCAAGCGCGGCCCGTCGCCCGGCACGCTCTATCACGACAAGGGCCGCGGCAACGGCTACGTCCTCACCTACGGCGGGAAGCGCTTCTATTTCTCGGGTGACACCGAAGGCATTCCCGAAATGCGCGCGCTCAAGAATATCGACGTCGCCTTCGTCTGCATGAACCTGCCGTACACCATGCCGCCCGACGAAGCTGCCGACGCCGTCAAAGCCTTCCACCCGAGGATCGTGATTCCGTACCACTATCGCGGGTCAGATCTGAGCGTATTCGAAAAAGGCTTGCAAGGGACTGGCATCGAGGTCCGCATCCTCGATTGGTATCCGAAGAGCTGAGAATCAAGGCCAAGCAGAAACTGCGCCAGGGCGCGCGACGCCGCAGAAGTGGCAGCCGCGCCTCGCGTTGCAGCTTAAGTTGTGACTCGCTTTACTCTGTCGATTCGCCCTTGATTCCGTCGATGATCACGTATTGACTCACTGCGAGCGGTTTCACTTCTTTCATTTGCTTCGGTCGCGCCAGTTTCTTGCCTCGGGTTCCCGACTTCGCGTTCCTCGTGTTTTTCTTGGTTGCCATTTTCGTTCCTCTTCGCAATGTCTGATTTCAACCGGACCCAGTCGCCGAAAGAGCAGCTATGCCGCCAAATGCGGGTCAGCCTACACCCCTCCCTCAGGTGTTGACAATATGGGAGATACGACGCAATCGATGGGAGCCCGGGCCGACCGCTTGTCGAGAAAGTGTTGAACCATTCAACACCCATTGAATTCTTCATCACCGAGCAGAGGGGCAGAGAAAGAAAAGCGCGCTGATTCGGCCATCGGTTTCAGCGCGCTTTCTTGTTTATAATGCGACAGATCAAGGCCGCACTTTTTGCTTGCCCTGAGTACATTAGATTTCAGGGAGTGTACCCATGCAGACGCTTTGGCAGGACTTGCGCTATGGGCTGCGGATACTAGGGAAGGCCCCAGGCTTCACAACCGTTGCGATACTCTCGCTGGCGTTGGGGATTGGCGCGAGTACGGCGATTTTCACGCTGATCAACGCGCTGCTGCTGCGGGAGCTTCCCGTCCGGCAGCCCGAACAGCTTGTCGAGCTTTCGGTGAGGCGGTTGGAAGGCCAGGTTCCCTTCTCGTATCCTATGTTCCGCGAACTCGAGCGCGGTCAGCGCGTCTTTTCCAATCTAATGGCCTGGAGTGGCGGCGGGCTGCACAACGTGGAAGTGAACGGCACACTTTCTCAGGACACGCTTGTATCGGTGAGCGGCAACTATTATTCCGAGCTGGGCGTGAGTCCGCTTCTGGGGCGGTTGATCACGCCGGAGGACGCGAATGCTCAGAGTGGGTCAACTTCACAAGTGGCCGTCCTCGGTTATGGATTTTGGCAGCGGCGGTTTGGCGCGGCAACGGATGTTGTCGGCAGACAGATTCGCATTGAGGGCCAATCGTTCACGATTGTCGGCGTAACGCGCAAGTGGTTCACCGGCATGACGCCCGGTGAGCCGCCCGAAATCATGATTCCAGTTACGGCCCAGCCGCTCATTAGTGGCGGATCGATCCAGAGTCTGGATGATCGCTCGAAACTCTGGCTAAGCCTGACCGGCCGGTTAAAACCCGGAGTGAACATTGCGCAGGCGCGGGCCCAACTCCAATCGCTTTGGCCTGGCGTGCTGGAGGCGACGGCTTCGACGCAAGAGCCTGGGCTGCGGCGGCAAAGGTTCCTGTCGATGGGGCTGGAGCTAGCGCCGGCCGCGACGGGCCTCTCGAAGGCGCTGCGATCAGAATACACGCGACCCCTATACGTGCTGCTGGGCATCGTCGGATTGATCTTGCTGGTGGCGTGCGTGAATCTGGCGAACCTGGTGCTTGCGCGGGCGGCCGCACGCAGCCAAGAGACGAGCATCCGGCTGGCTTTGGGCGCGAGCCGGTGGACGCTGCGGCGGCAGGTGTTGACCGAAACGTTGACGCTGTCGTGTTCGGGCGCTTTGCTCGGATTGGCGTTCGCCTACTGGGGGAGCCATTTGCTGGTGAGTTGGATGACGCACGACTCGCTTGCGCCGATTGTGTTCGACCTGCGGCCCGACTGGCGGGTGCTTTGCGCTACGGCTGCAGCCGCGATAGCGACCGGAATTGTCTTTGGGCTTGCGCCGGCGTGGCACGCATCGCGGCAGGACCCTGCTTGCCTGCTGCAGCTAAACGCGCGGACATTGACCACGGGAGTGGGAATGGCGGGCAAGGTCCTCATTGTTACGCAAGTCGCGTTGTCGTGCGTGTTGGTGATAGGCGCGGGGCTTTTGGCGCGAACTTTTCAGAAGTTGTCGTCGATCGATCTGGGGTTCCAGCAGGATAATTTGCTCGAGGTGCTGCTGAGCGCGAAGCCGGGCGGCTACCAGAATGTGAATGTGAACGCATACCACACGCAGCTTCTTCAGCGGCTCTCCGCGATACCGGGCGTGCGTTCTGTTGGGATGGGACCGTTTGTTCCCGCGCCAGGAGGCTTCCGCGATACGGTATCCACCACTTCAGCCCCAGACGCGGCTGCCCGAAGCACCGGCCTGATGGCGGACGCCACGGAAGTTACGCCTGGATTTTTCGCCACGATGGGAATGCGGTTGGTGCGCGGGCGGGATTTCGACTGGAACGATGATGATCGGCACCCACCGATCGCAATCGTGAGCCGGAGTCTGGCGGAGCGACTCTTCCCGGACGGTTCCGCGATCGGGCGGCGGATTCGTTTCGGCTTCATGCCGGAATATCAGGCGCTCGAAGTGGTGGGAGTAGCCGACGATGCACGACTCTTCGATTTTCGCGACGCGCAGAAAGCAGCGAACGTCGTCTATATTCCGATGCTACAGGACATGAAATATGCGCAAGCCGAAAGCTTGGTGATCCGCACCAGCCAGTCGCCCGAATCTGTGGCGAGGGCTGTGGCGCAAGAAATCGAGTCGCTCGGGCACGAGTACGCGCTTCGTACGGAAACGGTTCCACAAGTGATGGCGCAAACGCTGGTGGCGGAGCAAGGCACGGCTGCGTTGTCGGCGTTCTTTGCAGGCTTGGCTCTGCTGCTGGTGTCGATCGGGCTGTATGGGCTGATGTCGTATGCAGTGAGCCGGAGAACTCACGAGATCGGCATCCGCGTGGCGCTGGGAGCGCAGCGGGCTCGCGTGCGGTGGATGGTGCTGCGAGAAGCGCTTATGCTCGGCGTCGTCGGAACGGCGATCGGAATTCCATGCGCGCTCGCTGCTGCTCGTCTTCTTGCGAGCATGCTTTTCGGCGTACCCTCAAATGATTTGCCGACCATCATGGCGGCGGTGGCGCTGCTTCTTATTGTGGCAGCACTGGCGGGTTACCTGCCGGCGCGACGAGCGATGCGCGTCGATCCCATGGTCGCGCTTAGACACACCTAAATTCCGATGCAAGTGGACGTATGGTCGGATAATCGGAAACTGACCCACCACCCCGGTCGCAAGACAGACATTCTTATCTGCCATTGCGAGGAAGGATGACTCAAGAAGGGGCCGGTTTCACGCCCCGGAGGGCGCCGGGCACTTCAGCCCCAGCGGCGCGCTTGACGCCCTGCCGGCTTTCGCCGCGCGCTTGCGCCGGGCGCGCCGGATTCGGCTGGTGAGCAGCTCGCGCATGCGCAGCCGCGCCTTGTGCAGTTGCGATTTAGAATTGCCGATCGAGCACCCCAGAATCTGCGCGATTTCTTCGTGCGCGTACCCTTGAATGTCGTGAAGGACGAACATCACTTTGTAGCCCGTCGGGCAGCTGTTCGATCGCGCGGTCGAGCATCACGCGGTCCAGCGTCCCGCGCACCCGCAAGTCCGGCTCGCCGATCTCGAATGGCAAAGCTGTCCACTTCGTCGCCGGACGCGGCGGGCTCGTCCAGCGAAACCTCCGGGTGCCGCTTCCTGCGAAACCGCATCAGCACCACATTCACGGTCAGCCGGTGCAGCCACGTGGAGAAGCTCGACTCGCCGCGAAAACTGCTGATCTTGCGGAAGAGCTGCAGGAACGCATCCTGCGTCATATCCTGCGCCTCGGCGGGATTGCCTGTCATGCGCATGCACAGCGCGTACACTCGCCGGCAATGCATCCGATAGAGAAACTCGAAGGCCTCGGCGTCACCAGCCTGCGCGAGCCGAATCGCTTCCGCCTCGGTCAGCGCCGCGGCAGACGCTCCATTTGATCCGGCGTTGGTAACCTCATTTGCCGCGTTAGCCGCATCCACGTTGGAATCCTCGCTCGAATCCATGTCGCCCGTTCTCTTTCTTGCTCCGCCAAAAAATGCTAACTCTCGACCCAAGCCCTGTTGTCATCGTGATGTCAAAACCGCGTAATCACTTCGTCGAAGCGGCCGTCTTGTACGCAAACCGCTGCCTCTTGGATCCGATCGGCCCCTTCATCAACTAACGAATCTCGAGGGCTTCCCTTTCGGATGGCGACTCGACGGCTTGCCAACACACCCCCACATTGGAGATTTCACGAGTTCTACAGAATAGTTCGCTTCTCTAGTGTCCCGATTTCTCCGATCTCTGTTGCGGGGTGAGAACTGTCCTGCACAGCCACTTGCGGTTTTCTCTGGTCTCTGTATCTCTGGGCGACTTGTCTACAAAATATTCACGGCGCGCGCCGCAAGCAGCGCAATGATCGATAGCGAGATCAACGACTGCGCCATCATGCCGGCCTTGGCCCAGCGCGACAGCACCGCCGTATCCGTCGGCGAAAACGCCGTGCTCGTGTTGAACGCCAGAAACAGGTAATCCATGAAGTTTGGCGACCACGACGAATTCTCGTCCGCCAGCATTTGCGGAAACAGGAACGAGCTCTCGACGCGCCCCTTCGCGCGCTCGCGCCCCAGCGGGCCTCCCGCGTCGAGCTTCCAGTACCACAGCGCGAACACCAGCACGTTCGTGATCCACAGCGCCACAGCCGACGCGCAGCAGCCTCTGCGGCGGATCGCGATGGTTCGGCAATCCTTCGATCAGAAACGCCAGCGAAACGATCATCGCGATCGTGATCGCGCCGTTCGCCGTGAACGTCAGAATCCGTGTGATGTGGTAGTCGCCGCGGCGATTCGAAATCACCGTCGGTATCAGCAGAACGAAAATCACCGCGAACAATCCCCATCCCGGCCCCACCGACAGCGGCTCCGGCAGCGCCCAGTACACGCACGCCGCCGCCACCATCGCCACAAACGCCGGCCACCGAGGTTCCCGCACGAGAGGTCCCCCGAGCAGTTTTTTCGCTCATAAGCCTTCAGGTAATTACGGGCTGGAAGTTTAATCCAGTTCGCGCCGCGTCACAAAAGACATAAGGCCTTTCGAGCCGAAAGGATTTGGCATTGACGTGTGGCCCCGCTAGGCATAACGATGCCACATTGACATGACCCTCAAATCAAAACTGGTCCTTCGCCTTACTCTTATGCTGCTCATCTTCGCCGCAATGCATGTTCATTCCCGCGGGCTCGTTAAGGTTTTGGCAGGGCTGGGTCTTCATGGCCGTCGTTTACGTTCCCCTCATCGGTGCTCTACTTCTATTTCTACAAACACGATCCCAAATTGATCGAGCGCAGACTTCAGAGCAAAGAGAAGGTGCAGGAACAGAGAATCCTGTTGAGCGTGTGGAAGCCGCTTTTCCTTGTGGCTTTTCTGCTTCCCGGCTTGGATTACCGTTTTGGCTGGTCGCGCACCTTCCTGGGTGGGGTGCCGCTGTGGCTCGAACTGCTTTCTCAAGCCTCTGATCCTCGGGGGTACTCCTGTTCGTGGTTTGGGTCATGAAGACCAACAGCTTCGCCGCTCGCACCATTCAAGTCGAGTCGGGCCAGAAAGTCATTTCCACCGGCCCCTACGGCATCGTTCGCCATCCCATGTACCTCGGCGCCGTCGTCATGATGCTCTGCGCACCCTTGGCGCTGGGTTCGTACGTAGCCTTGCCGGTCTTTGTCCTCACCGTCCCCTTTTGGGTTTTTCGCCTGCTCAACGAGGAAAAAGTCCTCCGCCAGGAATTGCCCGGCTACACGGAATATTGCCTCCACACCCGTTTCCACCTTATCCCTTTTGTTTGGTGAAATGGTGTGGTAACACTCCCCGCAAGGCGCAACGAATCTTGCGCCGCCCGCTCGCACCCGTAATTCGCCTACTGTCGGCCACACGGTTTTGTCAGTTCCGTCCCGTGTTTCTCTGTGCGCTCTGTGTCTCTGTGGCCAAACCGCCTTTTCCGCACCCTCCTCCGCCGACCCTGGAACCCATGACACCTTACGCGGCATCCATACCCTAGATGAGGCCACCTAGCGACCAAGGCGTAATTCGCTCGGCGCGCGCCGCAATTCCATCCCGCGACAACGCCAGACCATGGATCCTCGCCGCGACCATTCTCGGCTCGAGCTTGGCCTTCATCGATGGCACCGTCGTGAACGTGGCCCTGCCCGCGATCCAAGCCAACTTTCACGCGACGGTCGTGGACGTGCAATGGGTGGTCGAGTCTTACGGCCTGTTCCTGGCAGCGTTGATTCTTGTCGGAGGTTCGCTCGGCGACCTGTTTGGGCGCCGCCTGATATTCCTGGTAGGCGTAGCGATTTTCGCCGTGGCTTCCGCCGCTTGCGGTGCAGCTTCGAGCATTCATCAGCTCATCATTGCGCGCAGCATTCAAGGCGTGGGCGCCGCGCTTCTCGTACCCGGCAGCCTTTCGATTATCAGTGCGTCTTTCGACGAGGCGAGCCGCGGCCGCGCGATCGGTACTTGGTCGGGCTTCACGGCGATCACCACCGCCGTTGGACCGGTTCTGGGTGGCTGGCTGGTGCAGCATGCTTCGTGGCGATGGGCGTTCTTCATTAATCTTCCTCTTGCGGCGGCGGTGATTGTCATTTCGGTTTGGCGGATCCCGGAAAGTCGCAGCGATATTGCGGGTCACGTTGATTGGCCGGGAGCGCTTCTTGCCACCATCGGTCTGGGCGGTTTGGTTGCCGGCTTCATCGAATCGGCCAACCTCGGTTGGCGAAGCCCTCTGGTTCTCGCGAGTTTGATCGCCGGCTTCGTCTGTCTTGTTGCGCTCGTCTTTTTCGAGTCTCGTGTCGCCTCGCCGATGCTTCCCCTCGTGCTGTTCAAATCCCGCAGCTTCACTGGCGCGAATCTGCTGACGCTGCTCCTTTATTCTGCTCTCGGAATTTTCTTTTTCTTGTTTCCGCTGAACTTGATTCAGGTCCAGGGATACTCCGCGACGGCAACTGGCACCGCCATCCTTCCCTTCATTCTGATTGTGTTTCTTCTTTCGCGCTGGTCGGGCGGACTTGTCGCGCGCTATGGCCCCAGAGGTCCGCTGATCGTTGGTCCTCTCATTGCTGCCTTGGGTTTTGCTCTGTTCGCGGTGCCTTCCGTTGGCGGCAGCTATTGGAAGACGTTCTTCCCGGCGGTGATTGTCCTGGGGTTCGGGATGGCCGTTACTGTGGCTCCGCTCACCACCGTCGTCATGAATTCAGTAAGTCAAGACCGCGTCGGCGCGGCTTCAGGAATCAACAACGCCGTGGCGCGCGTGGCAGGCGTGCTCGCAATAGCAGTGCTTGGAATCGTGATGGTCGACGCCTTCGGCCATCGCCTGAACCGCGACTTAGCTCAGCTGGTGCCGCCGGGCGTTCTGCAGCAGCTTCGAGCACAGGAGATCAAACTCGCTGGCCTCCCGGTGCCCCCCGACCTCGACCCCACTACGAAAGTCGCCATTCACGAATCCATCGGCGGACGCCTTCGTATTCGGATTCCGCATCGTCATCCTGATTTGCGCAGCCCTGTCGCTAGCAAGCGCCGCAGTCGCCCGCCTAATGATCCCGAAGGTGCCGGTGGCACGCCGCCGTTTGCCCTGACCTTTTCGCGAAGGGCGCGTCCCGCCTGTCATCCCGCCTGCCCTGAGCGCAGTCGAAGGGACAGAGGCGCCTCTCAGCCGACGAGGGATCTGCTTTTTGCCGCGTTTGGTTCGCAGGGGCGCGGCACTCGTGGTGAGCGTAGTCGAATCCACGTCGGAGACCCGCCGCAGGAGGGCTGTGCCGGCCGCCGCACCTCGAAGTTTCCCCGCAGGACGTGTCCAAAGCCGCGGAGCGGCGATTGTACTTAGCCCGGCACGCAGCAAGCGAAGTGCCGGGAAACCGGGACACAAACGAAACCAAGTCCCGTAGGGACGATTGAATCTTCTTCCGCCTGTCATCCCGACAGAGGCGTCTCTCAGCCGACGAGGGATCTGCTGTTTGCCGCGTTCGGCTCGTACGGGCACGGCATGCCGTGCCCGCCGCAGGAGCGCTGCGCCCGGCTTTTCGCTTTCAAATTTGGTTGCAGGGGCGGGTCTAAGCTTGTCCCCCGTGGCGGGACCCGCCCGCCGTTCACTTCTCAACGTCGCGGAAAAGCACGGCGTCTGCGGACTGCTTCCAGCGAACGATCCCTAGCTTCTTTCCATCGGGAGACCAATGAAAATCCATAATGTAATCGTTACTATCGAAATGCGTTAATTGTCGAGGCGCTCCGCCGTCAAACGGCTGTGCCCACAGATTTCGTTTCCCGTCGACGACGGCGTCAAATACCGCTCCTTTGCCGTCGGGCATAAAGCGCACTTTTTGATTTTCAGTATTCATCATTCCGACGTTGACCGTCGCCACTTCCTTCCAATCATTCGTACCGATCAGATGAATCACGGACTTCGGCTTGCCATCCACATATCCTTCGGCACTGTTCAGGCCCACGATCCGAGTTCCATCCGGCGAAATGTCAAGCGCACCGAAATCCGGTCCGGAAACCTCCGCAGGAGTCCCACCTTCCGCCGGCACTCGCATCAGTTTGCCGTTGATAGAATCGAAGTAAACAACCCACTTGCCGTCCATAGTGCATTGCGGAGATGTATCGTTAAAACCATTTGTAATCTGCTTGTAGACTCCCGTCGTCAAGTTCAATTTCCAGATCCCAAATGACCCGTCGTCACCAGTGCCAGACGCAACAACCTCATCATGGCCGCACAGGCTCGGATGCCAATACTTGCGTGTCTGATCTGCACTGACACTCGTGGTCTCTCCCGTGGTCAGGTTTGCCATTTTCAGATCCATGCGCGGCGTGTTGAAGAGAATCTTTTCGGGATCGCTCCATAAGAAGTAGACCGGGTCTTTCACGGATTCCACGACCCTTGTGTTTTCTCCGTGCTCCGCGCTCCAAATGTGGAATGAACTCGCGGTTTGCTTTTTCATTGCCGACAGTATTTTTCCATCGGACGAAATGCTGAGAGCATCGTACCCGTTTAGATCGTTGGTGATCTGCCGTTGGTTGCCATCGAGATATGACACACGCACGAGTTGCCCACGGCTGAAGCTGGGCTCCGTCTCCTTCGTGAGGGTCACGTCTCCCTGACTCGGAAGCCACGCCATCGAGCTAACCTTCCAGACTCCCGGTCCTAGTTTCGCAAGTACCCTCGGCTTGCCGCCCGGAAGGCTCGCAACGGACAGATTGTTTTCCGGGTAGCCGTACCACCTCACGAAGGCGAGCATGGCGGCTTTTCCATCCGGGCTGCACGCCACCGGGTAGACCCCTCCGCCGGAAACGTGCAACAACGTTTGTTCCTCTCCTGTTTTCGAATCCCGCAGAACGATGCTGTAACTTGGTGGTTGAAGAACATAACGCTCAAAACAAAACTGACGCCCGTCGTTCACGAAGCTCACGTCGCTGTCGACGTCTTGCGCGACGATTTGCGGCTTGCCGCCCAGGATGGGGACTCGATACAAATCAGTCCGCTCACTATTCTCAGCCGAGGTTATACGGTAGAAAAGATATGCTTGATCCGGCGAAAAACTGAGAGACCAAACGGTTCCGATCGAAGACAGTATCTCCGTATCGCTGTTCGTCGAAAGCTGCCGGAGCCAGAGGCCTCTGATTTTTCCGGTTCCTCCGCGCGCAAAGGCTAGATACTTGCCATCCGGTGAAATCGCCGCGTTCTCAACGTCTCCGAAATCCGTTAGCTGGCTCACCGTGTAATTCTCAAAAGGGGTGTGGTTCGCCTTTCGCGCGAGATCGTAAATCCCATAAGCGGCCGCAGCCACGAGGCCCAAGATGACAATGACTGCTGCTCCGGTTCCGAATCGATGTTGCTTTGCAGCCGCGAGGATCGCCGAACTTGATCCGGCCTCTCGCGCCGTGCTCGAAGTTGCCGAGCTCGCCGCAACCTCCACGCCTGATTTTCCTTCTTGCTCTCCAAACTTGTGCTGTTTCCCCGAAGTCGTATCCCGTTTCAGTCGCTTCAGGTCGGCGCCCAGATCTGCGGCGTGCTGATAACGCACGTCCCGCTCCTTCTCCAGGCATTTTTCGATGATTCTTCCCAGTTCTGCAGGAAGCGAAGGGTTCAGTTCGCGCACGGAAACGGGTTCGCGATTCAGAATGGCCTCAAAAATGATCGCGCTCGTCCTCCCCGCGAACGGACGCGCTCCCGCAGCAAGCTCGTAAAGGACCGATCCGGCGGAGAACAGATCGCTGCGCGCGTCGATCTCCTCTCCCTGCGCCTGCTCGGGTGACATATACGCAATGGTTCCCACCGCCGAGCCCGGGCTAGTCAGGTTTTCGGCCCGCGTCGCCGCCACCGTCTCTGCTTCGTCCCCGCTTTTGGAAGCCAGTTTCGCCAATCCAAAATCCAGAATCTTGAGTTGCCCTTGGTTGGTCAGGAAAACGTTCGCCGGCTTGATGTCGCGATGGATGATTCCTTTGGAATGCGCCGCCTCCACACCGGCCGCAAGCTGAATTCCGATGTTGAGAAGCTTTTCGATCGCTAAGGCTTGGCCGTGAGGCTCGGCGTCCAGGCTCCGGCCCTCCACTAGTTCCATGGCAATGAAAGCGTGGCCGTCCGCTTCGTCAATTTCGTAGATCGTGCAGATGTTGGGATGGTTGAGCGCGGATACGTTTCGCGCTTCCCGCGTGAAGCGCTCTAAGATTGGCCGGGCCGGCGCGGCTTTGCTCCGACAGGAATTTCAGCGCCACAAAGCGCCCAAGCTTCAGGTCCTCGGCGCGGTGGACCACACCCATACCGCCGCTGCCGAGCTTCTCCAGAATGCGGTAGTGGCTGATCGTGCGCCCGGCAATGGGTAAGGAGTCGGTCACTGGAGGTGCATGCTATACCCACAGCCGAATACAGGCAATCATCCGTGGCTTCTAGGGGCAGTTAAGGACGAGTTGGCGGGTGGTAGCGCCAGCGCTTTGCTCCAGAATCCGATCTGGTGTCTCTGTTAACGCGGCACTCCGTTACTTCCTGCTTTTTGATCCGTGAAGGTCCTCGCATCCCTTTTCTTAAGGCGGACCCCATCGGAGTACACCCCGCGGGAAACCGCTACTTCACGGTGAACGGCGCCGACGCCGTCACATTCTCCCATTCGATGAGCAGTTTTCCCTTGGCGCCGCCCTCGCCCGACAGCGTGATCTTGAGGGTTTCGACCAGAGATGACGGCCTGCCCATGGTGAGCGAAGCGCGACCCAGTTCGGTGGCCGGATCATCGGTGGTGGCGCCCTCGCGAATGCCGTCCGGTGATTTCCCCACGCCCCAGATGTGGCGGGCGCCGGCCATCAGGGTTTTGTTGACGATCAGCTTCCACTGGCCGTTGTCGAGGTCGGCGTACAGGGTGTAGTCGCCCTTAGGAATGGCGAGGCCATTCAGGTCGAGGTCGGCGTCGGTGTGCAGAACAGTGGCGTAATCGGCGCCCAGACGCCATATGGTGCCATCCGGCTGGTGCGCGTCGGGGCCGCCGAAAATATGGCGACCCCTGACGGAGGGGGCGTGGTAATAGATCCAGATGTTCTTGCCATTGATCGTGACGTCGGTTTCGGCGCCCGGGCTGAGGGTGTTCTTAGTGACCAGGTCTTCCTTCTTCACCTGGGCGGGGCCAGCATCGAGCTGCTTAACAGAAGAGCACTCAATAGGATTAGTTTCATTTCCGATGTCGTTCCTTTCTGAGGGGAGTATACAACTCTCAAGGGAGTATATAACCCGCTTCGCGGCCACTCCCGCAGGGTTAGACGCGGAAACGGGCGGGTGGGCTAGCCTTCCCCTCCGGTTTTTCCGGTGCCCGGCACCCGATCCCGAGACCCGACGCTTTGGGATCGGACTTCGGGACCTGTCACCTCGGACCCGCCACCTGGGGACCTGTCCCGACCCTTCGGGACGGTTTGTGAGGTTCGGCGCTTTTTGAATCTCGACGCAAATCGTGCAAACCGCGTAATTTTGTGGCTTCTAGGGGCAATTGAGGGCGAGTTGCTGGCAGCGGCGATTGACGAGCACCCGTCGACTGTAACCCCGCTTGGTTCTGTAAGTTATAGAACTACTACCGTAACTTTGTTACTACCCATCCGACGACTTCCGTGCTACCATGACCCATTTTTATGAGCTGCCAAATCGACAGAACGAGCCGAAGCGAGGCGCAGAGTCAAATCTACCGATTGACACCAGGGGCCGGTTACGGATCACCACTTGCCGATCGCTATCACAGACTCGCCACTGGCGATTAGAAATCGACGTAAATATTGAAAACACTGGCCGGCGTCCTCTTCTAATCTACCGTGGGGGGGTGGTGTTGCCTCCGTGCGAAAGCATCAGCGAATTCGGCGCCCCATGGAGCCGGGCGAAGAACAAGCAAAAGGCGAAGAAAAATCTAATCGAGACAACCCCACATTCAAAAATCGCCGCAATCCCATGAACCCAAACGACATCACATTTTCTAATCGAGACAAAAACACCACTTCCGCTTTGCCGCACTTTCGCCCCTGGGAGCGCTTTTCTCCTGCTCCTACTCCGCGCCGCCTATACTCTTTGCCTCCTCTCGCCACTCGTCACTCGTCACTGGCTTGCCGCGCCTCTTTCTGGCGGTCACTGCCCTTGACCCTGCTATAATGGGGTGTAATCCATTCCAGCCGCCCAACCTCTCCTGCGGAGGCAAACTGAGTGGCGTCCCAAACCAAAGTTAAAACCGCCGCAGCATTCGACTCGGCAAAATACCAGGGCCTCGACCGCGACGCGCTGATTCGCCTCTACCGCACCATGTTTCTCTCGCGCCGCCTCGACGACCGCGAAATCCAGCTCAAGCGCCAGAACAAGATTTTCTTTCAGATCAGCGGCGCCGGGCACGAAGCCGTCCTCGTCGCGGCGGGCCTAGTGCTGAAGCCCGGCTACGACTGGTTTTTCCCCTACTACCGCGACCGCGCTCTCGCCCTCATGCTCGGCGTGACGCCGTACGAGATGCTGCTCCAGGCCGTCGGCGCGAAGGACGATCCCTCCTCGAGCGGCCGCCAGATGCCCTCGCACTGGGGAAACCAGAAATTGAACATCGTCACCGGATCGTCGCCGACCGGCACGCGATGGCTGCACGCCGTCGGCGCGGCGGAAGCCTCGCTCTATTACGAGAAATTTCCGAAGGCTCTCGAGCAGGCGCGCAGCGCTCCGCTCGGCGATGCCGTCAGCTTCCATCGCGATGAAATGGTCTACGTCTCCGGCGGCGAAGGCTCCACGAGCGAAGGCGAATTCTTCGAAGCGCTCAACGCCGCCAGCTGCGCCGCTGCCCGTTCTCTTCCTCGTCGAAGACAACGGCTACGCCATCTCCGTCCCCGTCGAAGTGCAGACCGCCGGCGGCAGCATCTCGAAGCTCGTCGCGAATTTTCCGAACCTGCATATCGAAGAATGCGACGGCACGGACCCGCTCGAAAGCTACGCCGCGCTGAGACGCGCGGTCGACCATTGCCGCGCGCGCAACGGCCCGGCGCTGGTTCACGCGCACGTCACGCGGCCCTATTCCCACTCGCTTTCCGACGACGAAAAACTCTACAAGACCGCTCGGAAAGAGACGCGGAAGCCCGGCGCGATCCGATTCCGAAATTCGGGTTGTTTCTCGTGCGCGAAGGCATGCTGGAAGAAGGCGAACTCGAAGCTCTCGAAGCCGAAGTCGATCGCGAGATCATCGAAGCCACCGACCGCGCGCTGGCCGCCGAATCGCCGTCTCCGGATTCGATTTATTCCTTCGTCTACTCGCCGGACGTCGATCCGACCGGAAAGCAGTTCGAAGCGCAGCCGAAAGCGGAAGGCCATCCCAAAACAATGGTCGAAATCATTTCCGCCACGCTGCTGGACGAAATGGCGCGCGACGAGCGCATCGTCGTCTTCGGCGAAGACGTGGCCGATTGCAGCCGCGAAGAAAACCTCGCCAGCGTGAAAGGGAAGGGAGGCGTCTTCAAGGCGACCGCCGGCTTGCAGCGGCGCTACGGCAGTCGCGCGTTTTCAATTCGCCGCTCGCCGAAGCGGCCATCGTCGGTCGCGCGATCGGCATGGCCATTCGCGGGCTGAAGCCGGTCCCCGAAATTCAGTTCTTCGACTACATCTGGCCGGCCATGATGCAGCTCCGCAACGAACTCGCCACGCTGCGCTGGCGCTCCGGAGGCAGATTCAAGGCGCCCGTCGTCGTGCGCGTTCCGATTGGCGGGTATCTCACCGGCGGAGCGATCTATCACAGCCAGTGCGGCGAAGTCGATTTTCACCCACATACCCGGCCTGCGCGTGGTGATGCCGTCGACGGCGCTCGACGTCTGCGGCCTGCTTCGCACCGCGATCCGCTCCGACGATCCGGTGCTGTTTCTCGAGCACAAACATCTCTATCGCCAGCCGTACAACCGCTCGCCGTATCCCGGCGCGGATTTCACGATTCCGTTCGGCAAGGCGCGCGTCGTGCGCGAAGGGACCGATGTCAGCATCATCACCTACGGCGCGGTGGTGCATCGCGCCGAAGTGGCCGCCGCGGCGCTGGCGCGCGACGGCGTCTCGGTGGAGATTCTCGATCTGCGCACGCTGAGCCCGTACGACTGGGAAGCGATCGCCGCCAGCGTACGCAAGACCAATCGCGTGATCGTCGCGTACGAGGACACGCGTTCGTGGGGCTACGGCGCCGAAATTGCCGCGCGCATCGCCGACGAGCTATTCGGTGAACTCGACGCGCCCGTCCGCCGCGTGGCCGCCACCGACACGTTCTGCGCCTATCACCCGAAACTCGAGGACGCAATTCTGCCGCAGACGGAGGACATCGTCCGCGCCGTCCGCGACCTGGCGGCCTACTAACATGACGGGCGCGGAAACCTTTTTGAGGGTTGAATCGTAACTAATGCAGGGAGCGCGGGGAACACCGGGCACGGTCCGCGCCGGAGGGTAACAACATGACGTGCGCGAATTGCCGTAGAGACATCACCGATAATTCGAATTTCTGCTACTACTGCGGCACGCGGCAGCGCGTCGCCAATGCGGGCTGCGCGCCCGTACAGAAGCGCCTGATGCGATCCTCAATCGATTGCAAGATCGCGGGCGTCTGTGGCGGTATCGCGGAATATCTGGAGATCGATGCCACGCTCGTGCGGTTGGTGTGGCTGCTCATTTTTATCTTCACGGGATTCGTTCCCGGCGGACTCGCCTACTTGATCTGCTGGGCGGTGATGCCGCAAGCACCGTTCCCGATTCCTGCGGCGGCGCAGCAGGCTCCGGCCCCCGCGCCGCAATCGACGCAGCCAGCCTAGGAGTCAGCTAGGCCTTCGACTTGCGGCCCCAGGATGATGGCCGCCGCACGAACAGCGCTTGGTCGATGGAAATCAGGCCGGCGCCCACCGTTGCGAGCGTGAAAGAAGCGGCGCAGAGAACCAGCGGGAATTCGTAGTTGTGAACGTTGGAAGGATTTGACAGGAGGCCGTGGACCTTTACCACCGCGACGCCCATCTCGATCGCCAGCAGCAGCCCCGCGATTCGCGTGAAGATTCCCGCAATCAGCATCGCGCCGCCAAAAACCTCGAGCACCCCTGCGATGTACGCAAAATATCCCGGAAGGCCCATATGACCGAAATTCTCCACCCATTGCTGCGAGTGCGTCAGTTTCGGATAGCCGTGAAAAATGAAAATCACTCCGAGGGCAGCACGCAACAGCAGCAAAGCAAGCGGCTTCAGTTTTTCCAGACTCTGCATCGCTCTCCCTCACGCGTGTTCATCGCGAAACTGTTTTGAACGCTCCGGATTGTAGCAGAACTCAGCAACGCCGCACGCCGCCCGGAGTGAGGCTGAAACGAAGCGCCGGAAACTCTCCTCGCGCGCCGCGGAACGCGGCAAGTGTGTTGGTGTAGAATCTCCGTTTGCTCCCGGGAGACGTTTCGATCATGCGGGTGGCTCGTCGCGACCGCCGCACAACGGATAGCGGACTCTGATGCGTAAGCTGATGGTAGGTTTCGCCTTGTTCGTCATCGTCGCGGTGGCCGCCTACTTGCGATTCCATCACAAGAAAGCTCCCATTGATGTGGCGTATGCCGGCAATCGCCAGGTCACGCTGTGGAGCACCACGGCGCAAGTTCGCGTGCCTGTGGCGATCGTCAACTTCGGCGAACGCCTGGACGTGCTCGACAGCTTCGAGGAAGAAGTGAAGGTTCGCGCTTCGAACGGCGCCACCGGTTGGGTGAGCGAACACGAGTTGCTCTCGGCAGAGCTGTGGGAGCAGGCTCGCGGCCTTGAAACGAAAGCCGCGACTATGCCGGTCGAGGCGCGCGGGCACACGAAAGTGCTCAGCAATCTCCACCTGGACGCAGGCCGAGACGCAGCCCGGATTCGCCAGTTAAACAGGGACGTTCCGCTCGATCTCCTCGCTCGCCAACCGGCCGAAGTCTCCGCAGCCAGTCGCGCGACCATCGATCGCCCGAATACGGACGAAGACAATTCGCCATCCGAGCCGGTGCAAGCGAAAAGGGAGGATTGGTGGCTGGTTCGCGCGCACCCGCCCGCCGAAGCGCCATTTTCAGGATGGATCCTGGGCCGCTTCATCGAGCTCGACGTTCCCGCGCCGCTGCCCGACTACGCCAGCTCAGCCGGCACGCGGATCGTTGCGTGGTTCGATTTGAATCACGCGAAAGACTCGTCGGGCAATGCGAAGACGCAATACCTTCTGCTTGGAGCGAAAGGACCGGAAGGGCAAGCCTGCGACTTCAGCTCCGTGCGTGTCTATACGTGGGGCTTGCAACGGAACCGGTACGAGACCGCATTCGTCGACAGCGGTGTCTGCGGCAAGCTGCCAGTGGAGCTAACGCGAAGCACGACGTCAGCCGGAGACGTCACGTTCGCATTCGAAGATCTGAGCAAGGGAGCGACCGACAAACGCACGTACCGCATGCATCAGACGATCGTTCGCCGCGTTAAGGAACCTGGCGAAGCGAAGTCCCACAAACCCTCACGCCCGTAACGATTCCTGTCCCCTCGGCCATCGAAGCCTTCGCCGAGGACGTTTCAAGCCAAGTCCGACGGTTTCAGGGGTGGAAGCCCCGACTTTCAGTCCGGGGAGCACGGCGCCTTATGCCGTGCGAAAACGAGCCCGGTCGAAGCGGGCTTTAGCCCTGCGAACTCCCTGGTCTAGCCCTGTTCCCTCCACCATCCGCACTCGCTCGCCGGACCAAGATACATCCTTTTGCGAGACTGTGCTTCTAACCGAATACATATTCGCGGAAGGAGGTAACGGCTATGGCGGATTTTCGGTCCCCGAATAGACGAACCGGAGCAATCGACCTCCAAGCCCACGTTGCGATTCGGACGCTTCATCACACTCGATCACGAATCTTGCCTGAGAGGTTTTGTATCAAACCTGAGAGACTTCTTGACGGAGCGGCCTGCGCAGTTGCGCTCAAGCCACCTCGCGCCGGCAAACGATGGCTGGCCCCGGAATATCAGCGCAAGCGCCTCGATCGAGACGTCGCAGTTCGCGCGAATCGAGGCTCTCTCCGTCAGCATCCACGTCACAATTCTGGCGTTGCTCCTTCTGCCTTTGCTACCGAAGATCGTGCCGTCCGCCAACAGACCCAAGGAATACACGCTCACGGCGGGAGATATTTCCTCCTATCTCAGGCAAATGAAAGCGACCGCCAAGAAAATGGGCGGTGGCGGTGGAGGTGGCGAGCACAACTCGGCGCCGGCTGGCAGGGGTGCCGTGGCCGCTCTTCAACTGGATTCAACTCGCACCGCCTAAGAGTGAAAGCTCCGCAGAATCCAATGTACCCGATACAACCGACGATTGTGGGTCCGCCGGAATTGAAGGTTGTCAGCCCGGACATGATCAACTGGGGCAACCCGGCCTCGCCAGTCATCAACGATTCCGGCGGTCCGGGCAGCCACAATGGGATCGGCAATGGCAAGGGCGACGGCGTGGGCGACGGAGCCGGGAACGGATTTGGTCCCGGCAAGGACTGGGGAATGGGTGACGGCACACCGATCTCAGGGATTCGTGGATACAGTGAGGTGGCTTGCGTCTATTGCCCCACCGCGCAGTTCTCCGATGAAGCCGTGAAGGCCAAGTTTCAAGGAACAGTGTTCCTGTCCGTGATCGTGACACCCGACGGCCGTCCGACCGATATCCATGTGGCGAGCGGATTGGGCATGGGGCTCGACGAGAAAGCTCTCGAAGCAGTTCGCAAGTGGCGGTTCAAGCCGTCGGTTGGACCAGACGGAAAAGCGGCCGCCGTTCGCGCGATCGTGGAAGTGCAGTTCCACCTGTACTAGTAGATCGGACGCGAAGAAATTCGATAACGTGCCAGGGCGAGGAGCTACGCGGTGTTTCTCCAACCGCGTGGTGCTTCAGCGAGCCACGGGAACAGGCGTCGGATTGCGACAAAGAGTTTCTCCGACATGTGTTCCTTCAGGACGCAACCATCCGCTCCCGCTTCCAAACACACAACCCGGCGAGCGGCGAATCCAATTCCGTAAACACGATCACGCGCGTGGCGGGCAATATATTGTGCAGAAGCAAGGTGCACTCCAGCCCGCTCATGCGTGGCATGTGAAGGTCCGTAATAACCAGATCGGGCTTCAATTTCTCCGCCATCTCCAGCAGTTCAAAGCCATCGTTCGCCGTTCCGACGATTTCGATCTCTCTCTGGCTTTCCAGGAACGAACAAATGGCCGTTAATGCAAGGGGTGAATCGTCTACTACGACCACCCGAATCCGTTTCTTCGAACGCAATTTCCTCTCCTTCAGCAAGTCTTGTACGGATGAAAGTGGTACAGCGTAACGGAAACAGAGGAGCGAATAAATTCTGCTGATTTCCTAAGGGAAAAGCTGTAGACGAGGATTAACAGCTTGCGGAAAAGGTCCGGTTCTTAGGGGGTCGGACCTTTAGGTCCGACATTAGGGTTCTCTTTTTTCCTCAGGGGTTTCAACCCCTGAGGCGACGCTACGCAGCCTCTTTGTTTCATTCGTTGGTCACAACCATCTTGTTCCGTATCGCGTAGTGAACCAGATCCGTGATCGAATGAAGGTTGAGTTTCAGCATGATATTGGCGCGATGTGTTTCGACGGTTTTCGCGCTGATCCCCAGCACGCCCGCAACTTCCTTGTTGGTTCTTCCCTCTGCCAGAAGCTGCGCTATTTCCCGCTCGCGAGCCGTTAGGCGACCCTTCGGCGCCTTGCTGGGTCCCACCGCGTTTTTCGCGAGCCATCAATTTCGCAATTCGGGGAGTGAGATAGGGAACGTGCCGCAGCAAGGCGTCGACGGCCACCATGAGGCTCTCGTCCGCTTCTTCTTTAACCACGTAGCCTCGAGCGCCCGCTTCGAGAACCTCAAGCGCCAGCTTCTCCGACCCATGCGCGCTCAGAATCAATATTTCGGTGCTTGGAGAGACCTTGCGGATTTGACGCGTGGCTTCCACTCCGTTGAGACCCGGCATGCCGATGTCCAGAATGGCTACGTCGGGCTTCAATCTTTTGGCGCGTTCGACGGCTTCACGGCCGTTCGCTGCTTCGGCGCAGACCTTCCATCCCCTCCTGGATTCCAAGAGGGCCCGGAGGCCTCTGCGGACTACGCCATGGTCATCCGCCACGAGGATACGAACTGACATCGTGGACCTCGCCGCGTAGCGGCAGCATTGCCTTCACCGTGGTCCCCCAACTGCCAGAGCTGATCTCAATCCGGCCGCCGAGTTGCCTCATGCGTTCCCTCATCCCGAGCAGCCCGACGCCCAGAGGGCTCTGAGCAACTAGTTTCTTCTTCAGATTTCCTGCTGGCATCCCGCGCCCTGCGTCGGTCACCTCCAGCACGTTATGGGCGGTGTCTCTCACCAGCCGAATTTTGCTCTTGGAACTTCCTGAATGCTTCTGAATGTTCCCTAAGGCTTCCTGGACGATTCGAAACAGCGCGGTCTCAGACTCCTGTGGTAAGCGGCCGACTTCCGATGACAGATCGAGTTCAACGTCAATACCGCTGCGCCGGCTAAACCCGCTGGCATACTCTTCGATTGCGGCCGCCAAGCCAAGTTCGTCGAGTCCGGGAGGGTGCAACAGATACGAAAGTGAATCGAATCTCGCGGGAGAGATTCTTCACCATCCTGCGAGTGTCGGCCAATATCCGACGTCCGCTTGCGTCGAGATTCTCGGCGGACCTGCTCAATTTCCCGAGGTTCAGACCCACGGCGAATAGGTGCTGGCCCGCACTGTCATGGAGATCCCGCGCTATGCGCCGGCGCTCTTCATCCTGCATCTGGAGCAGGCGAGAAGACAGCTGTCGCAATTCGTCTTCTCTTCGCTTGCGGCCGGTGATCTCGCGCACGGCCGCCACCACACCAACGATCTCGCCTGTTGCGTCACGAAGGGGTGCAAATGTGTTGTCGCACCAGCCTGCTTGCTTCGTCTTGGGAATGGTATAGGGAACGTTGCGAACGGTAACGGGCTCTCCTGTCAGTGCTCTCTCGATCTGGGCATAGACGCCCACCTTACCCAGGAAGGGGAATAGTTCCAGGGGATGTCGACCGAGGACATCTTCTTTTTTCATGCTGGTCATGCGTTCCATGAACGGATTCCACAAGGCGTACCGGAGTTGCCGATCGTGGACGATGATTCCTTCCTGGACGCTGGAAAGGATCTCGTGGTTTAGCTTGTTGGCCTTCTCGAGTTCGGCCTCTATGTTTTTTCTCTCGGTGATATCAGTGAACGTGGCGATGACTCGGACGATGGATCCGTCAGCGGCGAACTGAGGAACCACCGCACCGTAAATCCAGATGACTTCATTAGACCCGCGCCGACGGTAACCTATCACCTCGTTGCGGACCGCTTGCCCGGATTCGGCCGCGCGAGGGCCTGGACGCATCGAAAACGGATATTCCCATCCGTCCTCTCGAAGGACGGTCAAATGGAGCTGGTCTGGTGTTTTCCCGAGAACCTGCTCTTCGGTTAACCCGAACATATCGAGCGCGGCCTGGTTGGCAAACTGGATCTCGATAGCTGGGGTGGACAAGACGACGCCTACGTGCAGGTCCTGAAGGAGGGTGCGGAAACGTTCTTCGCTGGATAGGAGCGCATCCACGGCGCGCGCTATTCCGCCAGGCTTTGGCTGAGAGACTGCACGCGAAACAGAAATTCGAGGCTTGTTCGGCATCACTGCGCAACCCGAGCGAACACTCGTCCGCCCCAAGCCTGGCCCGTAGCGGAGATTACCCCAGTGCGCCCTATTGGAACACTTAAACTTCGGAAAGGCAAGAATCGACTAGAGGCGAGGTCAGCGGATTTACGCGAAAAACGGCCGGCAGCGTCTGCTGCCGGCCGTTCGTCAGAGCTCTTCAGCTTCGGTGCGGCTTACCTGCGTCCGCCACCGTGGGAACCGCCTCCGCCATGGAAGCCACCGCCACCACGAACGGCCGCGTCACCGCGGAAACCCCCCACTGGACCGCGTGCCACGGCGCCGCCTCGGAAGCCGCCGACCGGACCGCGTCCCGCGAAGTCGCGTCCGCCCACTACTGGGCCCCGACCAGCGAACCCACGATAGCCGGGGCGACCGTAGAAGCCGCCACGACCGTAGAAGCCGGGGCGTCCGTAGAAGCCTCCGTGAAACCACGGGCCAGCTCCGATAAAGAGGCCACCGGAGAACCAGCTAGGGCCGTAGTAGCCGTAAGGCGCGCACGCGTACGGGTAATATCCGTAGTAACCGTAGGCGCAGACGGGAGCCTCACCAACATAGCCAGGGCCGATTCCAACGCCGACCGCCACTCTTTGTGCGCTTGCGAGAGGCGCTGATGCCAAGCAAATGCCACAAACCGCAATTAAGGCCAGAACTTTTAGGTATCGCATTTTGGACCTCCTTTGAGATCCTTGAAACCCTTTCCGAACTGCCGTCCTAGGAGAGTGCACAAGCATTGCCAAATGGCCCCATGATCCCGCTAGCGTCCGAACCCATCTGTTTTCAGCGGGATGGGAGAGTTGGCTCTGACCAACGGAATGCCGCGGGGCAGGGGCTCTTGGTGATTTTCAAGCGGTGCTGGTGGTTTTGAGCCAGTCACGAAAATGCAGGGACACCTCAGCGGCACCGGCAAATCCGGCCTATCAATCACCTGACCTCTAGCTGTGCTGCCAGCCTCCGCCGAGGGCCCGGTAAAGTTGCACGAGGCTCTGGTATTCGGTGCCGCGCGCCCCCGCGAGTGTGAGTTCCGCTGCGAAGAGGGACCGTTGGCCATCCAAAACTTCGAGATAAGTGGTGGTGCCGCCCGTGTAGCGCAGGTTGGAGAGGCGGACGGATTCCCGCAGGTCCGCGACGCTGTCCTCCTGACGCACCCGGACCTCATGGAGTTTCTGATAGGCGATCAGCGCATCGGACACGTCACCGAACGCTTGCTGAATGGCTTGTTGGTAAGAGATCAGAGCCTGTTGATGCTGCGACTCGGCCAAGCGAAGATCTCCGCGAAGAGCTCCCCCCGTGAATATGGGCTGGCTCACTTGGGCGCCGTAGGACCAGATTCCGATTTGCGAGCTCATCAGACTGGAGAAGGCGCTGCTTCGTCCGAACGAGCCGCCGCCGGTGCCGGTCAGGGAGATTTGAGGAAAGAACTGGGCCTTGGCGACCCCGATCTCGGCGTTCGCTGCCACCAGGGTTTGCTCGGCCTCGCGAATGTCGGGCCTGCGCTCGATGAGTGACGACGGCATGCCCGGCGGCACTTCGGGAGGAAGTGGCTGCTCCACCAGCGGGCGCCCGCGGGGGACCGCCTGGGGGTAATTGCCAAGAAGAATGCTGATCGCGTTTTCTTCCTGGGCGATCTGCCGCTCTAAGTCGGGAATCGTAGCATTCGCAGAATCGAGAACCTGCTGAGCCTGCAAAACGTCGAGCTTTGTGGCCACGCCGTGTTGGAGGCGAAGATTGGTGAGCTTCACCGAGTCTTCCTGGGTGCTGACGGTCTCGCGCGTGATTTGAAGTTGAAGGTCAAGTTGGAGGAGGGCGAAATAGTCGCTCGCCACGTCGCTGACCACCGTCAATATCACGGTCTGCCGCGCATCCTCTGTGGCAAGGAGTTGGGCGCGTGACGCCTCCGTGGCGCGGCGCAGTTTGCCGAAGAAGTCCAACTGGAACGCCGCGTCGGCCGTCAGAGTGAGAAAGTTGTACTTGGTTTGGAAGTTGTTTTCTTTTCCGCCGGTGAAATTGCCGTTTGCTTGCACCTGCGGGAACAGGCTGGAGCGCGTTATCGCGACCTCCGCGCGCCCTGCGTTGATGCGCTCGGTTGCTAGCTGCAAGTCATAGTTCTGCTTCAGGGCTGTGCGGATCAGCTCTTGGAGTTGCGGGTCGTGGAAGACTTGCCACCAGGGAAGATCCGCATAGGAGGCAGCTTGAGCCTGAGCTTGCGGGTTCTCGCTGAGATCGCGGTAGGCCGCCGGAGTCTGAACGGCCGGCCGATGGTAGTTCGGGCCTACCATGCACCCTCCGATGAGACTCGATGCCAAGATAACGAACGTCAAGATAACGGGAATCAGGGGCTTCGGCTTTTTCATGAACAGCTCCCTGTGTCGCATAAGGCGGTAGCGCATCTCAGTCTCCCTCCGCGGGAGCGGGTGTTCCGGAACTTCCCGCAACGGGAGGTGCGTTAATCGCTCCGGCAGACTTGCTCATTCGGCCTGCTCCCGACCACTTTTCAACCAGATAGAAGATGGCGGGAACCAGGAATATGGCGAGGAAGCTGGCAGCCAGCATGCCTCCAATGACCGTCGTTCCGATGATCTGGCGCGCCACGGACCCGGCCCCTGTGGCCACCCACAAAGGCACGCTGCCGAGAATGAACGCGAACGAGGTCATCAAGATGGGCCGAAGCCGGATCCGGGCACCTGCCAAGGCAGCGTCCGCCAACGGTTTGCCTTGCTCGTATTCATCCTTTGCGAATTCCACGATGAGGATCGCGTTTTTCGCTGCCAACCCGATCAGCATTACCAGCCCAATCTGTGAATACACATCGTTTTCGATTTGCACCATGTAGGGCGGATAAAACCACCCAGCGATCACGCGCCTCAACCAAAGCGCCGCGAAGGCGCCAAACACGGCCACCGGGGTGCTGAGCAGCACGCTGAATGGCAGCGACCAGCTTTCATAGAGCGCCGCGAGAATCAAAAACACGAACAAGAGGGAAAACGCGAAAACAGCGGCAGGGGAAACTCCCTGCTGAGCGAGTTTTTCCTGAAACGACATGTCCTTGTAGTCGTAGCCCATTTCCCGGGGCATCGTTTTCGCGAACGTTTCTTCGAGCGCCTGCATAGCCTGGTCGGAACTGAAGCCAGGCGCCGCGCTGCCGACGATCTGTGCACTGCGATATTCGTTGAACCGCATGGTGTATTCCGGTCCGTTCCGGGAATCGAATTTTGTCAGGGCGGAAAGCGGGACATCCTCTCCCTTATTGTTTCGGACGTAGAACTGCCCGACGTTTTCGGCATTGGTCCTGTATTCGCCTTCCGCCTCGATGTACACCTGCCATTGCCGGCCGAAGCGGTTGAAATAATTGATGAAATACCCACCCATGAACGCCTGAATCGTCCTATAGACGTCGCTTATGTTCACTCCCTGCTTGATGACCTTGTCGCGGTCCACGGTCACGAATTGCTGCGGCACGCTGGGCAGATATGTGGTGGCGATAAAACCGATCTCGGGACGCTTGCTCGCGGCGGCCATGAACGTGCCCAAGTTCTGAGTGAGAAAGTCGACGTCCTTCCCGGCACGGTCCTCAAGCACAAATGTAAATCCTCCTGACGTGCCGACTCCGGGAATCGCCGGAGGTGAAAAGTTGAACGCGACTCCCTGGGGCATCCGGCTCAATTGCTGGTTCAGCCGAGTTTTGAGCTCCTGGAACTGCTCGGCCCTCGACTTCCTGGCATCCCAGTCATCGAGAGTGACGAAGAAAAATGCGTTGTAGCTGGTTCGGACGAAACTGAGAAGGCTAAAGCCGATTACGCTCGACGTATACTTCACTCCGGGGGTGGCTGCCAGGATCTTCTCCACCTCCCGCGCAGCTTCGTCGGTTCGTTGGAGAGAGGCCGCGTAGGGGAGTTGAAGATTGACGAACATATACCCCTGGTCCTCGTCTGGAAGGAAGCTGGAGGGTACGCGCGAGCCTAAGAATACCGCGGCTCCCGCGAAAGCCGCCAATAAGACGAGTGCGATTGCACCCTTGCGAATCAGCGCGCCGGACACGCGTACATAGGCTTCCGTTCCACTCGCGAAGCGTCGGTTGAACCACGCAAAAGACCTTCCCAGCAGCCCCTTGCTCTCTTCTTTCGGCCGGAGCAAAAGAGCCGAGAGAGCGGGACTGAGAGTAAGGGCGTTGAAAGCGGAAAGTAAGACGGAAATGGCGATCGTGACTGCAAATTGCTGATACAGACGCCCCGTGATTCCGGGAATGAAGGCCGTCGGAACGAATACGGCGGAGAGCACCAGCGCGATTCCAACCACCGGCCCGGTCAACTCATCCATCGCCTTGAGGGCCGCTTCTTTGGGGGAAAGTCCCTCCTCGATGTGGCGGCCGACGCCCTCGACGACCACTATGGCATCGTCGACCACCAATCCGATGGCCAGTACGAGCCCCAAGAGAGAAAGTGTGTTGATCGAAAAGCCGAACAACGGAAAAAAGATGAATGTTCCGATCAAGGCGACTGGCACTGCCAACATCGGGATCAGGGTGGCGCGCCAGTTTTGCAGGAAAATGTAAACGACCAGGATCACGAGTACGATCGCGATCAGCAGCGTCTCGACAATCTCCTTGATCCCGGACGTCACCGCCTTGGTGGTATCCAAGGAAACCACGTAATCCATGTCCTGCGGGAATCTCTGCTTCATTCCCGCGATCAATTTCTTCACGCCGTTCGCAGCTTCCACAGCGTTCGAGCCCGGCAACTGGTAAACGGCTATGATCGCTGCCGGTTTGCCGTTCAACCGGCCCGCTACCGAGTAGTCCTGCGAGCCGAGTTCCACGCGTGCCACATCCTTCACTCGTACCACCCCGCCATCCGGCGTCTCGCGAACCACAATCTGTCCGAAATCGTCCGCGGAAACCAATCGGCCTTGCGCGCGAACGGAGTAGGTGTACTCCTGTCCTTTGGGGACTGGTTCGCCCCCCACTTGTCCCGCGGGGTTCACGGTGTTCTGCGTTTGGATCGCGTTGATGATGTCGGTAACGGTGATGCCCAGCTTGCCCAGTTGGTCCGGCTTCACCCACAATCGCATGGCGTATTGGCCGGCGCCGAAGATCTGCACGTTGCCGATGCCGATGGAACGCGTCAACGGATCTCGAATATTGATATACGCGTAGTTGGCCAGGAACGACGCGTCATAGGTTCCGTTAGGCGAGTACAGCGTTATCAGCATTAGCGGCGAAGTGACAGACTTCTGGACGGTTATTCCGTAGTTGTTGACGTCGGCGGGGAGTTGGGAAGCCGCTTGCGTCTCCCTCGACTGGGCCAGGATTTGGTCCGTGTTCGGGTCCGTCTTCACGTCGAAATCCACAATCATGGTCATGCCGCCATTGGCCGTGGCGTTCAACGAATACATGTAGTTCATGTTATCCACGCCGCTCATTTGCTGTTCGATCGGCGTAGCGACGGATTGCTCGAGTGTTTGCGCATCCGCCCCGACGTACACTGCTTGGATTTGAATCTCAGGCGGGGCGATATTCGGAAATTGGGCGACGGGCAAGCTGATGATAGTGATCGTGCCGAGAATTACCATGGCAATCGAAATCACCATGGCGACGATGGGGCGGTTGATGAAGAATTTTGACATGGCTCTACCTTGCCTCTGGCGTCGCGCCATCCGGCACGTACGGCTTGGGGTTTACCTGCGCACCGGGACGCACCTTTTGCACGCCTTCCGCGACCACACGGTCACCGTGCTTCAGGCCGTCGGTGATAATCCACTGGCTGCCAACACGGTCGCCCACTGCGACCGTTCGGATGCTCACTTTGTTTTCCTTGTCCACGACGGCAACTTGATAGACCCCTTGCAGTTCGGAGACTGCGCGCTGAGGCACAAGCAGCGCGTCCTGCTCGACTCGGACTGCCGTGCGAACTTTGCCGTAGCCGCCGGGGCGCAGAATATTTCCCGGGTTGGGAAACAACCCAGCCAGACGAATCGCACCCGTGTTCTGGTCCACTTGGCGATCCGCAAAGTAGAACGTGCCGTCACGTGGGTAGGTGGAGCCGTCGGCCAAAATTAGTTGGAGGCGGAGATTCTTGTCAGCGGCTAGGCGAGTGGTTTCCGTCGGGAACCGTTTGTTCCAGTCTAGGTATTCTCGCTCGCTGACGGTGAAATACACTTTGATAGGGTCGACGGTGGACACAGAGGTCACGGGACCGCTGCTTGGATTGACGAGGGCGCCGACTTGAAGTTGAGCCTGACCGGCGATGCCGTCGATCGGCGCAATGAGGCGGGTGAAATCGAGGTTGATCTTGGCGGTTTCAACGGCGGCCTCGGCCGTCTTGATTTGAGCTTCGGCGGTGGCGACTGTCGCTTTGGCCGCCAGATTGTTCTGAATGGCGTTGTCCAGATCTTGCTGGCTGGCGGCCTGCTCCCGCGCGAGGGGTGTGTAGCGGTTGACGTCAAGTTCGGTCCTGCCTTGAACAGCTTCGGCGTTGACGAGCTGGGACTTGGCCTGTGCCAACTGACCCTCGGCTTGGTCAAGTGCCGCCTGGAAGGGGCGCGGATCGATCTCGAAGAGCAATTGTCCTTTCTTGACGAACGCGCCTTCCTGGTAGCCCTGGCGCAGTAGGTAGCCCGTCACTTGCGCCCTGACGTCGGCGTTCGTGAATCCGTCGAGAGTGCCGATCCATTCGCCAAAAATCGGAACGTTTCTCTGCTCGACCTCGACGAGCTCAACCTCCGGCGGAGGCTGCGCTCCCGATACGTGCTTCGGGCGTACCGCACCAATAATCAGACCGACGACGACCAACCCTACCGCTCCGCCTATCCAGAATTTATATTTCCTGAGCGTGTTCATCTTTGTCTCCGACCTCGTGCCTGAGCCCGATTGGATGTCGTTTCACCTGTAAAAGTTCCAGCTGGAAAGCGAGGCCTCCGGCGACTTAAGATGTTCGAAACAATGCTTTTGCTTTACGAGAAGATCGGCCGGTGCCGCTCGTTCTGGCATGCCACTATCCGGGATTAAGTCCACGACCACATCACGAAATAGAATGGTTCTTGGGTACCACTCAAGGGGCGACTCGGAATACCACTTTCGGTTCGTTCCGACACCCTGAGCGCTCGAACCGCGCGAAGTTAGGATTCTGGCGGGTGCAATGAGGGTGGAATCACAATTTCGCGGCGTCCGAACAAACGCCCATCGAAGGAGAAAGCTCCTGGCCCGAGTAACGCGAGTGCGGCGGCCGCAATAATCATCCCGAAAGTCACCAGTCTGGCATCGTGCGAACCCCAAGAAGGCTCGGGAAACCATGAAAACGCGATCCCCAGGAACGATAGGGCCACCAGGAGCCCCGCGATCGGGGTGAGGAACCCAGCCGCGAGGGCCGCGCCGCTCGCGATCAAGACCAGACCAAGTAGCCATCTTCCCGAAGTGGGATTGAACGGACCCGAGAGATAAAAAAGCCCCTCGGCGGCCGCAGTGAAACCAACCGCTGAACGCAACAGCAAAAGACCTATACCGGGCCGGCCCCCCGGAAACGTGGAATATAGTCTTTGCAGCGCATACCTCCCTTGGCGCGCGTCAGAAGCGCGCTATCTCTGACGATAACCAAACGCTCACGTCGCGTGTAACCCCACATCGCGGCATCTTTTCGTACCACTTCTGAGGGATTGGTTCTACGCGTGTACCATAACGGTCCAGTTGTCGCCGTACCCCTTACGCGTTGAGCGACCGCGCTCTTGATAACATCGTCAGAGTTCGACACCGACTTGTCGACTTGCGGTTTGAGCAGATATAAGCAAGTCGACCGATTCGCTGTCCTCACGCGTCGTGAACGGCCTCAGCTTGGGCGATTTGCGCAACGCCGCCTTGGCGTGAAACAGCCTGCTTTTGGCTGCGGGAACCGTGATGCCCATCGCCTTAGCAGTTTCCCTCATGGGCCGTTCTTCCAACTGTTGAAGCTCGATCACTCGCCGAGCAGACGGCCGCAACGTGCCGATTGCATCCCGAAGAATCCTTCCTCTTTCGTTTTCCAGGTAGCGCCGCTCTGGATCCACCGCACGATCCGCGACTTCCGGACACGTCTCCCCTCCATCCGGATCGTCAGGGCTGTCGAGGGAAACAAAGCGCACGTTTCGTCTTCTGCGAAGAATCATTAGAGCGGAATTGATCGCGATGCGTGTGAGCCAGGTAGAAAAAGTGGAGCGTCCGTCAAAATTCTCAAGGTGACGGAAGGCCTGCAAGAATGCGTCTTGCACCGCGTCTTCCGCGTCCTCGCGATTTCTGGTGATGCGGACCATCGTGCGAAACACCCTCTTGGCGTGTCTTTGGCAAAGTTCTCCGAAAGCTTCTTGGTGTCCTCTCTTCGCGTCTGACACGAGGCTCGCCTCACATAGCGTCTGAGAGTGAACCGTGAAGAGATCACTCATGTTCACCGTACTGTATGCACTTGTCGCCACGACCTTGCCCTCCCCTTTCGACTTTGAAATCAGGTGCGAGGTTTAGCCTCGTCACACCAACACTCTGCGGGATTCAAGAGGAGGAAACATCACGAGATGGAATGGTTTTTCGGTACCACTCCAGGACCGGTTGGGAATACCACTTTCGGGGAAATCGGCGGTCGGAGCCAGTACCTAACGGCACTGGCGATCCCGATGTTGTGTTCTTAGAGTTGGATGATCCCGCGGCGAATGCCGATGGCCACTGCTTGGGTGCGATCGCTTGCCCCCAGCTTCTCCATGATGTGTTTGATGTGAACCTTCACGGTTTCTTCCGAGATGAAGAGCTGCTCCGCGATGTCTCGATTCCGGTTTCCGGCCGCGATTTGACCCAGGACCTGGACCTCACGTTCGGTGAGGGGTTCGTCGCTCATATGTTCAGCAAGTTGAGCCGCCAACTGCGGAGGTATGCGCTTTTTGCCTGTGTGGACTTGGCGAATGACCTCCACCAGCTCCTTGGGGGGCATGCTTTTGAGCATGTAGCCTCGGGCTCCGGACTCCAGGGCATTTTTTATCTCTACATCGCCCTCAAACGTGGTCAGCATGATGATTCGCGCATCGGGAAATTCCGCACGTATGGCAATCATCGTTTCGATGCCGCTACCATCGGGAAGTCGAAGGTCCATCAGCGTGACGTCCGGCCGATGTTTTCGAAATTGCTGAATGGCGTCCTGTGAGCTGGCCGCTTGCGCCACCATCACCATATCCGGCTGGTTGTCGATGATCGCTGCGATTCCTTCGCGCAATAGAGGGTGATCATCGACGCTGAAAACGCGAATGCGTTTCTCTTCGCTCATTTTTGTTTCTCGCTCTTGCCCTTCTTTGTTTCTTCAGCCCTTTGAGGACTCGCCTTCCAGAGCCGTCCCCACGCGCTTTCGGAAGGCGGAAATTCGAAAGCGATATGGCCGGGAACGGAAAGTTCCACTTCCGTCCCGGCGGAAGCGCCGCTCAGAACTCTGAATCTGGCGCCTATTCTTTCCGCGCGCTCGCGCATTCCCGACAAACCCCAGTGCCCGTCGCGTCCGGCGTCGATTACCTGAGGGGCGATCCCAGTGCCGTTGTCCCGCACGAGAAGCCGCAAATGGCTGGGCGCATATTCGAGTTCAACCTCGACGCTGCTCGCGCTGGAGTGACGGAATGCGTTAACCAGCGCCTCGCGGCCGATCCGATATACTTCCTCGCGGATCACTGGACGCAACTGCCGCGCTGATCCTTCCGCAACCACTCGAAAATCAGTTTCTTGCGACGCGCCGACCTCTTGCTGAATGCCGGCAAATGCCTGCTCGAGATCTCTCGGGCTCTCTGTTGGCCAGACGGAGGCCTCGAACGGCGTTTCGCCCCTCATCGATAACCCGTCCCATCAGTTCGAGAACCCGACCGACGAAAGGCTTGGCAGGCGAATCGGCATCGATATGGTCGTCAGCCACGTGCAGCTGCATGGACGCGCTAAGAAAACCCTGAAGTAAAGTATCATGCAGCTCCTGCGCGATGCGCGTGCGCTCTGCGAGCCGCTCTTCGAAGCGAATATTCATCTGCCTGGTCAGTCTTAACTCCCGAAGCCGGAAGAACGCCAGGGTTGCGAGTCCGACCGCCAACACGCTGGAAAGCCGGAACCACCAAGCCTGCCAGAAGGCCGGGTCAATTTTGAACGCAAGCGCCGATTCCGAGCTGTTCCAGAGCCCATCGCTATTGCTCGCTATAACGCGAAAGCGATACGAGTCTGAACTAAGGTTGGTGTACGTCGCTTCGCGCGCGACAGTTGGCTCGCTCCAGTCTCGGTCGAAACCCTCCAGTTTGTATTTGAACCGGACGCGTTCCGGAACCGACAAGCTCAAGCCGGCGTAGGCAAACGTCACCCTCTGGCGCGCCGCGGGAATTCGCACATCCCCTTGCATGTTAATCGCCGTGCCATCCGCGGAAATTCCTTCGACGTGAACCAGCGCGGGAGCCGAGCTGCTCATCGCGCGAACAGGGTCAACAAAGGAAATCCCGCGATTCATCGAAAACCAAATCCGTCCGAGACGATCGGCGACCACCGACCTACTCCGCTTGACACCTTCAGTGCCCCGCAGGCCGTCCGCAAGGTCATATTCGCGAAGGTCGCCTCCGTCGAGCTTTCCTTGGAGCAGTCTGACGCGGTCAACGCGCAGCACGCGATTCGCGGTTGCTATCCACAGACCTCCGTTCCGGTCCTGTTCGATTCCGTAGATCGGTTCGCGCAGTGAATCGGGCGCCTCTTCGAGTGCTCCAACACTTCCGGAGCGAATCCAGGCGAGCCCTTTCGCGGTGCCGAGCCAAAGCGTGCCCGTTGAATCTTCGAGGAGACAGATTACATCCTCCGATGGCAAACCATCCTTTTGGGTAAAAGACCGCCAGCGTCCATTCGAAAACGCGCTCAGGCCCTTGGGTGTCGCAAACCACATTGTGCCATCAGAGCCTTCCGTAATCGACGCAACCGAGTTGGACAGGAGTCCGTCCGCGGTCGTGTAGTTGGTGAATTTTCCGTCCTTGAACTTGCTGACGCCGGCGCTTAATGTTGCAGCCCAAACCGTTCCGTCATGATTCTCATGAACTGCATAAACGCTGTTTTGGGAGAGGCCTTGTGCTTGCGTATACGTCTCGTTCGTCCACGTCCCGTCCTGGTACCGCAGATGCGTCAACCCGCCGCGTTGCCGGCCCACCCACAATTCGCCGCCGCCACCTGTCACGGAATAAACAACGTCTCCGTCCAGCCCGGCGCTCCTTACGCGTCCAACCACTCCTTCTTTGAGCCAGTAAAGTCCACCCTCGGATGGAGCGAACCACGTGCGGCCATCGGAATCTACATAGACCGGTCCGTTGCTCTCCGACGGCAGACCCTCGGGAAGGGAATAGGTGGTGAACACGGTGTCGCGAAACCGCTCAAGACCTTGCGTGCTCCCCGTCCACACATTGCCTTCCCGATCTTCGAAGATCGCCGTGACCTCTGAACGCAGGGGAGGGCGCTCTTCATCAGGCGAAGACACTCCTTCCGAGTCGATTCGAAAGAGGCCTTCAGCCGTGCCAATCCAGGTATTCGACTCGCGATCTTTCCCAAGGGCAAGAATCTGGGCGTGGTTCAAGCCAGGCGGTAGTGCGGCGTGGACAACTTCTTTTCCGTCCCATCGCACGAGACCATTGTCGGTGCCGATCCACAACTTTTGTTTGTCAGAAGGAAGAAGGCAGTTGATTTTCCGGTCCCGCAACTCAACTGGACCTGCCGAGTATTGCCCTCCGTTCAGTTGGAACAGTCCCGTGTCGCGCGTACCCAGCAAGATTCTCCCGTCTGCCATTTCCGCGATGGAAAGCACAAGGAAGTTCGGCATCGCGGGCATCGACGCCAGCGTCAAAAGTCCTCCCGCTCCCGATCTGACGATGCCGTTATGGAGCGCGGCAAAGATTGCTTCGCCGTCTTTTCCCCGGCACATTGCCGTTACGGTAGTCTCAGGGCGCTCGAAATAAGTCCGAGGCATCTTCGAATCTTCCTTCGTGGTAGCGCAGCAAACCTGCTTGCAACGTCATCCAGAGGTTGTCCTCGGAATCAGAAGTCAGGCCCAGAACCGGACCGACCGGTCCCGTCGCGGTATTCAATTTCTGAAAAAGGTGAAAATTCAATCCGTCAAACCGAACCAGTCCTTTTTCAGTCCCAATCCAGAGGTAACCGTCTGGGGTTTGCGCGATGGCATAGACCGCCCCACTTGGAAATCCCCGATCAATCCCCCAGCGCTCGCGTCCGTACTGCGACATCGCCTTCTTCGGCTCTTTCGCATGCAACGCACAGGCGGCACACGCCAAGCCGAGGCCTGCGGCGAGCCATTTCGATAGCCGGCGGCGCCCGCTTAACAAGTCAAGGAAGGTACTCAAACTTCTCAATAACAACCTCATTCTGATGCTTCACCGGACTCGCTGCGTTCTTATATATGTACAGGTTCATGTGAACAGATTCCCCGCCCGGCGTGGGTACGCCCGATGAGAACAAGTGGTCAGCGACAGGGCGCGATTCGTTACCCGGGTTGGTTCCCCGAATCGTTCGGAACGAAATCGTTCCCGGCTCCCATTGGAAGGAATACGTCAGGATGCCGGAAGGCACCATGAATCGGTCGACGTTTGCGGGCACGTAGTAAGGTTGAATCCCGTATTGCGCGTTCTTACTTCGTGGATCGCCCCAGCGCGTGATCTCAAGGTCGATTTCCCTGTGATTTGGGTCCTGATACGAATCGTCCCAAGTAAACATGCTTAGAACCGCGGCCGGCTCCAGACGAGAAGATTCGCGCACGACGAAGCGATATGACCCGTACCCCAGGCTTCGCGTGAGGCTCACTTCGCCGCAGGTCCATTTGCCAGACACGTTCGCGATCTTCAGATGCAGCGCACCCCCGGCGTCGGTCCACACGTTCGCAGGATCATAGGTGTTTTCGCTGCCCCCCCAGTTGCCGCTAGCCGTCCGGACTTTCCATTCATAGCCGCTGAAGTGAAGTGTCTTGGTGACTTCGCGTGGACCCGGCCTGCCTCCAACAGTGGCAACAGCGACCACCGCGCCGCCTTCCGTCGGCAGCGCAGCCATCTTGGGTGCCGGACGATATCCCGGCTCAACAAGAAGGGCTGCATACTCCGTTCCGAGGTGTGTGGAGTTGCTCCATTTCGAGTCCGGTTGGATCCTGGTGAACGGCTGGTTAGTGAGTGGCTGCACCCACCATTGACCGCTTTTTGCGTACAGAACGAGCTGCTGTCCCGAGCGCGCTCCCACGACGCGCCCTTCGATCGTTTCTGTTTTGTCTGGACCACCCTCATCTGCCGGAGGGACCTTCGTGAATTCGATGGAGGGTTTGGGATCGCTCTGTCCGGAACGACAACCACCTAAGAGAATACAGAAAAAGAGGAGGAGAACACTTTCTCGGCCAAAATTGTTTAGGGGCGCCGGGGTAGGTTCAGCGACCTTCGGCCAGCTGAAACAACGATGGCAAACCCGCGCGCGGCTGGGGTCGGAAGGGGCCAACTGTGACCTCGGCAGCATGATGTGCTCCGTCCGCTAAGAATCGTGGGGTGCGCCTGCCTTTGGAAGCCATCCATCGTACAATCGCTGCGCATCATTTTCCAGCTTTCCAAGCGCATCAAGAAGGTGGTGTGGAGGACTGCTTCTCTTGACTACCACGATGGAGGTACATGTTTCCTGAGCCGGGAGAAAACAAATTGTCAGCCGGACGGGCTCGCAAGCCGGTACAAAGTCAAAGGCCGGGCGTTGGCCCGGCCTCACTTGCATATCAAAACCAAATATCAGAGCCGGTTGTGGGGGTTGGATTTGAATCAACAACCTCCGGTTATGAGCGCGATTCGGCGAGAACACGACCCTCGATTTCCCATCGAACCGCGTCTAACCCAGGCAGGGCATTTCGCCGCTTATTTTGTTTTCATCACGTAGACGCCGTCCCATTCGCCTTCAGGCGCGTGTTTCAAGAAGTCCAGCGACCGCTCCAGGAACACCTTGATGGGGCCATCGTCAGGATAACCCACGCGGAGCTCTCCGAATCTGGCAGAGGCGGCGTACCAATCTTGCGCGCGGTAAGCCGCCATGGCGCGGTCGAAATCCGCGAGCAGCGATTCGAATTTCGGCCTCTCCACGGCTACGCCGAGCAGCTCATAAATATTCACGGGCTGGTTCTTGCCCTTCACGCGAATTTTGTCGAGGTCGCGGCAGACAAACTGGTCTGCCACCTGGCGATACGTCGTCTCGTTGATCACGATTTGCGTGTGATATTCCTTGTTGATTCCCTCAAGACGCGAGGCAAGATTCACGTTGTCGCCCATCACGGTCCACGCGAGCCGTTTCGCCGAGCCCATGTTGCCAACATTCACCGGGCCGGCATTCAGCCCGATTCCAATCGAAATCGGCCGGCGCCCCTCCGATTTCCATTTGGCGTTGAGCGCGTCTAGCCGCTGGATCATGCGCAAGGCGCACGAACATCCTCGAAAGGCATGATCTTCCTGGGGGTACGGCGAACCCCAGAAAGCCATGATGGCGTCGCCAATATACTTGTCGAGCGTACCGTTGGTGGCGAACACAATGTCCGTCATCTCTCCCAGGTATTCGTTCAGCAATTGAACGAGTTCGTCTGGAGTCAAGCCCTCGGAAATTGTGGTGAAGCCGCGAATGTCGCTGAACATCACCGTCAGCTCTTTCATTTCACCGCCCGGGCGAAAGTACTTCCGCGGATTCTTTTCGATGAGCTTGATCACGCCGGGGGACACATACTGGTAAAAGGCCTTGCGAATCTTCCGCTTTTCGCGCTCTTCGAAGATCATGCGGAAACTCGTGATGGCCGCGTAATTCGCCGCGAGCGTCGCGGCCGGAATCACGAAACTCAGCCAACGGCCCCCGTCCGCAAACATGAAGTAAACGAACCACCCGAACAGCGCCAATGTGCCCAGCATGGAGATCGTGGAGTAGAGCGGCGTGGCGTGGCTGAACAAGTATCCAAATACGAGGCCGAAAAGCAGGATGAAGCCCAAGTCAATCATCTCGTCGTTCGATCCACGCGTGAGAAAGCTTCGCCCTTTTTCACCGCTGTGGAGCACGTTGTCGATGATGTTGGCATGCACCTCCACTCCCATGTAGAGGCCCTCAAAAGGAGTGTTGCGAATGTCTCCGATCCCAAGCGCTGTGGCGCCCACGAGCACCATTTTTCCGCGAAACGAATCCGGAGGCGCCGCGCCGCTCATCACGTCCCACATGGAATAGTGCCGGTAGGTGCCGTAGGGGCCCGTGTAGTTGATGAGATCGGTGCCGTCGTGCCCCGGCCGCAACGTGTGGTTGCCAAGCTGAATCCGCTCCAGCCCGTTCGGCGCGATGAACGCGGCCACATTTTGGTCCGGGATCTTTTCGTATTCGCGCACCACCTGCAAATCGAGCGACGGGAAGAAGTCCTGGTCTCTGTAACGGGCGATCAACATCGCGTGCCGCAACGTACCATCCGGGTCCGGCCGGATATTGATGAAGCCGTAGGAATCCGCGGCCTCCGCGAGCTTCGAGATGTTTGCTTCCACATTCGAAAAGACTTTGCCCCCGTTGTGAATCCAAGCCTGCCCCAGGTCGAAATCCCGCCCATCCTTGGAATTCACCTTGAGGACTTGCGGAAACGCCTTGGCCCAGACGATGTTGAAGTACTCCTTGGCGAGCGGGGACTCGGTGGGAGCGTCGCTTTCCGAGCCGAGAAAAATGTGGCCGAGCACCACGTTGCCGCTGCTCTTGAGCGCCCGTGCGAATTTTGCGTCCTGATCGCTCGCGGTCTCCAGATCCTTCACTTTTTGCAGCAGCGCGGGAGAAGCGGAGGAGCCCAGATCGCGCTGCAGTCGTTGAAGGGCCTGTTGGGCGGAATCCGTCTCAGGGGTCGGAAATGTGGCGTCCAACGCGATGACGGATGCGCCTTCGGCGCTCAACCGATCGATGAGCTGAGCGTAGCTTTTGCGCGGGAATGGGAACGAACCGATGTTCTGAAGCGTCTTCTCGTCGATATCAACGATCACGACGCGATCGTCGTGGGCGCGCTGGCCTCGCATCCCAAATCGCAAGTCCAGGGAGCGCTGCTCGATATTCTGGAGAAAAACGAAGCCCGCGCGCGAGTTGCCGCCGATTCCGGAGAACCAAAAAAGCGTCAGGCCCAGAAATGTGACCACCACTCCCAGCCACAAATCCGTTCGGCCAAACGAAAGAGTGTCCAGCCACGCCGACCACCGCGACCAGCGTTGTTTCAGAAATTTCATAAGTATCGCGATGGTGGCTTAGCCGCCCGGAGCGATTGCTCCGGGCCAACCCCAGCTGAATTAGGGACAGGCGCCGGTATTGGGGTTTTTCACGCACGTGCTGGAATTGCTGCCGCCGCGCAACCCGAGCGGGATACCGATCGCCAACCCGGTTGCCACTACCACCGCCGTGGTAATCCCTATGTTCCGGCCGAGATGGCTATGGTGAGCAACGGGAAGCGTGTCCGAAACATCCGTGGCGAGCAGGCTCGCCTGCTGCGTGTCAGCGGGAGTCTGGCTGGGCTTGTAGCCGGCGGGGGGAAAGTCGTTGGTGATTTCCACCATTTGTCCGGCGGCGACCGTAATCGAGTTGGTTGCGGCGTTGGATTGCCCCGAATTTTGGGTCACCTTGGCGTTGGGGCCGGGAGTGACCGTTACTTTCCCCTTGTAACAAATCACTGTCGTCTTGTCCTGATCGAATGCCGCATAAAAATCGGTGCCGATCACGCCGATCACGGCATTCGGCGTCTTCACTTCGAATTTACCCCCCGGCTTGGTGATTTTCACGACCTGGTTGCGCACTTTGCCGAAATTCAACTCCAGCGAGGTCTGCTGCGAGGTGGCGTCGTGCTGCACGACGCGGAGCTCGCTATCGGAGCCCACGCTCAGGATTGAGCCGTCGGTGAGACCCGCTCGCACCCGCCCTGTATGCTCGGTCTTGAGCAGATCGTTCCAATCAAGCTCTTCTTTCACCGTCGCCGCCTGGGAATTTCGCGTGGCCGCGGGAATCAGCGCGCTGATCTGGCCGGCCTGCTGCGCCGCGGCCTGCGGTTCAGCCATCACGGGCAAATAAACCAGCAGAAAGCAAAGCAGTACAACTGTGAAGTGCTTGAAGGAGTTCATCGGTGTCCTCTTTCGATGCCCAAATTCACCTTGATTGGACCAAGTCTGACAGAGGGGTTTTGTGAGTCAACGGCGGCGATGTTGCGCGGTGACCAATGCAGCTACATGCGCCGTTGCGAAGGAGTTTACTCAGGCTTGCCAGGTTGCGCGGATTTCGGCGGCATATCATTGACGGTATAGGGTTTACCGTTGCGCAGATAAAGCCGCGCAGCCTCCTCGCGGTTCAGCGGACGAGCGCCGCGCCGCCCGAAAACGGCGAGCTGGTTGCCGCTTTCATCGGCGGCGCGATCGCGATCCACTCCCTTGGAAATTGCCAGCGCCGGGCCGCGCGTTCGATACGTGGCGATCAGCTTGGGAGTTGGACGGGGACTGAACCCATAGGAATTCGGCGAGTCTTCGGGCGAGATGAGCTGCAAGACGCGGAGGCCGTTGCGGCCGTCGGCGACAAAAGCGAATGCACTGGCATCCACCATTCCGATTTTTACGTCGCGGGCGTCATTGAGTTTTCCGTCGCCCGTGAAAAGCTGGTCGAGGCGGGGCTGTTCCGGCTTCGCGACGTCAACGATCGCCAAGCCTTGCTTGCCAGCAGCAACGTAAGCGTATGTGCGCGCGACGTAGACGTTGCGCGCGTCTTCCAGCGGCACGGCGGCGGAGGGAACGATTCGCGGATGGTCCGGCGCCGTTACGTCCAAGACTTTCAACCCCTGGCGATCCACAACGAACGCGTAACGAAATTGTATGGCGATCCCTTGCGGATCGGCCAGATCCGGCGCGCCGATCTCGGCCGTGACATGAGGGTCGAGTGGATTCGAGAGATCCACGACGACGAGGCCGCGATCGCAAAGGATGTAGGCGTAGGTGCCGGCGATCGTGATGCGGCGCGCTCCGTTCAGAATGCCATTCGGATTGAATGCCAACGCGCGCTTCAGGAAATTATTCTTCGGATTGCCGTCAAGCAGCGTGCTTACACCTGGACTCTTGCCTTTGACGTTCGGGTCTCCGGCGACGACGAGACCTTCGTATTTATCCGCGACGTACAAGAACGCATAGAGTGGATGGATGGCCTGCTCTTCGTTTTCCGGATTTTGCTTGCGCGCGGGATCGAGGGCCAGGGTCGAGGGGCTGGCGACCGAGGTGGCAAATCTTGTTTTCAGATACAGGCGTTGGCCGAGGGGAGAAACGGGCGCGGTGACCATGCGCTCGGAAAAATTCTTGTTGTCAATGTTGGCCACGTCGTAGATGCGGAGGCCGCCTTTGCCCGTGGCGGCGTAGAGATATTCGCCGCGGAGCTGGACGTCGAGCACGTTGCCTTCGTGATGGTAAGCCTGCGTGAGTTCGCGATTGCGAGCGACGTGCCGCTTGTAATCGTCCGGATAAGCGAGGCGTTGCAAGTAGCTGCCGATCACGGCGGGCGGCTCGTCGTGTTCCGTGGCAGCAACGGCGTCAAAGCCCTTACTGCCGTTGGCGACATAAATGTAGCGGCCCATGAAATTGACGAGATTCGTCCCCTGCAGCAGGACTTGCGCCATCCAGGCGTTGTTGTCGTTGCGCGGGGTGAGGTGGCAATCTTCGCAGGATTTCGTTTCCTTCGCGCGCACCGTGTGGGGAACGAACGTGCTGAATGCCGTGCCCGCAAATCCGTCGGCGGAAACGGTTTGCTGCATGTAATAGAGCCAGTCGCGATTTGCATTCTGCGAGCTCACCAGGATCGCACAGGACGAACGCGCGGGCGCGATGCGGTGGCCCGTTACGGTGCCGTCAATTCCAAGCATGAATCCATCGTCGCGCAAGACTTGAAAACTATAGTTCGTCCAGTTGCGCGTGAGCAGGCCCTCGTTGTGTAGCATGGGCTTGCGCTGGTTGGCCGTCATTGCGAGATGGCACCCGAAGCAGTTCGTGGTCCAGGAAGTATGGCACGCGTAGCACGTCATTTTGCTATTGGGATGAGCGAGATGAGATTCATCGGAGGGCGCGTCTCCCCACGTTGTGCCGTCGGTCTGAACGGTCTTCGCCCAGCGCGATTTTTCACTGTAATGCGCGTCGCCGGGAGTGATCGTGTCGAGGGTTTGCACCACTTCCCAAGCGACGTTCGCATCCATCATGGATCGCTGGTAGAGCTTGCCGGCTTTCCATTCGAAGCGGCGTTCGCCCCACGGCGTGCGCAGGATTTCGAGATGAGCACCGCCCGCGGGAGCGGCCGAGCCGGACGTGAGTAGGCTTGCGCGTTTTTCGATCGTGCCGTGGCAATCGATGCAATCGAGTTCGATGGCCGCGCGCGGCTCGCCGTAGAGCTTTCCATTGCCATGATTGTCCTGGTCGAAATGGCAATCGATGCACTGCATTCCTTTTTCGAGATGGATGTCTTTCAAATGAACGGCTTTGTCGAACTTCTGGGGATCGCTTGGCGAAACAACTTTGTCGTCCGCGTCGAGGAGATCGCCTTTGCGATCGCGCTTGAAGACGGCCCGAAAGACCCAGCCGTGGCTGTGAAAATCCGCGAACTGCGATTCGTGGAGCTGTTTATTGAATTGGGGGCTGCCCACTTGCTGCAAGAACTTCGGGTCCGACCAGAGGCCGCGTGGCGCAGCGCCTTCCGGATTGCGAAGCGAGACTTCATATTTTTCGTCTTCGGTCGGATTCCGCTGCTTGACCGGATACATTTTCTCGCCGTCGGCTTCGTTGTCCCACCAGGTGTAGCCGAAATAGGTGGTCTCCATGTTCGTTCCCGGATGGACATGGCAGACCATGCACTGGCTGGAAGGAATGGAGCGCGTGAAGGCGTGGCGAATGGGATGGCCCGATTCGTTTTTAGGGATTGTGGGATCGGTGGTCGCCGACTGTCCTAGATTTCCGAAACTCGCGTACCGGCCGGAATGGTCTGGCGAGCGATCGTTGGCGTAGACGACGTGGCACGCCGTGCATCCGCTGGCGCGATAATCGCCGGGTTGGTCGTTTGTGCCGGGGAGATAGAGGAGCGGATCGAGGAGGCGCGTTTTCTGAAGGCCGAGGAACACGGGATCGGTGCGCAACTCGGTGCCGAAACCCCGGTCGCTGAGTTTATCGTCGGGGCGGCCGGATTCCTCTTCGCGGTCGGGGTTCGCGATTTCGCTCTTTTTTTCGCCGCCGCGCTCGAATACGCGCAGCACGTTGCCGGGTTGCGAAATTTCCCAGCGCTCCAGCGGCGTAAGTTCTGCGAGGATGCCTTTCGTACGCGTTTCCTCGGGCGTGGGCTGCGGGATGGTGCGAATATCCTGTGGGATACCATCGGCGGAATAGCTTTCGCCGAAGTGCGCGTTCTTAATCGGGTAGGCGCCATTGTTATAAAGCGCCGCGCCCCAAAGGAGGGCGCCGGTTGTCATCATGCTGGTTTGAACTTTCAAGACTTCCGCGGCGTGGCATTGGCCGCAGGTTTTCGGCGCGACGCGCAAATCGCCCGGATTGATGAAGCGAATGTAATCGTAATTTTCGCGCAGCCAGCTCGTATAGGAGCGGACCGGGTTAGCGGAGCTGCGAGCAAATTCAGGGTTGCTCGATTTCGGGTGCGCGCGATTTTTTACCTGCGCGTATTCCGGCGAAGAGGTCGCAGTGCCGGGCGCGATTTGAGCGCCCGAGTCGCCGCCGTGGCAATCCACGCACGCCAGATGCACGGTGCCGGTGGCGTGCATGGTGGGCTCGTCCGTGGTGACGTGGCACGTGAGGCAGCCGGAATTCTTCCGCTCCACTTCGGATTCGGATTGGCCCGCCGGGCCGAGGCTCGCCGGTTGCTGCGATGAATGCTGTTGCGATTGCGGAAGCTGCGCTTTGAGGGCGAATTCGGCGGCAAGCGCCGCGCCGATCGCCATCAACGCCGCTAGAACGGGAAAGTACCGCCATTTCGCGCGGTGCGCGAGTCCGTTGTTCGATTTGGCCGAGCGATTCATCCAGCTGGTGCTCCCCGTTCGTATTCCTGCCGCACACATCCTGGCAATTCAAAACTGAAAGCGCAAATCCGTGAAAACGGAAAACAAAACCTTGCTCCGAATAAATATCGCGGAACCCCGCTCCCGGCGTGAGAGCCGAGGCGCCCGCGGTGAGCGTGACGTTTTCCGTGAGCGGCGGCCGATAGCGCACGCCGGCGCTATAGTCGAAGCCGATCGAATGACGGATGTCTCCCTGAAACAAAAGCAACTCCAGCGGCTCCGTGCGCATGAACTGCAAGTAATTTGCATTGATGAAGCCGCGCAGTTTGGGCGTGAGGTCGAGATTGGTGCCCATGTTGACGAGTAGGATTCCGGGATTCACGAAATTGGCCTGGCCTTCATCCTTGCTCGAGCGGAGGTCGGGCAAAAGGCTGTTGGGAGGAGTGAGCAGCACGCCGGTGCCGGTGAGGCGAATGCCCTCGCGATTCCACAGGCTGAAAATTCCACCGGCAAATTCCGGGAAATCGTCGATGGAATCAAAGCCGTGGGCGCGGCCGCTCGACGGATTGCCGTCGCCGGAAGCGTAGAAGACGGAGGTCTTGAAGCGCGCCCAGTCCTTGTCAACGGAGAGCTCAAGCGCTGCCATGCGCGCGTCGATCGTTACAGGGCGATTGGCGAGCGGATTGAAGCTGTCGTTGCCGAATGCCTGGTAAAACGCGTGGGTCAAATTCAGCCAACCGATGTGCCCGTCGCCGGCCCAGCCAAGGTAGGCGGCGTGAACGCTGTGCGGACGAACGTCGCCGATCGGAGCGGGGCGGACGAGGAAGCCATTGTCGTCGTAGTGGATCGAAGCCTGGTCCATGTTGTAGTGCACGCTGAACTGCGCCGTGTAACCTGGAAGCAGAAAATCCTGGCGGTAGGCGTTGGCGACGATTACCTGCTGATTTCTCAGCGCGAAGGAATTGATGCCGCTGTTCGTATTTTTTTCGAGGAAGTTGAAGTAGGCGAGATTGTATTGCCAGCGGTTGGAGTCGAGGTTGCCGAAGACGCGCACGCCGGGCTGGCTGGCGTTGAAGATGAAGCCGCGGGAATCGCTGTTGAATTGCTGAATGCCGGCGCGGACGGAAATGAAATCGTAGTGAGTGCCGAGGTCGGCGAGCTTCACTTCCGCGAAAGCCTCCTGCAGGCCGGCGTGCGCATCCAGACGCGTGGTGCCGCTAGCCACATTTACATTGACGATGCCCAACTCCTGCACGTTGAGATAATTTACGCTCACGGCGGGCGTGATGCGGATGCGCCAGTCCACGGGTCGGAACGAGGTGTCGCCATGAAACAGGTCGAAGGAAAACAAGAACACCTGGTCGACGAAAAACTGGCGGCCTTTGCCGAAAAAACCCGGCTCTCCGGGACGCGCGGTGCTTTCGCCGCTCGGCGTGGGGAGGCGGCGGCCGTCGAAGAATGTGTCGCTGACGGCGGTAAGATTCAGGAAGGTGCGGTTGCCGATGATGGGGTAGTCGCCTTTGAGCTTATTGCGATTGAATGGATCCCAAGTGCGGCTGTGAGCGTACGGGCGCTCGCCGCCTATTCCGTAACGATCCCAATCCGGCATCGCGATGGCCCAGCGATCTGGATCGGGCTGAAAAACCAAGTTCGCGGGAGGCAGCGATTCGGTCGATTCAAAATGAAAAACGGATGGTTCTGCCAGGCGCTGCAGCACGCCTGGATATGGATTCAGATGGGCGATTCTTGCGGCGGCTGCGGTGGACCGGCAATGGCGGCCGCAATTGCTTTGATTTCGATGTCGCGATCAATCACCTGGCCCGCGGCCAGATGTATATCGGCTTGAGCATGCGATTCGTAGCCCTCTTCTTCGAACGTGAGCTCGTAATTGGCGGGCGGCAGGTCAATGAATCGGAAAACGCCATTGGCGTCGGCGATTTGTCTGAACGTTTTCCCGGCAGGATTCATGTCACGCAAGACGACCGCTCCACCGGTCGCGGGTTTGCCCGAGGCATCGCGGACAATTCCTTCGACCGCGCCGGTTTGAGGCGGCTTCTGTTGCGCGATACGTTGCTGCTGGTTCTGTTGTTGTTGCGCTGGATGACTTCGATTCGGCGCGTGCAAACCGGGATGCGAGTGACTGGATGAATGGTGAGGGCTATGCGCCAGCTTTGCCGGATGGCGCGCATGATACGCATGGTGGCGCGGCGCGGGAGGCAACGCGAACAATGACATCGAGAGACATAGGAATGCGGCCGGATTCAGCGTCACGCTTTTGCCGAGGTTCGAGGATGCGGGCAGCATCCCCTCTATTGCGCGACGCAATGATTGACGATTCCTGAGGAGCAGAGCGTTAGGCCTCGCCATCAAAATCTCTTCGAGCGGCCAAGTATATTCCACAAAATCGGCGAAGTTTCGGGCAGATTGCGCGGGCGTTGCGAAAATGATTCCTAGTGCTGCGAACGAATCCGGGAGCGGATGAGGAATTGAGAAGCGTTTTCGCGTGTGATACGAATCACTTCATAGCCATGTCCACGCCTCGCACGCGAAATTCATCTATGCAAACGCTTGGATTGAGCCTCGCGTTGAGCGTGTGCCTCTGCGCTTGCGGCGGAGCGAGCAGCGGGAACGGCGGCGGCGGCAGCACTGCCACGCTGTATCCGCAACCCCCATCGGGATCGGCTTCGCTGACGCAGAGCGACGTGGGAATGATCGTCGAGGCGGCTGCTCAAACGGCGGATTCGGATGGAATGTCCATTGCCGTCGTGGATCGATTGGGCAATATCCTAGCCGTTTGGCAAGGGCCGAGTGCACCGGTGACGTCGGCTGGAAACTACGGAAACATGGTGCCGACAGGAGACTTGGCGGTTTCACTAGCTCGCACAGCGGCCTTCTTCAGCAACGATCAGGCGCCGCTCTCTTCACGCACGGTTCGGTATATTAGCGGGATTCATTTTCCACCAGGAATTGCAAACGCGCCCAACGCGGCGCTCTACGGGATTGAAAGCACAAACCGCGGATGCCTGCTTTCGTCGAATTACATTGCCGGGCAGGAGATTCCTCCTGCCGTCTCAATTGATGGCTCGCCGGATCGGCTGGGTGTGATCACGGGCAAGGCCGATTCGATGGATAGCCAGCCGTCTGCGGTGAATCCCGGCGGAGTGCCCATTTTCAAGAGCGGACACGCGGTGGGGGGGATTGGAATCGCGGGTGTGCCGCTCGATGTCGCGGAATACGTCGCGTACGCCGCAGCCAGCATGATTGCGATGGGTGGGCCGAATGTAACCACGGATCAAATTGGATTTTTGCCTTTGCCTGCGCCTGGCGCGGTGGTGATCGGCGGAATCGCGGTGCCGTTCGTGGACAACACGTCGCCTCCAAGCGACTTGACTCCTGCAAGCGGACCATTCAATTCCAGCTTTTATGTGATCGCTCCTGTAGCGAGTGCAGGGCCCCCGCCGGACGGCTATCTTGTGGGACCCACGGATGGTCCCGTAGGCGGACTGACGTCGGCGCAAGTGGGTGCGATCATCACGAATGCAGTGAACACAGCCAATACAACGCGAGCAGTGATTCGTCTTCCGTCGGAATCGCGAGCACGCATGACGATCGCCGTGAGCGATCTGGATGGCACGATTATCGGATTGTACCGAATGCACGACACCACGGTCTTCAGCGTCGATGTGGCCGCGAGCAAAGCGCGCAACATGATCTATTTCAACGGGCCAAACCGGTCAGCGGCTGACCTGCCCGGCGTTCCGATGGGCACGGCTGTGACGAATCGCACGATCAGTTTCGGCGCGATGCCTTTGTATCCGCCGGGAATTGATGGGACGTCACCAGGACCCTTCTTTGATTTGTTCATGCAAGACATGGCGAACCCTTGCACGCAGGGCGCGGATCCTCCGGGACCGCCGGGACCGAACACCGCGCAGAATCAAAGTGGGATTGTATTTTTCCCCGGTTCAGAGCCGCTCTACGTTGGAGGAGTTCTCGTGGGAGGTTTGGGCGTCAGCGGAGACGGTGTGGAGCAGGATGACTACGTGAGCGATGGGGGAACGTGCAGCTGCGGGGCCGGGTGCTTGCGTGAATGGTTGCCCGAGCGGTGCCGTGAACTGCTTTGCTGCGCCTCCGGCGATCCGCGCTGATCAGATAATGATTCAGGGCGTGCGGTTGCCGTATTTGAGCTTCCCGAGGAATCCGACGGATTAGGGTTTCGCGCGCCGTTAGCCTTCGCGGAGTTTATGGCCGGTGAGATTTCCCAGGCCGTCATAGGCGGCGTATTTGTAGGTTTCCGAAAGCGTCGGATAGTTAAAAACAAAATCTATGAACAGATCGATCGTCCCCTTCGATTCGAGCACCATCATTCCCAGGTGAATCAGCTCCGTAGCGCTCTCGCCCAGGATGTGCACGCCGAGCAACCGGCGGTCGTCGCGGCTGAAGACCAATTTCAGCATGCCATGCCGATCTCCTGCGATTTGCGCGCGGGCGTTGTTGGAATACTGTGCGCGCCCAACTTCATACGGAAGTCCCTTCTCCTTGCAGGATTCCTCCGTTTCACCTACGCCTGAGACTTCCGGAATCGTGTAAATTCCCATGGGAAGCATATTGGCCAGCCGTTTTTTGTACTGGAATCCAAATGCGTGGCAGATCGCCACCCGCCCCTGTTCCATGGACGTAGAAGCAAGCGCCGGAAAGCCGATAACGTCGCCGGCGGCGTAGATATGCGACGCAGTGGTTCGATACACCTCGTTTACTTCGATGTATCCGCGCTTGTTGACCCCGAGCCCAACCTTTTCAAGCCCTAGTCCCTCCACTGCCGCGCGTCTGCCTGCCGCGAAGAGGCACGTCTCCGCTTCCAGAATTTTTCCTGATTCAAGTTTCAGGGTGATTCTTCCAGCGGCCTTATCGAGATCCTGCAGCCGGTCGTTGAAAAAGAATTGCATGCCGAGATCGGTAAGGCGGCCGCGCAGGCGTTCGGAGATTTCCGCGTCCAGAAAAGGAAGCAGGCGGTCACGGCCATCCACCAATGTCGCCTTCACTCCCAGCGCGGCAAAGATGGACGCGTACTCGCAACCAATCACGCCCCCGCCAATCACGGCCACACTTTCCGGAATACGGTCCATTTGCAGGATGGTGTCCGAGTCAAAAATGAACTCGTCGTCGAACGGGATTTCAGGGGAGCGGTGAGGCTTCGACCCGGTGGCGATCAGAAAAACATCGGCGGAAATCCGGTTTGGTTCGCCTTGCGCGGGACGAACCACAAGGTGATGAGCATCCTCGAATTGCCCTGCGCCGGTGAAATGATCGATCGAATGGGCCGCGATGTTCTTCGAGACCTTGGAGCGTTCCTGGCTGACGACCGCGTCCTTGTGCCGCATGAAATCCTGGACGGTGAGCCCTTCGCGAAGTGAATAATCGATGCCGTAGAGGCCGCGCTGGCCGAGTCCGGAGAAATAGAGCGCGGACTCGCGCAGAGTCTTGCTGGGAAGCGTGCCCGTATTGATGCACGCTCCGCCCAATTGCTCGCTTCGTTCGACGAGCGCAACCTTCTTACCGAAATAGGCGGCTTGAGCAGCGCCTTTTTCACCCGCCGGGCCGCTGCCAATCACGATCAGGTCATAGTGCTGCATGGAAAAATTCACCTCTGCCCCAAGCTGAGGAATAGACGCGGGGCTGCGATGAAATCGATACTCTCAATGGCCCGACGGATTGTGAAAGCATGACTATAGGCGGAGTATCGTACTTGCTAATGGAGCAGCGCGTTGACTTCATGCATTTGCCGGGAGAAACGCGTGGGATCGTAGTTCGAGGGGACCTGCAACTGGTCAAACAAGCCGCTGATGGCTGCACGCACTTCCTGCGCATTCTGCATCTTCTCGTTGCGGTCGTAAGCGACGAAGAGCGATTGGATGGCCATCGCGGCTTGCGCGGCGGCGTGCTCGTCCTGGTTGGAAATGTAATCCGCGTCGGAAGTGATTTGGTGCAGCAAGCGTAGAGTCATCGCGGAATCGTAAGGTATGTGATTCAACTTCAGCGGCGAGATCGTGCGCGATGAACGCTGCATTCTTCGCTTCCGTGACGACGGCCGCACGATCGGAACCGGGATCGCTCATCAGATTCGCCAGGTGCGCGAGTTGCTTGTCTAGTTCTTGCGAGCCGGACTCATCCACCTGCCGCGCAATTTCGCGGAACACAACGTAACGCGAAGCGTTCCATGGCGGGCTTCCAGGGCGCCGGTTCGGATAGCCGCGCGCTTGCCGCCAGCTCTGCTCCGCAGGGCCAAGCGAATGATGGCACGCGTAGCATTCGAGTTCCGAATATTCCGGCCAGACTTTTCCCTGCGCGCGTGAGGCAAGCTGCGTCAGCGATTCCTGAAGCTGGACGGCCTGGCCGGTGGACCATTCGCGAACGTCGAACCACGGGTCGCTTCCTTCTGTTTCCCCTGGCTCTCCGGGTTCTTTCCAGTGCCGGGGCATGGTTGCTGAGAAAGCGTCAAGCTCGAAATAGAGATCGGGGTGGCCGGCGGCGATCATTTCGTGATCCACGGATTTCTGTTCGTTGCCCAGATGGCACGAGAGGCACATTTCGCTGCGCTTGATCAGATCGCGCGTGTCGTACATGCCCAGGGCGACGGATTGCTCGTGCGTCCAGCCTCGTTCCGTGTGGCGGCCGAGCCATGCGGACGCGGGGCCGTGGCAATTCTCGCAGCTTACGCCATCACTCAAATCAAAGGTATGCGCTCGCTGCGCGGCGGGGACATCGAGCGCGTGACACGCGAGGCACTTCGGCGCCGACTCGGCTTTGCCCAAATTCAAAATGGCGGCCATCCGTTCACCCACTGTTCCGGTGAGCGAGACAAATGCTTTGGAGTGCTTATCGCGGACGATCCAAACGCTGTATTCATTCTGGCGGACGCGATTATCGGTGCGCGGCGCGATACTGCCGTGGCAACTTGTTGAGCTGCACGAACCGGGTCCCGTGTATTGCTGCGCTTGTTCGCCGGAAGTAATTGTAAACGCGGAGCGTGCGT
>CAWBGW010000044.1:0-25110 GCA_963788345.1 uncultured Acidobacteriota bacterium | reverse complement strand
TGTCCTATTTTACTTCGAAGTTTTACAGTTGCGTATTGCTGTGGGAGTGAATGGGCTCATGAAGGAAGCGTAAAGCCCCTGATTGCCGCGCGCAACTGCCAATCTGGACTGGAGTCGGATTGTGAATCCCGGGGCTAAAGCCCGTTTGATTTTTTTGCTGGCTTCTTTCGCACGGCCTGAAGGCCGCGCTCCCGGACTAAAGTCCGGGGCTTCCACCCGACTGCTCATTTCTCAGTGGAAGTTTGCTTCGGCGTTGGCTCGCCGCGAACCACACGCAGGCCCGTGTACTCGGCGTCTGCGGGGCGGTAGCGCGCCTTCGCGTCGGAGGCGCGATCGGCGCTGCCGCCGAGCGTCCTGCCTGTACCGTCTGCCGCGATCGCCCACTCCGCGACGTTGCCGCCGAGATCGAACACCAGTTCTTCGCCTTCCTCGCCCTGGCCAGAAAAGGTGCCCACTTCTCGCAACAACGGCGCATTGCCGGGCAGCGCCTTGAGTTTCTCTTCGAGCCGCTGCGCATCCTCCGGATTTAGCGCGTAGCCCGCCCAGTAGTCGAGCGTGTTTTCTCCGGGGCGATCTTTGTAGAGCGATGCGACTTCGGCCTCGTTCGGCAGCCGGTACGTCTGGCCTGTTTGCTTGCTCAACCAAGCGCAGTAGGCCTTGGCCTGGTCGAACGTGATTCCATTCGCGGGATAGTTTTCGGTGCCGGCGTCGATCTTGTAGCTCTTGTCGAACGAAGCGTATTGGGCGCGCGTGACTTCGAACCTCCCGATTTCAAGATCGCCGCGCTTCACGACTTCCGGAATCAGAACTTTGCCGGACATCGAGCCATAATTCGGACCCGACTTCTGAACCGACTTCTCCCGCAGCGCAACATCAAGCGGCGAGCCCTTCTTGAACGCTTCATTTTCGGGCGGATTTGCGTGGAAGAGGTACTTGTCGAACCACGCCGTCTCCTCATTCACTTTGCGAAGCTGGTGCGAAAGCTTCCGCGGCCCGTGCGCTTCGGCGGGAAAGAGGACGAGCTTGACCGGCACTTTGCCCAGCCAATAAAGCGCGCGGTAGTACGTCCAACTCTGCGCCGTGGGAACCTGGCGGTCGATGGTGCCGTGGAAAATCAGGGTCGGCGCCTTGACGCGATCCAATTTGAAGACCGGCGATTTCTGGATGTAAAGCTGCGGGTCCTCGAGCGGCGACTTCCCGAAATAATAGTTGTCGAAGGACTCGCCGAAATCGACGTTGGCCCAGTCGCTGATCCACTCGACGTCGCCGGCGCCCACGGCAATCACTTTGTAGCGGTCGGGATCGGTGACGCTCAACTGAATCGAGAGAATCGATCCGTTCGACCATCCGAGCGCCCCGATTTTGTCCGGATCGACCAGGCCCTTCGCGATCAGATTGTCGACGCCCTTTTCGATGTCGGGAATTTCCAGGTCGTAGTAGTGCCCGCAGCAGATCGACTCGACCCATTTCAAGCCGTAGTCCGAGCTGCCGTGGTAATTCGTCTTGAGCACGAACGCGCCGCGTTGGTTCATGAGCTGCTGCGAGTACGCCCAGCTCTCCGACCACGAATCGTGGTCCGCGCCCGCGGGTCCGCCGTGCGTAGCGACGACGAGCGGGTACTTCTTGCCGGCCTCGTAGTTGAAAGGATAAAAGAGGATGCCCTCCACGTCGTCGTCGTTCGCGCCCTTCCAGTGCAGAACTTCGGTCTTGGCGATGGTTCTGTTCTTGTACTGAGGGTTCAAGCTCGGTCAACTGCACGGGCGAGGTGACCTTCGTCCCATCGAGTTGAGCGCGAAACCACTGTGTGGGCGTGCTGGCCGTCGAATACTGGTAAACCAAAGTGTGTCCGTCATCGCCCAGGACGAAATCGAAATAGTTGCGCGGCGTGTCGCCGGTGATCCACTCGCGCGACCACGTCGAGCCGTTGCGCGTGTAGCGCGCCGGCTTTTTGTAGACGCCGTCGTCGAGCAACGTGACGAAGCCGTCCTTGGTTATCTCGAGATTGAAGCCCATCGAGCGTTCCCAATCGAGATTCACTTCGGTGGTCGAGCTCGAAGCGAGATCATAGAAATAGAGCTTCTGAATCGACGCGGTGTAGAAGCGCGGCGAATCGGAAAACGGCGCCACCACGTAAAATCCGGAATTGTCGCGCGCCCAGCGGACGCGGTCCGGCAGAATCTTGCGTCCCGGGAAAATCTGCGTGCGATCGCCAGTTTTCAGATCGACGATGTAGGTCACCGGCGGCGTCTTTTCGTCCCAGACATAGCTCAGCTCGCGCCGCGCCACCGCCACGGCTTTCTTTCCGTCATAGGACGGCTCGAAGGACTGGATCCAATCCGTGTTGTCGGTGAGCCGCGTGACTTTCTTGTCTTTCACGGCAAATTTGAAAAGCCGCACGGGAGGCGTGTGGGCTTCGTCGTCCACGATGTCGCTATCGTCTTTGCGCTCTTTCGTGTCGCGCTCGTAGAGCGAGGGATCTTCCTCCGCGCTGAACAGGATCGTGTCGTTGTCGAGCCACTCGAACTGATTGATGCCGCGCTCGAATTCGGTCACATGCCAGGGCTCGCCGCCCGCCGGCGTTCATCAGCCAGAGCTGCATGTGCGCGGCTTTGGCGTTCGGCTTCGGCAGCGCGCGGCTGCTCAGGAATGCGATCGTCTCGCCGGAAGGCGACCAGCGAGGGCTGGAAACGTCGTCTTCACCCTGAGTGAGCTGAATTTCCTTTTTCTCCGTGAGACTCGAAAGATAGAGATTGCTGACGCGGACGTCTTTCTCTTTGTCCGCCGTGTTTTTCACCCATACGGCCCATTTGCCGTCCGGCGAAATGCGGAACTGGCTGGCGTTTTCCGTGAACACGAAATCGTCGGCCTTCCATGGCGATTTCTTGGTGGTTTCGGCCGGCTTCGTGTCGTCTGCCGTGATCGCAGGCGCCGCGACCGCAATCAACGCCATCAGCAGAGCCGCAGCGAATAGCCGCAGTCGCAGCAATTTTCGAGTCATCGTTCCCCCTCCGGGTTCGTCGCAACGCGGTGCAGAACCTATCACATCGACACGACGCCGCAAAAGGCGCAACCGATGACCCGCGTAAGCGGCAATCATAGCCGTGCGAATCGGAGTTGTGCGCAAGAGACCGGCGGCACAAAACATGAGCTATACTTTTCCGGTGAAACAGACGCCCGCGTTGACAAAAGACACGATCCGATTCTTCCGCGAGTTGGTCCGCAACAACAATAAGCCGTGGATGGACGCGAACCGCGAGCGCTATCGCGCCGCGGTCGTGGAGCCGTTGCGCGCGTTGCTGGACCGCCTTGCGCCCGCCGCGCGCAAATTGAATTCGGGATTTGTGATAACCGGACGGGCGAACGACAATTTTTCGCGCATCAATCGCGATATTCGTTTTGCGCGGGACAAAACGCCATACCGGCCGCACATGTACCTGCTCCTCTCGGAAGCAGGCGGCGAAGGAGGCCAGCTTTACGCCGGCGTTTCCGCGGACGCGGTCACCTGCGGCTTTCGCATCTACGGCGGCGGCCGGACCTCTCCGCTCGTTCAGTTTGGACGCGTGCGTGGCCGCGATAATCCGCAATGGATCGAGCGGCAAAAACGCCGCTGCAGCGGGAAATACGAAAGCTATTGGTATTCAACCGAAAAAGGCGAATGGACCAAGCACAACGGCTGGCCCACCGCGCCCGAGCAATGGAAGAAGTTGCAGGCGTGGATCGTGCGCCGGAAATTTTCGCCCGCAGCCGCGACTCGTGCCGGTTTCGAGCGCGAAGTGGCGAAAATCTTCCGCGACGTGTATCCGATCTACGAGTTCACATCCTCGCCGAAGTGGAAGCGCTAGAGGAGGAGAGGCGAATGGCAATGGGTCGCGAACAAGCGCGCAAGGAACACACCGAAAAAACCAGCCACGAGCAGTTCAACGAGACGATTTACGGAGTCGTCTGCGCCGGTTGCCACAATTACATTTTCATCGACAAGACGAATTGCCCGTCCACCTGCCGCGAACACGAAACCTGCCGCCAAGCGTATTCTTAGCCGCGACGGCCCAAAGCTTTCCCGTTCGCGTGCCGAGAAGCTCGAGGATGCGCTGCTCGGTGGCCCGGGCCGTCTTCAGCCGTGCCGTCAAGTCGATGTATGCGTCCGTCACTTCCCGATTGTTCTGCGTTTCCTGTTCCACATGGCCGAGCTTTCGCAGGTCGGCGAGAAAATTGTCGAGCTGCTTGTCGGGCACGCGCAATGTCGCGGACACCGACCGCGCCGTGCCGGTCCAGCGTGTCCGCCGTCATGTCTTGCACGTAGCCGCCGCGCGCCGAGGTCAAAGGCTGGATTTGCCCGCTCGCCTGATCGTAGTTCTGCGCCAGAATCGTGATCGATGCGGTCTGCACAATCATCGGCCCGCGAATCTCCGGCGCCTCGACTTCGAGCTCCATTGGAGTCATGACTACCTGCACCTTGCTCCTCGGTCGCTGTCGAAGCCCTGTGAGAGCTTTCCGAATTTCCCGCGCCTGGCGTCGACAGCGTTTGGAGCCCGTCACGGCGGCTGCGGGACTGTTTCGCTGGCGCAGTCGCACTTGGGCGTTGATACGTATAACTCAGCTGTTCCTGGCGACTTTCTGTCGCCGTGTTGAGTCTGCCTTTCTTGAACCTGCCCAGAACCAACGAGTGAGCGTGCAATCACGACGACCGCTACGGCCCAAAGGCTAGCAGCCCAACCGATCGGACTATGTGGGATCGAACTTTGCGCACGCAGATGCCATCTGAAGGCGGACTGGTTGACGCACCGGTCCTCTTGCGCCTCACTAGAGCCCACTGCTTGTCGAAGACAGCGTTGCCGCGTCCAATTTCAGCTGCGTACGGCTCAATCTGAAAATCCAGCAGACGCTCCGAGACTTGCCGAAGCTGCGCCGCTACGGCTTGGCACTCGCCGCAGTGCTCCAAATGGCTCGCCAGCGCTGCTGCCTGATGCGCTTCCAGTTCGCCATCGAGATACGCCATGATCTCTTCGGGCTCGAACGCGTGTTGTGTTGAACGATTCATCTCGGTTCCCCGATCTTCGCTGGGCGTCTCCTTGCACGGGCATCAGTTTCTCTTTCAGCGCCATTCGCGCGCGAAATAGCCGCGAGCGAACCGTGTTGACCGGCAGCCGCAGAATTCCTGCAATCTCCGAATAGCTCAGTTGTTCGTACTCGCGCAGCATCAACACCTCGCGATCCGCTTTGTCCAGATTTTCGAGCGCGCGCCGGACCCACAACGCCGCGTCAGGATTTCCTTCGCGGGCAGCGCAATCGTGATTTTCCGTTTGCTCAACTTCGCGGCCCGATTTGCGCCACTCCGCTGACGCGAGATTGATCGCAATTCCGTACAGGTAGCTGCGAAAACTCGCGCGCGGTTCGTAGCGCGTCGCATTCCGAATCAGGGCGAGAAAGCACTCCTGCGTCGAGCTCTTCCGCGCGCGCGGGATTATCGAGCCGCCGCCGGAAGAAGCCGTAGAGCGGCTCGCGATAGCGCTCGAAGATCTCCCGAAACGCGTCGCGCGAACCCTTCTGGAACTCGAGGATCAACTGCTCGTCGCTGTTCATCGCGTCGGTTGCCGCAAGCGCTGTTTCATCGCCGTTCCATCCGGCCGCGGTGTTAATCCTGCTCCTACTCTTAGAATGTCGCCAGCGGGCAAAAAGTTCCCTAGACTCCTTCGATTCGCGGTCGCTCAAGGGCAAGGTCAAGATCTCGAGTCGCTCCGCAGACGAGATTGACGCTTTCGCTCGCGTTTCGTACGATGCGCCTCGCTTGAGCAGCTACTCGATGAAACGCGTGCTTCACAATTCTGCTTTGGGTTGCGATTGGTCTCGCGGGTGGCGGGAGCGCTGGCAGCGATTGCGTTCGAACGCCGCGAACCGCTGAACGCCACCTGGTTCGTCGTCGCGGCAGTCTGCACCTATCTTGTCGCCTACCGTTTCTACTCCAAGTTTCTTGCTGCGAAAGTCCTGGCGCTTGACGACACCCGCGCCACGCCCGCCGAACGCCTGGAAGATGGCCGCGATTTCGTCCCCACGAACAAATGGGTCCTGCTAGGCCACCATTTTGCCGCCATCGCCGGGCCAGGTCCGCTTGTCGGGCCGACGCTCGCCGCCCAGTTCGGCTATCTGCCCGGGAACGCTGTGGCTGATCGTCGGCGCCGCGCTCGGCGGCTGCGTTCAGGATTTCACGATTCTGTTCTGTTCCATCCGTCGCGACGGAAAGTCGCTGGGACAAATGGCGCGCGAAGAAGTGAGCAAGCGCGGCGGCATGATCGCGCTCATCGCGGTCCTGACGATCATGGTTATCCTGCTCGCCGTTATCGCGCTCGTGGTGGTGAAGGCGCTGAAGGAATCGCCCTGGGGGACGTTCACGCTCGCGATGACGATCCCGATTGCCATCGTAATGGGACTTTACCTCCGGTACGTCAGGCCGGGCCGCGTTTTGGAAGCTTCCATGGCCGGAATCGCGCTGATCGTGTTCGCGGTCGTCGCCGGGCAATGGGTGAACGCGTCGCCGGCGTGGTCGCGGGCGTTCACGTTGTCTGGTCCCGCGCTGGCAATCGCGATCATTGCATACGGCTATGCAGCTTCGGCATTGCCGGTATGGCTGTTGCTTGCGCCGCGCGACTATCTGAGCGCCGTCATCAAGATCGGAGCGATTCTTGCCCTGGCAGTGGGAGTCATCTTCGTGCGGCCCACGCTGGCGATGCCTCCCCTCACGCGATTTGTCGACGGCAATGGTCCCGTGTTCGCGGGAAAAATCTTCCCCTTCTGTTTCATCACGATTGCGTGCGGAGCCGTCAGCGGGTTTCACGCGCTGATTTCGTCGGGGACGACTCCCAAAATGATTCTGCGCGAGGGCCATGCCCGCCTGGTCGGCTATGGATCGATGCTGATGGAATCGTTCGTCGGAGTGATGGCGATGATTGCGGCCTGCGCGCTTCAGCCCGGCGTTTATTTCGCGATCAACAGTCCGGCGGGAATCGTTGGCAAGACGGCCGATGCTGCGGCGAGAACGATCCAGGGGTGGGGCTTCGCGCTCGACCCCCAGACAATGACATCTCTCGCGCAGAGGGTGGGTGAACGCACGCTGCTCGACCGCACCGGCGGAGCGCCGTCTCTCGCGGTCGGGATGGCGCAGATATTCAGTGGAACGATCGGGGGCGAGCGCCTGCTGAGCATCTGGTATCACTTCGCGATCATGTTCGAGGCGCTTTTCATCCTCACTGTGCTCGACGCGGGAACGCGCGTCGGCCGGTTCATGGTTCAGGAACTTGCTGGACATGCGTGGAAACCGCTGGGACGCTCCGGCTGGATGCCGGGAATTCTCGTCACAAGCGCGCTGATGGTGGGCGCGTGGGGCTACTTCCTTTGGCAGGGCGTGATGGACCCGCTCGGCGGAATCAACTCACTCTGGCCGCTATTCGGGATCTCGAATCAGCTGCTCGCCGCGGTTGCGCTCGTCGTAGCAACCACGATCCTGCTGAAGATGGGCCGTGCACGTTTCGTGTGGGTGACGCTGGTACCGATGGCCTGGCTCGTGACCGTCACGACCACCGCGAGCTATCAAAAGATCTTCCACTCCAATCCGCGAATCGGTTTTCTCGCGCAGGCAAGAGCGCTTTCCGCGCAGATTGCTTCCGGCGCCGTTCCGGCAGAGAAGATCGCGGATACGCAGCGATTGATTTTCAACAACCGGCTGGACGCCGCCGTCACCGCGATTCTGCTGGCGATGGTTCTTGTTCTCGTTGTGGAAGCGATCGGCGAATGGATCATGCTTGCTCGGAGGCGAAAAACCGCCACTCTGCACGAGTCGCCATACGTAGCGACGCAGTGGGCCGAAGGAGACTGAAATGTCGAGACCGAACGATCGTTTGCGGCAGGTAAAGACTCCGGCAACGGGCCTGTTTCGCCGGGCGTGGCGGTGGTTGCGTCAGGTAACGGGGGATGCGGCCTATGAGAACTATCTTCGTGGCGTTCACCGTCGCACCGCAGGCGGCGTTGCGGACGCCTCGGCTCCCAGGATGTCCCGCTCGGAGTTTTATCTTGATAGCCTCCGCCGCCGCTATTCAACGCCCTCCCGCTGTTGCTAAAGTGTCCGAGATTCGTTGACGCACGTGCGGATAAGCCCGTATAATTGACGTTTGTCGCTAGCTCTTGGAGGCAGCATGTACGCGGTCATTCGCAGTGGTGGGAAGCAGTATAAAGTTGAGCCGGGCGCCACCATCGAGGTGGAGCGCCTCGACGGCAAAGTAGGCGGCAAGGTGACTTTTGAGGATGTTCTCGCGGTCCGCACGGACGAGAAGAAAGTCCTGCTGGGCGCCGATGCCACGAAAGCCAAGATTACGGGCAAGATCGTCAAGCACGGTCGCGCCCCTAAAGTGAAAGTGCTCAAGTACAAGACGGGCGGGCAGTACAATATTCAGCGCGGCCACCGGCAGGGGTACACCGCCGTTCAGGTCAGCGACATCCAAACTCGCATAGAGGTTGTCATGGCACATAAAAAGGGCGGCGGGTCTTCCACAAACGGACGCGACTCGCACGGGCAGCGCCTCGGTATCAAGAGATTCGGGGGTCAGGTTGTGACGGGCGGCAGCATTCTGATTCGCCAGCGCGGAACGCGCTATAAGGCGGGGAAGAACGTCGGCCGCGCCAAGGATGATTCGCTGTTTGCGCTCATCACGGGCGTGGTCCGCTTTGAAGACAAGGGCGGACACGGGAAGTTCATCAGCATCCTTACGGTGGAAGAAGTTGCGTCAGCGGCAAATCCGAAGGCCGCCGCGACCGCCGCCGACTGAAGTTCCAACCTCGATGCTTCGCTTGAGCCCCGCGCTATCCTGTTTTTCCCACGGGCGCTAACGTATGGCGTTCAGCAACCGCACTCTTTCAGAGAACCTTCCGTGTTTGCTGACGAAGCCAAAATCATGGTCAAGGGAGGCGACGGCGGCAACGGCTGCGTCGCCTTTCGCAGGGAGAAGTATGTCCCGCGAGGCGGTCCTTCCGGCGGCGACGGCGGGCACGGCGGCGACATCTTCCTGGAAGCGAACCCGCACGACAACACCCTGCTGCGCTATCGCTACAATCGCGAATTCCGCGCGGACCGCGGCAGGCACGGCGAAGGCTCGAAGTGCCATGGCGCCTCGGGCGAGCCGACGATCCTGACGGTTCCTGTCGGCACGGTGGTCTTCGATGCCGATACGAATGAGCAGCTTTTCGATTTCACGGAGCCCGGCCAGCGGTTCCATGCGGCCCGTGGCGGACGCGGCGGGCGCGGCAACGGCAATACCCATTTCATCCGGCCCTGGCACCAGGCTCCGCGCGAGCACGAGGATGGGCAGCCGGGCCAGGAACGTCATCTCCGGCTTGAGCTGAAATTGCTGGCGGACGTTGGCCTGGTCGGCTTCCCGAACGCCGGCAAATCCACTCTGATTTCGCGCATCTCGGCCGCTCGCCCGAAAATCGCGGCGTATCCTTTCACGACGCTTGAGCCGCACCTCGGCGTGGTCTCCGCTGATCCGGATGCTGCGCCGGGTAACGGCCGCACCTTTGTCGTCGCCGACCTTCCCGGACTGATCGAAGGCGCGCACGAAGGCGCCGGGCTCGGCACGCGCTTCCTGAAGCACATCGAGCGCACGCGCCTGATCGCGCACCTGGTGGACACGAGCGACGCCAACGATCGCGACCCGGTAAAGGACTTCGAAATCATCGAGCACGAGCTCTCTTCCTTCAGCCCTGAGCTTGCCGAGAAACCCATGATCGTGGTCGCCACAAAGCTCGATGCCACCACGAACCGCGAGCATCTGGAGGAATTGCGCGCCTACGCCGCGAAGCGCCATCTTGAGTTCCATGCGATCTCATCGGCCACGGGCGAAGGCATCGTTCCGCTGGTTCGCGCGATGGCCGACGCGCTGGATCGCATTCCCAAGCCTTCGCTGCCAGCAGCCGCGCCCGATGCGTCCGAGCCTGATGTGCTGCCTGCCGTGGAGAATCAGTCCGCTGAGCCGCACCGAGAGCCGCGTTGACTTCTCACTCCGGGCACAAATCGCACGCGCCGCACGCGGGCCACGGGCCTTCTCATGGAACTTCTCATGGGAGTTCGCACGGCCCGCAGCACGCCGGGCACGGTCGCGCGATTGCTCTTTTTGGGGGCACGTTCGATCCGGTCCACGCCGGACACATCGCCGTGGCGCAAGCGGTGCAGCGCCGGTTTCACCTCGACGCCATCCATTTCGTGCCGTCGTCGCGTCCGCCGCATAAGTCGCTTTCCGAGCTGACGCCCTTCGACCACCGCTACGCCATGGTCGCGCTTGGCGTGCGCGGATCATTCGGGCTTTCTGCCGTCGCTCGCCGAAGCGCCCGCGGACGGCGCGACGCCTCACTTTTTCTACACGGTGGACACGGTCCGGCGGTTTCGCCGCGAGCATCCGGACGATCACATCTACTTCATCGTCGGCGCGGATCAGTTTCTTGAAATCCCCACGTGGAAGAACTACGAGTCTCTTCTCGATCTGTGCGATTTCATCATTGCGAGCCGCCCCGGCTTTCGCATCGACGCCTTGCGATTGGTGGTGCCGCCGGAAAAACTGGGTCACGGGCCCAAGAACGATCCGCACAAAATCGTGCTGCGCAAGTCCGTGATTCACCTGCTGACCACCGTCTCCAGCCACGTCTCCTCCACCGAGGTCCGCGACAGGCTCGAACAGCACAAAAGCATCCACGGGCTTGTGCCCGCGCGCGTAGAGGAATACATTCTCGGGCAGGCCCTGTACCGGTGACTCTGAACTCCCTTCGTTCCGAAATTCGACTGGCTGTCGAAGCGGCTCAGGATAAGCACGCTGTGGACATCACCGTGCTGAAACTGGCGGGCACCGGAGCTTTTGTTGAATATTTTCTTCTGTGCTCCGGGCAGAGCCAGCCGCAGATCAAAGCCATCAGCGACGCGATCGAAGAGAGGCTCGGCTAACCAAGGAGTGCGCTTGGCGCATCGCGAGGGCAAAACCGGCGCCGAATGGATGCTGCTCGACTACGGCGATTTCGTCGTGCACGTCTTCAGCGAACGCGCGCGCCACTACTACGACCTGGAACGGCTGTGGCGCTCGGCCGAGCGCATCGATTTCCCCGCGCCTTCGCGGCCACCGGGACTTCACGAAGACTCCGGCAGCGATTCACCCACTCAATGAGCGCCACCAATATTGTCTGGGTCGCCGTCGACCCAGCCTCGAAGCACGTCCTTGAAATTGCCGAGAAGCTGGCCGATACCGCAACCACGATTCTGATCACCGGCGAAAGCGGCACGGGCAAGGACCAGCTTGCGCGATGGATTCACGAACGCGGCCCGCGGCGCGACGCGCCTTTTCTGAAAATTGATTGCGCGAGCCTTCCCTCCGAGCTGGTGGAATCCGAGCTGTTCGGCCATGAACGCGGAGCCTTCACGGGGGCCGTCGCGCGCAAGCCGGGGCGCCTGGAAATGGCGCAGGGCGGCACCATCGTGCTCGACGAAATCGCCGCGCTTACGCCGGGCATGCAGGCAAAGCTTCTGCGCGTGCTGGAAGAGCGAACGTTTGAGCGCCTGGGCGGAACGGAAACGTTGCGCATGGACGCGCGCCTGATGGCGCTGACGAATACCGATCTCAACAAAGCAGTGGCCGACGGGCGCTTTCGCGAAGACCTTTTCTTCCGCCTGAACGTCCTCGCTCTGGGCGTTCCGGCTCTTCGCGAGCGTCGTGAGGATATCGACCCGCTTGCCTCGCATCTTCTCGAGCGGCTCGCGCCCGTGCACGGCCGCGAGGGAGCGTCGCTCGATCCCGCAGCTTTGCGGTTGCTGCAATCGTATCCGTGGCCGGGGAATGTTCGCGAACTCAAGAACGCGCTCGAACACGCGCTGATATTCGCGAAGGAGCCTGTGCTGCGGGCGGAAGACTTTCCGCAAATTCTCAGCAATGCCGGCGACGCTTCGGCGCGCATCGGCGCGATGAGGTCGCTTGAGGATCTCGAGCGAGACGCGATCGTCGCCACGCTCGAAGGCACGCACTACAAAATCGGCCGCGCCGCCGAAATCCTCGGCATTAGCCGCAAAACGCTCCTCGAGAAACGCAAGAAGTACGGCTTGCTTTGAAACGAGTGGCCGCACGACAGTCTCACCCCTTCATAGTTCATGCTTTTTCGCGAGGCCGTCCGAACCGGTGCTTGTTTCTCCTTGTTAGTGAATTCACGCAATGGCAAGATGAAGCTGCGTTTGGCCGACATAGTGACCTTCGATGCGATCCTCTGTCATTGCTCTGCTGACCATCCTTTCGTTTGGAACCCTTCCGCAAACCGATGCAAAACCGCGATCATCCGAACTCTCCTCCGATGGGGTAAAGGCAACTAAAAGCGCTACAGGGGAAGCGCCAACTGCGAATTCGCCGGTAGTCAAAATCACCGGCTCGCTCTCGGCGGCTGCTGTTGCCACCGGAGGACGCGTCAGCGGTTTCGTCACCGTCGCGAACGAGTCTGGCCAACCGGTATCTCAGCTCCAAATCCTGGCTCGTGTTCCGGAGGGCTTCTCGTTCCTCGGCGCACGAGTTGAACAGGATCCACCCGTTGCCATTCAATGTTCCGCGAGTCAGGGCATGGCGTCGTCGGTGAAGTGCGAAATACCAGGCGTGTTGCAAGACCAGGTTGAGCGTGCGGTCACGCTCGAATGGAAGGCCGATTCAGACCAGCCTGAGCAAAGCATGAGCGTCACTGTCGAATGGGTTATCGGCAGCGCGAATTCAGGTTCGTCTCGTTCTCTTTCGCTGGGCCAAATCTCGACGGAAGAGGCTTGGAAGCTGTGGGTGGCGCGCGACCCGCTGGTTTTGCCTCTGATTACGGGCGTCCTTGGCGGTTTGATTGTCGCACTCGTGCAGGCCTGGCTAGCATCCAGGGAGAAGCGCGCCGAAGATGATAGAGCCAAGCTGGCGAAAGTGGCCGAAGAAGACCGAGCGAAGAAAGCGAAGGTAGAGGAAGAATCGCGTGCCGCCACCGCGAGAAAACTAGAAGAGGAGCGCGCGCACAAGGCGGCTACGTGGGACATGATGCTGCCGCAAGCCCATCAGCTCGCGATGCAGCACTACGTGCACATTCAGTCGTTCGTTCGCGGCGCAATTTCGAGCCTCGATCGCTACGACAAAGCCTCGAAGCCAGGCGCCCCGGCCGATCCCGAATTAAGTGAACTGCCAGTCAGAGCCTTTTTGTGCTTACTTCTATTTGCGCGACGCGTGCAATATTCCACCGACACCGTCGGCGGGCTTTATTTCAAGAATCGCGTTGGCGAAGAAATCATCGCGCGATCCTACTACACATACCGCAAGCTTTACTTTGACACGAGCATTCAGACCCGGAGCGAATACGAAAGAATTCTTCGCAGGGTTCCTCCGAAGGCTCGCGTTTCCGAGCTCTACGAGAAGATGCAGCTCTCGGCCAAGAGTACCTCTGCTTCGACAGACCCAGATGACGCCGCGGCAATCGAGCTGGGAAAAGCCCTCGAGGCAGCTTTGGCGGAGTTTGAGCAGCTTTGGGTGAAAAGCGACGCCTTGCGAACGAAACTCCTTCCGATCCTCAAGGGCTTCGCCGCTGTGATGCAATTCGAAATGAACCGCCCGTATCGCTATTGGTACAACAAGTCTTCGGTGTTGGAAATCAGCGGGCTAGCGAGAACCGCGATAGAAACTCTAGGTGAAAAGGAGCCTTTTGGGACAGACGAATCCTGGACCAACTTCCGCAGAGCTGCGAAGTTGTACCTCGACGAGGCGACAACGCTCGGAACGGAAGACTCCGTCTGAACAGGGACTATCGAACCGGTGGGAACGGCGTTGCGTTTGTGATCTTCACGGAAACAAGTTTACGCTTGACCGGCACTTGTGTCAATAGCCGGGGGGCCAAGCCGACCCAAGGGTCACGGAAATCTAAGTTGCAGATAAGAAAATACTTATTGGACATTCTAGGGTAACAACCGATGGCAACTACCGGTCCTGGGTCGTGCCACAACCTGTATGAAGATTCGCTTGGTAATGCTCGGGAAGACTCGGCGGCCGGAAATACGCGCACTCGCGGAGGACTATGCTGGCCGCATCGGCCGCTATGCGGAAATCGAAATCAACGAAGTTCGCGATGGCAGCCCAGCGGCGCTTCGCAAGCTGAAACTCGATTCGGCCGCAACCGTGGTGCTTCTGGATGCGGCGGGGAAACAGTTCACGTCGCAGCAATTCGCGCGCTGGCTGGGCGATCTTCGCGACCGCGGCGCGCGCGAAGTCGTCTTTCTGTGCGGCGATGCGGACGGCTTTCCTGACGAGATTCGCGCGACGGCAAAGCAGAAAATCTCGCTCTCAACTTTGACGATGCCGCACGAATTCGCCCGCGTCGTCCTGGCCGAGCAAATCTATCGCGCGTTCGCCATTCTTGCCGGCCACCCCTACCCGAAGTAGCCGCTCTTCTGCAACAATAGCTCATCATGTCGATCACGATTCGTTTCGACAAAGGCGCGCCCACCGCTTCCGCCGAGCTGATGATCAAGAAGCCGCTGCCCGACTACGATCTCGAAGACGCGGAGGCGGCGGTTCCGCGCGAAGTCGACCCCATGCTTGCCTCCCAGGGCTTCAAGGACCTGCTGGACGAAGTTCGCGCAATTCTCGCGAGCGAGCTTGCCGCCAGCAACCTCGAAATCGCGCAGCTTACGGGCGCCATCTGCCACGACGTCAGCGTCTATCGCCCGGGAATCTGGCTCGTACTGCGGGAGCGCGGCGCACAGATGGCGATATGTCGGAAGCCGGACGCGAGCGCGTCACGGCCCTCGCCGAAAAACTCCGCGAAGCCCTGAATCTCTCGTGATCAGCTGCAGGTTGACCGCTTGCTCCGCCGCGCGTCTTGACGTTTTGGTCCCGCGCGGCCAGTATTGAGAATTGTCGTGCCGGGGCGATGAATGCCTGAGGGCAAGGGACTCCTGATCGTTTACACCGGGCCGGGCAAGGGGAAGACCACTTGCGCGCTCGGAACGGCCTTTCGCGCTGTCGGTCAGGGCTTGCGGGTCCTGATGGTGCAGTTCATCAAAGGCTCCTGGCATTACGGCGAGCTCGACGCCGCCAAGATGATGGGCGACGACAAGTTCGAAATCCGGCCGATGGGACGCGGCTTCGTGAAAATCGGCGGCGCGGAGACCGATCCCGAAGACATTCGCATGTGCGAGCAAGCCTGGGAATACGGCCGCGAGCAGATTTACAGCGAGAAGTATGACCTGGTGGTGCTGGACGAAATCAACTACGTGATCAGCTATAAGATGCTCGATGCGGAACGCGTGGTAGACTCGCTCGAAAAGCGGCCCGAGCGCGTGCACGTGATCTGCACGGGACGCAACGCCCATCCGAAGCTGGTGGAAGCGGCCGATCTCGTGACGGAAATGCGCGATGTGAAGCATCCCTATACGAAAGGCATCCTCGCGCAGCGCGGCATCGACTATTAGACTGGTTTTTCCCCTATGGCCTGGTTCAAGCGCGACAAAAAATCGATTGAGAATCCGACGCCCGTCGAAGAGCGCCGCGTTCGCACCGAAGGCATGTGGACGAAGTGCGACGGTTGCCGCGCGATCATCTGGAAGAAGGACCTGGAGACGAACTGGGAAGTGTGTCCCAAGTGCGAGCGCCATTTCCGCCTGGGCGCCAGGCGCCGCCTTGAGCTTCTCCTCGATGACGAGCACTGGGTGGAATTTGACGCCGAGCTGGCCTCGAATGATCCCCTTCAATTTTCCGACACTCGACCATACGCGCAGCGATTGAAAGACGCGCAAAAAAAGTGCGGAATGAATGACGCGATCCTGACCGCTGAAGGCACGATCAACGGCCGCCCCGTGACTTGTTGCTCGATGGAATTCAGTTTCATCGGTGGCTCGATGGGGGCAGTGGTTGGGGAGAAAGTGGCGCGCGCCGTGGAACGCTCGCTCGCGCAGAAGCAGCCGCTGATTATCGTCTCCTGCTCGGGAGGGGCGCGCATGATGGAAGGCGCGGTGAGCCTGATGCAACTCGCCAAAGTGGCCGCCGCGCTCGGACGTCTCGACGAAGCCCGCGTCCCGTTTATCTCGATTCTCACCGATCCAACCACCGGCGGCGTCACCGCGAGTTACGCTATGCTCGGCGATTTGAATATCGCCGAGCCGGGCGCTCTCATCGGTTTTGCCGGACCGCGCGTCATCGAACAGACCATTCGCCAAAAGCTGCCCGAAGGCTTTCAGACCGCCGAGTTTCTCCTCGAGCACGGTTTCCTCGACGCCGTCGTCTCGCGAAACCAACTGAAGCCTTACATTTCGCAGGCGCTCGATTTCTTCCTCAACCCCGCCTGAACCCTCATGAATTATGAGGAATCCGTCCGCTCTCTTTTGGCCCTGGGAAGGGAACTTGCGGCGCCGCGGCAACCGGCGCTGAGCTCCGCGCCGGGAGCTCTCGTCCAGAAATTCGGCCTCGAGAACATCCGAACTCTGTCGGCTGGACTCGGAAACCCGCACCTCGCGGTTCCGTGCGTGCACATTGCCGGAACGAACGGCAAAGGCTCGACGGCGGCGATGGTGGAATCGATCTTGCGCGCTGCAGGCCTTCGGACGGGCCTTTACACCTCGCCGCACCTCGAACGAATCAACGAACGCATCCGCATTGACGGCGAAGAGATTTCCGACGAAGCCTTCGCCGCCGCATGGACGCGCGTCCACGCAGCGATCGAATCGCTGATGGCCTCGAGCAAGCTCACTTCGCATCCGACTTTTTTCGAATGCGTCACGGCCATTGCGTTTCTCGCATTCGCCGATCACAAGATTGATTTCGCGGTTTACGAAGTCGGACTCGGAGGGCGCCTGGATTCCACCAACATCGTGCAGCCCGAAGTGGCTCTTCTTACGCCGATCGATTTCGACCACGAGAATTTTCTCGGGCATTCGATCGAAGAAATCGCCGGGGAGAAAGCGGGAATCATCAAGCCCGGGGGGTGGGTCGTGACTGCTCCCCAGTCTACGGAAGCCATCGGCGTGATCAGGCGGCGCGCAAGGGAACTCAACGCCCGGCTGGTCGAAGTCGATGCCGTCTGGCACGTGCAGGAAGTGGCAAGCGTCGGGAACGGCTGTTATCGAGCGATTGCCTTTTCGTCTCTCTCGAATCGCACGATCGATATCGCACCTGCACTCGCCGGCAAATTTCAAATTCAGAACGCCTTGACGGCCGCAACCGCCGCGCAGCTTCTCGCAGAACGCCGATTCCCGGTGGCCGACATTGCCATCAACCGGGGAGTTGAAGAAGTGCGCTGGCCCGGCCGCCTCGAGAAGCTCTCCGATCAACCTACCGTTTACCTCGACGGCGCTCACAATCCCGCCGCCGCGCGCGAGTTGCGAAAATTCTGGGAGGAAAACTTTGCGGGCCGTCGCATTTTCCTGGTCTACGGCGCAATGCGTGACAAAGCCGTGGACGAAATTGCGGGTTTGCTCTTTCCTGGAACGCAGGGCGTAATCCTCACGCAACCGCGCCAATCGCGAGCCATTTCAGCTCCACTGCTGGCAGAGATGACCTCCGGTCTGGCTCCGACTACCATGATCGTCTCCGATCCTGAGGAAGCCCTCGAACGGGCGTTGGCGATGGCTTCACCCGAGGATGTGATCTTTGCGACGGGCTCGCTGTTCCTCGTCGGCGATTTGCGCCACTATTGGAAATCGCGCGGCCGCGAAGGTCTCGCGCACTTAGTGGAAGAGTTGCGCTGCTTTCCCATCTGTTCGTTTTCGATACAAAATCGGGCACGCTGCAGTCCCACCATCGAACAAATTCCCGAGTCCGAACAAGCACGAGATTCGCGCAAGCAAATGCGCAAATCTGGAAACAAACCGCACCGTTTCTGCGTAATTCCATCGAGGGTGAGCAGCCAAATTCGAGTATTCGCGTCTAATGAAATAATTGCTGGAGGGTGCTTATGACGCCTGACGAGAGACGATATATGCTTGAGTCGTTTGGCCGCGCGCCCGCTTTGCTTTTTGCCGCGCTGCGCCAGTTCCCTAAAAAAATGTGGCTGCACAAACCCATGCCCGAGCGATGGAGCATTCACGAAATCATTCTCCACCTTGCGGACAGCGAGGCAAATTCTTACGTGCGCTGCCGCCGGTTCATCGCGGAACCCGGCAGCCTCGTCTTCCGAATCGACGCGGCGCGCTGGGCAGGCTCGCTCGGCTACTTTCACCAGAGCACGCGCGAAGCGCTGGAGATCATCCGGCGTCTCCGGAAAATGACGCATCATCTGCTCATCACGGTTCCCGACAGCATCTGGCTCAACACGGTGGAGCATCCGCGGGACGGCAAGATCAGCCTCGAACACTGGATCGGTCTCGAGGAGCGGCACATCCCGCATCACCTTCAGCAAATGAGGGCGAACTACGAGGTCTGGGCCAAAACGCATCCTCCGAGAAAACCGGCGACGCGCCCTGCCAACGTCGCCGCGCGTGAAATGGTCAGCGCTCCCGCTGGTATTTGCTGACCCGCCGGCTGCGGAACAGGCTTCCCGCAAGGGCTGAATGTTGATAGGATGAGGGCCTCATGACCTCCGAGTCCGCTCACCGCCCCCGGATTGGCATTCCCTATCGCACACAAAAAGAAGAAGTTGCGAAAGACCGCAGCCGCTACGACCTCTACGTCGAAGCTGTCCGGCGCGCGGATGGCGAACCCGTCGAAATCTCATTGAACCTTTTGACCTCCGAGATCCAAGGAATCGCCCGATCGCTCGATGCCTTCGTTCTTCCGGGGAGCCCTGCGGACGTCGATCCTGCCCTTTTCGGTGCTGCGCGTCACCCGCATTGCGCCGACCCCGATCCCGCTCGCGAGCGAACAGACTTCACGCTGCTTGAAGCGGCTTTCGGAGATCAAAAACCGGTTCTGGCTATCTGCTATGGCAACCAGAGCTTGAACGTTTTTCTCGGTGGAACGCTGGTGCAAGACATCCCCAGCGAACTTCAAACGAGCGTTCAGCATAATTGGGTCGGTCGGCAGCAAGGCGCTCCTGAGCCGTTTCACAGCGCCCGGATCGACGCCGGATCGCGCCTCTCGAATTTGGCCGGCGTCTCCGATGTGCGCGTGAACAGCTCGCATCACCAGTCGATTTTGGAGCCCGGCAGCAATCTGCGCATCGCGGCGCGTGCGACGGACGGCGTGATCGAGGCCGTCGAATGGACGGGGGACACGAATTGGATCGTGGGCGTTCAGTGGCATCCGGAGCGAATGGTCCAGGCTGACGGGCTGGCGCAGGCGCTATTTCGCGATTTGGTCACTTCGGCGCGGAAAGTGCCGGCGCGGGCGTAGGAAGTACGGTCCGAAGGGCAAGCCGGCAGCACGCTTCACTCGTTTTCCTGCTTTCATTTTTTGAAATTGTCGACCTGACTCTGACTCGATTCCGACTTGGGGGACGCATGATTTCGCTGGCGGGCAAGGCGGCACTCGTGACGGGCGGTTCACGAGGCATCGGCGCCGCGACGGTGAAGCTTTTCGCGCAGGCGGGCGCCGATGTGGTGTTCAGCTACAACAAGAACAAGGAGGCGGCTGCGCAGGTCGAGCAGGAAGCCCGAAAGCACGGAACGCGCATCGAATCCTTGAAGGCCGATCTCGGCAAGATGGCCGACGCCAAGAAGCTGGTGGATTTCACGCGCGAACGGCTCGGGACGGCTCGATGTCCTGGTGGCCAATGCGGGCATCTGGAACGAAAAGCCGGAGCCGATCGAGCAGCTCGGCGAGCGCGAATGGGATGAAATGATTCGCGTGAATCTGAAGAGCGTGTACGCGGTGATCCACTTTGCCGTGCCACATATGATCGCGCAACATGGCGGAAGAATCGTGGCCATCAGTTCCACGGCGGGCCAGCGGGGCGAGTCGTTTCACACGCACTACGGAGCCAGCAAGGGGGCTATCATCAGTCTGGTGAAGGGACTCTCGACGGAGCTGGCGCGGCACAACATTCTGATCAACTGCGTTGCGCCGGGATGGGTGGATACGGACATGTCGGCGTCGGTGCTTCGCGACAAGAAAATGCAAAAAAGCGCGCTCGAGGCGATTCCACTCAAACGCGCGGGGACGGCCGAGGAAATCGCCGGGCCGATTCTCTTTGCCGCATCCGATTTGGCAACCTTCATCACGGGTGAAGTAATCAATGTTAACGGAGGTTCGGTGCTTTGCGGATAGGCTGGCGCATCGCTTCGGTTGCAGCTTTCGTCTCTGGCGGCGTGGTTCGCCTCCGTGCGTGTAGCCAGCGGCGCAAGACGAAGTGCTGATGCCAGAGCAGAGCGCGGCCAAGGCGAAGGGAATCATTCAACAGGCAGTGGATGCGTTAGGCGGCCAGGCGTATCTGAACGTCCATGACATCACCTGCACCGGCCAATTGAGCCAGTTCGGCCACTCCGGCGATCTGAACGGGTTCGCGAAGTTCATAGACTACGAACAGCCGCCCCTCAAAGATCGCCAGGAAAACATGCCGAAGCGCAACCTCATCAACATTTTCAACGGCGACAAAGGCTGGGTTCTCGATCGCGGGGGCGTCTCGGAAGCCGCAACGAGCGACGTGGCCCGGTTCGAGGAAGACGTCAAGATCGACATCGACAATATCCTGCGTCATCGCGTCCACGAGGCGAACATGATCTTCCGCTACGCTGGCCCCGATGTGGTCGACCTCAAGGAAGCGGACTGGATCGAGATTATCGACAACGAGAATCGCACGATTCGGATCGCCTTCGCTCGTTCCACTCATCTGCCGATTCGCAAGACCGTCGACATTCGCGATCCCAGCACGCAGTTGAAAAGCCAGGAGATCGAGTACTACTCGCTCTATCATCCCATCGACGGTGTCCAGACTCCGTTCCAAGATCACGCGCGAGCGCAACGGCTTCAAGGTCTACCAAGTATTCTTCGACAAGTGCCAGTACAACACCAGCGTCCCGGATTCGCTTTTCACCAAGGAATCCCTCGACGATCGTTGGGACAAGATCGGCAAGAAAGACAAGAAGAAGCAGGACAAGAACAGCAGCAAAGCCGACAAGGACTAAGGCCGCTGTCGGCTCCTCCGCTTCGCCCCGCGATGTCTCAATCCACCCTGGCTCAGTAGCGACTTTTCGCGGGCCTCCTCGGAACTGCACTGTATCTGTGCGATTTCGCAAAAGCCTTCCTGCAACCGGACACTCGCGGTGCCAGCCAGTGCTCGCGTTCGATGCTAACCATCCTTGAATCAGGCACTTAAGCGAACGTACATTGGAACGCGGCTTGCGACATTGATGGCGGTGACTTTGCCCGAGACGGTCGAGGTGCTCCGTGGAAAAGCTCTGGCAGGACTTGCGTTACGGCGGTCGAATGCTGACGAAGGCACCGGGGTTCACGGTGATTGCCGTGCTCACGCTGGCCATCGGCATCGGCGCTAACACCGCGATTTTCAGCGTCGTCAATGCCGTCCTGCTGAAGCCGCTCGCCATGCAAGACCCCTCTCGCGTGGTGTACATGCAGGAACAATGGCGAGATATTTTCCCGGATCTCTCGGTGGGAAACTTCGCCGATCTGCGGCGCCAAAGCACTTCGTTTACGAAGCCTTGCGCGTCGAATAACGCGAGTTTCAACCTTGCGACGGAAGACGCCCCCGAGCGCGTGCACGGCGAAATTGCCACCGCGGACTACTTCGCGACGTTCGGAGTTCAGCCGATCGCGGGGCGTGTCTTCACAGCCGATGAGGATAAGCCCGGACACGGGCAAGTGGTGGTCATCAGCGAACGGCTGTGGCGCACACGTCTCCACGCGGATCCCGCGATTGTGGGCCAGGCGACTACGACTTGAACGGCATGTCCTACACCGTGGTTGGCGTCATGCCGAAGACATTCGATCCGCTGCTGGAGAACAGCGATGTCTGGATTCCGGCAGGCATTCACGGCGCAGCAACTTGCCGATCATGACGACCATTATTTGAACGTGATGGGCCGGCTCAAGCCCGGCGTGTCACTTGCGCAGGCGCAGTCGGAACTCAATGTGATCGCGCTCAGGCTGCAGCAGCAATACCCCATCGATGACAAAGACCGCGGCTTTCGCCTGAGCCGCTCACCACGGCCCTGCTGGGCGATGAGCGGTCGGTGCTGCGGATGATGCTCGGCGCCGTCGCATTCGTGCTGCTGATTGCGTGCGCAAACATCGCAAATCTGCAACTGGCCCGCGCGCGCACGCGGCAGAAGGAAATGGCCGTGCGGGCGGCGCTGGGAGCCTCGCCGCGACGCATCGTGAGGCAACTTCTGGCGGAAAGCGTTGTGCTGGGAATCGCCAGCGGAGTTGTGGGCGTCTTGCTGGCATTTTGGGGCGTTTCGTGGATCGTCGCGAACGGACCCGCCAGGGTTCCGCGGCTGGACCAGTCGCAGCGTGGACGCAGCGACGCTCGCGTTTGCGTGCGGAGTGACCCTGCTCTCCAGCTTCCTGTTCGGCCTCGCTCCCGCGCTGCGCTCGGCTTCCACCCGGCTGAGCGAAGCCTTCCAGGAAAGAGGCGGCACTTCCAGTGGTAGTCGTGATCGCGTTCGAAGCGTGCTCGTGGCCGGGGAAGTCGCGCTGGCTCTGATGTTGATGGCAGGGGCGGGACTGCTGATCCGCAGCGCTCTGCTCGTGTCGCATCTCGATCCGGGCTTCGACGCCTCGAACCTCATCGTCGGACGAGTCGGGCTCCCCGACGTCGGCTATCACGATCCGGCGCGTTGCGCGGCAGACGTTTGAGCGCATGATCACGGCGGCGGAAGCCTTGCCCGGCGTCGCAGTCGGCCGCAGTCGTTTCTCGCGCTCCCCTGGCTGGAGGTGGCAGTAGCAACGGCCTGATTCCCGAAGGCAAGGCACTCGACCCGACAAACGTAATCAACGCGCAATTGCAAATCGTCTCCCCCGGTTATCTCTCGACTGCACGCGTACCGTTAAAGGCCGGACGCGAATTCACCGCGCAGGACACACGCGACAAAACGCTGGTCACGATCGTCAACGAAACGCTTGCGCGCACGGTGTGGCCACGTGAAAACCCGATCGGCAAGCGCTTCGCGTGCTGCGAGGCCGGACCCAAAGGTCGCATGGATCCCGTGTGGCATGAAGTGGTCGGCGTTGTCGGAGACGTGCGTGCCTGGGGCCTCGATCGCCAGGTACAGCCGGAGTTTTATCTTCCCATGGCGCAGATGCCGCCGAGCGCCTGGGATTGGATCGGGCGCACCATGGACTTGATGGTTCGCACGCGCGATGGCAGGTTTCCAGCGAACGAGTTGAGAACCACGGTGGCGTCGATTGCGCCCGGCGTGCCGATCTACGGGCTCTCGACCATGCAGCAGAAGATTTCCGGCACGCTCGAAGAATCGCACTTCGACACGTTCCTGCTTGCGATTTTCGCCGCCATCGCGCTCTTGCTGTCATCGGTCGGAATTTATGGAGTCCTCTCGTACGTGGTGGCACAGCGCACGCGCCACATCGGCATCCGCATGGCGCTGGGCGCAACGCCGGCACTGGTAATGCGAGATGTCCTTGGTACGGCGTGCGGTTGACCGCTGTGGGATTGGCGCTTGGACTCGCCGGCGCGCTAGGCGGCACGCGCGTACTTTCCTCATTGCTTTACGGCATACGTCCAACCGATCCAATTACCCTTGCCGCGGCATCGTTGATCCTCGCCGCTGTGGCGATGACGGCCAGTTATTTGCCCGCGCGGCGCGCTACGCGAGTCGATCCCATGGTGGCCTTGCGCCACGAATGATTCAAGCGTGGCCCCTTCACGGCTCAACAGGCACGGCCGCACAGAAGGACGCAGTTGATAACGCGAAGCATTTAATGACGAGCCATGCCAGTCTTGTAAGTGGCGATTATTTTGTAGAGGGCCGTCACTAATAGAAGGCCCGACATTGATAGTAGGAAGAAGAGGGAACCGAAAAATGGAGCAATCTTGGGCAATATAAAAACGAGTCCCACAATAATTGCAAACGCCAGCCAACCACCTATCAACGTCAGCCGGAACACTTTCATTAGGCGATTCTCTCTTCAGCTCTCGCTCCCGTGTTTGGCAGGTACACGGAGAGATAATAGATGATGGCTCCGTAGCAAACTCCGACGAGCAAAACCACAAACCAAAGGCGGCGTGCGAACCGGCTGGATCGGTCACACCGTGTCCAGTATCGCCACATTCCACTCCACAGGAAAAAGATGCTGAGTCCGCCACCCACCCCCACGATACCGAACAAGACCCTTGTGCCGATAGCGGGATTCGCCGGAAATGGTAGACAAAAAACACCGGTCAGTATGAGGATCAATGCGGCTGCGCCACCAAACAGAAGACGGGCCGTCTTGCTAACGATCCAGTCATCACTCATCCGTTTCGAGAATGGTCGCAGAATCATTCGCTTTCTCTCGAAATTCTATCCAACCAACTCGATCTTTACCACTCTCAGTATGGTTCGGGAGGCCCCGATTTCACAGATTAGGGCATTTGTGGTGGTGGCATCTGTGGTTGGCCACCCGTAATTTGCTCGATGGAAATGGCTCTGAGCATCACGTCTCCTTTTTGTGGCTACTCCAGGCTGAGTGGAGCATAATGTCGCGTTCCGGCGGGACCCGGGAGGGACAATGCTTCAGCGGCGTGAGTTCATTCGGCGTGCGGCGATCGCGGCAACTCTGCTCGGAGTTCCAGTAGCGCGCGCTGAACAGGTGCTGTGCGACCCGGCTCCGCCGCTGCCCTCGAAGGATCTGCTCTCAACCGACCCGCGGCGCTATTGGGCGGAGCTTCGCAAGCAATGGCTCCTCGCGCCCGACCACATCAATTTGAATTGCGGCTCCGTCGGATGCACGCCGCTGCCTGTGCTGCGCGCGATGATCGACCACATTCTTTCCGCCGAACAGTTCAGCGAAGCGCCCTATCCCTGGTTCGGCTACGACGAAAACACGCGCTTGCACGAGCTGCGCGTGGCGATGGCCGGCTATCTGCACGTCAGTCCCGATGAACTCGCCCTCGTGCGCAATGCCACCGAAGCGAACAACGTCGTCGTCAACGGCCTCGACATTCCCGCCGGGGACGAAGTACTGCTCACCGATCAGGAGC
>CAWBGW010000043.1:0-25744 GCA_963788345.1 uncultured Acidobacteriota bacterium | reverse complement strand
GGGTGCGGGGCCGGCTTCGAAGTCGTCGTGCGGACGGCTGGTGCCGCCACCGCCCCCCGGAGCTGCACCAGCGCCTGCCGCGGCGCTTTCGCCGCGCGGCGTGAGCATCTTCATCGACGTGCCGACAATCTCCGTTGTAGTCTTCTTGGAGCCGTCGCGCTTGTCGTCCCATTGGCGCGTTTGCAAACGCCCTTCGATGTAGACGAGCGATCCCTTTTTCAAGTACTGCTGTGCGATTTCCGCGAGCTTCGCCCACAGGACGATACGGCGCCATTCCGTGCGCTTCGGCGTTCGCCGGCGCGGTTCTTGAAGGACTCGTCGGTGGCCATCGTGAAGTTGCAGACGGCTTGGCCGCTCATGTGTAGCGCGTTTCCTGGTCGCGCCCCAGGCGTCCGACGAGGATCACTTTGTTAACCATGGCTGGTGAGTATAGCCGAGTCGCGCGGAGCGGGAAGAAAAAGCCGAAACTACAAAGGGATTACCACAGAGCACCCAGAGAAAGGACTGGAGGGCACAGAGAAAGCAACACTGGGAGCAAGGCGAGACGGGGGACAGAAGCGATCAGCGCACGACTCTGGTAGAATTCCGCGAATGAAATTCTATTTTTCTTGGAGATGCCTCTATGAGCGAAACTCAGAATTTTGGGAATCACACCAAGATCGTGCGCTGCATTTTCATCTTTTTGTGCTGCCGGTGTTCGCGTTGAAACTCGTATCGTCAATTGAACACTGCGTGCGATTTTTTTCGTTTAACTCGATGGTTGCGGTGCTCGTGGCTCTTGCGCTTCTTCTGGCAGCTTTATGCGCGGTTGTTTGCGCTGGCAGTGCAAGACCGCGTGATACGCCTGGAAATGCGGCTGCGAATGCAACAGGTGCTGCCGCCGGAGTTGCGCGGGCGGATTCCCGAATTTACGGTCAGCCAGCTGGTTTCGTTGCGATTCGCGGAGCCGACGCGGAATTGCCGTGCTGGCTCGCAAGGTGCTCGACGAAGAAGCTAACCGACCGCAAGGCCATCAAGAAGATGATTCAGAAGTGGGAGCCCGATTATTTGCGCGCGTGAAGAGACCACGAACCGCCTAGTGAGGCAAGTGCGCGCCGCAGCCGTGGCTGGGGCGCCCATTTCGTGAAGCTTCGCCTGGGCGCGGCGCGATGCGTCGGAGCCCGGGAATCGGCGCAAGACATCGCGAAAATCGCGAATCGCCGAAGTCTTTAGGCCCAGTTCCTGTTCCGCCATTCCTTTTTTCAGCAGCGAATCCGCGAGCTTAAAACTGTGGGGGAAGTTCGTAAGCACGGTGTCGTACGCGGGGATCGCGTCTTTGTAGTCGCCCTGAGCGTAGGAGATTTCACCAAGATAGAACTGGGCGTTGGACGCGAGATCGTTCGTCGGGAAATTGCGAATGTAATCGCTGAATTCCTGATGGGCGAGGTCGTACTTGCCCGTGTTGTAGTCGCGCAACGCGTTCTGATAGAGCGTGTCGGCGGAGATGGGCGACATCGCGGGCACGGAGCCGTTGCCCGGCGGCACCTGACCTCCGGCGCCCGGCCCTGGTCCATTGCCTGGATTCGTTCCCCCCGGATTCATTCCGCCGGGAGCGACAGCGGGCGCGCCGCCTGAAACTTTGCCGTCGATGCTCTGCAGCAGGTTCTGCATATCGGTCAACTGTTGCGAGAGCTTGCCGACGCGCGCCTGAACATCCTGGAGATTGTCCGAGAGACCTTGCGTCTGCTGCGCCATCGCATCGATGCGCGAGCCGCTATTGGCCTGGACTTCCTGGACGGCTTTCTCGACCGAACTCATTTGCGTGGCCAGGTGATTCACGGAGTCCACCTGCTGCTGGACCAGCGTCTTCAACGAAGCGTTGTTGGTGTCGACCGCGCTGCGCAGGTCCTGCTGGCCTTGCAAGAGCTGTGCGACCTGTTCCTGGAGTTGGACCATATCGCGGTTGACCGCGCTGGCGGGCTGCGGCGAGAGCATGGCTCCGCCGATCGCGCCGAGAACTAAAACTGAAAGTGCTAGCACAATCCATCGTGTGCGCAAAGGGACGCCTCCTTTTCGGTCAGGGTCTGCATCCCGAAGCCTCGGGACAAACCCTGAACCTTTGTTATGTCAGGGTTTGCAAGTGCAAACCCTGAGACCCGACGTGAGATGCCGAAGCGCTTTCAACATGAGGGTGGGGAACGATGCGCGAAAGCGCGTTCGCGAAAATTCAAATCGAACCATCCGAAACATTATGACACGGACGCGAGAGTGATGCCGAATTGACAGATCTCCACAGCTCAGTGCGGAGCGCGGCCAGGTTGCTCGCTGGGCTCGTCCAGCTTTTTCGCGAGATCGTCCAATTGGGTTTCGAGCGCGTCGAGCTTGTCCTGTTCGGTTCGCAGTTGTTGCTCGGCCTCAGTTTGCGTGGTCTCGCGTTGCTGCTCCACGCTCGCCGAGGCGTCGAGGTCGGATTGCGCGCGGCCGATCGAATCTTGGATTTCCTTTTGTTGCTCCGGGCTGTCGGCGGCGCTTAGCGCGTCCTGAAAACGTTTGAGTTCGGCCGCTTCGCTCTTCTGGACGACTTGCACTTCGGCGAGCTTCGAGCGAGCGTCGTCCAAGTGTTCCGACGCGCGCGTAACCGCCGCTTGTTGGATTTGCAGGCGGGAAAGCAGAATCTGGGCGCTTTGCACGCGTGCCAGCGAAATCCGCAAGTCCTGACGAAGTGCGCGGACTTCGGTTAGCAGAGCCTGGAGGGTCTGCGAATCAGAGGACGGCGCCTGGCCGAAAGTGGCTGCCGGGAATCCTAGAAGTGCGATGCCGAAAAGCGCAAGCGCGAAGAAAGATGCACGCCGCATTTGGAACCTCCTCACGTGTGCGCGAATCACGGAGCGGCGACTGTCTGTGCCGCCGCTCCTCGCGAACGTGAACCTTAATTAGTGACCTCGTCGTGAACCCCGGCTACTTGGCCATGACGAAGTGGGCGCGGCGGTTCTGCTGCCAGCAGGACTCGTCGTGCTCGCTGCAGAACGGGCGCTCTTTCCCCCAGCTCACCGTGTCAATGCGACCCGCCGCGATGCCGAGCGAGATGAGGAAGTTCTTCGCGGCATCGGCGCGGCGCTCGCCGAGCCCCAGGTTGTACTCGGTGGATCCGCGCTCGTCGCAGTGACCTTCGAGCGAGATACGAACGTCCGGGTACGAGCGCAGGAATTCCGCGTCTTTCGTCAGGGCATCGCGCGCATCGGGACGAATCTCGGACTTATCGAGATCGAAGAATGCGTCGCGGATATTCTGCGCGAAGAGATCGCTGATGTTCGGCTGAGCCGTGGTTTGCGGCGGCGGGGCCGGAGGAGCATTGACGTCGACGTGCGCTGTGGCGCTCGCAGTGCCTCCGGCACCTGACGCTGTGATGGTGTACGTCGTCGATTGAGTGGGCGTAACCGGCGTCGAACCTTCCGGCGCGACTTTTCCGACGCCTCCGTCGATGCTGAGATCGGTGGCGTTCGTCGACGACCACGACAGCGTGACCGTCTGGCCGGCGTCGATGGAAGTGGGCGAAGCGTTCAGAGTGACGGTGGGTTGCGCAGCCGGCGGAGCTGGGGCTGCGGCCGGCGGTGGAGCTGCCACCTTCTTCTTACAGCCTCCGGCAAATAGCGCTAATCCGATGAGGCCCAGGAAGAGGGTCAGTTTGCGAATGGCACTGGACTGCATTGATTGCCTCCCTTTGGCGCGCTTGTGAGGGCTCAGCAAGCGCGCTCAGAATGACTTTCTACTCAACCATCTGAACCAAGCAGAGCAACAGCGTTTTCGCCGCAATTGGCCACGGCGAACTTATGAGTCAAACAACCGAAAAACAGGGGCCGTTACAACGTGTGAGCCTGACCGTTCCGCAACGATCGCGGAACAAAACCTACACCTCTTAGATTCACGAACCGGCGCGATGGAGCCAACAAAATCGCCAGCAAAAATTAACGGGGCGACCAGTTCGGCGATTCGCTCTGTCCTTCGAACGTGAGCTGGCGCGGCTCGCTGCCGTCCGCCAGCATCGACCATATCTGACGCGTGCCGGTGCGCGTCGATTCGAAAACCAGGTGACGCCCGTCCGGCGCCCAACTGGGCCGCTCGTTGCGCGCTTCGTCCTTCGTGAGTTCCACCAGCTGATGGCTCACGATGTCCATGACATAGATATCGTAATTGCCGCTCGGACGTCGCCAACTGAATGCGATCAATTGTCCATTTGGTGACCACGCCGGATCGATGACGTAGCCCATGTCCGGAAGCTGGATTTTCGCCACGTTTGTGCCGTCGGAGTTCATCTGGTAAAGCACGGGAACGCCGTCACCGCCGCGGTCGCTGACGAAAACCATTTCCTTGCCGGTCTTCGGATTCCACGCGGGCGATGTATTCACACCGGCCGCGAACGTGATGCGGTGAATGTGAGTGCCGTCCGCGCCGATCGTGTAAATCTCCGGATCGCCATTCTGGCTGGACATGAACGCGATCTGCTGGCCGTCCGGCGACCACGCGGGAGAGCTATTCGTTCCGCGGAATCGCGGGAAAGCGATCAACCGGTTCGACGCGGTGGAGTAAATGCAGACTTGAGCCGAAGTGACGCCATTGCGATTCGGTTCGTAGCAGGTGAAGGCGATGCGCGAGGCGTCGGGCGACCAGCGCGGCGTGAGCGAAATCGACTTGAGGTGGGTCAGCTGATGCTGGTTGCCTCCGTCATAATCCATCGCCCAGATTTCCTTGTTGCCGGTCTTCCCGCTGACGTAGGCAATCTGCGTTTGCGCAATGCCGGGCAGGCCCCCACTAAGGCGTGAAATGATGTCGTCGGCGAACTGGTGCGCCAGGTGGCGCGCATCCGCGTCGGTGGGTGAGCCGCGATAGATTTTTTGCAGCGCGACGGGCGCGGAGGGATTGTTCACGTCAGAGAGATAGCCCGCCACCGCGAGACTCGATGCGTCGGCGTTCAGCGTGCCGTACGCCACCATGTAGGCGCTGGCCGGAGCCGCGGACCAGTCTTGCGCGTGAAGCTCGCTTGGCTGGCTCGGAATTTGCGTCGGGTAGAAGCTCGGACTCACCATATCGAGAATCCCGGAGAATTCCAGGTCGGACCAGAGCACGTCGTGAAAAGTCTTCTCGAGTGGTTGCCCGGCAGCCGCGGGAGCAGCGAGTTCGGGCGCGGCGACCCGGGCCTTCGTGACACCGAGGCCAGTGCCCGTCTTGAACCAATCCTGGGCTGCGGCTGGATGCGCGGCGCCGAGGAATAAAACCACGATGATAAGAAATGCCGTTCTTGGTTTCATCTATAAGCGTCCTTTAGGGACCAAGTGCAAAATCAATTTGAAATTTCAAATTTGAAATCGATCATCGGTGGAAATCGAACCAAAATTCGACGCCGACGCGCGTGCCGGAATATTCTCCCGGTAAAGCATTCAACGGACTTGAATCGCGAATCGCGCGAAGCGCCGAGTTGTCCACCGAATAATTTCCGCTCGAGCGCGTGATCTGAATATTCGTGATCGTGCCGTCGCGCAAAATGTCGAACGTCACCTCCGCCCGCGGCGCGACGCTCACGCTTTGATCGATAGTCGATTGCAGCCAATTGCTGCTGATGCGCCGTTGCACCGCTTCGACGTACCACGAAAACCGCGAGCCGAAATCCCCGCCGCCCACTCCGTTGAATCCAAGCCCCGCCTGCGTAGCCGTGCCGGTGCCCATCGCGAAGGAAGTGTAGGGAACGGTCGGCGTGCCGCCACCGCCGTACGGGACGGCGTTCGGCGGAGGCGGCGTCGGGTTCTCCAGCACTTTGGAAGGCCGCGTGACGTATTTCTGCGGCGGCTTCGGCAGCTTGAACTTTGTAATCGGAACAGCGTCAGGAGGAGGCGGTGCTTTGATTTCCGGCGGCGGAGTTTTGTAGAGTCCCTTCGAGTCGTCGACGACGCGATTCGGCGTCTCGAGTTCGGGGCGGGGCATCGGAATTCCCGGAACGTTGCCGACGACTCCCACGCTGATCGCGCCGCCGGGGCCACCCCAATCTCCGGCGCGATGCGAAAGGTAAGCGTTCACAATCAGCAGCGCGCCGATCGCGACGTGCATGAGGACAGAGAAAGATAGCGGTCTCTTGAGGCTTGGCGTCAATCGGTCTGCGGTGATCGCTGACATTTCCAGGGCTAGATGCCGGCGAGACGCCGGCGCTACTCCTTCTGCTATGGATGCTCGGAAAGCGGCTGCGTGACGACGCTGATATTTTGTATGCCCGACTGCCGGAGCGCGTCGACCACAGTGGCCCAGCTTCCGAACGGAACGCTTTCGTCGCAGCGAACGTACACGGCGCGATGCTGCGGGTCGTGCGACTGCGCGACGACCTGCGCTCCCAGGTCGTGAATGTTGACCGGTTTGTCGTTTAGATAGACGCGCTGCGCTCGATCGATGGTTACCACCATGCGAACTTCCGTTAGTTCCTTCACCGTTTTCGTTTTCGGGACGTCCACTTCGATGCCGGACTGAAGAATCGGCGCCGTAATCATGAAAATAATCAGCAGCACGAGGACCACGTCGATAAACGGCACCATATTGATGTCGGAAAGCGAACTGCCGGTGTCGGCTTGAATCTTTGGCATAAAGGGCTACGAACTGTACAGAGTCTCGATCTTGGCCACAAATTCCGCGGCGAAATTGTCCATACGCGAAGCGATGTTGCGGATGCCGCGAAGATAGTGGTTGTAGGCGATGACCGCTGGAATCGCTGCAGCGAGTCCCGCGGCGGTGGTGATCAGGGCCTCGGCAATTCCCGGCGCCACGGCGCGAAGGCTGGCAGTACCGGCGTCGCCGAGGCCGGAGAATGCGTCCATCACGCCCCACACCGTGCCAAATAATCCGATGAAGGGCGACACCGAGCCGGTGGTGGCGAGCCAGGACATGCCTTTTTCGAGGCGGCGAACTTGGTCGGCTGCCGCGATTTGCATCTCCACGCCGACGGCGTTGGCGTTTTTCAGCGTACGGACGGCCGTGGCTGTGCCTCCACCGCGCGTATTCCCGCCGCCCACCTGCGCTTCGAGTTCGCGATAACCTGCTTCGTAGACGGTGACGAGCGGGCTGCTGCCGGCGCCCGCGCGAAGCGTTCTGGGATCGGGCAAAGCGCCCGACCGAAACATTTGAAGAAAGCGTTTGGTTTGAGCTTCGACGCTACCGATCTGGGCCGATTTTTGGAAAATGATGGCCCAGGAGAAAACAGATAGAATCAAAAGAATTACGAGGACGCCGCGAGCCACCCAGCTCGTTTGCTCAAGAAGCGTGAGAGGGTTCGCAAAAAGAAGCAATGACAGGACTGAAATCGTTCTCCCCCAGAGAAAGATTCAACTCCAAAAAGCGATTCCAACGTAGCACACGCAAAACCGAGATACAAAACTTAGATGCATCGTGCGCGCAGAGCGTCACCTATGGCAGGCCTCTCGACAGCCTGCGCGTGGAAAGCTAAACTCCGATTCCGCCGCTCGGCGCGACGCTTTCGGCGAGGGGACGGCCGCGTTTCTCGGCAGATTCGCACGGGAGGACATCGTGATTCGCAATCATCGACGGTATTCGTTAGCGCTCTTGGCAGCTCGTGCTTTTGCTCGGCATCACCGCTCGGGCCGCGGACGACGTGCGCACCGACTCGGGATCCGTTGAAGGCACGGCGAGCGCCGACGGCAAGGTGCGAATCTTCAAAGGCATTCCTTTCGCTGCGCCGCCTGTGGGCGATCTCCGCTGGAAGGCGCCGCAACCTGCCGCGCACTGGACGGGCGTGAAGAAGGCCACGGAGTTTGGCGCGCGCTGCATGCAGGGAAATATTTATGGCGACATGGCGTTTCGCGATAGCGGGCCCAGCGAAGATTGCCTGTACCTGAATGTGTGGACGCCCGCGGCGTCGGCGAACGCGCATCTTCCGGTGATGGTATGGATTTATGGCGGAGGCTTCGCCGCAGGCGCGACGTCCGAGGGGCGGCAGGATGGCGAAATGCTGGCGAAAAAGGGAGTCGTGGTTGTGAGCATGAACTACCGCCTGGGCATCTTTGGATTCTTCTCGCATCCCGAGCTCGACGAGGGAATCGGGGCACAACGCGTCGGGCAATTACGGCCTGCTCGACCAGGTGGCGGCTCTGCAATGGGTGCGCAAGAATATCGCTGCCTTCGGCGGTGACCCCGGCAACGTGACCATCTTCGGCGAGTCGGCCGGCTCGTTTTCGGTCAGCGCGCTGATGGCGTCGCCTCTGTCAAAGGACTTGTTCCAGCGCGCGATTGGCGAAAGCGGCGTCGTTCCTTGGCAAGGTGCTGCCGGGCAGCGACCAGCCGTCAGGCACAAAATCGCTGGCCGATTCCGAGGCGGACGACGTCAAGTTCGCGGAATCCATCGGCGCGAGTTCTCTCGCCGCGCTGCGTGCCAAGCCCGCCGCCGATCTTCTTGCGGCCGCCATGAAACGGGAAGAGCGTTCGCTTCTGGCCGAATATCGATGGCTATTTCTTCCCGAAGGATCCTCATGCGATTTACGCGAACGGGGAACAAAGTCATGTTCCGCTGCTCGCCGGGTGGAACCAGGATGAAGGCAACTATCATGCCTTCTTTCAAAAGGCCGATCCGACGGCGAAGAACTTTGTCGATCGGGCGCATGCCGTGTTCGGCGACAACGCCGACGCATTCCTGAAGGTCTATCCGGCGGCCACGGACGAGGAGGCAAAACGATCCGCGCAAGATCTTTCCGGCGATCGGTTCATCGGCTACGGCACGTGGAAATGGATCGAAATGCAGGGCGCCACGGGGAAGTCCACCGTGTATCGATACGAATTCGATGACGCCCCGCCACAACCTGCCGGCGTGGAGTCGCACGGCGCCTATCATTCGGCTGAAATCGAGTTTGTCTTCGAAGCGCTGCCGTCAAAGAAGCTTCCGTGGCGGCCCGAGGACGAAAAGCTTTCAGACTTGATGTCATCCTACTGGACCAACTTCGCCAAGACCGGCGACCCGAATGGTCCCGGCCTGCCGCAGTGGCCGGCCTACAGCCGCCGCGACTCAATATGAAGTGATGCATCTCAGCTTCGACTCCCACGCCGAACCCGACGCGCACCGTGCCCGCTACGAGTTCCTCGACACGCTGCCGCCGGGCAAGTAGGCTCTGCGGTTCCCGCGCCCGAATAGCCATGCGAGCCTGTGTTAGAATGCGATTAAATCATGAGCAAGACGTTCGACATCGGCATTGACGCGCTGCGCCAGAACCAAGGCCACGGCGAACTCTGCGCCCGATTCCGTAGGGGCACGGTCTACTGCCGTGCCCGATCCCGTCATCGCCTCGCCCGAGCTTCCGCGCGCGAAATCGTTCTACATCGAAACGTTCGGCTGCCAGATGAACGTGCACGACTCGGAGAAGGTGGCGGGCGTGCTGCTGGGACGCGGGTATCGCGCGGTGGACGACGCGCAGCAAGCCGATCTGCTCCTCTACAACACGTGCAGCATTCGCGAGAAGGCGGCGCAGAAGGTGTTCTCGCGGCTCAACGACTTCAAGTTTGCGGCGAAGGCGAACGAGAAGGTGATTGCCGTGCTCGGGTGCGTGGCGCAGCAGGAAGGCGAGGAAATTTTCGAGCGCGCGCCGTGGGTGAGCCTGGTGTGCGGTTCCGCGAGCTACCGGAAGTTGCCGGAGCTCTTTGAACAGCTCGAAGCGGGCGGCCGGCGCGTGATGGGGCTCGACCTCGACACGGACGAAACATTCGAGACGGAAATCACGCGGCGCGACAATCCGTTTCGCGCCTACCTCACGATCATCGAGGGCTGCGACTATTCCTGCGCGTACTGCGTGGTGCCGCACACGCGCGGCCCGGAGCGCAGCCGCGCGAGCGATTCGGTCCTTGCGGAAGTGCGCCGGCTGGCGGACGCGGGCTACACCGAAATTCAGCTTCTCGGCCAGACGGTGAATTCCTATCGCGATCCCTCGCCGCGCGGCCTGAATTTCACCGGGCTTCTGCGCGCTGTGGCGGAAATTGATGGCATTCGCCGCGTGCGATTCACCACTTCGCATCCAAACGATTTTCGTCGCGAGATCATCGAAGCCATCGACGAAATCCCTGCGCTGTGCGACCACATTCATCTGCCGGTGCAGTCGGGCTCGACGCGAATTCTGAAGGCGATGCGCCGCACATACACCCGCGAGGAGTATCTCGAAAAGCTTTCCTGGATCCGGAGCGCGCGGCGGCCCATCAGCGTGACGTCCGACGTAATCATCGGTTTCCCGGGCGAGACAGCCGACGGACTTCGAAGAGACGTCTGACGCTGCTCGATGCCGCCCAGTTCGACAGCGTGTTCGCGTTCAAGTACTCGCCGCGGCCCGAACACGCCTTCGCTCAGCCATGCCCGACGTCATTCCGGAAGAAGAAAAGAGCCGCCGCCTTGCGATTTTGCAGGAGCGGCAGCGCCAAATTCAGATCGCGAGCAACGAAAAACTGGTCGGCGACACGTTCGAGGTGCTTCGTCGACGGGCGCCACGCGGCGCGGGGACAATGGAGCGGTAGAACCACAAGCAATCGAATATTAAATTTCACTTCAAGCCGTGAAAACATTCTGGGAGAATACTTGCAGGTTCGCGTCACGCGCGGAGGGCCCGAACAGCCTTGTGGGCGAGCACGTCGAACTGCAGTAGGGACACGCAGCACCGGAGGTCACCATGGAACTCGAGGTCAAGATTCGAGGCTTGATGATGGATCCGGTGACCAACATGCCGGTGGTAGTCCTGAAGGAAACGGCGGGCGCCGGGATTCTGCCGATCTGGGTGGGAATCTACGAGGCGAATGCCATCGCGCTCGAAATCGAGAAAGTGCAAACGCCGCGTCCGATGACGCACGACCTGCTGAAAAACATGCTTACCGGCCTGAACGTCCACGTGCAGAAGGTGGTTGTGTCGGACCTGAAGGACGACACGTTCTACGCGCTGATCTGGATGGAGCGCGACGGCCAGATGATGTCGATGGATTCGCGGCCCAGCGACGCGCTGGCGCTGGCGCTGCGGCTCGATTGCCCGATTTTCGTCGAAGACGAAGTGCTGAAGAACTCAAAGATGGCCAGCGTCGTCTCCGAGAAGAGCTCGAACGAGGAACTCCGCAAGTGGCTCGAGAACCTCAACGACGAGGATCTCGGCCGCTACAAGATGTGAAGAGCGGTTGGTTGGAGTTGCGGTTTAACTTCGGCTACGCTGAATATTCGTCAAGTTCATGCAGCAGGCGTCGCGCCGATGCAGGAACAGCCACTTTGCCGCTTAGGATTTCATGGCGGTCCACAGTGTCGCCATACATCGCTTTGTCTCCGCTCTTGTCGGCTTGCACCACGGCGCCGTCGAGAGCCACGCCGGCGAAAACGCCTTTGGCACGCGAATAAGACAGGATCTCCGCAGTCAGTCTAGCGTCGGTACCAGCGTCCGCGCTGCGGCCCACAGGTCCGGCTGCCACAGAGGCGTCGCCTCCCAGTTTGAATTTGTCGCCAAGCAGGCTGTGCAAGGCGTGATCGTTCATAAAGAGCATCACCAAGTCGGTGGACGAACCTCCGATCTGGTAGCCCACGCTCCCTCCGTCGACAGCCAAAAACATGGGAGCGCTCCAGCCGTGCTCGGTGCGGCAGGTTACAACTCCCCTGCCGTAGTTGGCGCCGAAAATAAAGGCGAATTTCACTTCGCCCGGGACAATGGCGATGCATTTTGCCTTTTTCAGTAGATCGTGAGGAATGCCGTGATCGGGGGTGTTCATGATCTCCTGGAACACCTGCGCGGCCTTGTGCGTGCGATTTACGTCGTCGTCGCGGTCCGAGGCGACAGCGGTTAGAGTTGCGAGCAGAGCTAGCGTTGCGACCACCAAGAAACGTTTCAACATGAATTTATCTCCCCTCAAGTGTGAACTCACCGACGGAAACGCGTTGCCAAAGCGTGGATACCGGGGCCCGGGCCGTAGTTTGCTGAATGTTGAATCGGTTTCTTGTTAGCCAGAATTTTCTATTCTGGCTTCGAAACCGGCGTTATTTTACACCCGTCTCGCTTGTTCGTTATGGTGTAAAGACCTATTTTCTTCAGGAGTACTCTCGCGATGTGAGCAGTCAGTGATGTCCCAGAACGATACAGCGCGGGAGGCCTGCGATTTCCAGCCACTTTTGCGGAGCTCGTTCTTATTGTCGCGGCGCGTTCTAGTGGCCCGTGATCTGGCGGATGAAGTCAACTTCATCTTGCCGGTAGGGCTGTCCGTCTGTGCGGAAGATTTCGTGGAACCAGACGGGCGGCTGGTGATCGACGTACGGATGTTCCCAAGAATCCCACGGTAGATATGTTTGCGTTTTTCCCGCCACAAGGCCCCAGTTAATCGCAGCCACTTTGTACTTCTTCGCGATGGGCAAAATTCCCTGGAAACGTGCTGCCTCTGGGGCGAGCCATATATTCCGTGCAGATGATGGGGCGATCGAAATGCTGCAAGGAGAGAACCGTCGCCTCGAAGTTTTCGGGCTTCTCGTAGCTGTGGAACGAGACAACGTCGGATTCCCCGAGCTGAATTTTTTCCATCGGGCTGAGTTTTGCCGCCGCGGACCACTCCCCGTTCCAGACGCCGCTGGTTAGCGGCTGCGAGGGATGTGCCTCTCGCGCCCATTCATAAACCTTGGGCAAGAGAGCGACGCACCAGGTCCACCTTGTTCTTTGGTTCCAGGTTTCCGTAACTTCCATCATTCGTGTTATCGGGCTCGTTCCACAAATCCCAGCCGAGAACGCGCTTGTCCTGACCAAAGGCTCCGACGATGCCTTTCACGTAGGCTTCCAACCGCGGATATTGCGCGGGATCCTGCAGCGCCGCCGCTCCGGGGCTCTGCAGCCAGCCGGAATTGTGCACGCCGGGACGCGGATCGTGCTGCTTGCCGAGGCGAGGATTGGGATCCCAGACCGAATCGAAAAGCACGAAGAGCGGTTTGATGTGGTGCTTGTCCGCAATCTCAAGGAACACGTTCACGCGCTTCTTGAAGCCTTCGGGGTCTTGCTGCCACAAGAGATCGTGCAGAAAAACACGCATGGTGTTGAGCCCGATCGATTGCGCCCAGCCAAGCTCCTGGTCGATGCGCTGAGGATTGAACGTGTCCGGCTGCCACATTTCGAGTTCGTTGATCGCGTAGGAAGGGATGTAATCGCTTCCGACGAGCCACGGTTGTGCTGCATACCACTGGCGGGCGGCTTCGGGAGTCCAGCGGGCGATGCGCGGCCGATCTTGCGCTAGCGCGCCGACACTCAGGCTCAGCGCCAGCAGTCAGGCCAATGAAAATCCTCGACGATCACTTTGCGGTTCATTCGGTTCTCCGGTACGCTTCTTATAACCAACTGAGCGACTCGAGCACAACGTTAAGCTGCGGTGACGTGTCGGGTCCAGCTTAGGTTTCCGCGTCAGCGACCGCACTCGTGTGCAGGTGCTGGCCGTAGCGGAGCGCGTACTTTACCGCACGCATAGAGGAATTCGTACGGGTTCACTTGATCGCGAACGCGCACTGCACCGTCGCGCTGACGGTGATTTTCTCCGGCTGCATCGGTGGCATAACTGGTGGCGGCGATGCGCTTGGCGATGGCCCATGAGTCCACTGGTACATCGACTGTTTCCGCCACTCTACCTAACACCGCCGGAACTATGCCAACAAGCTGCCTGACATCCAGATTTGCATAGCGCACCGGGCCTAGCTTCTGCCCGCTTTCAGTGAGAGCGGCGGTGGCTCGCCCGACGGCGCGTTGCATCGCCTGGCTAACCGCCCGTTCCTTGGCGGCTTCCTCGTCCTGAAGCGAGTACGTGAGCGAACGAAAATCAACGATCCCGTCCTCGACGGCGCCGTCAAGCAGCGCACCGATCTGCGAGAAGTCGTGCACCTTCAGGGTGATCTCGCCCTGAACGGTGTAAGCCTTGGGCTTGCTTCTCCGGTCGCGTTCGTAGGAAGGCACGAGAGTCAACGCGCCCGTTGAGACGTCACCTTTCTTAAGGCCCGTCTTGTCCGCTAGCGCCACGATCCGCTGCATGGACTGCGTCGCGGAATCGTAGGCCCGCTTCAGTTCCTTGTCCTGGGAAGATATATTGAAAGTAAGTGTGGCAAGATCGGGGTCCGCTTCATACGTGCCGTCAGCTTGCACCACCAGAGTGTCCGCAACGAACTTAATTTCGGGCGTCTGTTGGGCCGCGGCAGATGTTGCCATCGTGCAGACGAAAGCCATGGAAAGCAGTATTCGCTTCATCGCAAGCCTCCTGGTTGTGGGATTGGCCGAACTGACGAGTTAGAGGCGAACCTGTGCGGCCTGGTTGTAGGCGGTACGGGCTAACTCGACGACCGAATGTCAGAAGAGGCGGTGGCGCATGGCATAGCTGGCCGACGAGGCCGGAGAAAGTGTCTTGCGCGGCGTGTTGCATCATGCCGGGGCGGAGGCTCTTGCGCCACGCTGCGAGCGCGCCAAACAGAGCGCCGTACACGGTGATTGTCACAGCGCCTCTCCAGCCTTGATATAAGTGCGCGGCGCCGAAGATCAGCGCCTGGAATACGACGGCGGCCTCCGGTCTCCCTGTGAGGGCCAGGAACTGCCGTTGCAAGTAGCCGCGGAAGATGAACTCCTCGCAGAATCCGGCGGTGGTCGACAAGCAGACCCACATCACCATTTCGGCGTACGTTCGCGGAAGCAGCGCCTTGAGGGCGTCCACGCCCTGCGTTGTTTGCGCCGACAAGAGACGCATTCCCAGCAGCACGCCACAACGACAACCCAGAAGCCCATGGCAATGGCGACGTCGATCGCAGAAATCGCCAAAGTGTTTCCATCTTCCGCCGATGATGTCGCTCACCTTCTTGCCCGCGCTGCGAACGCCCAGCCAAACGTAGAGAAGCATGATCAGTTCGAACCCGATCATCAGGCAATAGAGAGGAATGCGGCTTCGCAGTTGCAGCGTCTGAATCTTTGGCTGCTGGTGCGCCTGATAGCCGGTGAGCGCGAGCGTCACGACGATGAACACCACAGTGTGCCAGACGGGCGCGACGCGGCTGCGATCTTCGGGAACGGGTGCGGGCGTCGATGCTGACAGGCGAGATGTGGCGGCGTCGTAACCATTTCGTGTTGAGCCGAACCCCTTCGGGAGCGGCACAGTGTAACACTCCGAGGTTCGTCGCTCCATCGGGCGATGCTGTTTTCGCAGCCGTGGTATAACGAAGATTCCAAAAGCGCAGGCTCCTCGGGAGGGAACGGGATGGCGAAACTCCATCACTACGCCGTCACGGTGGAATGGACGGGCAACACGGGAACCGGCACGTCCACTTACCGCGGCTATGAACGCCGGCACGAAATTTCGGCGGGCAAGCAGAAGCCGCCAATTCCGGGCAGCTCCGATCCGGCCTTTCGCGGAGACGCGTCGCGGTGGAATCCCGAGGAATTGTTGGTCGCTTCTCTCTCCGCGTGTCACAAACTTTGGTATCTGCATTTGTGCGCGGTTGGGGGAGTCGTCGTGGTGGCGTACGTGGATCACGCGGAAGGCGAAATGGAAGAATCAGCGGACGGAGGCGGCCGCTTTCTGAAGGTGACTCTTCGCCCCGAGGTGACGCTGGCGCCGGGTTCGGACGTCGCGAAGGCGCGCGAATTGCACGCCGCAGCTCACGCGAAATGCTACATCGCAAACTCGATGAACTTTCCCGTTGAGCACGAGCCGACCATTCGCGTCGCGTAAGGGAATTTCCGAAGGTTGGGCTCGAGAATCTTTGTGGGTCGTGGCTTTAGCCACGACATGAACGGCCCGCAGTCGGTGAACTCGGAGGGGCGGGTTTCAACCCTCCCGCGCGAGCTTCGGAGAAGGGAATCTTGAGCACGCAAGCGAAGACGATCATCACCGTTGTGGGCGTGGGCCTCGTCGTTGGATATTTGGTGTGGACGCAAAACGACGCCTTCGGTCCCTGGACGCCAGTGCGCGAGATTGGGCTGGGCGTTGCAGCAATTGCCTTCATCCTTTGGACGGTGGCGCGGCTTCAGCTCGGGAAATCGTTTTCAGTTCAGGCGAAGGCCACTGAGCTCGTCACGCACGGCATATATTCGAAGATTCGCAATCCCGTGTACGTGTTCGGAGCGCTTTTCATGTTCGGCATGATCCTTTGGCTCGGACGGCCGATCCTCCTGCTGGTTTTCCTCGCAATCGTTCCGCTGCAAGTGGTGCGCGCCAGAAAGGAAGCCCAGGTACTGGAAGCGAAGTTCGGCGACGCCTACCGCGAATATCGCGCGAAAACGTGGTTCTGAGGGCGCTGGTTTTCTCGGCGTTCTCAGCGCCTGCCCGCCCGCCTCTGGTTGGCGGGTCTCTGCGCTGGGTTTCTATGTTTCCACTATCCGAGCGGCTTCGACATATTAATGAAGTGCGCGGGAATCTTCGGTTCGCTATCCGCTTTGAACGGCTCTGTCCCCGTTTCGACATACCCAAGTCGCCGATAGAACGGCGGCAGTTCCGCCCGCAGATCCACGATGCGCATGTCCATAAAGCGGCAACCGGCCGCGCGAGCATAGTCCTCGACGACGGCCACCATATCCTTGCCAACGCCTCTCTTCTGGCATGACGGATCGACCGCCAACAAGCCGAAATATGCGCGGTCACCGCGCAGTTCCAAATAGACACAGGCGATCATCCGACGCGCATCTTCCGCCACCAAGAAGACACCCGTCTTCAGCAGTGCGCGAATTTTATCGGCATCGGTCCGGTCGCGATCGATGAAAAACCGCTCGACGCGAAACGCCGCGTTGATGACGCGGACGATGGAGTCGACGTCTGCTCTTATTGCCACGCGGGTCTTCATAGCCCTGATCTCGATCGGCTGGTGATTTTACGGGTGTTGGCCGTCGAAAAACATCGCGAAAGGCGGCGAGTTGACAATGAAGGAAATGCCAGCGAATATCTCCAGGATTCAAGCACCGAGATGTGTCACATGTCCTTTGATCCCAAGGCGCTGCTATTTGCGGTCATCGTAGTAGCGACTGCTGCATCCTACGGGCTCTCCTATTATTTCTTTATTAAGATGATTCGCGAGGTGCATAAGGCCGATGATCCGCCAGGGAGTAGTCCCTGGGCGCTGATTCTCCATGGCAGTTGGTATCTCATGGTCCGGCACGAAGAGGTCTGTCCCGAGGGTGGATCGACGCGAGGATTATATTTTCTCCTCGGGCTGGTTGGCTTTGGTTTGGCCATTTGGGCCGTCACGCTATGGAACGGGTAAACTCGGGGGCGCTAGAGTTACCGTCACTTTTTGCTTGCAGAGGCACTGCCGAAATGGGTAGAGTGGGCCTACTTGTAGTATGACGGGAGCCGCACGGGGCCACATATGGGCCTGCGGTTGCCATTGAAGGGAGCGAGGGCCGTCGATTGACCTGCGTCCTGGCAATTGCCAACCAAAAAGGCGGAGTCGGGAAGACCACGACATCCATCAATCTTGCTGCCGCTCTCGCGCTGAAGAAGAAAAAAACGCTCCTGATCGACCTCGATCCGCAATCCAACTGCACCATCGCGTTTTTTGACGCCAAGGCGATTCAGACCACGATGTTCGACGTCTTCGCCGAACATCCCGTGGAAATGGCGAAGATCATCCAGCCGACGAAAGACCCGTACCTATTCGTCGCGCCCGCCCGGCTGGCGCTGGCGCGGCTCGAGCAGCAGCTCGCGGGGCAATTCGACGCGCCCTTCAAGCTGAAGGACGCGCTCTCGCCGATCCTGAAGGATTTCGAGTTCATCGTGCTCGATACGCCGCCCGCGCTGGGCATTCTCACGGTGAACGCGCTGGTGGCGTCGACGCATCTGCTGGTGCCGATTCAGGCCGCCTACTTCGCCATCGAGGGCACCGACGATTTGCTCGAAACATACGGCCGGATTCGCTCGCGTCCCAACCCGGATTTGAAAGTGCTGGGCGTGGTGATCACGCTGTTCGACAAGCGCACCAACATTTCGCGCGACACGCACGAGCAGATTCGCGCCACGTTTGGCGACGCGCTTTTCAAGACGCGCATCAGCAAGAACGTCCGCCTGGAAGAAAGCCCGGCCTACAAGGAAACGGTTTTCACCTACGCGCCGAAATCTTCCGGCGCCGAAGAATACAAGAAACTTGCTCAGGAGGTAATACAACGTGTCCAAGAGGATCGGGTTGCCCGTCACTCTCAAGATGCGGCATGACGCGCATTATGTCGAGACGCTGACAAGTTTCAGCGGCGCGTCGATCGGCCGCATGATCCCGATCGACAAGATTCGGCCGAACCCGGACCAGCCGCGCAAGAATATCGGCGACGTGCGCGAGCTGGCGGATTCCATTCGCGAAAAGGGCGTGCTCGAACCGCTGCTGGTGCGCTACATCCCGCGCGAAGACACCTACTACATCATTTCCGGCGAGCGCCGCTACCATGCATCGAAAGCCGCCGGCCTGCACGAGCTGCCGTGCATCGAGAAAATCGCGGACGACGCGGAAACGCTCGAGCTGGCGCTGATCGAAAACTTGCAGCGCAAGGACCTGACAGCGTTCGAAGAAGCCGACGGCTTGCAGCGGCTCGCCGATCATTTCGACTACACGCACGACGACATCGCGAAGAAAATCGGCCGCGCGCGTTCGTCGGTCACCGAGACGATGTCGCTGCGCGTGATTCCGGACGACGTTCGCAAGGCCTGCGTCGAGAAGGGAATTGTTTCGAAGTCGCTGCTGCTGCAAGTGGCGCGGCAGCCCAGCGAAAAGAAGATGCACGAGATGGTGCAGCGCATCGCGCAGGGCGGCCTGACGCGCGATGAAGCGCGCCGCGCGCGCCAGGAAGAAACCAGCGTCACGCCGCGGCCGCAGCCGTTCGTCTTCGATTACAAAGCTCCGGACGATTCCTTCCACGTGCGCGTGCAATTCCGCAAGAGCCACGTCGGCAGGGAAGAGCTCGCCGCGACGCTGCGCGCGATCCTGCGCGAAATCGAGTCCGGCGCCTTCTCCGCCACATCTGCTGCGTAGTATCGAGCCGCCCCGGGATATGAAGAGTCTGGACACCTCGGGTGTGAGCGCAGCCCGCCAGGTTCTAATCCTGCAGGGGGCCTTTCGGTTCGGATCAAAGGGGCGGCCACCTCGCCATCATAATGATGGCGATAACAGCGATCGCAATCGCCGCCAAAACCACAGCAACCTTCGCCCAACGAGGAATGTATCTTTCATCGTAAGCTGGGGGACCAGAACTCGGCTCCGGAGGCACAAAACTGCCGGTTTTGCCAAACGCCGTGCGCATGGTCGTCATCTTAGTTCGGCTTCATCGTTGTGGCGCGAATAGACGCGACCCGCTTGTCCACTTCGTCCGCATCGCCGGTGCGTCCCATCCCGCGAAGAGCCTTGGCGTCGCTCTCGAGCACCTGGACAATGACGGGGCTATTCTCGCCATATTGCTTCTCGAGTACCACAAGAAGCCGCCTCTCGCAGGCGTCAGACTGCTCGGGCTTGCCCCATTGCTCATAGAGATAGCACAAACCGCCGAGGGGAGGCGCCATCTGGATGCTGTCGGGTCCATAAAGCGATTCGTCGATGTGAACGGCTCGCTGCATGTACGGCTCCGCCTTCGCATACTCTTTCCGTGAAAGATACAACCCCGAAGCAACCAGCAAGCTCTCAGCTACGCGATCGCTGTTTTCGCCGAAGATCTTCTTGTTTATGTCGACCGCTTGAAACAGATATCTCTCCGCGCCTTCATAGTCGCCCTTGAACGCCGTGACCCTGCCGAGCGATTGCAGCGCGGCCGCTGCTGCGGAAGACTGTGGCCCAAAAATCTCGGATGCGACTTTCAATTCGCGCTCGAACGTCGCTTGCGCCGCGTCGTTGTCCTGTCCTATGAGGTTCGCGCCCAGGCGGTCGAGCGCTGTCACTAGCCGCGCGTCGCGGGGTTGGATCTTGTCCGCTATTTCCACCGCCTTCTGGAAATCCTGGCGCGCCAGATCAAATCGTCGAGATTGGTCTGCCTTGTCGCCCTCATGCATGAGGGCATCGAGTTGCTGCGACAACCCCGGTGCGGCCTGCGTCTGGTGAAGCTGCGCTTCCAGCGCTGCCGCTTCGGACGACTTGCCTGCGGTCTTTAACGCTGCAATATGCTCATCCCATCGTTTTTGGGCTGCTTCGTACTCCTTTTGCGGGTCAGGGTCATCCAACCGAACTATCTTTTGGTGAAGGTCGATGCTTGCGTCGGTAAGCGAAGCCTTGTGATACTCATCGAGTGAGGATGCCCAGTCACCCTTTTTCTCGTAGGTTGCCGCGAGCCTAAGCATTACTTGAACTTGCTTGGGGTCAAGCTCGAGCGCCGCCTTGAATTCATCGATTGCACCATCGTGCTTGCCCATGCCCTCGAGTGCCCGCGCGCAGAGATCATGAAGGTCCGCGTCATCCGGCCGAATAGTCTCGCCTTGCTTCAACTCCTGGGCTGCCTGCGCATAATCCTTCTGCGCGAGTAACACTCTTCCCGCGCCCTCCCATGAATCGCTGTCCTGAGGGTTCAGTTGCTCGGCCTCTCGATACTCCTTGAGGGCCTCGTCGTATCTTTTCTGCTGCTCGCGAATTGACCCGATGCCGGCGTGTGGAATGGGATCCGACGGGTCAAGCTGCTCCGCCATGAGCCATTCCTTTTCTGCGCCCGCCAAGTCCCACGTTGCAAAAAGGGCGCCGCCGAGGCAGTCGTGGCAGATGGACGAACCGGGGAATATTGCTTCCATCTCACGAAATTCCTGAATGGCCTCGCCGTAGCGTCTTAGAGCGATGAGATCGTGTCCGAGATTTTGACGAGCCTCATACTTTTTCGGATCGAGCCGCTTCGCTTCTCGATACTCCGGAATGGCGGATTCGATGTCGTTTTTCTGGTCAAATACATAGCCCAGATTGTAGACGGCGGCTGCGTCGTTCGGATTCAGAGCGATGGCTTTTTTGTACTGAGCAATGGCTTTGTCCCATGCGCCTTCGTCCATGAACAAAACGCCGAGATCGTACTGAACTAATTCATAAATCGGTTTGATACGCAGGGCTTCGTTGAATTCGGTTTCGGCGGCCTCCGTTTTATGCATCGCTTCGAAGGCGAGTCCCGCGTTCTTGTGAGCCTCCGCGTTTTGCGGAGTTTGCGCCAGTGCCGCCTTCGCTTCCCGCAGGGAGCCTTGCGGATCCTGAAGTTTGTAGAAGATGAAGCTCAACTTAGTATGCACTTCGGGAAAATTCGCGTTCTGTTGTAGCACCTCGTTGTAGATCGCCTGTGCTTCTTCCCATTGCTCCTGCCAGCGCAGCACTTCGCCCATCACGAATCCGCATTCCGGCGCATTAAAGCTGCCGGTGAGCGCCGAGGTCAATTCGCGCGCGGCTTCGTCGTATCGCTTGTCCTTCAAAAAAGCGCCGGCATTGGCGATGTGCTGCAGAAGGTCTTTACCCGAGTCAGCGCTTGGCGAATCTTGAGATGAAACCAGGGCGGTATCGAGCGCGGTAAGGACGCTTGTATCCGCACCGGCAGACTTCAATAGGGACCTGTAGGCACCGTCCGGCCGGAACGCCAATCCATTCGTCTTGATCTGATTGACGATGTTCTCGGGAAGCGCGTTGCCCGCTACCAGGGCCAGTAGCGTGCTTGCCCGCAGCGGTTCCGCTGGTGCTTGTGCAGCAACGGGCGTGCGTGAGGTCAAACCGAAGATAGCGAGTAATATCGAAATGCGCGCGATACGAGCGGTATGTTTTGCCACGAAGCCCTCCTTCGCCGACCTGGCCGTCAACGAGGAGATTACTATGCGGGGTATATGGTTCTAGTACTATGCGAAGAACTCTGAGTCCAAATAAACAATGGGGAATTGGCAGCGTTTCGTGAAGTCTTCGCCCCCTATCGAGCCCACCAGCGGTGGGGCGAGCCTCTTACACTTGTAGTGTTCGCTCGAACCGAGTTCTTGGAGCACCGTAAAAGGGTGCCTCGGCGGCTTCTAGCCCGCGAGGTTCAGGTTTTCGCAGGCTGATACTCACCCTCGCCCTTTTCGATGTGACTCCAATTGACCTCAGCGAGATAGAGCTGGTTGCCATCCGGATCTTCGAATCCGATGAAAGAGCCAGCCTTGCCCTCGTTGATGACGTCGCCCTGGAAGCGAATGCCCTTGGCTTTCAACGCGCTAACGGCGTCCTTGATCGAACCCTTCAGCTGCAGGCCGATCGCCATAGACCCTTTTCTGCCGGCAGGACTTTGTGGAGAGGCCGGGTGAAGCCCGATGGTGAGTCCCGTACCGGCTTCGATCGAAGCCCAGTGGTCGCCAAAACGATAAGCGAGTTTCAGCCCAAGCGTCTCGGAATAGAAGCGGACAGCCTTGTCCATGTTCGAAACGTAAACGGTTACATTTCCGCCTGAGAACATCGTTTCCTCCTTGTCTTGCCTGCGAGGCCTGCTGATGGTTGCAATTGTTCGTCTAAGAGTGATAGTAGGTAAAGAGCCACTTTCGCAGCAAAGGGTACCACCTTGAAGCGCCCAAGGAACCGCTCCATACCGGACTTGAGGATCGATCCAGAGTCGGCTTGTCCGATGTACCGGCAGATCTACAATGAACTGCGGCAGGCGATACTCGATCGAGAGCTGCCGGCAGGGGCACGCCTCCCGTCCACGCGAGATATGGCCCGCAGACTCAGAATTTCGCGGAACACGGTGCTGAACGCCTACGAGGGGCTCGTTGCCGAGGGGTTGCTGGTTGCGCGCAGAGGCTCAGGCACGCGCGTGGGTATGCCCTCGCGTTCGGATAGAGTCCGGCCGCTAGCGACACCGATGCGGAGGCCTTTCGATTTGTGGGCCGCTCTTCGCGAAGCCCACTTTCCCGCGACTTCCGCCGGCCTACGCGACCCCGACGGAAATCCGCTCTACGTTCATCGCTGAACTGCTTCCCAAAATGAACCTATGCGCATGAACGCCAAAATTTTTCCCGACCTCGACTCTCTGAGCCGCGCCGCGATGGACGAAACGCTCGCAATCATTCGCGATGCCGTCGCGCAGCGAGGCCGCTTCGCGATCGCGCTGTCCGGAGGGCATACTCCGGCGAAAATGTACGAGCTCTGGGCCGCGACTCCCTATCGCGACCAAACACCGTGGGACCGCGTTCATCTTTTCTGGGGCGACGAGCGGTACGTCGCACAGGACGATCCGCTCAGCAATTTCCGGATGACGCACGAGACTCTGATCTCGCGCGTGCCGATACCCCCGGCGAACGTGCATCCCATGTCTACGCTGCCCGGTCCGCCGGAGAAATCCGCCGAAGCGTATGAGCAGGAGCTCCGCAAGTTCTTCGGTGCCGCACCTCCCGAATTCGACCTTCAGCTTTTGGGCCTCGGGCCAGAAGGCCACATCGCCTCGCTTTTCCCGGGTGCTCCGGCGCTCGAAGAAAAGCAGCGGTGGGTGATGGCCGTGGAAGCGCCCGCGAAGCCTCCACAGCGCCTAACGCTGACGCCGGTCGTCCTCAATCGGGGACGAAACACCTTTTTTCTGGTGGCAGGCAAGGACAAACGCGAAATCATCTCCGCTCTTCGCAACGAACCCGATTCGAAACCGAGTCAATATCCGGCTGGCAGAATCCGCCCCGCAGGCCGCGTCCTATGGTTTTTAGACCAAGCGGCCGCGGGCTAATTCCTGCAATTCTCGAAACTTTGACCACCTTCAAGCGTCCAATGGATTTCAGCTCAGCATTTCTCGGGAACGGGTGTGACGAAATCCGTCGTCCGTCGTTGTACCTACTAGGGAATCATTCTTAGCAGGCTTAAGCGGGGCTACCCGCGATAAGATAGTTGAACCGGTGGGGCCCTTGGGGAGAGTTGGAAACCACGTGCTCGTGCCTACAAAAGCAGTCCGCAACATACTGATGCTTGGTGCGGTCGCGGTGGCGGCAGTCGCCGCCGGCTGTACCAACTCGGCGGAAACAGCACCGAACCTCGCCGTGCCCGTGTCAGCCGCGAAGGCCGAAGGTAGGACCCCGGCGTGGTGGGCCAATCGCGAGATCATGCTCCCCGGCCAGATCGCCGCGGAATTCGAGGCCGGCCAGCAGCACCCCGGCGACTACGAAGCCCAGGTCTCGCAGCGGCCGATCGCGATCCATGGCTTAGAGCACCTCGGTGCAACGGATCGTGAGGTCACCATGGTCCGCAACCAGATCAGACGCAGTATACGGGCCGTCAGAACAGGAGATGAGCCGCCTGGTCTTTGCCACACCACCGGCGCGGTCACTCCGACTTATTGTAACGATACGGTCGTTCGAGTGCCTCCGGCGGAGGCCCCGCCGGCAGCTGATGCGCGAGACCGGGCGGCGGCTGGCCGAGGCCTATCTCAAGGACCCGCCGCTGATGATGGGGCCGCTGAGGCCGGCGGCGCTTACCACTAAAGGCTGATTAGCAAGGGTCTGGCAAAAAAGGGGCGGCCGTGGCCGCCCCCGAGCGACTGGACGCGCCGACTACATCGGGCAGATCTTCCAGATCACCCCGGTGCCGGGGATCTGGACAAGGGACCATTGGCGGCGCCGACAAAATGCGAGTCGGAGCCGAGGTCTCGGACCGCGCCATAACCAGCGACATAGGCGCAGCCGTCCGGGCCGAACCTGACATTGGTCGGGCGGTTGAACCCGTTCATGTTGGTAAGACAAACGCCTGGTCGCCGGTGCTGTTACGGGCAAAGTTCTGGAACTTCAAGGCGAGCGGCGAGCCCGGCACCTGGTTGAAGTTGATCAGCTTGACCTCATGGCCGACTTCGGGGCAGTTGCCGTTATCGGCGAGAATCCGAAATCCCCTTCGAGGCTGTACAGCGCCGCACCCGGCTGAACTGGCCCAGTAACAAAAGCATCGGGCACGAAGTCGATGCCGGTGAACGACGAGTCCGCTCCCTCAATCGCCAGAGGGCCCGTGATCTGTTGCGGCGGGCCCGCCAGCACATCGGCGATCGGAACATCGTCCTCCAGAATGTTCGCGAGGCTCGCTGGCGGCACGCTCGGCTGATTGAACGGATGCGGGACACACATCATCGCTAGGCCCGCCGATCGGATTGTACACCGCTTGGCTCGTCGGCAGGCCGCCGTAGCGATCAGGCCAGCCGTGATAGTCCGGAGAGCCATCGGGGTTCTGGCGTCACCGAGATGCAATTCCTCCGGGGCGTTGTTGGAGGGTCGCGCACCCCGCTCGTCGGCGCCGTCCATCGCCGACGAGGATCCCGCCGGCCAACGGATGATCGTCGGGCGGGAAGCGAATCGCGTAAGCCGTTCCGGTACCCCCACGAGAAGGGCTCGATGTTGTTCGGATTATTCAGTTGCGCTCGCAAGATAGCGCCGTCGCAGACCCCCTGTCGAACCTGACCCGTGAACGAGTTGAAGAAGGCCGTTATGGTTGCTCCCGGGTTGTTGCATGCCGAACGGGGAATAGCCGCTCGTCGCTACCACCGGAGGTCCGAGGCTCGAGATGAACACGTTCTGGCTCAGCGTGATGTCCTGGCACGGGATATCGGACTGGTTCTGGCCGCTGCCATTGTCGAGACCGACGACGCCGCTGTTGGTCGTCGACCCCTGCGACCAGTAGATCCACCCGTCCCCTCTGAACGCCAGCTGCTCGGTCGGGTGGTCACCGGTCGGCAGATTGGTGATGAACGGGGTGACCACCCCGGTCATCGGGTTCACGGTGCTGATACGCGAGCTGTTGTTTTGCCCGTTGTGGGTGTGGGTCGATTGGTTGGAATCGGTCGCGAAGAGCGGCCCTCCGGAAGTA
>CAWBGW010000042.1:0-28280 GCA_963788345.1 uncultured Acidobacteriota bacterium | reverse complement strand
CCACCAAAATCAAAGGTCAGATCTGCGGCGGTGTGGCACCGTCAAATTGAGCTGTTCGAGCTGTGCATCGACTTCTGGTGCATGGACCTGTGCTCGAGGAAGTAACCATGAACGCAGAGGCCGAGGCCGCTCAGGAACAACAGCGGCGACAGGTAAATCGTAAGTATTGGATCCAGGGGGAAAGGAAGCGTCAGAGCGCTGTAACCGCCCCCGAAGTAGCCAAGGACCGCAGCCAGAAGCATGGCGAGCAAGCCGCGTCGAACCTGGGCGCCGCCGCCGTCGCTGCCGCGAGCGCGAGACTGTTGCGCGGCGGATTGCCTTAACTCCGGAAGTGTCTCACGGCAGAAAACGCACTGCGTCAGCCGGTCGGAGACACTTTTGCCACAAAATGGACATTCACGCCTAGCCATACATGCTCCTCAGTATTTCCGCTATTGAGTGTGCAAGTGGGACACCACTGTGAAGCTATTTATTATGAGTAACATACAGGACGTTTGAACGGGTGACGCTGCAAACGATGTGTAGAAACGTAACATTCACGTTCGTAAGCGTAAGTCTCCATGGGGATTAAGGCAAAATTGGGCGAAAGGAGCCGTTTCTCGGCTGGACGCCAGGCCCGCTCAACCACTCACGACGGCAACAAACTCAGAACGAGAGATCAGGTCCCTTGAGGCACGAGAAAGCCCTCTGTAATCGCTCTGAGAACGGCTTTCGGGGGCGGAATGTAATTCCGGGCTGTTCGAAGGCGTATGTTAGGATGTGGGCACAATCACTCCCATGGCTGGCAAGACCACAATGAATTTCGGCGAAGCGGTGCGCATCGCAACGGCGAGCCTGTGGGCGCACAAACTGCGGAGCGTTCTGACGCTGCTGGGTGTGGTGATTGGGGTGATGTCGGTGATCGCGGTGGTGAGCATCGTCAACGGGCTGAACCGGTACGTGGCCGAGAAAGTGTTCAATCTGGGTGCGGACGTCTTTCTTGTGAGCCGCGGGCCCATCATCGTGACGAATATCGACGAGTATCAGGAAACGCAAAAGCGGCGGAAGCTTCGTCTGGACGACTACGAGTGGGTGCGCGACAACTGCCGAAGCTGCGCGGCGGTGGGCGGATCAACCGACAAGCAGGGCGTGCAGGTGAAGTACGGCACCGACTACATCTCGAACGTCCACGTTCTCGGCTGGACGGCGGAGATGCCCCGGCTATACGACCTCGACCTGGTGGAAGGGCGGCACGTGAGCGAGGCCGACGTCTCGCACGCGACGCCGGTATGCGCGATCGGACACGACGTTGCCGACAAACTTCTGGCCGGAACAGATCCGATTGGCAAAGAACTGCGCGTGGACACGATCGACTGCGAGGTAATCGGGGTGGGGAAGAAACTCGGCAGCGTGATGGGAATGTCTCGCGACGCGTGGCTGCTGCTTCCGATCACGACGTTTCAGAAGGCTTACAGCAGCGACGATTCGATCCGCATCTGGGCGAAATCTTTGAAGGGCGCAAGCGGAATCGATGAAACCATGGATGAGGTGCGGCTGATTCTGCGAGGGAAGAGGCACGTTGCGTATCGCGATGCGGACGATTTCGCGATCGAAACGAACGGGTCGTTCTTGTCGTTGTGGAGCAGCATCAGCGGCGCGTTCTTCGGCGTGACGATCGTAATCGCGTCGATTTCGCTGATCGTGGGCGGAATCGTGATCATGAACATCATGCTGGTGAGCGTGACGGAGCGGACGCGCGAAATCGGTCTGCGAAAATCGCTGGGAGCGCGGCGTTCCGATATTCAGTTGCAGTTTCTGATCGAGTCGGCGACGATCGCGGCAATCGGCGGCGTGTGGGGCGTGTTCCTGGGAATCCTGCTGGCGAAGTTCGTCACGCTTACCACTTCCCTGCCCAGCTCCGTCCAGCTTTGGTCGGTGGTAATGGGTTTGCTCGTGGCGACGAGCGTGGGGTTGTTCTTCGGCGTGTACCCGGCTTCGAAGGCAGCGCGGATGGATCCCGTGGAGGCATTGCGGTCGGAGTAGCCGCCGGATAGAGAGAGGCATCGTGTACGAGCATCGCGCATTCGGTGAACTAAGAGAGGCGATCGGGTTGGCACTCGACGCGCTGCGGCGGAATCCGCTGCGCTCGTGCCTGACGATTCTGGGAATCGTGATCGGGGTAAGCACGGTGATCGCCATCAGCGCGGTGGTGAACGGGCTCGACTCGAATGTGATCGGCTCCGTCGAGGCGATGGGCTCGAACATCATCATCTGTTACAAATTTTCATGGACCACGATGGGACGTTTGCCCGCCGAAATCCTGCAGCGCAAAGAAATGAAAGCGGAGTGGGCAGACGGTCTGGCGCAATTGCCGCACGTGGTGGCGGCGGCGCCGTCCGCACGAATCTTCCACCCGGAGTTGGGAGCGGGCACCAGCGACGTGCGGCGCGGCGACAAGCGGATGAAAAACGTAATCCTGCAGGGCAATACCCCCGACATAGCGAAGATTCAGGATTTCGGACTCGAGCGCGGCCGCTTCTTCAATCAGATCGATCAGGAGCACCGCTCGCCGGTGGTCGTGCTCGGTCACGATACAGCCGAAACGCTGTTCCCTGCGGGCGAGGATCCTATCGGGCAGGAAGTGCTTCTGGAAGGGCGCGTGTTCACAGTGGTAGGCGTTATGGAGAAACAGAAACAGGCCTTTGGCAACGGGAAAAATCCGGAAGATAACATCGCGGTGCTTCCGCTTGCGACCATGCTGAAGCTGCATCCTGAATTCAAGGATTACGTGCTGTTCGTGAAGGCGAGCGATGCGCAATACGTGCCCATCGTCGTGGACGAAGTGCGCGAATACCTGCGGCGAATGCGGCGGCTGGCGTCCGACAAGCCCGACGATTTCGCGATCTTCACGCCGGACGCATTTATCGATTTGTGGAGGCAAATCTCGGGTGGAATTTTCGTGGTCATGTTCGCGGTGGGGTCGGTGGCGCTGCTTGTGGGCGGAATCGGCGTGATGAATATCATGCTCGTCAGCGTGACGGAACGAACGCGGGAGATTGGCGTTCGCAAGGCGCTGGGAGCGCGACGCGTGAATATCTTGACGCAGTTTCTGCTGGAGGCGGTGACGCTGGCGGGAATCGGCGGCGTGATTGGAGTGGTTTTCGGGTCGGCGCTGGGGCTGTCGGTGCGGCTGATATTTTCGGGGTTGCCGACGTCGATTTCGTTGTTCTGGGTGATGGCGGGACTCAGCATCGCGGGGATGATCGGAATTTTCTTTGGCGTTTATCCTGCGTGGAAAGCGTCCAAAATGAATCCGGTTGAAGCTCTTCGTTACGAATGAGGGCCTCGCCCTCAGCCCTCGCCCTCACTCTTCGCTAGCTTCGGCAACGTCTCTTCGAATGGCGCGCGGGCGACGCCGCGTTCGGTGATGATGGCGGCGATGAAGCGGGCGGGGGTGACGTCGAAAGCGGGGTGCGCGGCGGGCACCTCGGGCGCGATGCGGATGCCGGCAAGATGAGTGACTTCGTCGGCGGAACGCTCCTCAATGGGAATTTGATCGCCTGAGGGAATCGAAAGATCGAGAGTGGAGACAGGGGCGGCAACGTAAAACGGGACGTTATTCTCACGAGCGAGCACCGCCATTCCGTACGTGCCGATCTTATTCGCAGTGTCGCCGTTGCTCGCGATGCGATCTGCGCCGACAACCACTGCGCCGACGCCGCCCGTCTTCAAGAAATGTCCGACCATGTTGTCGGTGATTAGCGTGAGCGGAATGCCGTCCTGGTGGAGTTCCCAGGCGGTGAGGCGCGCGCCCTGAAGATAGGGGCGCGTCTCAGGTACGAGCACTTCCACCTTGTGGCCGGCGTCCACAGCCATGCGAATCACGCCGAGCGCCGTGCCGATGCCGCCCGTGGCCAGCGCGCCTGCGTTGCACTGCGTCATCACGCGGCCGGACTTGGGCAGAAGCTCCGCGCCGAAGCGGCCGAGGCGCTCGTCGGCCTGGCGGCGCTCCTGATGGACTTTCTGCGCTTCTTTCACCAGACCGGCTTTGATGGTGGCGATTCCGGGGAGTCCACCACCACTGATTGCGGCGCCAGAGGCGAGTTCGTCGAAGCGCCGCTTGAAGCGATCAATGGCCCAGAAGAGGTCCATGGCCGTTGGACGAGTGCGCTCAAGCGTATTGCAAATATGTGTGAATTCAGCGCGCAGATCGTCGAGCGTCTTGGCGCGAGATTTTTCAACGCCGATGGCGATGCCCATCGAAGCCGCCACTCCAATGGCCGGCGCACCGCGAATCACCATGTCTTTGATGGCCTTGGCGACGTCGCGGTAGTCGGTGTAGTTGTGGTAGACCACTTCACCCGGCAGGCGGCGCTGGTCGAGCATCACGATGCCGTCGGGCGTCCATCGAATTGGTTCGACTGCACGCAATCGCATTCCTTCCGCACCGCACGGGCGCCCACGAAAAACCCGAAAACACCAACAAGCATTCTACCCGATTCCGCGAAGCGGAGGTGCGGGCGGCGAAGGTCTGGCCCGAGCAGCGAGTGCCGTTTCGTGTTCAAATGGCCAAATCATGGAGCGGGTTTACCTATCGCTGGGGTCGAACATGGGGGATCGCGCGGCGAATATCGCGTGGGCGATTGCGGCGCTTGGTGAGCGCGGGATCCGCGTGACGCGCGAATCATCGCTGTACGAGACGGAGCCCGTTGAATTTCGGGAGCAGGATTGGTTTTTGAATTCGGTGGTCGAGGGCGAAACTGAGTTGGAGCCGGGGGAATTGATGAAAGAGCTGCTCGCAATCGAGCGCTCGCTCGGACGCGAGCGGCGCGTGCCGAAAGGCCCGCGCGTGATCGATATCGATGTTCTGTTCTACGGGGACCGAGTGAGCAACGAGCCTAACATTGATGTTCCACACCCGCGGTTGAGCGAGCGCCGATTCGTCCTCGTGCCCTTTGCGGAAATCGCGCCGGGCGCGAGGCATCCCGTCCTCGGGAAGACGACTGCGGAACTCCTGGCGGAAACGCCGGATCGCAGCGAAGTCCGGCGATGGAAGGCGCAAGACTAGTTTGCGCGGCAGGGCGCGACATACCGCCGATTTTGGCGTGCCGCGCCGCTGCGGTCGTTCGACGGCCGTCATTAATTCGTGCGAAGGACTTTGAGCCAGTGCAGCGTCATGGGCTTTGGCTCGAGAGCTTCGAGTTCGATGGCGGCTTCGCGGCCTTCGGATTGCTCGCGCCAGCGATACACGCCGGGCTCAGACTCCTCGTGGATGTGGCCTCGTGCCGGACGCAGGAAGTCGCGCGCATCGTCGAGCGAAGCCTTTTCCATTCTCGCGGGGCGAGCGAGCGCCTCGACCACGTAGCTGCGCAACAACTTTGGCCAGTAGTTCTCGAAGAGATTCGACGACGCGAACACATCGCTCCACGCGACTTCGTTTCCGTAAGCTACGACGACGCCGACCACGCGCTCGCCCTTCAGGCCGGTGGTGGCGCGACGGAAGCGGCGGTCGATTTCTTCGGCGTAAGTTTCGACCGAAGCTCCGACGGGCGAAGATTTGTAAATCTTGCGATACGATTCGGTGGGCGCGCTCGAAGCAATCGTGGCGGAAACTGATCCGGCGGAAATTCGAGGACGTGCCGACGGCGGACGGAGCTACTTCGACCGTTTCCGCCATCGACGCCGTCGAGCCGCTGCGAACGGCGGCCCACACCTGGCTTTGGTCCTGATCGAAGGCTGCCTTTTCGCGGACGCTGGGGTGCACCATCAATTGAGCCGCGCCGAATTTGTCGTCGCCGCCCGTCCAGCGGCCATGCTCGACGCAGAAGACGTCGAGCGGCAAAGGCTCGGCGCCAATCGGAACGATGCGATCCTTGCCGATGATGCGGTCCTGCTTGCCGCCGGAAACAACTTCGCCGGCAAGCAGCAGCAAAGGTCTCTTGCCGCGATTCACGAGAACGAGTTGGTTCACTTGCGCGCCGCTCACCGCGGGTTGGATGATGCCGTCGCGCGAACGCCTCATGTAACTTCCCTGCTCCGTGACAATGGCAGCGCCGGAAGCGAGGGCGTCATCGAGGGTCGCGAAGCCGCTGGTGTCGGCTTCTTCGGTGGACACGACCGGGAAAACGGTGAGGTTCTCGTACGTGACCGGCTGAGCCAATCGCCAGCCCGCGTCAGTTTGCATCTTGTCTCGAGCCGGCGGGTTCGCCGAAGCGGCTGCGCCTGGACCGCCATTCATCAAGAGCGCGCCTACCAGCGGAAACGCGATACTCCAAACCAAAAGCCAAAGGAATTGCCGTTGCTTGACGTCCATTTCTCCCTCCTCGACCGTCGCGGGCGGCTATTCCGCCTGGCCGCGCCTTTCAATCGTGAGAACGAACGGGGCGGAGTTTCTTGCAGGGTATGGGACGGGTTTTCTGGGAGGACGTGAATTTCGGAGGATTGGCTGTGACGTCAGCCGAGGTGCTCGCGGTTTTTCTGTTCCTTCTCCCGCTTCTTGCGGTCTTCCTCTTCCTGGCGCTCCCATTCGACCAGTTCTTCCTCGGTCATCTGGTAGTCCTCGCGGGAGGCAAACATCGCGCCGCGGCGAGAGTTTCGCGCCGCCCGCTGGACGCGGCCGCGCTTTTTGGCGCCGAGGAAGTCGCTCATGCTGCGAATGGGATCTTCGATCGCGCCTGCTTCGAGTAAAAGCTCGCTCACCTTTTCGAGGAAATCGTGCAGATGGTAAGGCTTAAGCAGATAGGGAAGCCCTTCGCGCTCGAGGATGGGCTGCACGTCTTTGGCGACAAGCGTCGGGACCAGAAACAGTGCGCGAAGGCTTTTGCGCGAAGTACCGTTACCTTGGGTGTTGCCGTTTGACTCTTCCGCTGGTGTCGCTTGGCTCTCTGGCGACGTCTCGGCTGGAACCTTCGGTTCGGCCAGTGCGAGCTCCCGCAGAATCGCGAAGACGGGGCCTCGCAGGTCGGTCAAGGCTACATTGACGATCACGAGCTTCCACTCGCCACTGGCCAGCTCCCGCAGCGCCAGCGATGCCACCGGCAAGATGCGGACGCGCCAGCCCTCGGAATCAAGGACGTGCTTCAACGCCCGCTGGCTGGCGACGTCGTCGTCGATGATCAGGATGCCGACTTCGGCCACAATTGTGCCCTTCTAGAAGCTTATCGAGTATCCACCCAGTATATCGGCTGGAATCGAGCGGGACGGGGGATTGCGGGTACGATTTCCGCGGCCACACCTTGGCCTCCCGTACAGGCGAACGAATAGCGAACAGTTTTTGCTTGACATGGCGAAACAAAAGCGAATACTATGCGCAGGTGCGGCGAGGCAAGCGATGTCAATGGCTATGGCCACTTCTCCCATACTTCGAGCGGCTCCGGCGACGATTCGTCGCCGCCGAACTGCTGCGAAGCAGACCAGTCTCACCCTTTTCCCCACAGCCGCTCGCCACGGCAATTGTGAGTCCCCGAACGGTGCTTCCGCGCCCCCTCCGGCACCCGACCGGAGAACGAAGCCCGCTACGGAACTGGTCGGCATTGCGCGCCTCGCCGCTTCCTCCCCCTGCGCCGATGCCAAGCGCGGGACGGAGTATTTCCTACTTCCAGTCAAATCGATCCTGAACCAGTGCAATTCGGAGCGGGTGCCGTTCCGGTGGACGGTGAATCCGTATCGCGGCTGCGAGTTTGGCTGCCACTACTGCTACGCGCGGTACACGCACGAGTACATGGAGATCGACGGCTCGGAGTTTGAATCGAAGATTTACGTCAAGAAGGATGCGGGCGCGCTGGCCGAGCGCGACCTTTCGACGGAGAAGATCTGGGGCGAACACATCGCGATCGGCACCGCGACCGATCCGTACCAGCCGGCGGAGAAGGAATTCGGAACCACGCGCGCGATTCTGGAAAAAATGGCGCAGCGCGAGGGCTTGAGCCTCTCGATCACGACGAAATCGAATCTGGTGGTGCGCGACATCGACTTGCTGCAGCGGATATCGGAGCGGTCGTCGATTACCATTCACATGACGGTGACGACGGTGCGCACGCGCCTTGCGCGGATGCTGGAACCGCGCGCGCCCCGGCCCGACCTGCGGCTGGAGGCGATCCGCAAGCTGCGGGATGCGGGTATCGGCGTCGGAGTGAACGCGATGCCTGTGCTGCCCGGCCTGACCGACCGCGAGGAAGATCTGGAGGCGCTGGTGCGCGCGGCCCGCGATTCGGGCGCGCAGTGGCTGGCGGCCAATGTGCTGTTTCTGATGCCATCGTCGTGGAAGCCGTTTATGGAGTTTCTGGAGGCGAAGTTTCCGAAGCTCGCGCGGCGCTACCGCGATTTTTATCAGGGGTACGGCGACGCGCCGGAAGAGTATCGCAAGCGAATCAAGGCGCTGGTGGAAGGCCTACGCCAGAAATACGGGCTGGGCTCGCGTCCACTGCCGGGAGCGTCGCAGTCGTGGCACTCGCCGCAGTTGGCTCTGGCCTTGGACCAAGGAGAATAGCGATGCCGCAAACCAGAACGAGAAGAAGGCGTGCGGGGAACCGGAGTGCAAGGGTTGATTTGGCACCGGTTGCGCCGCGTCCTGCAGCAAAGCCGGTGCGCGGGCTGAAGCTGAAAACCGTCTCGGCGCTGACTCTGGCTTTTTCGCTGCTGTGCCTAGCGGCATTTGCAGCGGGCCTTCCGCCACTCCCTGTGGGACGGAGCGTTACGAGCGAGCACCCCGCGATTGCGAAACATACGAAGGCCGCGGCCCGACCCGCGCCTGCGGAACCCTTTGAGGCACCCCCTACGGCACGATGATGCGCGAAGACTCTTTTTCCGCGGCGGGCTGAGGGAACCGCTCGCGGAGGAAACTGAGGAAGGCGCGCGAAAGCGGGCGGCCGTTCGTTTCCTGCTTCGAGACGCGCAGCAGGAAGATGAGCAGGAGGAAGACGTCGGAATCCTTGAGGGAAGGAAATCCGGCGCGATCGGCCTGCTGCTTGCGAACTTCCTGAAGGAAGCCTGCGATTTGGCCGTACAAGGCGCGGGCGACCGGAGCGTCGGGCGGCCGCTCGTAGTAGATTCCCGTGCCGAGGGTGCGATACGTTTCCGCCAGGGCCTCGAGCGCGAGGCGCGTTGTCGCGTCGTTGAGCTCCTTGTTCTGAATCTGGAAGGCGTTGATTGTGCCGGCGAGTCCGGCGACGACGGGCCAACGGTCGTAAACAAATTCCACCGGGAATTCGATATCGCGGTAGGGAAATTCGTCGGGCGGGATCGGTTTGCGGTGCTCCGCTTCGTAACGGTGCGCGGTGACCAGGTAAGCGCAATCGGGCGGGCAATCGATGGTCACCTCGCGCTCCCTACCGCAGCAAATCGCGCAAATCTTTTCGCCCTTCGCAGGGCAAAACCGCTTCGCCGGCCGCTTCTCGCAGATTGCACACACCATGCGGTGTCCTCGATTCCAGCACGAACCTTCGCGCGAAAACAATCAGGGTACGGGAATACCGGCCTTCGCAGCAAGGCCGGGGCATTAGGGGTAATATCGGGTGTTCGTTCCGAAGTTCGGAGGTGCCCAAATGAAATTCCTCGGCAGCAGCGCTTTCCTACCGATTGCGGCAAGCCTCTTGTTTATGTGGGCACCAGATTATGGGCCCGTGCAGCAGGCCGGAATCGCGCCGGGTAGTGAGAGGACCGATCCTGGGGTCCGGATTGAACTTCAGCTCGACGATGAACGAGGACCACATTTCACTTTCACGAATCTTGACGAGAAGGCTCTAACAGCCTGCTACCTTGAGATCACTTCTTCATCCGACAATCACGATCGCACGGGAATGGACTGGGATGCCTTGATCGGGAGACAGTCTCCAATCGAGCAAGGGAGGAGCATTTCGATGGCGCTACCTCACCGTGTTGGCGGTCCCTTTCCCGACAAAGTGGAAGTTGGTGCAGCAGTTTGGGTTGACGGCAGCACCTTCGGGCGTCCCGACCTGATAAAGCTCATCATCGCGAATCGAAGGATGCGGGTACAGGAATTTCAACGGGCGATTTCTTTGCTCCAAGCAGGACTGGAGCAGAATTGGACTGGCGCCCAGTATTTGGCGGCACTGGAGGACCCACAAAAGAAAGCAGGTTTCGGAGGAGCGGCCTATGAAATCAGTTCCACGATCAAGGCCAACGTCGATCTTGACTCAAATCCCCCACAAAGGCTGGTGCGAAGTATGCTGGAATCGTTCACTCGACAGCTCGACAGGCTGCGCGAATCGAAACCAGACCTAGTTAGTGCTGCGCCTAACACCAACTAGGCCGGATGCTCAGGAGGCTTTAGTGGCTTCTTGGGGGATGCGGGCCTTTTCGAGGGCGGCGATATTTTGGAGGATGGTTTCGACGACGTACTCGTCGCCGAATTTGGAGTTGATCATCAGATTGTAGAGCGAGCGGCAGGGCCACTCCTTGCCGAAATAGTGGCGGATGAAAGACGCGCGCTCCCCGTCGACTTCCTGGACAAGCTGACGAGCTTCCTTTTCCGACTGGCCGATGGATTTGAGCCTGCGGATCTTTTCTTCGACCGATGCATAAATGAAAACGTGAAACGCGTCGGGCCGGTTGCGCAGGATGTACGGCGCGCCGCGTCCCACGATCACGCACTTGCCCTTGGAGGCGGCCTCCTCAATCACTTTCTGCAGAAGCTTGACCATCGTGTCCGCGTTGAAATGCAGCGTTTCTGTTCCTGGGAGCGTGCGTTCGTAGCTGCCGCGGGCGTACACGCGAAACAGACGGGAAAGCAAGGGATCGACGCGCTCATCGCAACGGCAGGCGGCTTCGTGGGTGACTTTGGCGACGCGCGCGATTTCCGCGGTGAGCTCGCCATCCCAGATCTTCCAGCCCAGCTGCTTGGCGAGACGCTCGGCGATCATAGCGCCGCCGCTGCCATACTCCCGCTCGATGGTGATGGTCCGAATCTGTTCCACGGCGTCCCTGGGGTTTCAGGGTATGCACTCACAGACCCTGAACCTAACAGGGTCAGTGTACTGCGATCGGGCCGCCGGGTTTCACTTTTTTCATGAGGAAAATGAACGGAATCATGGCCACCACGGCAACGCCCAGGAGCCAGAAGTCGTCGACGTAGGCGAGCATGGTGGCTTGCTGCGCGAGCATGTTCGAGAGCAACGCGTAGGCCTGGCGCGACGCTTCGTAAGCGCTGGAACCGCGCGCCACCAACGTGTGAGTTGCGGCGCTGAGCATGGCCTGCATTTGCCCGTTGCCGGGATGGACGTGGTCGGAGAGGTTGGCCAGATGGAATTGCGTGCGGCGCGAAAGCATGGTGGTGACGACGGAAATTCCCACGCTTCCGCCGACGTTGCGCGAGAGATTGATCAGGCCCGAAGCTGCATTGTTTTTATCTTTCGGCAGGAACGCATAAGCGGCGGTATTAATGGGCACGAAGAGGAAAGCAAGCCCCAGGGCCTGGACGAGTCGCGCTCCTGCGGCGTGGCGAAAATCAATCGACAGATTGAAATGGGTCATGTAGAAAAGCGCGACCGCGAGCAGCGTAAACCCCACAAGCAAGAGCCTGCGGGCGTCGTACCTCCCCAGCAGAAATCCCACGAGCGGCATGATCAGAATAATCGCGAACCCTCCGGGCATTAGGGCGAGGCCTGCTTCCCGCGCCGTGTAGCCCATCATCGTTTGCAAAAACAGCGGGATCAGCACGGTGCTCGACATCAGCGCGAAACCCACCATGAACATCAGCAGATTGCCGATCGCAAACGAGCGGTCTTTGAAAAGATGCAAGTCGATGATCGGATGTTTGTGCCTCCATTCCCAAACGACCACCGCGATCAAAGCTGAGATGGAAACGATCGTCGTGATCAGAATGAAGTGCGAGCCGAACCAATCGTCGCGCTCGCCCTTATCGAGAACAACTTGCAACGCGCCGAGTCCGAGCGCGAGGAGGCCCAGGCCGATGTAGTCGACGCGGAAAGTCTTGCGATTTTCGCGGCGCATGTATGGCGGGTCGGTGATGAGCCGGTTGGTGAGCAGCAACGAAATGACGCCCACCGGAATATTGATGAAGAAAATCCAGCGCCAACTAAAACTGTCGGTGATCCAGCCGCCGAGCGTGGGACCAATAGCAGGCGCGAGCACCACCGCCATGCCGTACACCGCGAATGCCATGCCGCGCTGCCGTGGCGGAAAGGTGTCGGCCAGAATCGCTTGCTCGCTGGGCTGCAGCCCGCCGCCACCCGCGCCCTGCAGCACGCGGAAAAGGATCAGCATCGGAAGACTCGGCGCGAGTCCGCAGAGGCACGAGCTGATGGTGAAAATGGCGACGCACGACATGTAAAAACGCTTGCGCCCGATCAGATTTGAGAACCAACCGCTCATCGGGAGCACGATCGCGTTCGATACGAGGTAGGAGGTCAGCACCCACGTGCTCTCGTCGGTGCTTGCCGACAGGCTGCCCGCAATGTGCGGCAAGGCGACGTTGGCGACGCTGGTGTCGAGCACTTCCATGAACGTCGCGAGGGTCACCGTGAGCGCGATAATCCACGGATTGATGGCCGGCGGCGTAAACGCCGCGGCAGTTGGCGCCGCGAGACCATTCGGGCGCACGAGTAGCGGCTGCGAATTGGAATTCACAGAATCCATGCTATTTCAGCGCTATTTCACGAAGACTTTGGGTTCGACGGACATCCCGAGCCGCAAGTACTGGTCGTTGTCTTCTCCCTGTTCGAGGACAATTTTCACCGGGACGCGTTGCACCACTTTCACGTAATTGCCCGTGGCATTTTCCGGCGGAAGCAAACTCGTCTTCGCGCCGCTCGTGCCGGCAATGCTGTCGACGTGTCCCTTGTAGGTGCGCCCGTTGGCGTCGACTTTAATTTCCGCCTTTTGCCCCGGGCGCATGTATTTGAGCTGCGTCTCCTTGAAATTCGCGGTGACCCAGACATCGTTGAGGGGCACGATCGAGAAGAGCTGCTGGCCTGGCTGCACGTTCATGCCGACTTCCGCGTTCTTCGAGACAACGCCGTCGACGGGAGCGAAGATTTTCGTGTAGCCGAGATTCAATTGCGCCTGTTCGAGGGCCGCCTGCTTTTGCATAACCTGAGCTTCAGCGGAACGCGCGCGCGCGCGCGAGGAAGCCACTTGCTGGGGTCCGGTTTCCGAGGCTCGCAAATTCGCGTCCGATTGGGCGAGCCGCGCCTTCGCTTGGCTCACCTGCTGCAGCGCGGCTGCCGCCGACGCGCGCGCCGCGGCCACCGAACTCGCGCTGGACTTCGCAGCCGCGACCGCCTGGTCGTAGGTCTGCTGCGAGACTTCCTGCTTGTCGACGAGCTGCTTGTATCTCACAAGGTCGTTCTGCGCTTTGACGTCGTTGGCTTCAGCTTCGGTGAGCTGCGCCTCCGCCGCGTCGTACTGCTGCTGCGCCGCGGAAATGCCGGCGTTGGCGTTTATGATGTCCGCCTGCGATGACGACAACTGGCTCGTCGTGTTGACATTGGTGATCGGCACCGTAATGTTCAGCGACTGCGCGTTCGCAATCGCGTCGTCCAGATCGGCTTGCGCCTTGGCGACCGCAACCTGATAGTCCTTCGGGTCGATTTCGGCGAGAACGGTTCCCGCCTTCACGGCCTGGTTGTCGTCGACGTTCACTTTCGAAATGTAGCCGGAAATTCGCGCGCTCAGCGGCATGAGATGGCCGTCCACTTCGGCGTCGTCGGTGGATTCATAGCTCGCAAAATACCTCCACGCGAAAATGCCGCCGATCAACAGGACGATAATGGCTCCGATCAGGAGCACGCGCGCGCGAGGATTCGAACGCAGAAGATTCCTGGAGCCCGCACGCGGCGGAGGCGGCGAAGCCGAATGCGTCTCCGTTACAGAGGGCTGCTCGGCAGGAGGATTGGGGGCGACTTGCGTATCCGTTGTGGGAGCCATGGCTCAGTGTCCTTTAAAGTATTGTTTCACGCCCTCTTCGGCGATGCCCACCGCGCGGGCGAGAGAAATTTTGGCATAGTTGAAATTGTAGAGGCTCGAAATGTACTGCTCGTTCGCGCTTGCCACCTGCTCTTCGGCCTGGACAACTTCGACGGTGTCGGTGACGCCCGCCGCGAAGCGATCGCGGGATTGGGTGAGCGTCTGTCCGGCCAGGTCAATATTGCTTTTTGCGACTTCGACTTGCTGCGCTGAAGACTGAAGGTTGAGAAGCGCGATGCGCACGTCGGCGTCAATCTGGCTGCGCAGATTCTCGAACCGCTCGCGGCTCTGGTCGAGCTGAGCCTGAGCCTGAAGGACGTCGGCGTGGACGCTGCCGCCCAGGAAGATGGGAACAGTGAGCGTGGCGCGAACGTCCATCACGCCGTGGGAGGAATCGGGATGCTGCCCCGCCACGCCGTAGTCGGCGTTGAAGTTGAGCGACGGATAATATCCCGCGGTGGCAGCCTTGCGAGCGTATTCAGCTGCGCGGAGATCCGCTTGGGCCGCCTGGAAATCGGAACGGGAATCGTAGGCGCGCTTCTCGGCTTCTTCAATCGTGATTCCCTCGAAAGGCTGGTACGGAGATTTGTCGGTCAATTCGAATTCCTGGCCTGCCGCGAGCCCAATCACGCGGGCGAGTGTGAGCTTCTGAATCGCGAAGTCGTTCCTGGCTTGAATCAATTGCTGCTGGCGCGTCTGAAGTTCTACCTGGTTGCGCAGCGCATCGATTGCAGGTGACGTACCCGCCTGCACTTGATCGCTGGCTTGCTTATAGAGGGCTTGCGCCGTGTTCACCTGCGCTTCGGCGGTCTCGATGCGCGCTGCGTCTGCAATCGCGAGGAGGTAGTTGTAGCCGACCGCGAGAACGACCAAGTCGCGTGCGTCCTTGTACGTGTGTTCGCTCGATTTCAGGCGCTCCGTGGCAGCGTGCGTATTCTGGATGGATTTCCAGTCGAACAGCTCCTGGGTGAGATTCGCGCGCGCGTCGAAGTAGGAAAACGGACCGACGACGCTGGGGATATTGAATCCGGGAGCACTGAAGTTGAACCCGAACTCTTTCAGGTTGACCTGCGAAACATCGATGTAGGGTGTCACGTTCACATGGGGAAGCAGATCGCTCAACTGCTTCCAGCGCTGCCCGCGCGCCGAGGTAATGTCAGCGCTCGAAAGCAGGGCTCCGAGATTCTGCTTCAATCCGCGATCGATCGCGTCCTGCAACGAGAGCGGAAGCACGCCCGGGACTGGCGCTGTTGGCACGGAACCGGAAAAGTCACTCTGGGATTGAGGCGCCGCTGGAGTGGTTTGCACAGTGCTGCTGGTGCTCGATTGAGAGCCTGACGCGGAACTCGTTGCGCCGCCGGGCAGTTGGGCGCGGGTGGCGACGGCTACGGTGAGCAGCAGCGCAGCGCTGAGCAGCGTTTTCATAGGCGGAATAAAGCCACGGCGTATCACTGGCAGCCTCCTCAACGTACATTTATGGATGAAACGGGAGCCCCGAAAGACTCACGGTTTACGGTTCTTTTGGCCCTGCCTCTCATGCAATGCGAAACTAGGACAAAGAAGCTCCCAAACTTGCTCTGCGGTCTTGCGCAGCGTCAATTCCGGATTGACGGCCCATGCCATCGTGACGCCCATGAATATCAAGCGAACCATCCGAGCCAGCTCCGGCGCCGCTAGATCGCGCCGAATCTCGCCCCGTTCCTGACCGAGAACGATAATTTCGGAAAGAAGGTGCCGCGCGCGATGAATGCGATTCTGGAGTTGGACGCGAACAGGCTCGCAGGCCACATTTGCCGCAAATACCGAGCGAAGCAGTTCGGGACTTTCCGACGATTGTCCGGCAAGGTCCGTGGCAAGCTCCTTCAGAACTGCAAGCACCGATTCATTTTCGGTTCGGGCCTTCTCCAAAGCGCGAGCCACGGCTTCCACTCTTTCCTCGCCGTACCTTTCAAGCACATGTTCCTTGGTCGGAAAATAGTTGAAGAAGGTTCCCTTACCAACATCGGCCGCTTCGGTGATGTCTTCCACCGTGGTTTCGAGATAGCCGCGCTGGGCGAAGAGCTGCAGAGCGGCGCGGAAGATGCGTTCACGCATTTCCACGCGGTGGCGTTCGCGGCGGTCGACGCGGGGCTTGGCGCCACGGGAGCGATGGGCGCGAATCGTTTTGGACGGGTTCGATTTCAATTGTGACCTTCCCTCAAAGTCGACTCTAAGTCATAGTCGGGTGAAAGTCAACTAGGCGGGAGCCGCGCTCTTTCGGGGATTCTTACCGCGCCGAAGAGTGGCTGCTCCCCGGCGCGGCTCGATGCGAGCGTTACTTGGAAAGGTTCTTGGGGCTGTGCTTATTCAGGGCGGAGATCAGGACCGTGGCTGAGGGCGGAATCGGAACGGCGCCGTGGAGAGCGATTTCCTTGGCGTCGATTTTCTTGCCGTAGATTCGCTCGTTTGCGTCGTTATCCGGCCTCAAGGTGGAGCCTTCGAGCGAAATGCCCGCGAACAGCCCGCGCGAGCGCGAGTAGGTCAAGACTTCCGCGCGCATCGTGACGTCGGTGTCCGCCGCGGCGTCGCGGCCCACCGGTCCGGCGGCCGCGGCGGCATCCGCTCCCAGTTTCACCTTGCTGGTCAAAATCGAGCTGGCCCCTCGCTGATTCATCACCAGGAGAACAAAGTCGGTGGCCTGGCCTCCGAGCTGGAAGCCGATGCTCGCGCCCTCGAGCGCCATCATTGTAGGAGCGCCCCACGGACCCTGGAAATTGTCGCCGCTGCGGCAAGTCATTGCGCCGCGGCCGTAGCTGCCGCCGATTACGATGGCTCCTTTGATAACGGACGGCAAAACGATAACGCAGTCCGCCTTATCGAGAAGGCTTTGGGGAATGTCGTCCGGAATATCCAGAATTTCCTTGATGACCACGCCGGAGTTTTCCAGACGGCCTTCGTCTTTGGTCTTGTCGTCAGCGCGGACGGACGACGAGTTAAAGAGGGCTGGAAGGCAAATCAGCGCAGCCACCAACAACGAAAAGAGCGTTTTCTTCATGCTGTCCCTCCTGAGCTTGGGTGATCATCATATTGAATTTGGTACCGAAGGAGCAACTTTTCTGCGGAAGCGGCCGCGCCCCGGGAGCCATGGCTTATAATCGAGCGCTTTATAGCTTGATTCCAGACTGGACGGTGCGGCGTCTCGAATGCGAGCTGACATTCACAAACTTTGGCAGAAGGTTTGGCTGCTAGCGGTTCTCTCACTGGCATGCGCAGCGGCTCCTCTGTTTCGCGGCGGGGCGAACGCAAGTCTTCGCTCGAAAGCATGTTTCTCCGGCCGTCGGCGTGAAGACACGATCGCGGCTTGACGCCGTTCGCTTCCGGGCACGAGGTGGATGCGGCCCTCGCTGACGCGCACGCCGCGGAAAGTCTTCTGGGGCATTCTCGTCGCGGATCGAGACACGCGGCGAAGTGCTGTACGACCTCAACTCGGACCATTTCTTCATGCCGGCCTCGAACGCGAAGTTGATCACGACCGCCCTTGCCCTGGCGACTCTCGGCGGCGGATATCGGTTCCACACGACTCTCGAGACGTCCGGCTCTCTTGGCGACGACGGGCGGCTCGCCGGAGACCTGGTTTTCGTCGGCCGGGGCGATCCCGACATCTCGAATCGCAAGTTTCCGTACGAATTGAAGAACGAGCGCGATGGACCGCCGAAAAAATCCTGGCCGAGATGGCGGATGCAGCGATCGCGAAGGGGCTGAAGGAAATCGACGGCGACATTGTGGCCGACGATAGCTACTTGCCGTACGATCCGTATCCGGCGGGCTGGACCATCGGCGACATGTTTTTTGAGTTCGGCGCTCCCATCGGCGCAATTACGTTCAACGACAACTCGATTTCGATTCAGGTGCAGCCGGGCGCCCGCGAAGGTGATCCCGCCGACTCTGACGGTGGAACCGAGCGCGGCGCTCGATACCTTCACGCAGCCAGATCACGACTTCCGCTCCAGGCGGCAATCCGTATTTTGCGGTCGTGCGGCAGCCGGGCCCGAACTTCCTGATGCTGCGAGGCACGATTCCGCGTGGGTCATGCGCCGGCCGATCTCGAACTCGCGATGACGTCTCCCGCCGAAACCACGGCGCTTGCGCTGAAACAACTTTTCGAACAGCGAGGCGTCCATGTGACCGGCGTGATCCGCGCTGTGCACGCGCCTCCTCCCGAGACGAGCGACAGCAACGGCGTGTCTCCGCCTCCTCCGCCACCGATGCCCAGCGCCGCGGGCCCGAACGCGCTCGTTCTGGCGGATCATGCGTCGCTGCCGCTGATCGAAAGCATTCGCCTGACGAACAAGATCAGCCAGAATCTGCACGCTGAACTTCTGCTGCGAACCGTCGCGCGCGAAAAAGCGGGATTTCGGCTCGACGGATGCGGGGCTCAAGATCGAGCAGGATTTTCTCAAGACGGCGGGAGTTGCCGACGGCGACGTGATCCTCTCGGACGGCTCCGGGCTCGCTCGCGACGATCTGGTGACGCCGCGCGCGATGGTCGCGCTGCTGCGATATGCGGCGCATCAACCCTGGGGCGCTGAGTTTCTCTCGACGCTCCCGATTGCCGGCGTCGATGGAACGCTGGAAACTCGGATGAAGCAGGTGACCGGGTCTGCCGTGATTCAAGCGAAAACGGGCTCGCTCGAGCACGTTCGCGCGATCTCCGGCTACGCCACCACGGAACGCGGCGAGAATCTCGTCTTTGCCATCTTTGGCAACAACGGCACGGAGCACGGCCGCGACGCGACCGCCGCAATGGACGCGATCGGCCTGTGGCCATGGTCCAAACGCTGGGCACTCCCGCTCATTCCAAGAAGAGAAAATGAGAGCCGCACGACGCGCCGCTCGGTCCTCGTCCTCCAGTAACTTCGCTGAACTGATTTCCTGCGGGCAAAACGGGCTACAATCCGTTTGAGGTCGATCGTGTCGCGTTCCGCACAAGAACTTCTCGAATTCGACAAGCTGAAGGAAATCGTCGGCGGCTTCACGACGTGCGCGCCGGGCCGCCGCGCGATTCACGCACTCGAGCCGCAGCAGGATGCGGAAGCGCTTCGCAATGAGTTTGCGCTCGTGCGCGAAGCGGCCGCGTATCTGCGCGCTGGTTCGGAGTTCGGTTTTGGCTCGCTCGCCGATCCGGAACCGTGGCTGGAGCGGCTTCGGATGCCGACGCTGGTGCTTACGAGCGCCGAGTTGCTCGACGCCGCGTCGTTGATCGACACGGTGGGTGGAGTTCGGCAGACGTTCAAGAGCGACGCCGCGAAGTTTCCTCTGCTGGCCGCGCGGAGTGCCGCGCTTCCCGATCTGCGTCACCTTTCGGCCGCCATCCGCCGCGCGATTCTTCCGAACGGCGAAATCAGCGATGATGCTTCCCCGCAACTCAAGCGCATTCGCGCGGGAATCGCACAGTCGCGGGAAAAAATCCAGCGCTCGCTGGAAGCGATCATGCGCGCTCGCGGCGAACCTGCCGGCGAAGATTACGTCACGCTGCGCAACGACCGCTTCGTGATTCCCGTGCGCGCATCCGAACGCCGCACCGTGCCGGGAGTGGTTCACGGCGCCAGCGGAACGGGGCAGACCGTTTTCGTCGAGCCGCTCGAAGCCATCGATCTGAATAATCGGCTGGTCCAGCTCGGCGAAGACGAACTGGCGGAGATCGCGCGCATCCTGGAAGAGCTGACGGAACGGCTTCGCGGCGAGCACGGCCCGCTCGAAGCTGCCGCCGCGTCCATTGCGCATCTCGATTCCGTTTTCGCGCGGGGCCGCTTTGCGCGCGACTACGACTGCGTGATGCCGGAATTCTCGGCGGGAAATTCGCTGCGCCTGGAATCGGCGCGCAATCCGGTGCTCGAAGCCACGTTGCGCCCGCAGGGCCGCAAAACCGTGCCGCTGACGCTCGCGCTGGGCGGCGAGGAAACCGTGATGGTGGTGAGCGGGCCGAATACCGGCGGCAAAACGGTTTCGCTGAAGACGGTGGGACTCGCGGCTCTTTCGGCGCAATCCGGCATTCCCGTTGCGGCGGCCGGCGCCGAATTGCCGATTTTCGATCGCGTCCTGGCGGATATCGGCGACGAGCAGTCGATTGCCGCCGACCTCTCCACGTTTTCGGCGCACATGCTGAACTTGAAATCGATGCTCGAAGTCGCCACCGACCGATCGTTGATTCTGGTAGACGAAATGGGCACGGGAACGGCGCCTGAAGAAGGCGCGGCCCTGGCCGTGGCGCTGCTCGAGGAATTCCGCGCGCGCCGCGCGCTCACTCTTGGCCACCACGCATCACGACCGGCTGAAAGCGTACGCCTCCACGACGCCGGGAATCGTGAACGCGGCGATGGAGTTCGACGAAGAGAATCTCCGGCCAACGTACCGACTGCTCGTCGGCGTGCCGGGCACGTCGAGCGGCATCGAAATCGCGCGAAGGCTCGGGCTGCCGGCGCGCGTGGTGAATCACGCGCAGGCGAGCCTTTCGCCCGAATCGCGCGAGGCGCGGGACCTGATCGCGTACCTTCATCGCAGCCGCGACGAAGTGAATGACATGAAAGGCCAGGCGCGCGACGAGCTCGCGCAGCTCGACGCCGAGCGGCGTTCGCTGCAAACCGAATGGATCGAGCGCCAGAAAAAGCGCATCGCCGAGCTCGAGCGGAATTTTCTGGAGACGCAGAAGCGCCTCGAAGGCGAAGTGGCGCGCTTGATCGCGGAGGTGAAGGATCGCTCGCTGCGCGCGTCAGATCGAGAAGCAGGGCGCGCGGCGGCTGGGCAAAATCGAATCGGAAGCGCGTGCGGACGCGGACGCGGCCGTCGTCGAAACGCTTTCGGCTTCGCAGGCTGACCTCGGCGCGACACTCGCGGCGCCGGGTAAGCCGGTTGCGCCGGACGTGCTTGCGGCGGGACAGCGCGTCATCGTCAAAGGATTCAAGCAGCCGATGGTTTTTCGCCGTCACGATGGCCGCAGCGCCGAAGTTGAGGCTGGGCCGATGCGGATGAAGGTGCCGCTCGCGGATATTGTGGGCATCGAGGAAGCTGCGGCCGTTTCCGCGAAGCCAGGCGCGGTTGCCGCCAGTTTCGCGAGGAGTCACAGTTCACGCGCAGCCGAGCGATGAGCCCGCGGCGGAAGAAATCAACGTCATCGGCTGCACAGTGGAAGAAGCAACGGGGCGCGTCGACAAATTCATCGACAACGCGGCGCTTGCGGGCAAGCCGAACGTTCGCATCATCCACGGCCACGGCACTGGCGCCCTTCGCCGCGGCCTAGCAGAATTCCTGTCCGCGCATCCGCTGGTCGAAAGCATTCATGCATGAAGCAGAGGACCGCGGCGGCAGCGCAATCACGATCGCCGAGTTGAAATCCTAGCGGGAACGGTTCAGCTTGCGATGATCACGCGAGTCGAAATCATGGCTGAAGCGGGATCATTTGCGGAACGCGTGAAGCAGCAGGCGGACATTGTCCGCGTCATCGGCGAATACGTGCGCCTGAAGAAGACCGGGCAGAATTTCACGGGACTGTGCCCGTTTCACCAGGAGAAGACGCCTTCGTTCAGCGTGCACCCGGTGAAGCAGATGTACTACTGCTTCGGCTGCGACGTAGGCGGCGACGTTTTCAAATTCGTGATGGAGATGGAGCAATGCGAGTTTCCGGAAGCGGTCCGCACGGTGGCCGAGAAGTGCGGCATTCCGATTCCGCGGCCGCGCGAGCGGTCTCCCGAAGAGCGGCGCGAGAATCAGCAGCGCACGGCGCTGGTGGAGATGCATCGCGAAGCATCGGCTTTCTTCGCGCGCCAGCTTCACGAAGGCCACGAAGGCGGCGTCGCCATGGCCTACCTGGAAGATCGCGGCCTGAATCGCGAGGCGATTCTGAGCTTCGGGCTGGGCTTTGCGCCGTCGTCGGGCGACGCGTTGCTGCGCCACCTGAAATCGAAATACCCGGAAAAGCTGCTCGAGCCTTCGGGGCTTTTCTCGCGCGACCAAAGCGGACGGCTCTACGACCGCTTTCGCCGCCGCATCATGTTCCCCATCGCGAATGAATCGGCCAAGGTGATCGCCTTCGGCGGCCGCGCGATGGGCGACGACATGCCCAAGTATCTGAACTCGCCCGAGACGCCGATCTATTCGAAGAGCAACGTGCTGTACCATCTCGATCGCGCGAAGGAATCGCTGCGGCAGAACGATTTCGGCATTCTGGTGGAAGGCTACATGGACGCGATTGCCGTGGCGCGCGCGGGATTCGCGAACGTGGTGGCGAGCTGCGGCACGAGCCTTGCGGAGCCGCAGATCAAGCTGCTCTCGAGATTCACGCGGCGCGTCGTGGTGAACTACGACCCCGATACCGCGGGGCAAACCGCGACGGAACGCTCGCTGACGCTTGCTGCTCGAAAAGGAATTCGAAGTTCGCGTGCTTTCGCTGCCCGGCGGCGCCGACCCGGACAAGTTCCTGAAAGAACAGGGAGCCGACGCCTATCGCAAATTGCTGTCGCAGGCGCCGCCGTATCTCGACTACTTGATCGGCCGCGCGCGCAAAATGGATCGCACCACGGCCGAAGGAAAACTCGCGGCCATCAATTTTCTGATGCCCTACGTCCAGAGACTTCCGAACCGTCTCCTGCGATCCGAGTGGGCCACGCGGATTGCGTCGGAGCTGCGCGTTGACGAGCCGGTGCTGCGCGAAGCGCTGCGACGCGCCGCCAACGATCGTCGCAGCGAAGTGAAGCCGAAGGCCGAGCTGCTCGCCCCGGTGATCAAGTCCGCGGAGCGCCAATTGATGCGGATGCTCATCGAAGCGCAGGGATTTCGCGAAAAGCTCGCTCACGAGCTTGCGGCGGGCGGCCTCCACCACGGCCTGGAAACCGAGAGGATCTTCGAGCTTCTCATCGCGCGCGTGGGCGACGCGCCCGACCCTGCCGCCCTTGCGGCTTCGCTCGAGGACCGAGACCGGCGCGTCTTGTTCGAGACCCTGTTCGACTCGTCCCCGGAACTGACCTGGGAAGCCGCCGAGAGCTGCATAGAGTTCCTGCGCAGCCGTCAAATTGCCGGGGAACTGGCCGAATTGGAGCGAAAAATCCAGTCTCAGCCGCCGAAGGACGAGTTGATTCGTCTGCTCGGCGTGAAAGAGGAATTGCGCCGCCTGCTCGCCGAGGCGTCAGGGAGCCGCCTAAGCCTCTGGAGAAATTGTCACTTACGGCATTTCGTTGACGCTGGCTTGACTCGCTGTTGTATGCTTGTTGGGTTTCGGTGGAAACGAATCGGGCATGTGGCGCATCATATAGATGTCGGCGCGAGCGGCATTGTGTGCGGGGTTCGGAGCGAAGCTGGGTCGAGGGGCCGTTTTAAATCTTATTCCGTCAAATACTTATGAAGCGGTGCGCCGGGGTGTATAGGCCCGGCCTTTTGTGCTTGGGAATTAGTCTGCGCAAGTCGCTTGGCCCTCGCGAAGGGGAGGAAGCGTGACGTTGGCTCTTGAGGAAAAATACGATCAGGTAAGGCAGCTCATCGCCATGGGCAAGGAGCGGGGTTACCTGCTCTACGATGAGGTGAACGACATCCTGCCGGCCGAGGTTCATTCCTCGGAAGAAATTGATGATTTGCTCTCGACTTTCGAGCGCTACGGGATCGATGTGTATGAAGACCTGTCCACAGCGAAGGCCGCGCTTGCGGCTGCGGATTCCAGCGACGCGGTGGAGGTGAAGGAAGAACCCGCGTCGGAAGACGGCGACCTGGATCTTACGCCGGGAACGCTCGAGAAAACGAACGACCCGGTTCGCATGTACCTGCGCGAAATGGGAACCGTGCCGCTGCTCACCCGCGAAGGCGAAGTGGCCATCGCGAAACGCATCGAGCGCGGGCAATTGCTGGTGCTTGAAGACGATTTCGCGGGCTCCGCTGATTCTGAAGGAAATTCTGCAGATCGGCGAAGACCTGCGCAACGGCTCCCGCTCGATCAAGGAAATCGTTCAGTTCGACGATGAAGAGCTGACCGAAGAGAAAATCGAGCAGAAGACCAAGGAAACGCTCAAGCAGATCGACCGCATCGCCAAGCTCTACCTGCTGGCGATGAAGCAGGCGCAGAAGCTCGAAAAAATTCCGCGCTCGAAGAAGCGTCCGTACATTCACGCTCGTTACGATTTGGCGCGCACGCGCGTGGAGATGTCGAACCTCGTCCGCGACCTCGATTACAACCCGCTCGAAAAGAAGCGCCTGATCGACAAGATTCGCCAGACGGTCGAGCGCGTGTACTACCTCGAACGCGAGATCGTGAAGCTCGACCGGCGCGTGGAAGCGTCGAAGGCCGACGTTCAGGCCGAAGCGCGCAAGGACTTGAAGGCGCGCCGCCAGGAACTCGACGAAATCGAAGTCGCCAGCGAAGTAAGCCCCACGGAGCTGAAGCGCGCGATTCAGGTGATCGTTCGCGGCGAAGCGGAAGCCGAACAAGCGAAGAAAGAATTGATCGAAGCGAACCTTCGCCTGGTCGTATCGATCGCGAAGAAGTACACGAACCGCGGATTGCAGTTCCTCGACCTGATTCAGGAAGGCAACATCGGCCTGATGAAAGCCGTCGACAAATTCGAGTGGCGCCGCGGCTACAAGTTCTCCACGTACGCCACGTGGTGGATTCGCCAGGCCATCACGCGCGCGATCGCCGACCAGGCCCGCACCATCCGCATTCCGGTGCACATGATCGAGACGATCAACAAGCTAGTCCGCACGCAGCGGCAGCTGGTGCAGGAACTTGGGCGCGAACCTACGTCGGAAGAAATCGCGAAGCGCATGGACATTCCTGTCGCGAAGGTGCGCAAGATTTTGAAAATCGCACAGGAACCCATTTCGCTGGAAACTCCGATCGGCGAAGAAGAAGATTCGCATCTCGGGCGATTTCATCGAGGACAAGGCCGTCGTGTCGCCGTCGGATGCGGTGATCAACCTGAGCCTCAAGGAGCAGACCTCTTCCGTGCTGAAGACACTCACGCCGCGCGAGGAAAAAGTGATCAAGATGCGCTTCGGTCTCGACGACGGCAGCGAGCACACGCTCGAGGAAGTGGGGCAGTCGTTCGCCGTCACGCGCGAACGCATCCGCCAGATCGAGGCGAAGGCTCTGCGCAAGCTGCGGCATCCGTCGCGCTCGCGCAAGCTCCGCGCGTTCCTCGAAGGCTCCGCCAACGACTACTGATTTTGCGAAGCCTTGAATTCAGCGATCACTTCAATCTTCCCGACGATGTTTCGGTTGAACTCTGGGAGGTCTCCAGCCGGAACCCAATATTCCTTGTGAATTGCGCTTCCGACGGTTTTAACGTCGAACCGCGTCAGATACTCCGTTCGGACGCGAAAGCGGGTGACAAAGCCGCCTCCAATAGCGGGGTTCTTTGCGTTCCAGTCGCGGGCATTCTGAACCGCGTATTCCTCGTTCTGCACCGGATAAAAGTACGGCTGCCCTTCGAGCCGTGCGGGAACTCTGAAAAACCCGACTCCTCTATCAGAGCAAGCTCTTGCGGCCCGACGGGGCGGAACAGCACCGTCGTACAACTGTCGGGACTCATAAGTTTCGGGATTCAGACGAGCTTCGAGTCGGTTTAGCGCCTCAAACCAGTACGCCTTCATCTTCGCGCAGCCCTCTGTGCTCGCGAGTTTCATGTGATCGACGGTGACTTGGCTCTTCTGCGGCCCCTTGCCGTAGAAGAGGATGCTCACGCGGCTCGTGCCGCCGTCCCACTTCGCACGAATCGACTTGTCTTTTGTCGCCGTCGTGATTTCCATGTCGCCGTCGGGAAGCCACTTGCGGCGCAACCTCTCATCGGCCCATGCCTCGTAGACCTTCGGTCAGTGGAACGTTCATCGTCCGGCTGCCCGAAGCCGCGAACTCGCCGGTCGCACTTCTGAAATTTCTGGCGTATTCCGCGCTCGTGTTCGTATCCCACCGAGATCATCTGCGACCACCATCCGGACACTTTCTGCTTCTCGTGGAGATAGAGCGAGATCTCTTTGTGCTCCCATTTCTTTGCGCCGGCTTTGTCGAGTATTTTGAACCACTCCGCCCAAGTCCTGCCGCTCCTGGCGACTAAAGCTTCATCGCTCGAGCGCTTCTGCTCCCTCGGTTTTTTCATCGATTCTCCTCGGATCGCCGCGGTGAAGCACCGGGCACGTTTGATGGCAACGATCGAAAGAACAGCACCGCGCCCGCCAAAGTTCCGACGGCTTCGATCAGCGCAAGGTCGATCGCCGTGTCCTCGAACAAGTTGCGCCAATTCGCCGGCCGTGCCCGAATCGGTTTGGTTCACATTGTCGGGACCGGGCGCGATGAAGTGGTAGTAGACGCCGAACGCTAGCGCGGCCGCCATCGAAATTGCCAAGAGCGCGCCGCCGAGCCGAAGCTTTCGCTTCCAAATGAAGTAGGCCGCCACGAGAGGCGTCGCGACGATCACGGCGCCGACGAAAATCGTCTGCGCGATCGTGAGCGCAATCGCCAAATGGCTGTGCGCCACGCCGTGCGCGATCGATAGCGCGAGATGCGTGAGGATGATCGCAATCGCGTATCCCTGTGGCGCCTGGCTCGGTTTCGCGTCTCGCTCTCGCGTCATGGTTTTATTGTTGCGGGCCATTTCCAGGCGCTATTTCTGCTGCTGCGCCGTCGACCAATTCACCGCCGCGCCGTAGCCGTAAACCAACTCCGCGCCGCGGTCCGCCCCAATCGTCAACAAAATCCCCAAAATACGAGGCCGAGCAGCATCGCCTTGCGCAACTGCGCGGTGAAGCTCTTGCGCATCGTCCAGGCGAAAATGCAAAGAGCGAGCGCCAGGCTCGTCGCAACGAGCATCAAGCGCTTCGTGAATCCCTACGACGCGCTGCGCGTCGCCCGGCGGAATGGATTTCTGCGCTCCGAGACCCGTCATCACCGTAACGATGGCCGCGAGCGTGCCGAGGTACAACATGCGCGACGCGGTGCGCTGCAGGTCATCGCTGGCCGCGCCAGACGGCCAGCAATTCGAACAGCAGCGCGAGGAGCCACAGCACGATAGGGAAATGCACGAACATCGGATGATAGTTCAGCGCCGCTCTTAGACCCGGAAGCATTGCCGCCTCCTTCTTACAGCCGACAGCGAACCGAATATCCCACAGGAAGTCGCCAGAATCAAATGATGGGTTTTCTTTTCGGCGCATCCGTGCTCGCACGCATTGCGTGAACAGAGCCGGCGGGACGCCCTTCGACTGGCTCAGGGCAAGCCGGCGCTGCGAAAGACGCCGCCTGAAAAGGGGTCGGGGATTCCGATAATAATTTGATTTGACAAATCAAATTAATATGATGGAGAATCGCTTGCGCATGCGTGGCGATTCCGTCTGGCAAGTGATGACGCTGTATCCCAAGATTTTCTTCGCCTGCCACACGCGTCACGTGCGCGACCCAAAGACGCGGCGGGTCTTGAGCTCGCACCAGGCGAGCGTTCTGGATCACGTGGACGAAAGGGAGGCGATTCCCCTGATGGAGCTTGCGCAGCACATGGGCGTGACGCCTTCGACGATGTCGATCGCCATCGACCGGCTGGTGCGCCAGGGATACGTTCTGCGGTCGCGTGACCGTGACGATGCGCGTCGCGTGTCACTGACCCTGTCCGCGGCAGGGGCGCGCGTGCGCGACTCGAAATCGGTGCTCGACGCGGCTCGCGTTCGAGGCATGCTCGCGCGCCTTTCACCTAGCAAGCGCGATGAAGCCGTGGGCGGCCTCGCGCTGCTGGCACAGGCCGCGCAGATATTCATGGAAAAAACGGCGCCCGAACGCCTTCGATGGAAACGAACGAATCGCGTGCGGCGCGGCCGCTCCTGATGTAATGCGCGAGTGAGCCGAGGTGAGGTTATGAAATACGTTCTCGTTGCGCTTGCGGTGATCGTGGGGTTAATTCTGGTTGTCGTGGTTGTCGGCGCGCTTCTGCCCAAGCAGCACCACGTCACGCGCGCCGCTCGATTCCCGCAGCCGCCCGAAGCGATTTGGACGGCGATGACGAACTATCAAGAATTTCCGTCGTGGCGCTCGAATGTGAAGCGCGTCGAGGCGATACCGAGCACGAACAATCTGCCGGCGTGGCGCGAAATCGATAGTCACGGCGGATCGCTTCCGATGCAAACAGTCGAGGTGGACCCGCCGAGCCGGTTGGTTACCGAAATCGCCGATAAGAATTTGCCGTTTGGCGGCACGTGGACCACGGAAATCACGCGAATCGACGGCGGCAGCATGGTGCGCATCACCGAGGACGGTGAGGTCCGCAATCCGATCTTCCGGTTCATGTCGCGATTCGTCTTGGGCCTCACCGCGACCATGGAGACGTACCTCCGCGACCTCGGCAAGAAGTTCGGCG
>CAWBGW010000041.1:0-21120 GCA_963788345.1 uncultured Acidobacteriota bacterium | reverse complement strand
ATTTGGAGATGGCGGCGACGATGCGGCTCAGGGCATCGACGTCCCGTGTGTCCACCAGCTCTGCCGGCGAGTGGGAATATCGCAGCGGCCAGCCGAGCGCCACATCCACGGCGCCATAGCGACAAGGCCCGCAGCCGTAGATTTCCGCCTCCGGTGACGCCAAACTGCACCGGAATCTGGTTGGCGCGTGCGAGCTTTACAACCTTGTCGACGAGGTCGTGCGGGACGATATTCGAATCATCGATTGCCCGCACCACGAATCCTTTGCCGATTTGCGCATCTGCAAAGCGCTTCGATTCGAGCGGCGAATCGGAGCTCACGAAAGTGTCGACCGCGAAAACGTAGTCCGGCTCGGCGGCCTTCGGCGGCCCAGGCGTTTCGCCAACTTTCCCCGCGCCCACCCAGCCCAATTTCTTCGCCGGTGGACCACACAAACGTGACGTCGCGGTCCTTCAGCGGCCCACCCAGCGACCACACGGCAGCAATCAGCGCCGTGCAGCACCGCGATCATCAAAGCTACGCCCACAGCGCGAGTACTTCCAGTGAGTCGGCGATCCCCTTGGGAATCGTGATCGAGTCGCCCACTTTGATGCCGAGCTTTTCGGCTTCTTCGGGGCTGCGCGCGCCGGCGTCCGCGCGAATCGCCGTGTGCGGGCCCCCCCTTTGGCCATTCGAACTTCGGCTCATCCCAGCCGTTGGGCAACTCGAGAATCGCGTCGCGATCGGCCGTTTTCGGTGTGCACCAGCGCCGGATGGCCCATGAAGAAGTTCAGCTCTACCCCCGTCCCTCGCCATTCGAGCTTCGAGACGCCCGTCTTTTGCGATGGACGTCACCTCGAATCCGATTTCGTCCGTGTGCGCGACGACCAGGACGCGAGGAGTGTTTGATCCCGCGGGCGCTGTTCCGAGGCGCAGAATCAAATTCCCGGCGTCATCGATTACAGGCTTCGCCCAGGTCGCAGGAGTCGTTTCACTATCTCCTTGAACCGGCGCCTCATGATTGCTCACGCCATAGGTTTCAACGATATAGCGGGAGGAGAATGGTTTCCAGCTTTCGAAGCGCCGACGGAGGGCCGTGAAAATACCGTGGTCTTCGAACGGATGGCCCATCTCAATCACCGGCGCGCGCCGCTCACCCTGGGCATAAATTTCAGAAGCTCACAAGCCCTGCTAGATCCGTGGTACTGGAGCATTTCTCCGCAGGAGTATGAAGGCCAAGCCGTGGCGGTATCCAATGTGCGTCCATTTTTCGGGAACCGGCGGCGCGGGCAAATAGCCCGGAGGCAGCAAGCCCGAGGAAAAATCCGTCGCGAACGGAATCTTGTAGCGCTCCGCGAGTTGCTTGAGGTCCGCGCCTTTCTAGACCGTGGGCGTGCCGTCGGTCTGCTCCATACCAAGAAGGACGCCCGCGCCCGGCTCGCGGCGAGGCGCGCGATGCGAATATTTTTCAGCGCCCGCGACGGGGCCGCCCGGCAGCAGACGGCCAACATAAACCATCTCGTCCGCCTGGATGGTGCTCAGGATACGCTGAAGCCCCCGCGCGTGGGTCCATTCCTGCGCCACAAACGCAACGATCAGCGTCCCTTGAATTTTCGTTGGATCTGCCTGGCGCAATAACTCCACAAGCGCGGCTGCTCCGAAACGGTCTCCCACGGAAGTGCCGGCGACAAATTCATGTCCGTTCCAGGTTGCCAAGGCGGCGATTGATGATGACCGCGCTCAAGATGATCGACGCCCGCCTTGCGGGCTTCTGCAGCCGAATTTGCGCCGACATCTACGTACACGTTTTCGAGGTCACTTGAGTTCGGCGCGATTTCGAGCGGCCGGGCTGAAGATGAACCGAGAGGCCCGCGCTGACTCCGTCGATCCATTTGCCGCCCGCGGCTTAGAATGAGCACAGGCTGTGCCGAGTACAACGCGTTGAAAGAAGGCGGCAGGTCCGTTTAGAGGCAAGCGCTGAACACGCAGGTAGCCGTCGTCTGTAATCTGGCTTACGACAAACCCGGGCTCGTCGATCGGCGCGACGATCAGCCGGCGCGGCGCGCCGCTCCCGATGGTGACGATGACGTTGCCGAGATTGTCGACCGTGGGATGGAGGCTCGAGTTTTCGCGCGAATCTTCTCGGCGAGCTGGCTTTCGTAGCCACTGATGGCGGGCGTGGCCACGAGTTCCCTAAGATCATCTTCGAGAGAGCCGCCCGTCGCGGGCTTTGTTGCCTGCGCGGCAGCGAACGGGGGCATTGCGAAAATGGAAAAGAGAAAGGGGAAAAGGGCAAGACGGCGGCAGTTCATTGGCGTGCCTCGCTGGAATCAGAAGGGCGAATGTATCGCAGGTGGGTGAGGCGTGCAATTTGAAATGGGGGCGCAGAACTCGGGTTGAGCGACAAGGGCCGTGAAACCTTGGAACCACAGATGAACATGGATAAACACAGATGAAGAAAAAGGCCCACGACAAGCCTGAACCCGAGTCCCGGGGCCGACACAAAACCGAGTTGCCACGGACGGAAGAGGCTGGTGAAAAAGTCAAAAGCATGCCTCAATGTCGGAACTGAAGCTCCGACCCCCTAAAAACCGACTTTATCCGCAGCTATGAAGGTCCGGGGCCGACACAAACCTAGCCGATATCCGTGCAAAGGAAAAACCCGCCGGGGCAAGAGTGCCGGCGGGTTTCGATGCGAACGGGTGAAGAAGAGCTTAGTGAGAGTGGCGCCAGTTCCAGTATTCTTTTTTCTCGTCGTCGTTTCGCTTGGCAAAGTCTCTGTGATCTCGATGCGTTTCGACTTCCCAGCGCTGGTAGTACACGACTTCGTTGTTGTCCCAACGATGATAATCGCGGTGATCGGCGTCGTAGTATTGGACTCGTGCTGCGCAGCCTGAAAAAACCACCGGGGAAACCAGTGTTGCGACCAGCAACAATGAAGTGAGGTATCGGCGCATTTGGAAGTTCCTCCTTTGCCTAGGCCGAAAATTATAGCGTTGAGTTCAATCAGCAAGCCATACCGGATTGTCCCAACTCCCCTAAGTGAAACCCATTAGGCCGAAAGAAGTCGCGCGGCTTTATGCAGATCACCGGCGCCACGTTCTGCAGCAAGCGAAAAATCAGAGCTTCAGCGGCTACCCTTCGGTGCCTCAGGGTAAAAAGCCGACCTGATTCTCGGTGCTTATGTCGTGGCTACCCTTCCTTCGTCACAAACAGGGCCGAGGCTTTCGGTCTTGGCGGATTTGTTGAATGGGCTTGTGTGCAAGGGCCGCCAGCGTTTTAATGTCTCCAAACAGGCCAGCCGGGCGTTCATGGAGGGGCACGATGAACAGTTCTGGGCCCGAGCAGGAAGGCACGATCACTTCGCGTCTGCAAGCGGCCACATCCGAGTTGCAGGAACTCGGGGAGCTCGTCCAATCAGGCGATCTGGATGCTCGAGTCGCTGAGCGAGTTTCGAAACGCGGTGGATCACATTCGTGGGACGGCGTGGGCCGTGCAGCAGTGGGTGGGACTCGAAAGAGTCCCGGCGATCCATACGCGGTGTTGCCGAAACTTTCGGCAGAGCGCGTGCGGCGCGCGACGCAACTCACCAACGATTTGGTGCTGGATCTCCAGTCGGGTGACGTTGGGGTCGAGACACAGGAAGGACTTGCGCAACTCTTTAGCGCGGTGGACCATTTGCATCGCCGGCTGGGGCTATTGCTCGGTCTCCGCTAACTCTGAGGCTCAGGGTTTGCAAGTACAAACCCGCGCCGCGCGCATTGGCGTTCGGAATTTCGCCCAGCGGCTCGAGCGTGTCCAGATTGAAGACGCTCACTCGCGCGCCGTCGCCCGTGCGCGGAATGTAGAGCTTGCGTCCCACGTCGTCCGCGTAGACATAGTCAAAGCCGCCGACGCCGCCCACCTTCGCGGTCTTCAAAACTTTGTAGGGTCCATCGCTCGCAGCCTGCCGCGCCAATCCAACGGACGCCACCAACGCAATCGCTGCCGCTATTACCACGCAGAGTCTTCGCATGAAACGCTCCTCAGTTGAGCCACAGTCTCAGGCCTGAACCTGATGCTGGGTTGCGACACAGTCTACACTCAGTACGTCACCGTAGTCAGCGGTCGTTGCTGCCTTTCGGCCAGCGGCTCCCAACGGCGTCGCCTACACAAAACGGAGCTTCCTGGCTGCGTCTCCTAGAACTTCAGGCGCAGCATGAACTGGAGCTGACGCGGCAAGCCGGTGCCAGTGTTCGGCGACGAATCGTTGTCATTATTGTTGTTGTAGTTCAGGGGTCTGTTGATAGCGCCGAAAAATTGCCCCGCATCCAGAAAGCCAGTGGCCGCTGAGGCCGGATCGTATGCCAAGGTCAGATTACTCGGGTCGTCGAGCTGAGCGTGATTGAAGATGTTGAAGGCTTGAACGGCGAATTCCAGCGTGAACCGCTCGTTGATCTTTGTTTCTTTCTGAATTGCGAGATCGATCTGCCAAGTGGACGGGGCGCGAAGGACACCATTTCCCTCGTTGCCGAATCGAGTGAAGTTGCCGTTCGCGTCGACGGGAGGCGCCTGAAAGGCAGCGGGATTGATCCAAGGATTTTCGCCCTTACCGTTTCCAAGGTAGAGCGGCACGCCCGGGACGAGGTCGGGTCGTTGACTGGTTTGGTCGTTGCCGTCCGGAAGGAGATAGGTGCTCGCAAATGGAGTCGCACCAGGAAGACTGCAGTTGACGTAGAACTGATTGGTGATCTGACTGGGATCGCAAATGCCAGCGCTCAAATCCATGCCCACCGTGAGTGGATGGCCGGTGTGATATCCGCCGAGACTGCTCAGGGACCAGCCTCCTACAAGTTTCCCTATGAATCCCGAGTCGTTCATATACTTCGCGCCCGGCCCGAACGGAAGCTGGTAAACCACATCGGCAATGACATTGTGGCGGATGTCGAAGATGCTGGGACCGTTGTCGCATTTCAGGCAATTGACGTTTTCGGGCCCACTGGACTCGCCGCCACCCACCGAACCGTCGTTGATCGAGTGAGAGAAGGTATAGCGCGACAGAAACGAAAAGCCGCTGCTGAAGTGGCGCTCGACGGAGAGGGCAAGCCCGTGATACGTGCTTACGCCAATGTCACGCTTAATGTCGACTGAGCCGTACGGATCAGTGGTCCCGCCAGGAATACCGGACTCTGGGAAGTATTGATCCAACGGCCGAACGCAATCGTTGCCATCGCCGTTGATCGTCACGGGAATGGAACAAAGATTTACGCCTCCGCGCGAAAACAGTCTCACCCCATGGCTTCCCAGATACGAAGCTGAAAAGATGAAGTTCGCCGGGATTGCCTGTTCGGCGGTTGCGCCCCACGTTTCGACATACAGATTGCGGCGCCCTTCACGTTGCAGAGCGCGAGGGTGATTCGGAGTCGCCCCGAATGTAAGACCAGAGAGGTCGGGGATGGATTGCTCATAGGCAGCATTGATCGGGCCCCCCGGGCTTATGGAGACGCGGTACGTGTCGCTCTCAAGTCCAGCATTAAGGTCGTCGTTCTGTGCCGCCCCGTGGTAGATGCCGAAACCGGAGCGGATGACCGTCTTTCCATGAAGCGCTGCCGGCGCCCAAGCGAGGCCGAGTCGAGGGTCGACATCGCGGTAGTCCGGGTTCGTGAGATATGGGTTCGTAGGGCAAGCTGGCGTGTTAATGGGCACGATAAAGGGCGTGTTGGCGGAGCCCGTTCCGAGGCAGGCGCCGTGAAATACATTGAGGTCGAACACGGTCGTACGATTGTTGGCCTCGGTGGGGACTCCGTAGTACTCATAACGCACGCCAGCAGTAACGGTGAACGTCGGCGTCACCTTCCACTCGTCCTGAAAGTAGGGCATGACGAAACCCCGGCGCAGCTTATGGCAGCACCAGGGAGCGTCAAACGAGATGTTCGAAAGAGTGCCGCTTACGAGGGTGTCGTCGGTATTGAAACTGAGATTATTGTTGGCGGTCTGGCCCTGATTCAGGCGGACGCGGCGATATTCGATGCCGAACTTGAACGTATTTCGGCCGTGCATCCAGGTGGCGTTGTCAACGATTCCGTAGGTGGTTCCGACCTCGATATCGGCCGATTCGTTCGGGATTCCCGCGAAGTTGGTACTACTGACGGCAAACGGCAGGGTGCTTCCGTGCGGATTGTGGAAAGGCGAGCGGTTGATATAGAACTTCGATTCATTGAAAAGATTACCGCTAAAGGTGTGCTCGAGAGCCACGACATAGTTCGCCGGATGATTGAACACTTGATCGCTGTCGAGCCCGCTGCTGCTAACGTTGATCTGGGAGTACGACCGGCTAACATCGCGCTGAGCGCGGGCGTAGAAGAGGGTATTCTCGCTGAATTTGTGGTCAAAACGAGCCAGCCAGGAATCTTCGTTCACTTTGGTTTTGATCGTGTTCGTGAACTCGTCGAAGTCAGTAGCAGGGTCGTTGGCATCGATTGTGATTCCGCAATTTCCGCTTATCGTCGAACAGTTGACGAACTGGCTATCCGGAAAGACAACTTTTGGCGTGCATCCTCCCACCGTGCCTATCGATGACCGCCAGGGATATCCTTGCAAAACCCCGCACATCGCCGGCGATGGTCCTAGACCACCCCGGCCACTCACCAGAATGTCCTGAATCAGGCTCGCGCTCGGCACGATAACCTGACCGGCGGTGGAAGCCTCTTGCTCCTGGCGAAGGCCTTCATAATTGAGGAAGAAGAATGTTTTGTCCTTTTGGATAGGGCCTCCGAGCGTCATTCCAAACTGCCCCATGCGGAAAGGAAGAAGGGTTGGATCCGTGAAGTCTCGCGCATCGAAAACGGAGTTCCTCAAGTAACCGAAAACTGTTCCGTGAAAGTCGTTCGTGCCAGACTTGGTGACTACGTTGACTTGTCCGCCAGCCTGAGTGCCGTATTCCGCGTCGTAAAGGGCGCTATTGACCCGATACTCTTCCACCGCATCTTCGGAGATCTGCAGCCGAACCGATGATTTCTGGGCCTGCTCTTGAATGCCGCCGGCATCGACGCCGTCGATGCTGAAGTTATTGTCGTCGCGAGCGCGGCCCGCAAAGCGAATCGTGCGTTGGTCGCCACCGCCGTCGTCCTGAGCGAAGGGCGCGAGGATAGTTAAGTTGGACCAGTCTCGACCGTTGGTCGGCAGATCCGCAATCTGTTCGCTGCCGATGACGGATGCGTCCGCGGGAGACGTGTGCTCGGCGGGAGTTTCTTCCGCGTGGACCTCGAGCCGCTCAGCAACTTGTCCTACCGACACTTGTACGTCAAGCGTGTGGTCCTCGCCGACTCGAAGCTTTACGCCGTCGACGACCTTGGTGCTGAATCCGGCCTTCGAAACCGAAACAGAGTAAGTGCCGACAGCAAGACCAGGAAAGAAGTAATAGCCATGACCGCTGGATTCGCGTTCCTGACTGATCCCGGTGGCGGTGTTAGTGACCTGAACCTTGGCGCCCGAAACGCTGCCGCCGCTCGGGTCAGTAATTGTGCCTTCGAGGTTGGCGCGATCGGTTTGCGCCTCGGCGGGGCGAGATGCTGCGAAAAGCACCATCAGGACGATGATCGAAAGCAAACGAATCCGCATAACTTCATTCCTCCCGTAACCTTCGCGTCCGCTCAGCGGACGGCACCGTCGTTACCTTGAGTGGCGATGATCCGAAACTAAATGAGCCAACTGGGCTTAGGTACACTGAGCCGATGCAAGTTGACCCATCGATACAGCTTCCGGATGCCGTCAGTTTGGTTGTGAATTGCGAATGGCAGATGAATGCGAAATGGTCGCGGATTGAAAAGAGCCTGAAAATCCATTCAGATTGGCGAGAAAAGCGAACTTCCGCGCATCTCGCCTGCATTACTCGCAAGAACCTCAGAAAGTGCGAGAGGGAAGCGAACGGAGAAGACCGAGCCCTTGCCAAGTGTGCTCTTCACGTCGATCGAACCCTGGTGCGCGTCGACCACCCACTGGGCTATGGCCAGTCCGAGACCCGAGCCGCCAGTTTCGCGTGAGCGCGCCTCGTCGGCGCGGTAGAAGCGTTCAAAGATGTGGGGAAGGTCTTTTGCCGGGATGCCAATACCTGTGTCGCGAATCTCCACGTGGGCGGCTCCGTGGCCGTTGTGAAACAGGATGCCGATTTCGCCTCCGCTCGGCGTGTACTTCACCGCGTTCTCAAGGACGATTCGAAACACGCGCTCGATGGCAGCTCCGTCTCCCGTGACACAAACCGGAACGCGTGGAACTTCCGCCACCACACGAATACCTTTTTCGGCAGCGAGAACAGCCGCCTCTTCGGCAGTTTTCCGCAGATGAGGGATGAGGTCGATTCGCTGAAATTGGAGAGTCGCGGCTCCGGCATCGGCGCGCGCCAGGGTAAGCAGGTTCTCAACGAGGCCCGTGGTCTCATCTGAGGTGGCCAATATGCCAGACAGTGTCTCGCGGTACTCTTCTTCGGAACGCGACCGGCGCAACGCCAGTTCCGAACTGCTGCGAATGAGAGCTAGTGGCGTGCGCAGATCGTGCGAGGCGTCGGCGGTGAATTGCGTAATTCGCTGAACCGACGATTCGAGGCGCGCCAGCATTTCGTTCAAAGTGTCGGTGAGGAGTCGCAATTCATCGTGCGCCTTTGGCACCTTGAGGCGGCTCGAGAGATTTTTCACTCCGATTCCTCGGGCGGTACGAATGATCTCCTTCACGGGGGCGAGGCCGCGTCCGCTGAGCCAATATCCGATCAGAGACGCCAGCACGATCAGAATCGGAAGCGTTTCCTTCAGAATTATGCGAAAGCGGTCGAGAGCTTGATCGAACGGCTCGGTCGGCACGGCGGCTCGGATCACAAAGGATTGGCCGTTCGTTTCAACCGTGCGCGCTGCGACCCGGTATTGAAGGCTGTTGAGATTTGTCGTGTAAAACGCGGTTCCTGGCGCGGCGGCGGGAGGGGCGTTCCTGTCCGGCTTCGTGAAAGCTGGAGATTGAAAGATCAAGCTCTCCGGCCCATCGCGCACTTCGAGCAGACCGGCGCCGGCCCACAGGCCGGCAAGTTCATTCAATTCGCCTTTCAGCTCGCCCGCGCCTTTCGGAGCGACACGCACGAGGAGGTTCTGGATGCGATCGAGATTCGCGCGCGACGCATCGTTGACGGTGGTTTCGATACTGTGCCGGAAGCCGTAATCGCTGATCCATGCGAACGCGGCGAAGGAGGCCGCGAGAACCACGAAGTACAGGGCCGTAATGCGAGTGCGCAGGGAAAAGGTCATCCCCTTGCCTCGGTTTCCAGGCAGTAGCCGAAACCGCGCATGGTATGAATCAGCTTCACATTTTCGTTCTCGTCGATCTTCCGGCGGAGAAGCCGGACGAATGCGTCGAGCGTGTTTTCTTCCACGGTTTCCGCGGCGGGCCCCCACACGAAATCAACGATCGCGCGGCGCGAGGCTACCCGGCCTTCGTTGCGCATCAGGAATTCCAGCAGGCGAAACTCCTTCGGCGTGAGCGTCACTTCGCGAGCGCCGCGGAAGACGCGCCTCTGAGCGATATCCAGCACAAGGTCGGCCACTCGCAGCACAAGCTTGGGCACTTCGGCGGCGCGGCGTTCGAGGGCGCGGATGCGCGCGAACAACACCGCGAAGGAGAAAGGCTTCGTCAAGTAATCGTCCGCACCCGCGTCGAGGCCCTTGACGACATCGGGTACCGTGTCGCGAGCGGTGAGCATCAGGATCGGCACCTGACGCTTGCTTTCGCGGAGCCGCCGCGCGACCTCAATTCCGTTGACGCCTGGCAGCATTACATCCAGCAGAATCAGGTCGAAGGTGCTATTTTCGGCAAGCTCGAGAGCGGCTGAACCATCGCCGGCCACGCGCACGGCGTGGCTTTCCTCTTCCAGGCCTTTTCGCAAGACCTGCGCCATTCTTTTTTCGTCTTCTACAACGAGGATTTTCAATGTAGTCGCGCGGGGACATTGAGCACGGCGAACGTTACTGTTAGATGAACGGCGCATGAACGCAGTGCAAAGGGCCACCCGCCGCGAGAAAATCCAGCTTATTTCTTCGGCCGCTCGCATTCAAAGTTCGCGGCGTCATTCGGATCGCCGCTGCCTTTGTACTTCGCTGCCTGCGGATACGGGCACAGAGGCCGCGTCATCTTCGCGTGCGTTGGGTCCTGGCCCTCGAACTTCGACGCAATAATTATTGACGGCGCCGTGGCCTTTTCCACCCACTGCTCCAAAGACGCGTCCACGCTGTGTTGCGGGTCGTCGAACTTCAGATCATCGGCCGCTCCGAACGAATCCGGCCCCGGGCCTCCGGCGCAGTGCTGCATGCCCGGCACCATGTAGAGGCGGACGAAAGAGTCGACATCTTCTTGCCCCATCTTCTTGATGACGCTCTCGTAATAGTCGATCGTGTTCAACGCCGTGATTCCCGGATCGCTCCAGCCGTGATAGAGAACCAACTTTCCTCCGCGGGCTTTGAATGGCTTGAGGTCGGGATCTGTAGCGTTCAGGGCCTGCGCGGTTCTCTCATTGGCTGCTTTCAGGTCCGCATCAACCTTGAACGTCTTGTAGTCCCAATCGGACTTCCCGAATACAAAGTCGGAAAAGAATTCGTTGCTGAAACCCGCCATGAGACTCTTCCCGGGCGCGGGGCCGGTGATCCAGAGTCCCCAGCCGCCTTGGCCTTCTTCGGCGCCGGGCAGATAGCCGGGGTAAACCACGTGCCCTTTGGAATCAAGCGTTCCCGCGTAGAGTTTCTTCAGCGCAGTCACCTGCGCAGCCGTCAGGCATTTGTCGGAATCCTCTCCCTTGCACTGGATCGTCGCGGGATCGAAGTGACACTGCCGCGGATCGTTCAGAATCCCATCGTGCACGCCGTCCGCCTCGTCGCACGTGGCGTTCACCGCCGCTGCAATCGTGTGAATCTTTGCCGGAGGAATGAAGCTTGCCGAATCCATCGTCAGGACCTGGGTGTCATAAGCGAAAGTCGCCACCAGAGCAGTAAAGTAGTTCGCCGGAGCGCCGCCTAAGATTCCGTCATAGTCCTCGGGATAACGTTGGGCTTCCATCAACGCCTCACGCCCGCCGCCGGAACATCCGGCGAAGTATGAGCGCTCCGGAGACTTGGAGTAATAAGCCGCGATTACTGTCTTGGCGACGCGCGTCATCTCATGAATTCCGCGATGGCCATAATCGATAATCTTTTCCGGGTGCCCCATCGCCCAGCCCGCATCGAGGGGAGATCCCGTATGGCCCGTGTCAGTCGCCGTCGCGGTGTACCCCGCCTTCACCGACGTTGCGAGTTGCACATGGTCAATCGACCCGGCGAATCCGCCAATGCCGATCCCTTGTAGCTTGCCATTCCATCCCGACACCGGAAGCCAGACTTCGAGTTTGATGTCGGAGTCTGAGGTCGGCTTCGCCTCGGCAACGACGCGGCAGAATGCCGGAAGACTCTTATACAAAAGCGAGAGCTCGCTGCCGTTAACCGGCGCGGGAGGGCCGTTGAACGTGCCCGCCGCAACCGTCTGCGCAAGCGTAATCGTGGTGTTGGGAATCTTTGCCGCAGTCAGGCGTTCGCACGCGTCCTGGGCGTAGGCTGGTGCGCTGGCGAACAGCAGTATGAACGCGACACCCCATCGGGAAGGGCTTTCTTTCATCTGTGCTCTCCTGAGTCTCAGCTACGGCGGTCCTGCAGCTTTTTCCATGAAAGTCGCCTGATCCGCTTTCAAGACCATTGCCCGTCTTTCACTTCGCGTCTGTTACTTGCTCCCGCGCTTCGTTGTATGTCCCGAACTTCTTTGCCACTACCTTCAGCGTGGGATAGAACTGCACGAACGTGTGCTCGACGGCGGCGTGTTCGTCGTGGCAGGCGTAGCATTGATTGCCGTGCGGCATAGCTTCCGCAGTTTTGCCGTCGGCGCTGAAGAAGTAATAGGCCCACTTATCGGGATTGCGCGCCGAATCCTTCACCTCGACGGGTAGCCCCGCCAGATCGGTCTGATAGTGGCCCTTCTGGTTGATAGAACTTCGGCTCGCTGCATCCCGTTCGTCAATCACGAACATGCTCTGCTCCGGCCACTTGCCCGACTTCGCGAATTCGTCGTAGGCCCAGCGCTGCACGAAGACGTTGGTGAACATTTCGTGGCCGTCGGGACCTGGGCTGTAGTTCATGCCATACCCGGCGGAGAGAAACATCCATTCGCGGTAGTCGTCAGGCCGGATAAGCTGGCCCTTCTGGTTATATTGCGGCTTGGGCGCTTTTTCTTCAGGGGCGGCGGCCAGCAGCGCAAGGCAAGTAACCACAACTAGGACGGAACACAACACGCTCTTCATAGATCACAATCTCCTTTTCGATTTTCAAAATAAAGAACGCAGCTGCTTGCCGCCAACCCAGATGACTCTTGAGAACACCGCTCACATTCGCTCGCATTACACCTACTTGCGCGTTCTACGACGCAGGCAAAGCCGTTCTTGCCTTCCACCGTAGTTCTTCGCATCGCAATGACTTGAATTCGCGTTGAGCTCGACGTCAGTGAGCGTGAGAATCCGCCGGCGTTCCGTCCGACCACTCGGACACCGGAACCATGAACTCGGTCACGGGCTCCGGGGCACCGTTATAGTGTGGATTCACCATTACCGGGGAGCCAGGCGCGTCTGCACCCCAAGTGTTAGCGTCTTTCAGGGGAACGTAAAACATGAGATGGGGAAGCCAGTGCCCGGCGCGGTCGTTAAGGTGCCCTTGCTTCGACAACATGTAGGCCATCCCGCCAGGCTCGAGGGCCGGCAGTTCCTTTTTCTCAACCGCGGCCCTCATACTCTCATATATTTCCTCTTTCGATTCTCCAGCCAGTACCAATTTTGTCCTCATCAAAAGGATCGGCAGTACCGTGCGAGCAGCGGGCCGATTGAGGCAATCCGGGCCCTGATTCTTAGGGTTCCAAAACTCTCGGTCCTTCTCGAATGAGCCATTCCACGCGCGTTCTACGAGGCAGACAAAGCCGTTTTTGCCTTCGACTGCAGTTTCGTAGCCTTGTTTGCCGAGCACCATGACTGTGGCATCGTTGGAAATGGATGGTGGGGCTGCGGTTCGTGCCAGGGCGATCTCGGCGTCTCGATCCATTAGGTACTGCTCGAGGGGCGCCATGCTGGGATAGGGTGTCTTGGGATCTTGCGCCCGCATGTGGAGTGACCCCCCGAAAACACAAATCGCGACGAGCACTAGAACGGTGGTAACTGTACCTCGGCCCATGATTTCCTCCCGGAATGCCGTGGACGATAAAACCGAGGCGCCCGATGCGCCTGGGTTGCGAGATACGTTAGTAAGTCTTTGTCGAGAGAGACTAACCTGATCTCAGTCTCAGAATGCTCGCTCCCATCGCGGGCTGCAAGGATGATGTGATGAGTCGCGGGAATCCGGGTCGAAGTGACGCAGAGTGAGCACGAAATGGTGACACTTGGAAAGGATTGCGGACGGGGACCAATACAGCAGAGCTCAAGCCGGGAGACAATCGCTCACGATGGCATAACGCCAACTAGGACGAACAAAAGAAGTGGAAATCGACCTTCACAGGTATCACCCACGCGAAATCATTGACACGGGGGTTCTCCGCGAAATCGTGCGCCAGGCGTGGGAAATGGGTGAGGCGTCCTTGACCTTAATTCAAGGCCACGGGCGGAACCGAGGAATTTCTCTCGGCTTCGTAAATACAAACACCGGGTACTTCGGACTTCGGATTCGCGAAGCTCTTCGTTGCGACGAATCTATACGCCCAGTTCGTTGGGGGCAGTGCACCCGGGCAGGTTGATGGAAACACTTCGGCGAATCAGCGCTCCCCTGTCACGGATTATTTCCAAGTGGCCCGTGATCTCTGCAGAACTATAGCTAAACGCACTGCTTCGTTTGCCTGCGGCGTTTGTTCCGCGGCGACTTACGTCGGGCTGCGAATATCACGCGCATTCCCAGGGCAAACAGGCTGCACAGGCAGACGATAAACACCAAAAATCCAAACAGAACCACAACCCAGTCCCCAGCGTCGGACAGCCGATCCCGCGGGACAAAAGCACCCATTGCCGTCATCGGAGGCTCCTGGCGCCCACCGGTTCGTGAAGCTGGTTCGAAACACTCAGACAAAACGCAAGTGCCTTGTGATACGGGAGCCCCCAACTTTCGTTTCTCATACGGTGTCTCCCTCCGGCTCGGGCAACCGGTCACCCTCTCGCGCCGCCCAAACATATAAGGTGGGCAGGATGAAGATGCTCATAGCCAAATTCACCATCAGGCCTCCGACGATGACAATCGCGAAGGGCCGCTGTGAATCGGAGCCAATGGCATGCGACACTGCAGCGGGCAGTAAACCCAGTGTCGCCACCAGCATCGTCATCATGATCGGGCGTAGTCTTAGGACGGCTCCTTCAATCGCGGAATCCTCGATCGAGTACCCCCGGGCGCGCAGTTGATTGATGTATTCGAGCATGATCACGCCGGTTTGCACTGACACGCCGAACAGCGCCAGAAAGCCGACGCCTGAGGAAACGCTGAAATGAGTTCCGGTAAGAAGGAGGGCCAGCATCCCGCCGACGCTGGCCATCGCGACAGTGCCCAGAATCAGAGTGGCCCACTTCGGCGAGCGGAACATCGTATAGAGGATGAGAAAAATCACCAGAATCGTCAGCGGCACGATCACCAGCAGACGCGCTTGGGCCCGCTTTTCACTTTCGTATTCGCCTTCCCAGTCGAGGTGGTAGCCGCGCGGCAATTGAACCTGCCCGCCCACCTTTTGAATCGCTTCCTCAACGGCGCCGCCAAGATCGCGGCCGCGCACGCTGTACTTGATCGCGACGTAGCGCTGGTTTCCTTCGCGGTAGATTTCGGAGCCGCCGTCGCGTTCTTCCACCTTGCAGAGCTGAGAGAGAGAACGCGTTCGCCGGACGGCGACAATAAGCGAATATCCTCGATGGCTTCCTTGGTTGTGCGGTACTGCGGCAGGTAGCGCAGCACCAAGTCGTATCGGGCCTCGCCCTGCAGTACTTGCGTCAGAGCGTTGCCTCCGACGGCGGTTTGGATGGCATCCTGAACGTCCGCGACGTTGATCTGGTAACGCGCGGCTTGCTCGCGGTCCACCTCGAAGTTGATGTTCGGCTGGCCCAGAGCGCGAAAGACGCCGAGATCCTCGATCCCTCTCACGTGGCGCATTACGTCGACGATTTGGTCGGCCTTCTCCTCAAGAACCTTCAGGTCGTCGCCATACACCTTGGTGGCCAGTTCGCCCTTCACCCCACTTACCGCTTCCTCCATGTTGTCTTCAATCGGCTGAGAGAAACCCCAGACCACACCCGGGACTTTGTCTAGCTCTCGATTCATCGCGGCGATGAGTTCATCTTTATTCTGGTGAAAAACGGGACGCCACTCCTCCTTCGGCTTCAAATCCACGAAGTATTCGGTATTGAAAAAGCCGGTGGTGTCCGTTCCGTCGTCAGGGCGGCCCACTTGGCTTGTGCACTGAGGAACTTCAGGAAAAGAGCAGAGCAGGACGCGGGCCTGGTTCGCTAGCCGGATGCCCTCGCTGGGTCCCGTGCTGGCAGCCAGGGTGCCCCGCACCCAAAGAGCGCCCTCGTCCAGGTGCGGGAGAAACTCGGAACCAATCACTCCCCCGAACATAAGATACAAAGCAAGACACGGGCCCAGTGCCCCGGCTCCCAAAGTCACGCGGCGGTGCTCGATCGCCCACCGCACTGCCTTGCGATATCGATCCGTGAGAAAGATCAGTACTGGGTTGCGCCACTCGCGCATGGATCCTGAAAACAGAAAGCTCGCGAGCACAGGCGCAATCAGAATGGAAAATAACAGCGCGCCCAGCAGCGCGAATGCCACCGTCCAAGCCATTGGCTTAAACAGGCGTCCTTCCACGCGTTGCAGCGTGAAAATTGGCAGGTACGCCGTGATGATGATGGCGATCGCGTAAAACACTGGGCGCTGGACTTCATGCGCGGCCTCGCCGATGACCTCTAGCGTAGTCTTGGAACCGTTCCCGTTTTGGCGCTGGCTCAGGTGGCGGACAATGTTCTCGACCATCACCACCGCGCCGTCCACAACCATTCCAAAATCCAGTGCGCCGAGAGACAGCAAGTTGGCTGGAATGCCCTTCAAGTTGAGGCACGTCGCGGCGAAGAGCAGCGAGAACGGCACCGTCAGCGCCACGATGATTGCCCCGCGGACATTGCCGAGAAACAGAAAGAGGACGATGACGACGAGACAAATGCCTGCCGTGAGGTTGTGTAGCACCGTATGCGTCGTGTATTGCACCAGGTCACTGCGGTCGATGAACGGGATCACCTTTACGCCCGCAGGCAGAATTTGGTCATTCAGCTCTTTCACCTTGGCGTGGATTCCCGCGAGGGCCTCGTCTGCATTCGCGCCTTTGCGCAAGAGGACGATGCCCGAAACCACATCATCGTTATCGATGATTCTTCCGTCTTCGCGATGAATCGCTCGGGCAAACTGGCCGAGCCGGATCTTCGGCCCCTGCGAAACGACGGCAATATCTCTCATGTGCAAAGGAGTGCCGTTCTTGGCGATGAGCACGGTGTTTTCGATGTCGCGCACGTTCTTGACCAGGCCGACTTCCTGAAGATTTACCTGCTGCAGTCCGGATTCGATGAAACTCCCGCCCGCGTTCGCGTTGTTGTTCGCGAGCTGCTGCTCCACTTGGGCCAGGCTGAGTCCGTAGGAGATGAGCTTATTGGGATCGACGCGGACCTGGTATTCGCGGGTGGGACCGCCGAAGCTGGCCACATCCACGACATCGGGCACGGCCTTGAAATTCTTCTCGACCACCCAGTCTTCGATCGATTTCAATTCCATCACGTCGTATTGGGGATTCGAGCTGTGCAGCGTGAAGAAGTAGATTTGCCCTACAGGACTCCAGTCGGTGCCCATCTGCGGCACAACGCCCGGGGGCAAGGTAACCTGCGCAAGTCGCTCGAGAACCCGCTCCCTATCCCAGGCGTTCTCCTCTTTGTCGTCGAAAATCAGCTTCAGGTCGGAGAGTCCGAAAAGTGAGAAGGACCGCAAATGCGTGATGTGAGGAATGCCGTTCATCACGATTTCCAGCGGAATCGTCACCTGCTGTTCCACTTGTTCCGCGGAGATTCCGGGCCACTGCGTGATGATCTCAACGTAGTTGTCCGCTACGTCGGGATATGCTTCGACGGGAAGTTGATGGAAGGAAACTGCGCCCCATCCAAACAGCAGGACGGTTGCCGCAAGAACGAGGAAGCGGTTTTCCAGCGCGAAATCGATCAGCTTGCGGATCATTGGCCGTTCCTCGCCGAAAGTAGCGCCGTTGGGATTTCACTCATTGTCGACTGCGTTCTGCAGGGCTAGCGCGCTGGTTACCACCTTCTGACCAGGTTGCAACCCGGATACGATTTCCTGCATTTGATTCGGGAGCGTCGCGCCGCTTGCCACCTCCAACCGGCGAAACTTCTTGTCGTCCGTCGGGACGTATACCCAGTCGCGGTCATGCAGATGGAGAATGGCGGATGCCGGAACGGCCGTGTGCGCTTCCTTCTTCAGACCGACGAATGTCGCCGTCGCAAACATGCCCGGGCGCATGAATCCCGGATTGCGAACTTCAATGCGGACCTTTGCTGTGCGAATGTTTGCGTCGAGATTCGCGCCGATGTTGCTGATCGTGCCCTTCAGAACCTCGTCCGGATAGGCGTTCAGCCGGATGTCGGCTGTCTCGCCGAGATGGACGCTCGGAAGATCGTTTTCGTAAACATCACAGACCACCCACACATAGGACAGGTCCGAGATCGTGAACGGATTCGGAGAGGAAAGGCCTTGTACACCGCCGGCAGTAGCAATCTGCTGGTCCGTGATTACGCCCGAGACCGGCGCGACAACATCGACGATTCCACTCGGATGAGTGGGATCATTGCCAAGCAGACGAAGATGCTCTGCGGCGGTTTCGAGGGTGACCTTGGCGTCATCTTCTCCGTCCTGAGCGCTTTCGAGATTTGCCTCAGGGATGGCGCCATGGTCGTAAAGGTCTTTCGCCCGGTCGAGTTGTTTACGCGCGAGAAGCTCGTCGGCCACGGCCTTGCGATAATCGGAATAGCCTGCGGAAACATCGTCACTTCGAACACGCAGCAGGAGTTGGCCCTTCTGCACCGTGTCTCCTAGGCGCGCGCGAACGTCCACCACTCGGCCCGAGGCCAGCGAAATCACCGGCACCGTTCGCGCAATGTCGGGAGTCACGGCGCCCGTGACGACCAATTGCGAAGCGGCATCGCGCTCCACCGCGAGGGCCAGCGGAAACTGCTCGGGATGTTCAACCTGGATTACGCTGAGATCCTGCTCGTGCTCCACCTGAGCGGGTGGCGGCGCTTCAAGTGCCGCATTTTCCTTCCCGTGGCCACACCCTCCAACGAAGAATGTCGCGACAAATGCCATGGCAAGTACTCCGTACTCCGTGCGTGTCATTGGACGACCTCACGTCTGACTCCAAGATTCAGTTCGAATTGCGGCATCAGCTCTCAGGAAAGCGCCTTACGCTCTCCGAGGAAGCGAAGTTTGAAGTGATGTGCGAGCTGATCGGCAAGCTCACACACAAAAAGCTAGGGCATGCGATTACCGATCGATGAACGACCAATGAGCTGAGTGATTACAGGTGAGGAACGTCGGAAGGCGGCGCGCGACCTGGCGCGGAGCTTAAGAAAGCGCTGACTGGGAAACCAGCAGTAGAAGATGGAATCGATCCCGCTGGCGATCGGAGGCGTAGCGAATCTTTTTCTTCGGGGCAAATGCCGGCGCCCGACTGCGGTGCAATGCCAACAGCCTCTGCCAGCAGGCGCGAGTCGGAAAGCCAATTTGTTGCCGGCCCGCTGAAAGCTTCGGGGAATGCAGATGGTTCGACCCTCGAAAAGCTGCCGTGGCCATCATTAAGAAATATCGCTACAGGTTGCCGGAACCACGCGGTGGTGAGGACCAAGTCGATGGCGTGGTCTCCGTTGACGTCGCGCGCCTCGATCGAGAGGCCGCCGGCGGGCGCAAGCAGTTGAATCGATTGCAGCCCGGCCGCGGAGAGCTTCAGTTGAATCCAATAGTCGGTACTACCGGAGACGTTTGCGCCGGATTGTATGCTCGCCAAATCTGGACGAAGGTCTCCGTCGAAGTCGGCGATTGCATAAGGCAGGCCCGGTCCAAGCGAGGTGACCGGTTTACTTTGGGTGCCTGCGGCCTCCGCGGAACTGCCGCCGCCGAACCCAAAGAGAAACAAAGAAATCCACAGAAACACGCCGCGCAACGCTCGACGGTTACCTCTCAGTTCAGTTCGCCTTAGCCCAATTTGTGCATCATGATGTCGGACAGCGATCTTAAACGCTACAACCAACACCAAATATACCATTCGAAGCGTTCACCAGAAAAGTCGGGATCCCTTAACATTGCAAAGAAGCAAACGGCTCGCCCGCAAGCAGCAAACGGGGCTCCAAGTGCTTGCGTTCTGAGCGGGTGGCTCAGGCGCCTGTTACAAAAAATGGTAGAAGCTGGCATGATCACTTCCTCAGTCGCCTGCCCGCCGTGGTGGGAGCTTCTCCCTCGCGCTTCGCGCGACAAGGGGTTCCACGACTCACCAATCACGGGTTCGAGTTTGGCACCGGGATTAGAAATCGACCCAAATGACTGAAAACATTCACCCGCGGCCCAGTCTAATCTACTGTAGCGTAGAGGACGGTATTCACGGGTCACGAATCACCAGTCACAAATCACGAATCACGAGTCACGAGTCACGACTCACGGATCAGCTTTCGAACCTTTCGGGCCGTGGGTATCATCTAAGGGGGACCACAGCCAATTGAACTTAGGAGGTAGAAATGTCGGTTGTACCAGCACCCAGTGCGCTCGACGCTAGCACACAAGCGTTTCCAATCCTGACCGCGGCTCAAATCGATCGTATTCGACCCGGCAGCAAAGTAAGGCCCGTGACGAAGGGCGAAATCCTGTTCGATGTAGGCGACACGAATGTGCCGTTCTTCGTCCTTATGTCGGGAGGCATGGAGATTGTGCTGCCAGACCTTAACGGCGAGTCTCCCGTAGCAAAACACAGCCCCGGAAATTTCACCGGCGAGATGACCATGATCTCCGGGCGACGCTGCCTCGTGCGAGGGCGCGTGACGGAATCGGGCGAGTTTCTCGAACTGAGCGCGGATGGCCTGCGCTCGCTGATCGCCAGGGACGCCGAGCTGAGCGAGATCTTCATGAGGGCCTTCATTCTGCGGCGATTGGCGCTCATCAATCGAGGGCAGGGAAGCGTCATCTTGATGGGATCGCGCCATTCAGCCGAGACGCTGCACCTGCGAGAATTTCTTACGCGGAATGAGCATCCTTACGCCTACATCGATCTCGACACGGACAAGACTTCGCAGGAACTTCTCGACCGTTTTGATGTGAAGGTGGAGGAAATTCCTGTAGTCATTTGCAACAACACGGGCCGGGTGCTGCGAAGCCCGACGATTCAGAAATTGGCCGATTGCCTGGGACTGAACAGCCCTGTGGATGAATCGCAGCTTCGCGATTTGATTATCGTTGGTGCGGGACCATCCGGTCTGGCCGCAGCCGTTTACGCCGCGTCCGAAGGACTGGATGTGCTGGTGATCGAAACTGGGGCGCCGGGCGGACAGGCCGGATCAAGCTCCAAGATCGAGAATTACCTGGGGTTTCCCACAGGACTTTCGGGTCAAGAACTGGCGGCGCGCGCGATCGCTCAGACGGAGAAGTTTGGCGCCAAGATGATGGTGGCACACGGCGTCGAGCGGCTCGACTGCGCGAGGAGTCCGTACAAGGTTGTCCTCGACAACGGCACCAAGCTCGCGGCCCGCGCCATTGTGATTGCCACTGGGGCGCAGTACAACAAGCCGCGGATCGCCAATCTGGCGCTGTTTGAGGGCCGGGGAGTCTACTACGGCGCCACCTTCATGGAGTCGCAGCTATGCGAGCACGAAGACGTTATCGTGGTGGGCGGCGGGAACTCGGCCGGGCAAGCGGCGGTTTTCCTCTCGCAAACCGCGCGCAAGGTGTACATGCTGGTGCGGTCCGGCGGATTGTCGGAGACGATGTCGCGCTACCTGATTCAACGGAT
>CAWBGW010000040.1:0-55119 GCA_963788345.1 uncultured Acidobacteriota bacterium | reverse complement strand
GGAGTTGCCCCGGGTCGTTGAATGGATAAAGAGCCTGCTGCCATCCTTGCGCGTCGATTTCCTGCCGAAAATAACCCTGTTGGTAGAGCAAACCGACGGCGGTCACCGGGACGCCCAGATTGCTCGCGGTCTTGAGTTGGTCTCCCGCGACGTTTCCAAGGCCACCCGAGTAAATCGGCAGCGCTTCACTCAACATGAACTCCATCGAGAAGTATGCGACCGTCTTAAAGGGCGAATTAGGATGCGTCCTTTGAAACCACGCGTCAGGCTTCTCCGCTTCCTTCCTTTCTCGACTGTGCTCGGCCACGAGCTCCTGGAAGTCCGGTTCAGCCGTGACGCTTTGCAGTCTTTCCCGGGAAACGGTCTGCAGGACCACCCACGGGTTATGAGTCAAGTCCCAGAGTTCGGGGTCCAGGCGTTCCCATATCTTGTCGGCGGAATGATTGAAGGACCAGCGCAGGTCCAGTGCCAACTCGACGAGAACGTCAGAACTCACGGTGTCGGGTGGACGATTGCTGTATTCCGGATTGCTCATGAAGGCTCCTCAACGCGCTTAGCTTCCCGCCGCCGCTCCGGCGCTGCGTGCGAGCGTCTCGTTAACAATTGTCTGAGCTTCCGTCTCCATCTGCCGGAGATGGGCTTGCCCGAGGAAGCTTTCGGCATAGATTTTGTAAATGTCTTCGGTTCCGGAAGGGCGTGCGGCAAACCATCCATTCTTGGTAGTCACCTTAAGGCCGCCGATCGGCTTGCCGTCGCCCGGCGCTGTCGTGAGAATCTGTTCGATTTTCTCGCCCGCAACCTCGGTGACACGAACGTCGCCCGGCGCCAATCTCTCGAGAATGGATTTTTGCCGCGCCGTGGCGGGCGCGTCGATGCGTTCGTAAACTGGATCGCCCATTTCCCGCGTGAGTTCCGTGTAGATTTCGCCGGGATCCCGTCCGAGACGCGCCATGATTTCCGCCGAGAGCAGGCAAGCGATGATTCCGTCCTTGTCGGTAGTCCACACGCTGGCGTCGCGCCGGAGAAATGACGCGCCGGCGCTCTCCTCGCCGGCGAAACCCAGCCACCCGGCCAGCAGACCTTCGACGAACCACTTGAAACCGACGGGCACCTCGTACAGTCGGCGACCCGCCTTCGAGGCGACGCGATCGATCATGCTGCTGCTTACGATAGTTTTTCCGACGGCCACGTTCTTTTGCCACTTTTCCCGATTCCCAAACAAGTAGTGAATGCAAACGGAGAGATAGTGGTTCGGGGGAAGCAAGCCCGCGCTCTTCGTGACGATCCCGTGCCGGTCGTGGTCGGTGTCGCAAGCGAACGCGATATCGAATTTATCCTTGAGTCGCGATAAGCCCCTGCATCGCGTAGGGAGACGATGGGTCCATGCGGATTCTGCCGTCCCAGTCGACCGTCATGAACCGGAAGGTGGGATCAACGGTTTTATTCACGACGGTGAGATTCAGGCCGTAGTGTTCGGCGATCACCGGCCAATAGTGGACTCCCGCGCCTCCGAGCGGGTCGACGCCCAGCTTGAGCTTCGCGCCGCGGATCTCTTCCATGTCAACGACGCTTGCAAGGTCGTCGACATACGAGTGCAAGTAGTCGTACTTGTGCGTTGTGGGGGCTTGAAGCGCTTTCGTGAAGGCCATTCGCTTCACGCCCGACAAACCGCTCTCGAGAAATTCGTTTGCCTTCGATTGAATCCAACCAGTGACGTCTGAGTCGGCCGGCCCGCCGTGCGGTGGATCGTACTTGAATCCGCCGTCCTCGGGAGGATTGTGAGAGGGCGTGATTACGATGCCATCGGCGAGTCCTGTTTTGCGTCCCTGGTTGTAAGTGAGAATCGCATAGGAAACGACTGGCGTTGGCGTGTAATCGCTGTTGTCCGCAAGCTGCACTTCGACGTTGTTTGCCGCGAGAACCTCGAGAGCGCTCGCGTAGGCCGGCTCGGACAGCGCGTGGGTGTCCATTCCGAGAAAAAGCGGGCCGTCGATATTCTGCTGTTTGCGGTATTGGCAAATCGCCTGCGTGATGGCGAGGATGTGCCACTCGTTGAAGCTTCCGTCGAAAGCGGACCCACGGTGCCCAGAGGTTCCGAACGCAACGCGTTGCGCGGGCACGGTCGGGTCGGGCTGCACGGTGTAGTAAGCCGTGATGAGCTTGGGAACATTCACGAGAATGGAAGGGTCGGCCGGTTTTCCGGCCATTGGACTGATGTTCACTGTTCACCTCAAGACCTGAAACCTGGCACAGAATAGTCTCCGCATCAGGCCTAGCATTGGATGATCGGAGTCCCACCATCGGTTTCATCTTCGTATGCCGTTCATCTATCGCGTGTCATTTTTTCATGAAGTCGCCAATTCGCCCAGAGAACTTGGCGATTTTGGAGTTCATTCCTGAGATTCGGGCGCCTGCGGGGAAGGGACTGGCGCACCAACGAAAGGAGCATCCGGGAAGCCTCGTTAGGCCGGGCGATCCTTTTTCTTTCGCAGGCGAAGGAAAATCAGGACGCCGATCAGGGCGAGGGTCATAAAGATGCCGAGGTTGCGCTCGAATCGAGGCGCACCCTGGTCCCATCCTTCGCCGAGGAAATAGCCGAAGGCGATGAATGTGGTCGACCAGAGCAAGCCTCCTGAATAGGCAAAGCTGGCGAAGGTAGGGAAGGCCAGTTCGGATGCGCCCGCCGCGTAAGCGGTCAGGTGCCTGACGCCCGGAACAAAATAGCCGAACACCAGGACCCATTGGCCCCCGCGGCGAAACCAATCGTGCGCCATCTCAATTCGTTCGGGGCTTAGGCGCAGGAAGCGCCGCCAGCTCTCCGGCACGTACGTAGTCGAAGCTGCGTCCCAAGCCGTAACTCAGCGTGATGCCGCAGACCGCCCCCAGGAAAGCGGAAGCAAATGCGGGAGCGGCGTGCAGTTGGCGCTGAAAAATGAGGTAGCCCACGAATGTCAGGAGCGTCTCGTCGGGAATCGGCAACCCGACAATGCCCAGAGCGAGCAGCGAAAAAATTCCTGCATAGCCGTAGTGCGTGACCAAGTGAACCGCGGTCTGCATCACGGCCGTTCCTCCTGAACTTCCCCAGGGACGCTGCAAATACTGCCAGAGAAGCAGGGTCGATCGTGGTAGCGCGAAAGGCGCTTAGGATGTCCGTTCGCGATCCGGGAGCTCCGACGCCAGCCTTCGCGGCATTCTTCTTGGCGATTTCCTGCAAAAGAACCTGAAGGTGGCGAATCACAGCGTCCATCAGTTCCGCCGAATCGTCGCCGTTTGTGGACGCCATTTTTGACGCCAAGTCCGCCTTGTGAAGCTCGAATTCGCGGGCCACTTCTTCCACGATCGCGGCGGGGACCGGCCGAATCTGTTCCACGAATGCGTTGATCAGCGAATGCTCGCACAGCAGATTTGCGATGCGGGGAATGCCGCTCGAATGCCGGTACACGGCGTCGACGGCCTCCAGCGAAAACACCGGCGTGCCGTTGCAACCCCCGATTCGCAATCGCTCGGCGATGTACATTTGCATTTCTTCGCGCGATAAAGGGAGCGTCTTGCAGCGGATGGTGATCCGCTGGCGCAACTGGCGCAACTGCGGGTCCCGTAGCTTCTCCTCCAGTTCAGGCTGGCCGGAAAGCACGATCTGCAGAAGCTTTTCGCTGGTTGTTTCCATGTTCGTGAGCAGGCGGATCTCTTCCAGCACCTGCGGCGAGAGATTCTGCGCCTCGTCCACGATCAATACGGTGGTCCCATGCTCGCGGTACCGCTCGATCAGCCACTGATTCAGGTGCATCAAAACGTGGCTCTTCTCGCGCGATTCGCAGGTAATGCCGAAATCAGCCATGACGAAATCGAAGAATTCGCTCTCATTGAGCCGCGAATTGAAAATGAACGCGGTGGCGACGCCTTCTTCCTGAAGCCACTCGAGCAAGCGGTTGAGTAAAGTGGTCTTTCCGGTACCCGACTTCACCGGTGAGAAGGAGGAAGCCTTTGTGATTCTTGATTCCGTAGGCGAGGCCGGCCAGAGCTTCCCTCATCGCTGCCGTGAGAAACAGGAAGCGCGGGTCGGGGTTTGGATTGAACGGGTTGGCTTGCAGCCCGAAATATTTCTTGTACATGGAGAGAGTGTCAAACCTCTGACATTCCCAATCCACCCCAGTATAGCGCGTCCCGGGAGCGTAGAGTAGTTGCGAAGCCTCCTGGGGGCGGCCAGGGAGCGCACATCCGAGGATTTTCGCCCGCACGGGCTAGAGGCGGCAGATGCGGAGGCCTGAATCAGTGGGCTGCTGGGACAGGCGCTTCGGCCTGATTCGAGTAAGAGCTCTGCACGTTACCTGAATCGACGGCAGTGACGACGTAGTAGTACGTGTGCCCCGGAATCACCGTCGAGTCCACGTATTGCAGGGAGGAAACTACAGTCAGAGTCAGTCTCGTGTATGGGCCGCCGGAAGTGAGTCCGCGATATACGAAGTAACCCAGCACATTCGAGACGGCCTGCCAGCGCAGGGAAACGGAAGATGCCGTCGGCTCGACGCCGGTGCCGGACAAAGAAATAACTGGCAAGATGGGCGCATTACTGGCAATTGAAATATTCCCCGTCGCGCCTCCAGTCGTCGTTGGATCGAAGACGGCTTCCAGCGCCGCCGACTGTCCTGGCTTTAAAACCGTCTCGCTAGCAATCCCACTGACCGAGAATCCAGAGCCTGTGACGGCGACGCGGGAGATCGTCACGTTCAAGTTCCCGTTGTTTGTCAACTTTACCGACGATGAGGTCTTAGTCCCTAAGCCAACGTCGCCGAAGCTGAGGCTTAAGGTATTCGCCGAGAGCGAGACCTTGGGAGGAACTCCGGTGCCACTGAGAGGAATCGAAGCGACCAAGACCTTCTCGGTCGTAACTAGGGCCACCGATGCGGAGTATTTTGAGACGGAACGCGGGTTGAATACGACGTCTAAAGTAATGCTGCTGGCGGGGCTCAGACTAAGATCGGCGGGAACGTCCGCAAGTGTGAAGCCCTCTCCGGAGACCGCCAATCGGTTGAACTCGATCTGAACGCTTCCATTGTTCTTGATCCGGATCGTCTGGGAATTGCTCGTGCCGACGGGGACATTTCCAAAACTGGCGCCGGAAGGAGTGATCTCAACATTGGCCTCGTTCCTGGAGACGCCAGCGCCGCTGAGAGGGATCGCGACCATAACTACGCTGCCGGAAACCAGAGGCACAGAACCGGAATAGGATGAAATGGAACGGGGCTCGAATACCACGTCAAACGTGACGCTGGCACCTTCTGCGATTGTCAGGGATGAAGGAACATTTGCAAGCGTGAATCCGGATCCAGAGACAGTCAATCGATTGAGCTCGACGCGAACGCTTCCATTATTTGTGATCTTGATCGTCCGGGAGCGGCTGGTGCCAACCGCCACATTTCCAAAACTAGCTCGTTCGGGAGTGATGGCAATACTGATGGACGATCCACGCGGCGGGAACCCCGCCCAAGTCGGCGTCGTTATGCTTACGATTGCGAGTAGAGAAGCGGAAACAAGAAAGAGCCCGTGGCCGAATTTCATGAGGCCAACAGTCTAGAAACGCGGCGGAGAGGAATCTACTGGCCTGCGGAACCGCGGGGGTACAGCGAGGCCGTCCTGTCTCGGTACTGACCACGCACTGGTCTCTGCTCATCAGCTATAAATAGGGCCAAGTCATGGTCGGTGAACAGGTCCGCGCAAACCTGACGAAGCCACCTGTCGATCCCCGTTGTGGATATAATGAACCAGTCCGATAGGGAACAGAGAGCCGTGAACGCAGCACCAAAAGTTGCGAGACGCGCCCTGATTGCGGGAATCGTGCTGTTGGGCGTTTTGTACGCGGGGGACTACGTCTCTGCGAAGCATAGAATCTTGAAAAACACGCCCGGTGATCCGCTCGAGGCCGTGAAAATTCAGCCCATGTACGTGATCCCGCACAAGGACGGCCAGGCAGAATACGTTTTTGGCGATCCTCAGACGCAAACGTGCCTGCATTCGCTCTTCCCGCACCTCGGTTACAGCCCTTGCTGGTACGTAAAGAAGCACACGCAGCAGACAGTCCCGATGACGATATTTCTGTTGCGGTTAGCCGCTTGCCTATTGTTGGGGCGAGGACTTCGCGACCGACGGTCCGGAGCTCGCTGGCGTTCCCGTGACCAACGGTGCGGGCGACGGTAACTGCGATCGATCCCAGCCTCCACCCAGCGCCTCGACAAGTTGCACGCTGGAATTCATCTGTTGGATGCGCAGAGTCACCGCTGTTTGCTTGTTCGTGAGAAGCGTCGTTTGAGCCGTAATCACGTTCAGGTAAGGATCAATCCCGAGCTTATAGCGATCGGTGGCGATGTCGAGGTTCCGCTGGGCGGAATTGACCGCGCTATCCTGCTGGTGAATTTCTTGCGAGAGGATTCGGAGCGACGAGAGATTATCCTCGACTTGCTGAAATGCGGTGAGCACCGTGTTCCGGTAAGTGGCGACGGTCTGGTCGTACTGAGCCTCGAACTGCTGAACCGTCGCTCGGCGCAAGCCGGCGTCGAAAATCGTTTCGGCGGCGGCCGCACCAATCGACCAAAACCTGCTCGGCCATGTGAACCAATCGGTGAAAGAAGAGCTTTCAAGTCCAGCTGCCGCACTCAGCGTAACCGTTGGATAGTACGCAGACTTCGCGATGCCAATTTGCGCGTTGGCTTGCGCTACCAGCCGCTCGGACGACGCGATGTCGGGTCTTCGCTCGAGAAGCTGCGACGGAAGGCCTATCGGAATCGGCGGCGGTGGCGTCTTTAGGGGCTCCACCGGAATCGAGAACGTGGATGCAGGCTGCCCGACCAGCACCGCGATTGCGTGTTCGAATTGCGCGCGTGCGATTCCGATGTTCGTGTCCTGCGCTTCGGTGGTCTCGAGCTGGGTCTGTGCTTGAGCGACGGCTTCATCCGAGTCGATCCCCGTCTCGTACAGAACCTGGGTCAGCCGGAGCGATTCCTGATAGGCCGTGACAGTCGAGTCCAGCAACTCCTTTAAGGCATCCTGTCCGCGGAGCTGGAAATAGTCGGAGGCGACTTCTGAGTGCATCGTCAGACGAACATTCTCGAGATCGGCAGCGCTTGATTGCGCGTCGTAGGCGTTGCTTCGAATGTTGTTGCGAACGCGTCCCCACAGGTCCGGCACCCAGGTCGCATCGAAAGGAAGCGAGTATTCCGCGAAGGTGGTTGACGAACTTGCTCCGGATCCTCCTGAACCGCTGCCGCTCGCTGAATTCGCCGGCGAGCGCTGCTTGGTAATCGAGGGGCTCGTCGTGAGCGTCGGAAACAATTGCGCACGGGCTTCCCGCACCAGCGCCCGAGCGGCCATGAAACTGGCGTAGGACGCTGCGATGCTTTGGTTCGAGGTGTCCACCTGCTCTTCGAGCTTGTTCAATTCGGGATCGTTGAAGGTTTCCCACCACTTGCCGCGCATCTCCGTGTCGCTCGGCTGCGCGACCTTCCAATTGTCGATTTCCTTCATATTTTCGGGCGTGACTTCCTTGTACGCCGCGGGAGTTTGCGCTGTGGGAGTGTGATACTTCGGTCCGACCATGCATCCACCCAGAGCGAGAGTCCCTGCCGCGGAAACCAGAATCGCGAGTGTTCCGTATGCGCGTGTGGGTTGTGTGAGCTCTCTTGAGCATTTCAGTCTGCCTCTTGCGCTGCCGTGCTCGGATGCCGTTCGTGCGACCGCTGCCACCAGTCGCTGAAACGGTCCATGTACATGTAAACGACCGGAGTGGTGAACAGAGTGAGCATCTGGCTGAAAATCGAGCCCACCGACAATCGTGATGCCCAGCGGGCGTCTGAGTTCCGAACCTGCGCCAGTGCCAAGCACCAGGGGCAACGCTCCGAACAAGGCCGCCATCGTCGTCATGAGAATCGGCCGGAAGCGCAGCAAACAAGCCTGGTAAATTGCTTCCTTCGAGCTTTTTCCGTCATTTCGCTCGGCGGCGAGCGCGAAGTCGATCATCAGGATCGCATTCTTCTTGACGATTCCAATCAGCAGGATCATGCCAATGATTGCGATTACACTGAGATCCGTACGGAACAACATGAGAGCAAGAACTGCCCCCACTCCGGCGGAGGGAATCGTCGAGATAATCGTGATCGGGTGAATGAAGCTCTCGTAGAGAATGCCCAGGACGATGTAGACGGCCAGTAGCGCCGTGATGATCAGCCAGGGCTCCGACTGAAGCGACGCCTGAAATGCCTGCAGAGTCCCCGAAAACATTCCATGGATCGAAGACGGCATCCCCATGGTTTGTTCGAGAGAATTGATTCGCTGTGCCGCGTCGCTGAGCGCCACGCCCGGCGCCAGGTTGAACGAGACGGTCACGGAAGGGAACTGGCCCTGATGGTTGACGGCAAGCGGCGCTGTCTTCGCTGCAGATTGGGCCACGGCGCTTAGCGGAACCACCCCGCCCTGACCTGTGCGATGTAGATGTCGTTCAAGCCTTCCGGGCTTTGCCAGAATTGCGGCGCCGCTTCCATCACCACGTGGTATTGGTTGAGCGCTGTGTACATCGTCGAGACCTGCGCCTGGCCGAAAGCCTCGTACAAAGTTGTGTCCAGGCTTTGCGGCGTGATTCCCAGCCGTGCCGCCGTTTCTCGATCGTAGTTGAGATACATCTGCAATCCGTTGTTTTGCTGATCGCTATTCACCTCCGTGAAGCCAGACAGCTTCTTCATCTTCTGGAGGAGAATGGGTCCCCATTGGACCAGATCATCGATGTTGTCGCTTTGAATTGTGTATTGGTACTGCGCGCTGCTGTTTCTTCCACCGATGCGGATATCCTGGCCCGCTTGCAGGAATACCGATGCACCCACGATGGACATGAGCTTCGGCCGGAGCCGATTGATCACTTCGCTCGCGCTGATCTTTCGCTCGTTGAGGGGCTTCAAGCCCGAAAACATGAAGGCGCCATTCGTAGAGCCACCGCCGCCTGTGAACGCCACGATGTTGTCGATCGCCGGATCCGTTTTGATGATATTGACGGCTTGCAACGTAGCGGCCTGCATCGCCTGGAAGGAGGTGTCCTGAGCGCCCTGAAGGCCGCCGTAAATAGTCCCATTGTCCTGCTGTGGAAAGAAACCCTTCGGAACGACGATCAGCAGAAAGATGTTCACGGCGATTGTGATGATGAGGACACCGAGCGTCAAAGCCGGACGTTCGAGGACCCACTTCAATGCCTCGTCGTAGGTTCGGAGCATCCAGTTGAAAAACCGTTCGCTGGCGCGATACACGGCGCCGTGACCCTCCGGGTTCTCGTGTTTGAGGAGACGCGAACACATCATGGGAGTGGTGGTAAGAGAGACCAGCAGCGAGACGAGAATCGCCACCGAGAGCGTGACAGCGAATTCACGGAAGAGACGGCCAACAATGCCGCCCATCAGCAGGATCGGAATGAATACTGCAACGAGAGAGAGGCTGATCGAGAGGACCGTAAAGCCGATCTCCTTCGCGCCCTCGAGCGCAGCCTTCATCGGCGGCATTCCCTGCTCGAGGTAGCGCGAGATGTTTTCAATGACGACGATGGCGTCGTCCACGACGAATCCTGTCGAAATGGTGAGAGCCATCAACGAAAGGTTATCGACGGTGTAGCCAAGCAGATACATCGCACCAAAAGTTCCAATGAGGGAAACGGGAACTGCAACGCTCGGAATCAGCGTCGCGCGAACATTCCGAAGAAATAGGAAGACAACGATGACTACGAGCGAAACTGAAATAGCCAGAGTCCGCTCGACGTCGCGGACGGAAGCCCGGATCGTCATCGTTCGATCGAGCGCAACAGAGAGATTAATCGCCGAGGGAATCGAAGCTTTCAGAGATGGCAGGTCCGCCTTAATTCGATCGACGGTATCGATAATATTGGCGCCGGGCTGACGGGAAATGATGATCAAAATGCTCGGCTTTCCGTTTACGAAGCCCGCAGCTCGAATGTTCTCGACGGAGTCCTCCACGGTGGCGATGTCGGAGAGCTTGATTGCCGCTCCGTTGTGATAGCCGACCACCAAGTTCTGGTAATCGCTGGCTTGCAGAAGCTGGTCGTTCGTGGAGATGTCGGCGAGGTAATCGCCTTCCTTGATTTGGCCCTTCGCTAAGTTCGCGTTCTGGCTTCTCAGCATTGCCGCGACGGACTGGAGTCCGAGGCCATAGCTGTTCAACTGAGTGGGATTCAACTCCACTCGCACCCCTGGGAGGGAACTGCCGCCGACGCTGACTTGTCCGACGCCTTCGATTTGAGAGAGTCTCTGCTGGATGATCGTCGACGCTGCGTCGTAGAGCTTTCCTTTTGTGTACACATCCGAAGTGAGCGTCCAGGATCAAGATCGGCGAGTCAGCCGGATTGACTTTGCGGTAGGTCGGGTTGCTCGGCAGGTTTGCAGGCAGATAGCTTCGCGCGGCGTTGATCGCGGCCTGCACGTCTCTGGCCGCGCCGTTGATGTCGCGATTCAGGTCGAACTGCAAAGTGATCGACGTTGTCCCGAGGTTGCTCGAAGACGTCATTTCCGTGACGCCCGCGATCCTGCCGAACTGCCGTTCGAGAGGAGTCGCGACAGAGGACGCCATGATTTCGGGGCTGGCTCCCGGCAGGCTCGCGCCGACCGAGATCGTGGGGAAATCCACTTGGGGAAGCGGAGAAACAGGCAATTGCTTGAATGCCACCGCACCCGCTAGCGCGATCGCAGCCGTGAGGAGCGTGGTCGCCACCGGCCGATGAATGAATGGAGACGAAAGACTCATGGCTAGTCCGCAGGCACCGGCTGGGGACCTTCGTCCGTCGCGCGCGCGCCCGCCAATTTGCTGGCGAGACGATCGAAGAAAATGTAGATCACCGGGGTGGTGTAGAGCGTCAGCACCTGGCTGATCAGGAGACCGCCCACGATGGATATTCCCAACGGCCGGCGCAGCTCCGATCCGATGCCCGAGCCCAACGCGAGAGGAAGGGCGCCAAGCAACGCCGCCATCGTGGTCATCATGATCGGGCGAAAACGCAGCAGGCAGGCCTGATAAATCGCGTCGACGCTGTTCTTGCCCTCTTTTCGCTCGGCTTCCAATGCGAAGTCGATCATCATGATGGCGTTCTTCTTCACGATGCCGATCAGCAAGATGATGCCAATCAGAGCCACCACGCTTAGTTCTTGTCCGCAAATGATGAGCGCCAGAATCGCCCCTACGCCGGCTGACGGCAGCGTGGACAAGATCGTGATCGGGTGGATATAGCTCTCATAAAGAACACCGAGCACGATATAGACGGTGATGATGGCCGCCAGAATGAGCAGTGGCTCGTTCGCGAGCGATGCCTGAAAGGAAGCCGCGGTTCCTTGGAAGGCCGCCTGAATGCTGAGCGGCATACCGATCGCTTTTTGAGCCTGGTCGATGGCCTTCGTAGCGTCGCCGAGGGACGAGTCGGGCGCAAGGTTGAACGAGATTGTAACGACGGGGAATTGCCCTTGATGGTTGATGGTTAAGGGCGCCGTTGTTGATTCGAAGTGCGCAATCGCGCTCAGCGGGATCGCCGCTCCGTTCGACGATGACGTGACAGGCGCCGGATTGATCGTGCCGCTGGTGGCGCTCGCTGCGGGACCCGCCGAGCCCGATCCGCTGGAAGAGGTTCCCGCACTCGAGCTGGCGGTCACCACACCGTTGGGATTCGACGCGAGTGCCGATCGCACGTAGATATCGTGAAGTTTGCTTGGATTGCTTTGAAAGTCGGGCATCGTTTCGAGCACGACGTGATATTGATTCAATTGCGTATAAACCGTCGTCACCTGCCGCTGTCCGAAAGCGTCGTATAAGGTCTCGTCGATGATTTGGGGCGTGATACCCATCCGCGAGGCTGTGACGCGATCGATCAAAAGCAATTCGGCCAGGGCGCCGTTCTGCTGATCGGTGGCAACATCCCGGAGTTCAGGAATCGCCTTCAGCTTTTGCATGAGCCGATTCGTCCAAAGATTCAGCTCATTCGCGTCCGGATCCTCCAGCGTGTACTGATATTGCGTTCGGCTGACGCGGTCCTCCACGGTAAGGTCCTGCACGGGCTGCATGTAGAGCGTGATGCCATCGACCTTTTCCACTTCCGGCTGCAATCGCCGGATCACATCGGAGGCGTTGATTTTGCGTTGGTCGAGCGGCTTCAGGTCGATGAGCATGCGCCCGTTATTCAGGGTGGTGTTCGTGCCGTCGACGCCAATGAAAGAGGAAAGATCCTGGACGGCTGGGTCGTTAAGGATCACGCTGGCGAGCTGTTGCTGCCGTTGCGACATGGCCGTAAAAGAAGTCGAAGGCGGCGCTTCTGAAATCCCCTGGATGATTCCGGTGTCTTGCACCGGGAAAAAGCCCTTGGGAGCGACAATGTAAAGCCAGATCGTCAGAACGAGAGTGCCCACTGCGACGAGCAAAGTCCCCGTCTGGTGCTTCAAGACCCACTGCAGAGTCCGCGCATAGAAGTGAATGACGTCTTCGAATACCCGTTCGGACGCCTTATAGAATCTGCTCCGTTGGGCCTCCGGCGTGTGATGGAGCAGCTTCGAGCACATCATCGGCGTAAGCGTTAGCGAAACGACCGCTGAGACTAGAATCGTAACGGAGAGAGTAATCGCGAACTCGCGGAACAGCCGACCTACGATATCGCCCATGAAGAGCAACGGAATCAGGACCGCGATCAGCGAAATGGTCAAAGAAACGATCGTGAATCCGATTTGATCGGAACCTTTCAGCGCGGCCTGAAGGGGAGGGTCGCCTTCCTCGAGAAACCGGACGATATTCTCGATCATGACGATCGCGTCGTCCACCACGAAGCCCGTGGAAATCGTGAGCGCCATGAGCGTGAGATTGTTCAGGCTGTAGCCCGCGAGGTACATCACCCCGAAGGTGCCGATCAAGGATAGAGGCACGGCCACGCTCGGGATAATCGTCGCGGATATGTTCCGCAGGAAAAGGAAGATAACCATAACGACGAGCGCCACGGTCAGCATCAATTCGAATTCCACGTCTTTCACCGAGGCGCGAATCGTAACCGTGCGGTCCGTTAGGGGCGTCACCTTGATCGAAGCTGGAATATTCGCCTCCAGGAGCGGTAAGAGGGCCTGGATGCGGTCTACCACTTGAATGATGTTCGCGCCCGGCTGGCGTTGGATGTTCATGATAATCGCCGGAGTACTGTTCATCCAGGCAGCCTGGCGCAGATTCTCTGCGCTATCAACGACGTTGGCGACATCCGAGAGCTTAACAGGAGCGCCATTCCGGTACGCGATGATAACGGGCTTGAAATCCGCACTCGTCAGAAGCTGATCGTTCGCATCGATCTGATAGTCCTGCCTTGGACCGTCGAAGTTTCCCTTCGCCGAATCGAGGCTGGTCTGTTGAATCGCCGTGCGAACGTCTTCCAGGTTGATCCCATACGACGAAAGGGCTGCCGGATTCACCTGGATGCGAACGGCGGGTTTCTCACCGCCGCTGATGCTCACAAGCCCTACGCCCGGAAGCTGTGAAATTTTCTGAGCAAGACGCGTGTCGGCCATGTCTTCCACTTGCGTCAGCGGGATCGTGCTGGAAGTAAGCGCCAACGTCAGAATCGGGGTGTCGGCGGGATTCGTCTTACTGTAGATGGGCGGAACAGGCAGGTCTGAAGGCAAGTAGGTTTGCGCCGAATTGATCGATGCCTGCACCTCTTGTTCAGCCACGTCGATGCTTAGGTTCAATGCGAACTGCAAGACGATGATGGAGCTTCCGGCCGAGCTCGTGGACGTCATCTGATTCAAGCCGGGCACCTGGCCGAACTGCCGCTCGAGCGGAGCCGTTACTGCCGACGCCATCACGTCCGGGCTGGCGCCCGGATAGAAAGTGACAACCTGAATTGTCGGATAGTCCACTTCAGGCAGCGCCGAAACAGGGAGCTGTGTGAATGCAACGATGCCTGCGAGAAGAATCGCCGCCATCAACAGCGACGTCGCCACCGGCCGAAGAATGAATGGACGAGACGGACTCAAGACTTGGCCTTTCCTCCGGTCTTCGAGGTCTGCGCGGCCGAACCCGAACCGCCGCCTCCGGCTCCCTTGCCAGGGCCGTTTTGCACAATCACTTTGATTCCGTCCTGCAGCTTGTCGAAGCCGCTAACCACGATCACCTGTCCGGCTTCGACACCGTCCACCTGCGTGGTGTCTCCGTCCGCGATACCCACGGTCACATTCTGAATGGATGCTGTTTGATCAGGCTTGACGACGTACACGAAAGCCCCTTGCGCGTTGCGCTGGATGGCCGCGGCGGGCACAACATTCACTCCTTGCAAAGTGTTTACGAGCAGCTTCCCGTTCACGAATTGGTTGGGAAATAGCGAGCTGTCTGCGTTAGGGAAAATTGCACGCAGCTTCACCGTGCCGGTGGTAGGGTCTATTTCGTTGTCGATCGTCAGCAACGTCCCTGCCGCAATCTGGGTTTGATCCGTCCGCTCCAGCGCATAGACCACCATCTTGTGGCCCTGGCGCATTTGCTGCTGGATTTGCGGCAAAAAATCTTCCGCAACGCTGAAGATCATCGTAATCGGCTGGAGTTGTGCCACCACCACCAGCCCGGTCGTACTGTTCGCCTGCACGATATTCCCGACGTCCACAAGCCGGAGACCCACGCGCCCGTCGATGGGCGACGTGATGTGGCAATACACCAAATTCACTTTCGCGTTGTCCACCAACCCTTGGTCATTTTTTACTGTGCCTTCGTACTGCTTCACTGCTTGTTCCTGGTCGTACACTTGTTGTTGGGCAATCGCATTCCTGCTAAACGCTGCCTGATAGCGATCCAGATCGATTCGCGCCTGCGCCAACGATGCTTCGTCGTGCGCCAGTTGTCCTTCTGCCTGAGACAACTGGGCTTCGTAAGGGCGGGGGTCAATGTCAATCAAGGGGTCGCCCTTGCGGACCATTTGTCCTTCACGGTAATGAATCTCCACGATCTGGCCCTGCACGCGGCTCGTCACAGTCACGGTCGCCAGGGACGTTACGTTACCTATACCTTCCTGGTAGACTCCGACGTTTCCTTTGGTGACGGTTGCAGTGGCGACTGGCACCGCACGATTTTGCTGCGCCGCTCTGGCTTGAGCGGCTTGGAGCGCCGCTTGATGCTGGTGGTACATCCAGTACGCGGCGCCCAGGATCACCACAATCAAGATCACCCATATCCACCAGTGGTGCCGCTTTTCAGTGCCAAGCTCAAAAGACGATTTGGGCGATTGTTCCGGAGGTGCGTTAGTCGGTCGTCCTGTAGTAGTGGTAGACGTATCCATTGTGATGTAGGACTTTAGCTCTCCTCGAATAAGGGCATCTCGGCTTGCATCTCTCTTTGGACGAAAGCCGCACGATGCCCGTTACATTGCGAAGCCTGCAGACGGATGCGGACCCAGCATTGTACGGCGTAAGTGCTTTAGGCTCAATGCAGCAACTGATTCTTGATCGGGAATATAGAGGCTCGCGTTCGCGTCGGAACAGAAGACAACTGTCACATCGTCAAGACCGCGCGGAACCGGGGCTTGCCTTCCGCGACGCGTTGATAGGCTTTAGCTGCGTCAGCGAGAGGATATGTCTCGGCCATGACTTTCACTTTTCCCTTGGCGACAAAATCCAGCGCCTCGTATAGGTATTCGCGTCCGTTCTGCGAGCTCCCAATCACTTGAATTCGCTTCATGAGCAGTTCCACGAGTGAAAGGACGAGCGGTTCAGCATCCACTCCCATCGTGACGAGTCGGCCATCGGGCCGAATGCCCTGGATGCTGTCGATCATCGATTTGGTCGAGTTCGATGTGCTCAGCAAAATATCCGCGCCTCCGGCAGCAGCAAGCCCCTTGCCGTCCCGCACGATTTCGTCCGCGCCAAGTTCGCGGATCATTTTGTCTTTGTCCGGGGAGTGAGAGATTGCGATCGTCTCGAACCCGGCGGCCTTCGCATATTGAACCGCCAGATGTCCGAGTCCGCCGATGCCCAGCACCGCAACGCGCTCGTGCGGTTTCGGATTCGCCCAGCGAAGGCCGCTCCACACTGTGTACCCAGCGCAGAAAATCGGCGCAGCTTGTTCGTACGAGAGTCCGTCAGGCAGCAGAGTTGTTGCGTCGGCATACATGGGCATCAGTTCCGCATGGCCGCCCTGAAGCTGTATCCCCGTAGCTTGCTGGTCGGGGCAAAAGTTCTCACGCCGGCGCGCGCACCATTCGCATCGGCCGCACGTCGCCTGCACCCAGGCGACACCAACGCGATCGCCCACTTTTCTTGTCCGCACGCCCGCTCCGACCGCGACAATCTCGCCCACCGGTTCGTGGCCCAGAATTCGCGGGAATTGGCCCGGAATGTGCCCGAGCGTTTCGTGAACGTCGGTGTAGCAAACACCGCTTGCGTGCATCTTGACCAGAACCTGATTCGGGCCCGGCTTGGGCTCCGTAACGTTCTGAATCTCCCACGGACCATTCACAGCAGTCACAACGGCAGCTCGCATGAAGTTCCTCCTCCGGGATTCGATGTCGGGTGCAGTGGATTGGACTTCGATAAGTACGAAAGCAACAGTTCCCGCGACTCACCGATTGGGGGAGCTATGCGGCGCCGGCATTCGCCCATTGAGGATCTGGAAATCCTGGTGAACCTGAGCCAGTCGCTTGCCTCTTACATTTTCATAGGTTCCGAAAATCAGAAACGGAACCAGCGCGGCGACTACCCAGAGCTTTGCGCGTCCGGGGACTTTTGCCTCAGGCTCCCAACGGAAAATCTGGCGCGAAACCTCGAACGCGACGCAGAATCCGACCGAAAGGGCCACGATGTCGGTGATGATCTCCCCTTTCGTAGCAAGGCCGGTGGCCGCGAATTCCAGACCCGTAGCGAGATACGTTGCCGGCATGAACAGTGAGCATCGTTGTAGCCATGATGGAAAAGTGGCCAGCGGAACGGTTGCGCCCGAAAGAAACAGAAACCCGGTCCAGAGAATTTGGTTGATGACCTGCGTTTCCTGCATCGTATTGGTCACGCTCGCCACGATCAGCCCCAGCGAAGAAAAGGCCACCGACCCGAAAGTGATCAACAGAAAGAGCTGCCAGACATTGCCGAAGTCCTTGAGATGGAACGTCCACCGGCACACCATTATCTCGATCACGACCGTGGGAATCAGCATAATGTAGTTCGCAAGGATGCTCGACGCCAGCATCGGGCCGGCCCCGAGCGGCGCCAACCGAAACCGTCGAAGAATGCCTTGCTCGCGAAACGTCACAAGCTGAACGCTGAGCCCCCAGAAGCTGCCCATCACGGTCATCGTCAGAATCGCGCCGAGAATGTAGCCGATCCAGGCGGGGCTTCCTTTGCCGAAGATCGCGGCAAAGAAAAACAGGAACCCAAGCGGCATAACAAGGCTGAAGAACAGGAACATCTTGTTGCGCATGGCCAGCCGCAAGCGAACTTTCGTCAGTGTCCAGGTATTTCGCAAGCCTGTTCTCCTTACTCGCGCAGCCGCCGGCCGGTAAGCTCGATAAACACGTCCTCCAGCGACGGCGAAAACATTTCGAGGCTTTGCAGTTCGTTGTTTTCGGCCTCGAGCTGCTTCACGAGCGCGACAATCGTTTGCGGCGGACGGCTCGAGTGCAGCACGTACGTGCCGTCGAATTCGCGGCAATCCGCCACGCCATCCAGTTTCGCGCAGCAAACCGTCGGTCAGCGGGCGCGCCAGGCGCACCTCGATGCGCGTGGTTCCGGCGGAGCGCTGTTTCAGCTCGCGCGGCGTTCCCAGTGCGATCACTTTTCCGGAATCGATAATAGCGACGCGATCGCAAAGGCGCTCCGCCTCTTCGATGTAGTGCGTCGTCAGCAGAACCGTCTTCTTCTCGCGCCTCATCTGCTCGATGATGTCGTAAATTTCGCGGCGCACTTGCGGGTCAAGACCGGCGGTGGGCTCGTCGAGAAAAACAACCTGCGGATTATTCACCAGCGCCATCGCCAGCGCGAGCCGCTGTTTCTGCCCGCCGGAAAGCTGGCTGTAGAAAGCGTTGCGCTTCTCGTCGAGCTGGAAGCGCTTCAGCAGGTCATCCGTATTGGCGCGCTCGCGATAGAAATTCGCGAACAGGTCGATCGCTTCCTTCACGCGAATCTTGTCGGGAAGGGAAGTCGACTGCAGCACCGCGCCGATCGTCTCTTTGAACTTCTCGCCGCTTCGCTCCGGATCGAGGCCGCACACGCGCGCCCGCCCGCGATCCGGCGTGCGCATTCCTTCGAGAATTTCGATCGTGGTCGTCTTGCCGGCGCCGTTCGGCCCAAGCAAGCCGAACACCTCGCCCTGTTCGACGGCAAAGCTCACTCCGCGCAGCGCCTGGACCGCGCCGTAGCTCTTGTACAGGTTCTCGACCTGGATGACCGGTTCGCTCACACCCTGAATTCCTCGTCTCTGTTTTGACGAAATAACTCTATACCATAACCCTTATCTTCCGCCGCGAATCAGGCCTTCTTCGGCTTCCTGCGCTTGCGCGGAGTGGTCTTCGATTTCGCGGGAGACCATCCGAAGCGCTTCATGTCGATTTTGACGCCATCGAATTCCACGCCTTCGGTCGCAAGCAATCGGTGCTGCAAGCTTGCGTGCGGCTCGGGCATCCGAACCTTTCCGCCTGCGCCGATCACCCGGTGCCAGGGGATTCCGCGTCCGCTCGGGCAGGCGGCCATGGCGTAGCCGACCGCGCGAGCTCCGCCCGGCAGGCGGAGCGTTCTTGGCGAGTTCGCCGTAGGTTGTAACCCGCCCGCGAGGAATTTTCTTCACGAGGCGGTAGACGGGATCCCAGGACATGTATTTTCGCTCGTCTCCCGGAAGCAACTACGTACCGGCGCGCGCCTTTGTATCAAGAACTACGAGGCGTTCGCGAGGCCCTCATCAAGCATCCAATATAAAGGTGACGGCAAGTGAACCAATGCCGCTGGCCGCTGAAGCTTCCTGCCCGCATCCACTTGAGCTCGATTCCCCTTTCGCTGGGTTCCTCACGAGTAATAACCGATTCGATGCAACCTTCGACACACCTTCGCATCGTACCATTGACGGTGTAGTGGACGGTCAATACACTACGCACGCTCCGCCCGAAAAGGAGGCAGTTGTGGCTTTTGTTCGGCGCAAAGGCAACACCTACTTCCTGGTGCACAACGTGCGCCGGCAAGGAAAAGTGCAACAACTTCACCTGGCGCGGCTGGGTGAGCGGCCGCGCATAACCGACGACGTGGTACGCAAGGTATCGCGCAATCACCCGTTCCTCGATCTCGACTGGTCGCGCTCTGCGCGAGCAGGTGAACAGCCGGGTCGAGCTGTTCGACATCCGGTCGCCGTATGTGCAAAACCTGATGCACTCATTACGCAACCTTAACCTGGACCTGGCCGATCTGTCGCCGCCGATGCTGGTGCTGGCAGACCGAGCCAATTCAAGCCGGGAACTGGTCACGCAATTGCGATTGCTGCGTTCGACGCTCGATATCAAGCTGGATCAATTCGAGCGATCGGAACCGCGCAACCATGGAGAGCGGAAGAAAGTTCCGGTAGGGGGAGCATGACCGTGGGCGCGCAAGCACTACAACTCGACCCAACCCTGCGCAGCGTGGAGTCGCGGGATTTCGAAGCGGGGCTGCGGCGGAAGATCGTGGGGCAGGACGAAGCGGTGCAGGCCGTGGTGGATCTGTACCAGGTGTTTCGCGCGGGCTTGAACTCGCCGGGACGTCCGGTGGGGAACCTGCTGTTCCTCGGGCCGACGGGCGCGGGCAAAACGCGCGTCGTCGAAGCCACGGCCGAAGTGCTGTTCGGCGATCCGCGCGCGGTGATCAAAGTGGACTGCGCCGAATTTCAGCACTCGCACGAAATTGCGAAGCTGATCGGCTCGCCTCCGGGATATCTGGGGCACCGCGAGACGCATCCGCTGATCACGCAGGAAGCGCTCGCGCAATATCACACCGAGAAACTGAAGATTACTTTCCTGCTCTTCGACGAAATCGAAAAAGCGTCCGACGCGCTGTGGCAATTGCTGCTGGGAATTCTGGACAAGGCCACGCTGACGCTGGGCGACAACCGGCGCGTGGATTTGTCGCAGACGATGATTTTCATGACGTCGAACCTGGGCGGCGGGGAAATCACCGAGCTGATGACGGGCGGAATGGGATTTGCGCCGTCGGTGAGGCCGGAATCGAAGCCGCGGCTGGACGAGAAAGTCGAGAAGACGGCGTCGGAAGCGGCCAAGCGGAAATTCGCGCCGGAGTTCATGAACCGGATCGACAAAGTGGTGGTGTTCCATCCGCTGCGGTCGCGAGCAGCTCGAGCAGATTCTGGAAATCGAACTGGGGATGGTGCAGCAGCGCGTGCTGGAAACGGCGAAGGGCCGTTTCCTGTTCCGCGTGACGCCGCCGGCGCGGGAATTCCTGCTGCGCGAAGGCACGGACCTGAAATACGGCGCGCGTCACCTGAAGCGCGCGATCGAGCGCCACGTCGTGTATCCGCTGGCGAGCCTGCTCGCCACCGAGCAGGTGTGCCTGGGCGACGTGATCTCGATCGACTGGGACGGCGCGCAGAACTGCTTGACGTTCCTGAAGGAAGCCGAAGGCGCGCTCGTGCCCGTCGCCTCTCCCGTTCCGGAACCGCTCACGCTGTCAGCCGCAGCCATCTCCGACGGCCGCTCGCTCGCCTTCCGTCAAGCACGACAGCGATCGCGGAGCCACTCCGGATCAGCGGGTTGCTCCGGCATCGGCGCAGCGCAACGTCCCGGCCGAAAGAGCCAAGAACGACAAGAACAACAAATAACCCTCGAATTTCGGAGTGCGCGGCAATCGTTGCCACGCACTCCGCGTTTCTTGCGCCCCTCTGCCGTTCCAACTATCCGCAAGTAAGGATCTTTGCAGTTCTCCGCGTTCTCGGCGTCTCTGCGGTGAATTCCTTTTAGACAGTCTCGAAGCAGGCCAACGAAGCCGACAGCTGTTTGGAGGCATCTCCATGGGTTCGTCGAAGCTGCCGCCGTAGATGTTCGGCACTTTTGCGCCCATGGGCCGCAGGTACGCGGTGAGCTGGCCGCGATGGTGAATGGTGTGGTACAGCATGAACTGCAGGTACAGCACGGCGGGAAAATTGTAGATTCCGAAGAAGGGCATCGGCGTCGCCCAGAATTCCGGGCCAAGCCGTGCGACTTCGTCGAGTTTCGGCAGAAAATTCTCGTCGTACCACGCGACGACGTCGTCCGAATCCTTGAAATCCGCGGGGATGCTGTCGTCGTCGTCCATTTCGAATTTGCCCTTGAGAAACCCGTCGAGGAACCAGACGTCCACCGATGCAATATGCCAGGCCAGTTCGAACGCGCTGCGGGAATCTTCGGCGCGGGCGGTATTTGCATTTGTCGGCCGGAACTGCGGCCAGCACGCGTTTCGTAACCAGCGACTCCTTTCGCACGGCGGGCAAAAAGATGCTCGAACAGGAATGCGGCTTGTTCGGGCGTCATGCGCTTCATTCGTCTTTAGTGGCCTAAGGCTTCCAGCGCAGAATGGGTTTGCGCGCGGCGGCGACTTCATCGAGCCGGCCGACGCGAGTGGAATGCGGCGCGGTCTTCACGATCTCGGGATTGGTTTCGGCTTCGAGGGCGATCGAGCGCATCGCGTCGATGAACAGATCGCATTCCTCCTTCGATTCCGATTCGGTCGGCTCGATCATCATCGCGCCCGGCACGATCAGCGGAAACGCCGTGGTGTACGGGTGGAAGCCGTAGTCGATCAGGCGCTTGGCGATGTCCATCGTGTTCACGCCATGTTTCTTCTGGCGCGCGTCGCTGAAAACCACTTCGTGCATCGACGGCAGATCGTACGGCAAATCGAAACTGTCTTCGAGATTCTTGCGAATGTAGTTCGCATTCAGCACGGCGTCTTCAGTGGCCTGGCGAATGCCGGGGCCGTACGCGAGCGTGTAGGCCAGAGCGCGAAGCAGCACGCCGAAATTTCCGCAATAGGCGCGCACGCGCCCCACCGATTGCGGTCGATTGTGATCGAGCGCGTAGCGGCCGTCTTGCTTCTGCACGACGACCGGAACCGGCAGAAACGGCTCGAGAATTTTCTTCACCATCACCGGGCCCGCGCCGGGCCCGCCGCCGCCGTGCGGAGTCGAAAAAGTCTTGTGCAGATTCAGGTGCATCACGTCGACGCCGAAATCGCCGGGTCGCGTGACGCCCGCCAGCGCGTTCATGTTCGCGCCGTCCATATAAAGCAGCGCGCCGCGCTCGTGCAGAATCGCGGCGATTTCCGCGATGCGCTCTTCGAACACGCCGAGCGTGCTCGGATTCGTCACCATCAGCGCGGCCACGTCGTCGGTGGCAAATTCGCGCAGATGGTCGGTGTCGATCTGGCCGCGGTCGTTCGACTTGATGTTCTGCACTTCGTATCCGGCGATGACCACCGAGGCCGGATTCGTGCCGTGCGCCGAATCGGGGATCAGAACTTTCTTGCGCGGATTGCCCTGGCTTTGCAAGTACGCGCGAATCATCAGCAAGCCCGTCAGTTCGCCCTGCGCTCCCGCGACGGGCTGCAGCGTCGCCGCGTCCATGCCGGTAATCGCGAGCAGGCACTTCTGCAGGTCGTGAAGAATTCGCAGGCAGCCTTGCGAGACCTCCGCGGGCTGCAGCGGATGTTCGGTTGCGAGGCCGTCGAGCCGCGCCACGTATTCGTTCACGCGCGGGTTGTACTTCATCGTGCAGGAGCCCAGCGGATACATCCCGAGATCGATCGCGTAATTCCAGGTCGAAAGCCGCGTGAAGTGGCGAATCACTTCGATCTCGCTCACTTCGGGGAAGCCTTCAATTGCGTCGCGCGAGAACTCGCGGCCAAGCGCAGCCGTCGGCATCGACCGCCGGGACGTCGAGCGGCGGAAGCTCCATTCCGCGCTTGCCGGGCGCGGATTTTTCGAAGATCAGCCCTTCGTTCTGGTTCACGTGCCGGCCGGCTTTGCGGATCGTGGCCGGCAGGCGCTTCCGTTTCTGTCAGTTTTGAGTCCAAAACTCGCCAACTCCTTAAACTCGGCTCCCTAGATCGGCGCTCCTCCAGAATTCGCCGGATTGCTGCCGCCAGGCGCTCGATTTCCGCGCGCGGCATCGTTTCCGTCACGCAGACGAGTCCGCGCTTGGTCAGTTCCGGATAATGGGTGCCGAGCGGAAGCGGACCGATGATTTTCTCGCGCAGCAACGCCGCGTTGATCATTTTCACCGAGCGCGGAAATTCGAGCACGAATTCGTTGAACACGCGGCCCGGAAAAGGCGCGGCGAACGCCGGGAATCTTTTCGAGTTCGGCGATTGCGAATCGCGCCTTCGCCAGATTCTGCAGAGCCAGCTCGCGCAAGCCTTCTTTGCCGAGCAGGCACAGATGAATCGTCGCGACCAGCGCGAAGAGCGCTTCATTCGTGCAAATGTTGGATGTGGCCTTCTCGCGGCGGATGTGCTGCTCGCGAGTGGCGAGCGTCAGGACGAAGCCGCGGCGTCCGGCCGCGTCGGTGGTCTGGCCTGCAAGGCGGCCCGGCATCTGCCGCACAAACTTTTCGCGCGTGGCGATCACGCCGACGTAAGGCCCGCCGTAGCTGGGCGGGACGCCAAAGCCTGGCCTTCCATGGCAACAATGTCGGCTTCGGCAGGCGGGCGAACGATGCCGAGCGAAACTGCCTCGGCAATCGTCGTAACCAGCAGCGCGCCGCCCGAGTGCGCCGCGTTGGCGAGCGCCGGAATCTCCTCGAGCACGCCGAAAAAGTTCGGCGACTGCACGACGACGGCGGCCGCACTCGCGAGTTTCTCCTCCGTGAGCGCTTTCCGATCGATCTGACCGGACGCTGTGTAACCGATCTCCTCGATTTCGAGGCCGAGATTCTTCGCGTACGTGGCGAGAACCTGGCGGTACTCGGGATGAACGGAGCGCGCGACGAGCACGCTGTTTCGGCCGGTGAGTCGCTCGGCCATCAGCACGGCTTCGGTCAGCGCGGTCGAGCCGTCGTACATCGACGCGTTCGCCACTTCCTGGCCGGTCAGCTGGCACATCAGCGTCTGAAACTCGAAAATCGCGGTCAGCGTGCCCTGCGAAATCTCCGCCTGGTAAGGCGTGTAGGAAGTGAGAAATTCGCCGCGCTGCACCAGCGCGTCGGTGACCACCGAACGAAGATGCTGATAAACGCCGGCGCCCAGAAACGACGTGTAGTCCACGCGCATTTTCGGCGGCGCGAGCCTGGAAGTACTGGATGATCTCCATCTCCGAGAGCGGCCCGGGCAACGGAAGCGGCTCGCGAAGGCGAAATTTCTCGGGAATGGTCTGAAACAGCTCTTCGACCGAATCGACGCCGATGGCTTCGAGCATTTCCTGGCGTTCCGAAGGGCTTTTGGGCAGATAGCGCATCAGGCTGACTGTTCCTGTGTTTTTTCGGCGACGTAGGCCTGGTAGGCCGTGGCGTCCATCAGCGAACTCGCTTCTTTGGGATCCGCGAGCTTCACTTTGATCAGCCACGCCGCGCCGTGCGGGTCCTGATTCACTTTCTCCGGCGCGTCGGAAAGCAGCTGATTCGTCTCGGTCACTTCGCCGGACACGGGCTGAAAATGTCGCTCACGGCTTTCACGGATTCCACCGTGCCAAACGATTGGCCGGCTTTGATCTGCGCTCCCACCTTGGGCAACTCGACGAAAACAACATCGCCCAGTTCATGCTGCGCGTAGTCGGTGATACCGATGGTTCCCACAGAGCCTTCCACCTTGATCCACTCGTGATCTTTTGTATAGCGATAATCGGCTGGATAAGTGGCTGGAGACATGCTTGCTCCTTACGTTTTTTCAGGCTCCTGCGACCGCTTGTAGAACGGCAGCGCGATGATCCGCGCCGGTGTCGCTTGTCCGCGAATGCTAATGTCGATTTCCGTTCCGAGGGCGCTCGATTCGCGGCGGAACGTAAGCCATCCCGATATTCTTCTTCAGAGAGGGCGACGGGCCTCCGCTCGTCACACGCCCCGCTTCGCGCCCGTCGATCGAGACCGGATAACCGTCGCGGCCGATGCGCTTATCGAGCATCTCAAAACCCACCAGCTTGCGCGGGATGCCGTTTTCTTTTTGCCGCGCCAAAACGGCGCTGCCGAGAAAGGCGCCCTTGCCGAGTTTGCAGATCCAGCCGAGGCCCGCTTCGAGCGGCGTGGTTTCGGCGTCAATCTCGTGCCCGTACAAGCACATCCCCGCTTCGAGGCGCAGCGTGTTCCGCGCGCCGAGCCCGCAGGGAATCATCCCGGCCGATTCGCCCGCGCCGAGCAGATCGCCCCATAGTTTCTCAGAGAATTGCGGATCGAAGTAGATTTCGAATCCGTCCTCGCCCGTGTAGCCGGTCCGCGCGATCAGGCACTCGACGCCGCTCACGCTTCCGAAAATGAAGTGATAGTAGCGGACGGAATCGAGAGCCGCGCGCGTGAGCCGCTGAAGAATCTCTTTTGCTCGCGGGCCCTGAATCGCCAGCTGCGAATATCGCGGGCCGGCGTTCTCCGCCTTCGCATCAAAGCGGTTGTGCGTCACGATGTGGCGAAAATCGTCGTCCTGATTGCTGGCATTCACGCAAAGCAGGTAATGCGTGTCGGAAATCTTGTGAACCAGAAGGTCGTCCACGAAGGTGCCGCGGTCCGTCATGAGCCCCGAATACTGCGCCTGCCCGACGATCAGTTTCGCGGCGTCGTTGCACGTCACCCACTGCACCAAATCGAGCGCGCCTGCTCCCCGGACTTCGATCTCCCCCATGTGGCTGACGTCGAAAAGGCCCGCCCGCGTGCGGACCGCGTCGTGCTCCGAAAGGATTCCCGAGTACTCGAGCGGCATGTCCCAGCCGCCGAAATTGACCATCTTGGCGCCCATGCGCCGATGCGTGGAGTTCAGAGCCGTCTTCCGAATTTCAGCGGTGGCCGGAGTGGTCACAGGAAACTTCTCAAGGTTTCTGACAAGAGAACAAGGCTAGCATGCGTGTTTTCGAGCGTCAAGAAACCGGCGAGCGAACGCGCTTGTCGCGAACTCCCGCATGTCCTACTATTGTTTCAGCGAGTGGCCGAGCGCCAACCGGTTCAGGCGGAAGGGAACCGCAGTGATTACCCTGTGTTCGCAGTGTGACAAGCCGGAACGCCAGTGCACCTGCGAGAAATATTGCTGCTTCTGCCAGTCGCAGCAAAACATCCACATGGGCGTCGACGGGCTCTACTATTGCCCGGATTGCCGCGAAGCCTGCGACGTGCCTCTTGCGGAAACCGATGAGCACTGATCCACCATGAGCAATGATCCCTCACGCGTCGAGTTGGTGTTGCACCACGATCACAGGTTGCTGGCCGCGGTTGGTGCCGTGGTCGCGTACGCGGGGGAGCGCGCCGGATTGTCTCTGGGAGCGCAGCAGGCGCTCTCGCACGCGGCAGCTGAGGCATGCGAAGAGGCATTTTCGCTGGCGGGCCGCAACGGGAATCCTGATCCTGTGGTGAAGGTGGCGGTGTCCGATTTCCCCGACCGCGTCGAGGTTGCCATCGAACACGTGGGCGAGCCGTGCGCGAACAGGCCACGGCCGAATGTAGATCGAGTCGGAGTCCGACGCTCACGAAGGGAAGTCGCGAACCACCTTGGTCAAGTACTGCGCCGCCTCAAAGTCCGAACGGAAAGCCTAGCAGGTCATCCTAGATTTCAACTCTCAATTTCAAATCCAATTTCAAATCCCAGATTTCCGTCCGCCTCTTACATCTGCACCGTAAATATATGACTGCGGATCAGCGAAAGGATCTGGTCCTGACTTATGGGGAGGTCCACCTTGAGACGATCGCCTGCCCCCGTAACGCGAATCTGATCCAGCGCGGACGATAGCGCCGGATTCGTCTGCGCCTCCTGGTAGCGGCGATACATCACGCCCGCCTGGAGAGCAGCGGAAAGCAGATTTGCGTCGTCCGGCGAACTGCAGATGGCCTGGAAGCGCGCATCCACTCCGTTGTCGGCATCCACGGTGATCGTCATTGCTTTCATGCGGTCGATGATCGTGGCGGCTTGCGGAAACTGGCTCGCCTGCGGCAGCAGCTGGCTCATCGCGAGATGCGTGTAGGTTTGATCGAGCACGGCCCAGATGAGCCCGTTGCCATTCGTCTCGTGGATGAGCGGATACATCTTGTCGTTCTGGAGCAGGCTCTCGGCGGTTCCCAGGCGGACATCGATCAATTTCTCGAGCGCCGGGCGGTGGCCGAATGCGGCCGTATTCGAGTCGATGAAGACGAACAAAATGTCGTTCGCCGCCACTCCGCTGCCGAACGAATACAGGTGGTATCCCTTTATGTCGTATGTCGGAAGCTTTTGCTGCTTGAAATGCTCCTCGGCCGACGACGGATCAAACAAGCCCAGAGCAACGCCGACGATTTCCTCGCCTCCCGTTTTCGCAACCGTGATTCCGCCCCAGGCAAGTTCGTCCACCTGAGTGTTCGGGTCCACGCCCGCCGAAGCGAGAAACTGCTCGAACTGACGGAATCGCGTCGGGAGGATCTGGTCCCGCAGTTGCGGGAACCACGCGTACTTGCGCGCGGATTTCATGTCCGCGTACGCGAACTCACCCACGTCCTTGGGAAACATGCCTAGGATCGCCGGGCTCAACGAGCCTGCCGCGCTGGGCGACGGAATTGCGGAAAATATAACGGCGAGCAATAGCGCGCCCGTTAGGAAGACTTTAAAGCCTCGAAAAATTAACTGTGTCATTGCATCCTCAGTTTGTCTGAACCTTAGTGACCTGCGCTCACCGCTGTCTCAGAGACTCGTGACGCCAGTGAAGCAGCCTCGGCGCGCGTTCGGCTGGCGAAGCCCCCATCCGTGATCGATTCCAGATTGATCGCCACGTTCTCCAGCGCGCCGTGAACCGCCACTGCAGCCATTAGCCGGCCCACGCGAATGTCTGATTTCATAGACGGGCTGGACATCGTTTCGAGTTGTCCCAGCCGATCAAATATATCGGCAGCTTTCCGGGCAACGTCCAGCGGCACCTTCGCCGCGCCTTCGAGCGCCTGCTGAATCGCAGCTTCCCGGCCATGCTGCTCTTCCGGAGTGCCTTGCGGCAGCTTGTAAGCGGCCATCACCGCATCGAACGAAGCCGCGTCGCGGTCGATGGCTTCCGCGAGTTCGCGCGAAGCCACCTGAAACTGCGCCAGCGCCTCGGTGAGCGGTTCGACGTATGCGGCCTGCGATTTTTTCTTGCGCGAGAGCCCCGCCACCATCTGTCCCAAACTGGCTCCAAGGGCCCCTGCAAGCGCCGCTACCGATCCGCCTCCAGGCGTGGCCGTAGGCTGGGCCACTGCGTCGAGAAAAGGCTGCGCCAGGCCGGCAAGCTTTCCCGGGCCTTCGGCGGCAACACCAGCGAGAGATGCCTCTATACGATTCTCTAACACCTGCGCGGCGGAAAAGTTTTCGAGCTGCAAGAAGAAATCAGCAGTCAGTTCGATTGCCTTTCTTTGGAATCAGGCCGACGATCTCGCTTCCCACGATCGAAACGCCGTAGCGTTCCGCTTCGCGTTTCACCATTTCGAACACGCGATGAATCGGCGTCTGCTCGAAATCGGTGAGGTTGATGGACACTTGCGCGAGGTTCCTGCGCGCGCAGATCCACTCCCATCGCTTTCACGTAGCGCAAGCCGCCGTTCGAGAAGCGAATGTTCTTGCCGATTTTCTTCGCGATTTCAAGGTCCGGCGTGTTCAGGTTGATGTTGTACGCGATCAGGAATTTGCGCGCGCCCACCACGGTGGCGCCGGCCGTCGGATGTAGGCGTGGGTCGCCCACGTCCGGCGCGCGATCCGGGTTGCGCAACACTTCTTCGCGCAGGCCTTCGAATTGTCCTTTGCGAATGTTTTCAAGGTTGGTGCGGTCTGGGCGCTGTGCCGCGGCTTCGTAGAAGTAGACCGGAATCCGTGTAGCGTTCCCAGATTTCGCGCCCCACTTTTTTCGCCAGCGCCACGCAATCTTCGATCGCCACGCCTTCGATGGGAATAAACGGGACCACGTCGGTGGCGCCCATCCGCGGGTGCGCGCCTGTATGTTGTGTGAGGTCGATCAATTCCGCGGCTTTGCCTACGCCGCGCAGCGCCGCCTCCGCCACGGCTTCGGGTTCGCCCGCGAGCGTGATCACGCTGCGATTGTGATCAGCGTCGCTTTCGCGGTCGAGCAGGAACACACCCGGCACCTCGCGCATGGCCGCGACGATGGCGTCCACCTTAGCCAGATCTCGCCCCTCGGAAAAATTCGGAACGCACTCGACGAGTCGTTTCATAGATTCAGGCGGTCTTGCGGTGAATGATCGTGCCGCGTTTCATGGTCAAGCTGCAGAGGTTCACCCCAAAATAATACGGGATTTCCCGGTGGTCGGCCACGTCAAAGGCCGCCAGGTCAGCGTATTTGCCAACTTCGATGGAGCCCACTCGGTCGTGTTGGCGCAAGGAATACGCTGGATTGATCGTGGCGGCGGTGATCGCTTCGGCAGGAGTCAGGCGCATCTGCGTGCACGCCAACGACAGAATCATCGGCATGCTGAGCGTCGGGCTGGTGCCTGGATTGAAGTCGGTGGCGAGTGCTACGATGGCGCCGGCTTCAATCAGTTCGCGCGCGGGCGCGTAGTGCGCCAGGCCGAGGTGGAAGCAGCATCCCGGCAACATCGTGCACACCACATTCGAAAGTGCGAGCGCGTGGATGTCGCCGCTGTCGATCTTCTCGAGATGGTCGGCGCTCGCTGCTTGCATCTCAATCGCCAGGCGTGCTGCGCCTGTGTGCGTAAGCTGCTCGGCATGGATTCGCGGAACCAGTCCGCACGCTCGTCCCGCGGAAAGAATTCGGCGCGCCTGCTCTACCGTGAACGCGCCGCGGTCGCAGAAAACGTCGCAGAACTCGGCCAGGCCCGCGGTGGCCACGGTCGGAATCCACCGCCGCGCCAGCAAATCCACGTAAGCATCCGGGCGGCGCTGAAATTCCTTCGGAACAACGTGGGCTCCCAGAAACGTCGCGGCGATGTCGAGCGGCTGCTCCTGATGCAGCTCGCTCAAGATCGACAGGATCTTGAGCTCGCTTTTCCAGTCGAGGCCGTAGCCGCTCTTGGCCTCAAGCGTCGTCGTGCCGTTCGCCGCGAACTCGCGCAGATGCGCGAGCGCGCGATCTTGCAGCGTTCGCGCCGGCGCGCGGCGCAGATTCTTCACCGTCGAGCGAATTCCGCCGCCCGCCCGCGCGATTTGCTCGTACGTGGCGCCCGCGATGCGCTGTTCGTACTCCGCCGCCCGGCTCGCGGGAAATATCAGATGTGTGTGGGAATCGACGAAGCCCGGCAGTACCACGCGCCCGCCGAGGTTCAGCCTTTCGGCGCGGCGTGCGGCGCGCATCCCCTCGATGCGGCGGCGAGTGCCGACAGCGGCGATCCGATCGTCCCGTACCAGCAGCGCTCCGTCGCGAATGATCCCCAACTCCCGCAGCGCTCGCCCGCGTCGCGGCACAGCTCCGCGTAACGTCAGAAGCTCCGAGCAGCCGGTGATAAGCAGGTCGGGCACGAGCAGAGGGAGTCGCGCTTCGAGCGCGCCGCAACCGATACTAGCGCGTCGGAAAACGAAATGCCACGCCGCGCGATAACTCTTCAGTCATCGAGAACGGTTTGAGGGTGGAAGCCCCGGACTTCAGTCCGGGGAGCACGGCGATTTGTGCCGTGCGAAAACGAGCCCTCTCCAGAAATGGGCTTTAGCCCTGGGAATTATCTTTTCGCGGATTTTCGGGAGCAGCGCTCGTGGCATCCCAGATGGCTTATAGTATCCGGTCCGCCCTGAGAGGTGATCGATGTCCCGTCGCATTTCTGTCATTGCTTGTGCGATCTGTGCGCTACTGCTCGCACCGGTAACAACAAAGTCGCCGCTTCGCGCGCAGACCGCTGATGCGCAACCTTTCGATCTCGTGATTCGCAATGGCCACATTGTCGATGGCACCGGCTCTCCCTGGTATTCGGGCGATATCGGCATCCGCGACGGCCGCATCTCCTCGATTGGAAATCTTGCCAATGCCCCGACGAAGCGCGCCATCGATGCGCAAGGGCTCACCGTTGCGCCCGGCTTCATCGACATGCTGGGTCAATCGGAGTCCACAATCCTGGTCGACCCGCACGTGCCCTCGAAAATCTATCAGGGCATCACAACGGAAATTACCGGCGAAGGAGGTTCTGCCGCGCCGCAGAGCGACGCCACTCTCGCCGAGGATCACTTGGATTACGAACACTACGGCATCAAGCCCGATTGGAAAACGTTTCGCGAATATTTCGCGCGTCTTGAGAAGCAGGGAATCGGCATCAACCTCGCCAGTTACGTTGGCGCGACCCAGGTGCGGCGCGTCGTAATCGGGAACGCGGACCGCGCGCCCACCGCCGCGGAGCTCGAGGAGATGAAACGTCTCGTGCGTCAGGCCATGGAAGAGGGAGCGCGCGGCGTTTCGACGGCGCTCGAGTACGCGCCAGCGCCCTACGCCTCCACCGACGAGTTGATCGCGCTGGCAGCCGAGAGCGCGAAATACGGCGGCCTCTACGCGACGCATATGCGCAACGAAGGCAGCGGAATCATGGCCGCGCTCGAGGAAACCGCCCGCATCGCGCGCGAAGCGCACACGCCCGTCGAGATTTGGCACTTGAAAGTTGCCGGCGTCGCAAGCTGGGGTCACATGCCCGAAGTGGTCAAGTTCATCGACGATGCGCGCGCGTCCGGGCTCGACATCGCAGCGGACACATATGCTTACACCGCGTGGAACAATTCGATGTCAGCGTTCATTCCGCCCTGGGCTCACGATGGCGGGGACGACAAGCTGATCGAGCGCCTCAAGGATCCAGCCACTCGTGCCCGAATCCGCAAAGACATGATGACGCCCACGAAAGCCTGGGACAACGAGTGGCAAGAAATCCCGGGTCCTGACGCGATCCTCATCAGTTCCGTGCTGAATCCGGAGCTGCATTGCCTCTGCAGGGCAAGAGAATCTCGGAAATCGCGAAGCATGGCGGCCGTCGCACGGCCCCGCGTCGCACGAACCGAGACAGTCCGTCCCTCGAAGGATCCCATCGATACGATTTGCGACCTGCTGATTCAGGACCACGCGGCCACTTACGTCTCCGTTTTCGGCATGCAGGAGAGCGACGTCGAGTTGGCGCTTAAGCAGCCATGGGTTTCAGTCGACAACGATTCCTCGGGTACATCGCCGGAAGGAATTCTCGGCCAGGACCATCCGCATCCGCGCGCGTACGGCACGTTTCCGCGCATCCTGAGCAAATTCGTGCGCGAAGAGAAATTGCTCACGCTGCCCGACGCGATTCGCAAATTCACTTCGCTTCCGGCGCAGCGAATGAGAATCACCGATCGCGGCGTGTTGAAGCAGGGGATGTGGGCGGACGTCGTGATTTTCGATCCCGCCACGATTCACGACGTCGCCACGTTCGAGAATCCGAATCAGTTTTCCGTCGGGATGAAATACGTCATCGTGAACGGCACGCCGGTCATCGCCGACGGCAAAATGACGAACTGCGCTGCCGGGAAAAGTCTTGCGCGGCCCCGGCTATCGCGGCGCGAATTGAACTCGTTTTCCCTGGGAACGCCAATCTCCCGATTGGCGCTCCAGACATCGCCAGAAAGTCCGCCGCTCACGCTTTCTGTTCCATTCGCTGCCGCCACGTTTCCAGTCGCTTGAGTATGAATTTCAGCCGGTCGCGTCCCCACTTCGTGTGCGTGATCACTTTCTCGACGTCCAGCAGCAATTCGGGATCGCCGATCTTTTCGCGCAATTCCTTCAGGAACGGATGCACCTTGCCGTACATCAAAAACATTTCGCCGCTCACCGCGGGCCGCAGAAACAACTCTTCGCTCAACGCGCCTTGCAGCACGAATGCCGCCGCCATGCCCCAGTAGCCGCCCACCTGCCGCAGCCAGTTGTTTTCCTGCGTGCCCATCGCGAACGCCACCTTGACGAAATCGTCCGCGCTGCGAGGCCAAAAGTCCGCCATCCACCAGTTCCGCGCCTTTCGCATCTCGGCCTCGCGCCGCAAATCGTAAAGCTCCATGATCAACTGTGCTTCCGCCGCGCTGGCTTTCTTCGCCATTCATCCCCCGTTTGTCCTTGAAGTGTGCTTCCTCTGTGGCCTCGTGTTTTTTCTCTGTGAACTCTGTGGTAAGAAATCTGTATCGGCACTTCGCGCGCTTCAGTCCGCAACTTCACGCCGCGCCAGCCTTCGCATTGTAGGCGGGCACGAACACCTCCTGGACGAACGATTCGATCGTCGTCGGCGTGGTGTTTTTCGCCGAGCGCTGCTCCAGCGGCGCGATGAGTCCCGCATTTGCGCCTTTCCACATTTCGATCAGGAGCGCCGCCGTTTTCTTCGGCAAACCCATCTGCACGAGGGCAGGTTCGAGCATCATGAACGGCACTTGCATGTATCCGAGATTCGGCTTGCCGATTGCCTTGCCCACAACCGACGCCGCCTCTTTCATCGAAATGTCGCGCTGGCCGTGAAGTTCCTGCGTGGAACTGCCGGAAAAGTCGCGCGCAGCCAGGCGAGTAGCGGCGTACGCGGCGATATCCTTCGTAGCAATGCACGGCATTCGCGCTTCGCCGGCCAACCCGCCGGGAAGAGTCCCCATCGAGCGCAGCGGCGCGATGCTCATGAGAAGATTTTCCATGAAGTAGCCCGCGCGCAGGTGCAGGACGTTGAGGCCCGCGATGCGGTTCAGCTTTTCCTCCATGTTGTGCAGGCCGACGATGGGACCCGTTTTTTCCGCGTGCTGCGCGCCGATGCTGCTGAGAGCGACGACGTAAGGAACGCGCGCATTCGCGATCGCCGCCGCGTAGGAATCAGAAACGCGTTCCTGATGAGCGCGCAAGTCCTGCTGCGAAATATCCTCGGGCACCACGAGATAGACGGCCGTGGCGCCGTCGAAGGCTTTCGTCATCGACGCGACATCTTCCACATTGCCGACGAACGGCTTCGGCGCCCTTTTGCGCGAGCGGTTCGAGTTTCTTCGCGTCGCGCCCGATCACGCGAACCTTCTCGCCCTTGGCAAGCAACGCTTCCGCCGCCGGCCTTCCCGTGTGTCCCGTCGCTCCCGTAATCACAATCATGTTTTCCTCGTATGTGGCCGTTGCTGTCCGTCTTACGCGCGCTGGCAGTGCTTCCGCAGCAGGTCGCCCCGTATCGGTGTCGCTCTCGTTATGAGGATCACTTTCCCTTCGCGTTGGGCCCGTATCTGCTTTCACCTGTGTTTATCTGTGTTCATCTGTGGTTCCAAGGGGTTGTCATTTTCTATTTCCCCTTTTCCATCATCGGAATCTTCACGCCGGACTTGCGCGCGAAATCGATGGCTTCGGGATAACCTGCATCCACGTGACGCGCCACGCCGATGCCGGGATCGTTCGTCAGCACGCGCTCGATGCGCGCGGCCATTTCCTTCGTGCCGTCCGCGACCGTCACCTGCCCCGAATGTTGCGCGTACCCGATGCCCACTCCGCCGCCATTGTGAATCGACACCCAACTTGCGCCGCTCGCCGTATTCAGCAGGGCATTGAGTAGCGCCCAATCGGCCACGGCGTCCGAGCCGTCGCGCATCTTCTCGGTTTCGCGGTAGGGCGACGCCACCGAGCCGCAATCGAGATGGTCGCGGCCAATCACAATCGGTGCCTTCAATTCGCCGCGCGCCACCAAGTCGTTCAGCGCCAGGCCGAACTGGTCGCGCTCGCCGTAGCCGAGCCAGCAGATGCGCGCCGGAAAACCCTGGAAGCGCACGCGCTTCTGCGCCAGCCCGATCCAGCGGCACAAAATCTCATCGTGCGGGAACATCTGCAGCACCAGCTTGTCCGTGCGATGAATGTCCGAAGCCTCGCCGGAAAGCGCCGCCCAGCGGAACGGTCCGCGGCCTTCGCAGAATAGCGGACGAATGTACTCCGGCACGAAGCCGGGAAAATCGTAAGCGTTCTTCACGCCTTGCTCGAAGGCGAACGTGCGGATGTTGTTGCCGTAATCGAACGTCACCGAGCCCAATTTCTGCAGTGCGAGCATGCCCTCCACATGTTTCGCGATCGATTCGAGCGAGCGCTTGCGATACGCCTCCGGATCGCGTTTGCGCAGCTCGGCAGCCTGCGCCACGTCGAGCCCTTGCGGAATGTACCCACCGACGGGATCGTGCGCGCTGGTCTGGTCGGTGAGCAGATCGGGCACGACGCCGCGCCGTGCGAGCTCCGGCACGATATCCGCGCAATTGCCCACGAGTCCAACCGATGTAGCCTCGTGTTTGCGTACCGCGTTTTTCAGGATGCGCAACGCTTCGTCGAGATCGTTCACCATCACGTCGCAATAGCCGGTCTTGACGCGGCGCTTGATGCGTTCGGGATCGACGTCGATTCCCAGAAACGCCGCGCCGTTCAGCGTGGCGGCCAGTGGTTGCGCGCCACCCATGCCGCCCATTCCGCCGCTGGCGACGAGTTTTCCGGCGAGGTCGCCGCCGAAGTGTTTGCGCCCGGCGGCGGCGAATGTCTCATACGTCCCCTGAAGGATTCCCTGTGTGCCGATGTAGATCCAACTTCCGGCGGTCATCTGGCCGTACATCATCAGGCCGGCGCGATCGAGCTCGTCGAAGTGCTTCCAGTCGCTCCAGTGGCCGACGAGATTCGAATTCGCGATCAGAACGCGCGGCGCATATTCGTGCGTGCGAAAAATTCCCACGGGCTTGCCCGATTGCACCAGCAGCGTCTCATCGTTCTCGAGGGATTTCAGGGACGCGACGATCGCGTGGTAGCACTCCCAGTTGCGCGCGGCCTTGCCGCGTCCGCCGTAAACGATCAATTCCTCAGGCTTCTCGGCAACCTCGGGATCGAGGTTGTTCATCAGCATCCGCATGGCAGCTTCCTGCTGCCAACCCTTGCATGAAATCTCAGTCCCGCGCGGCGCATTGATGGGCTGATAGCCGGTTTTAGGATTTGTCCCGAGGTTTCGGAACGCAGAGCCCGCGTTCGGATCGGCGGTTAGCTTAGCCATGAAAGGTCTCCGGCGGTCATATTAACGCAACAGGAGCGGAAGGCGCGAGCCGCCTTCGCCGGCCGGGGGGCGAGAGCTTTCGGCGGCGGTTTGTGCCCGGTTGGGGTTTTCAGTCGCCGGTCGCACAGTGTTTGCTTCCCCGTTGCCGTGATTTGCGCGCGACTGGGCCGATAGGCTAGAGTTGCGCTCGTCCGCCTTTCGCGGACCACGACATATGGCCACGGAATATCCCGCTCTCACTAAATGTTTCCTCGACGCGATCGACAAGTTCGCGAGCCCTCGTGCGCAGATGTATCGCACGGCGAAAGGATGGGAAGCGATTTCGTCGGCGGAGTTGCTGCGGCGGGTCGCGGGCTTGTCGAAGGCGCTGCGCGAGCTTGGCGTGAAGCCGGGCGACCGCGTCGGGCTTTTTGCGCCGAACTGCCCCGAGTGGCATGTCGCTGACTTCGCGATTCAAGGCCTGGGCGCGGTGAATGTGCCTGTTTATTTCAACGAGTCGCCCGACCGGCTGAACTACATCCTGAATGATTCTGGCGCGCAGATCGTCATCACAGTAGGCGATTCGCAGGCGCGCAAGCTTGCCGAGTCTCGTGCGAAGCTCACCGAGGTGCAGCAGGTGATTTCAGCCGCGCCGCTCGACGATTTGCACGGCGACGTGCTGCTCTACGAGAGGCTGATCGCAAATGCCGGCGATGCGGACGTGGCGGAATATCGCCGCCGGGCGGCGGAAGTAAACGCGAATCAGCTCGTCACGATCATCTACACGTCGGGGACCACCGGCGAACCCAAAGGCGTGATGCTGAATCATTCGAACCTGAGTTCGAACGTGCTCGACGGAGTTGTGGGGCTTCGCATGGGTCCGCCGGAGGTTGGCCTTTCGTTTCTTCCGCTGGCGCACGTGTACGAGCGCATCGTCGCGTACGGGTACTTGTTCAACGGCGTCTCCATCGCCTACGTCGGGCAGAATGGAGGATGTGCCGCAGGCGCTGCTCGAAGTCGCATCCCGATCGCGCCGCGGCGGTGCCGCGATTCTTCGAAAAGATTTACGCAAATATTCTGGAGCGCGGGCCACCACGAAGCCGCGCTGGAAGCAAAAAGTGTTCGATTGGGCGCTGGGCGTCGCGCAGAAAGCCGTCCCGTGGCGGGCGTACGGGAAGGATGCGCCGTTGGGTCTGAAACTGCGCTGGTCGATCGCGAACACGCTCGTCTATTCGAAAATTCGCACGGGCCTGGGAAAGCAGAGGCAGCAGTTTAGTTCGGGAGGGGGTCCACTCGCTATGGAACTCGCGGAATTCTTCTGGTCGGTGGGAGTCGAGGTCTACCAGGGATATGGCTTGACGGAAACGTCGCCGGTGGTTTCCACCAACAATCCTGCAGCCAACAAAGTGGGGACAGTGGGAAAGCCGATTCCGAACGTCCAGGTGAAGATTGCGCCCGATGGCGAAATTCTGATCAAAGGGCCGTGCGTGATGCAGGGTTACTACAAGAAGCCGGAGGAGACGCGCGCGGTGTTCACGGCCGAGGGTTGGCTCTGCACGGGCGATATCGGGCGACTCGATGAGGACGGCTACCTGATCATCACCGACCGGAAGAAGGAGCTGCTGAAGACGGCGGCGGGCAAGTTTGTGGCTCCCGCGCCCATTGAAAACCTGCTGAAGACGTCGCCATTCATTTCGAACGCGATCGTCGTGGGCGACAAACGGAAATTCGTCTCAGTGCTGATCGTGCCAAATCTCACTGCGATTGAGGTTGAGGCGCGGAAGAATGGCCGCGAGTTTGCCGCGCCGGCGCGAATGCTGTCGGATGCATGGGTGCGCGATCTGATCGCGCACGAGGTCGAGCGCCTCACCGCGCCGTTGGCTCAGTACGAGAAACCGAAGCGGTTCGCTCTGCTCGAACAGGATTTCACCTTTGCCAATGGGCACCTCACGTACACGCTGAAGCTCAAGCGGCGCATCATCGAGCAGACCTACGCCGACGTGATCGCGCGCCTGTATGCGGACGTGGAAGAGCCACGCCCGCAGCATCAGGCTTGAATGGGGGAAGCAAGGAAGAGCGTTTCGTCCAGCGCCACGAAGGTGTCGATTTCCGTAGCGCCGGCGTCTCGCCGGCGGTTTTTCTTCTTGGTCTGCGGTGCAAAGCGCCAGGGCGAGGCTGGCGCTATAACACATCGCGCGAGCGGAGTAGAATGAACTCGGAGACATTTTATGAGTGACCAACTGGTGATCGCGGGGCGTGCGTTTGGTTCGCGCCTGATTGTGGGAACAGGCAAGTACCGCAGCTTTCAGGAAATGGCGCGCGCGCACGAGGCCTCCGGCGCGGAGATGGTGACGGTAGCGGTGCGGCGCGTGAACCTCACCGATCGCACGAAGGAATCGCTGCTCGACTACATCGACCGTAAGAATTTCTTTATCCTGCCGAATACGGCGGGGTGCTACTCGGCCGACGATGCGATTCGCACAGCGCGGCTGGGGCGCGAAGTGGGATTGTCGGAATGGGTGAAGCTCGAAGTGATTGGCGACGAGCAGACACTGTTTCCCGATACCGAGCAGCTTATCGCGGCCACGAAGACGCTGGTGAAGGAAGGCTTCGTCGTGCTGCCGTACACGAATGACGATTTGGTGGTGGCGCGCAAGCTGATCGATGCGGGCGCGTCGGCGGTGATGCCGCTGGGTGCGCCGATTGGGTCGGGCATGGGAATTCAGAATCTGACGAACCTGCGGATTCTGCGCGAACGCATCACAGAAGTGCCGATTGATCGTCGACGCGGGCGTCGGCACAGCATCGGACGCCGCGATTGCGATGGAGCTCGGCGCCGATGGCGTGCTGATGAACTCGGCGATTGCCGGTGCCCAAGATCCCGTGCTGATGGCGGAAGCGATGGGCCACGCGGTCGAGGCGGGACGCAAGGCGTTCCTCGCCGGCCGCATCGAGAAGAAATTGTACGCGACGGCGTCGAGCCCGCTGCACGGTGTGGTCCGCTAAGGGAAAGACAACCTCACACCACAGATTCCGAAGCCTCGAGACTGATGAACACAAATAGGGAAGTCCGCTGTACAACCACACGGTTCTGAGTTGAATCAAGGAAGGTAGCTGTTTCCGACTAGGCCCCGAACGTTGATTCTCTAGACAGGAGGCACCGATGAGCTCCTACCGGGGATTGCTTACCATTTGCAGCGTGCTCCTTCTGTGCGGCTTGAGTTCATTCGCTCAGGAATCCTCTACGACGAGCAGCGTCACGAGCACGATTGCGGTCCGCGGCCTGGAGGTAGTGCCACGCGTGGTTACGGGCCAGCCATATTCCGCGATTACGGAAACAGAGAGTCTTCAGACGCTCGCCGACGGCACTCACATCAGACGGAAAATGGCGAGCACGAAAACCTATCGAGATTCGCAGGGCAGAACACGATTGGAACGTTATTTGGAAAGCGGAAGCGCCGATTTCCCGGAACTGACAAGTGTGATGATCGAGGATCCTGTTGCGAGCGTGGCATATTTCCTGAATCCGCGGAACCATACGGCACGCCAGATGCCGTTTCATGCCCCGGTGTCCGAAGCTAGCGCGGATAAGAACCGGATCGTGACTACGCGGCTTCAACCTAGGACGGATCTAGCAACTGACCGGCCACACCCAAAGATCACCGTTGAGGATTTGGGAACGCAGGTGCTCGACGGTTTGGGGGTGGAAGGCAAGAAAACAACAACGACCTTTCCGGTGGATTCTCAGGGCAACGACAAGCCATTCAACGTTGTGACCGAGAGATGGTTTTCGAACGAGTTGAAAACCTACATATTGATCAAGGACGTTGATCCTCGCTCGGGCGAAAACACGATCAAAACGACCGTAACCGATCGCTCCGAACCGGAGTTATCTCTGTTTCAGGTTCCAGCGGACTACACGATCACGCAGCAATAACGATTCGAGAACTCTAGCGGAAGAGAATGTGCCAGGAGAGATCGATCAGCGCGTGGACGAGCGTTCCTGGCAGCAACGAACCCGTCCTCATCCACGCGCGACCGTAGAACAATCCCGCGATCGTTGCAAGCACGACGTACTTCCAGTTCGGCACCGGCGCATGCAGGATGTGCGAGAAGCCGAAGATCACTGACGCGACGAACAGACCTGCCCACTGATTTTTGAACGTCCGCGACAAGCAGTTCTGCAGGACTCCGCGAAATAGAAACTCTTCAGGCCATGCCGTGAAGAACAAGATTCCGATTGCTGCAACGGGCAACGAACGAAGGCGCGCGAGCGTTGGGTCGAACGTCAGGAAGTGGATTGCGAGGCCCAGCGGGATCGCGATCGCAGCCAGCACGACGAAATGAAACGCGAAATTCCAGCCGAAGCCGCGCTTCCATTCCACGGCGTATCCGACGCCATCGAGCCGGCGGAGAAGAACGTAGGCCGCGACGCCGGTCGAGAGCGCCATCAGAATCGACAGCGTGTGCATCAGCGGCGGCGGATAGGGAAAGATGTGGTACAGCAGGCGACGCGGCGGGGTCAGCCAGACCGCCAGCCAGATGAAAATCGCAGCGGCGTAGTCCTCCCAGGTTCCGGGCGCTTTGCCGGCGCTGGTGGCCAGAAGCAACGACGGAATTACGGCGTACGCCGCGCCCGCCAGCATCCATTTCCAACTTCCGGTAACCGCGAATGAATAGAGGATGACGGCGAAGAGCGGAACGATTGGCGCCAGAGCGCGGCCATGACCGCCGAGCCAGTCGCGCGTGCGAGCAAGAACGGCCGGAGCTGCTAACCAAAACTCGAAGGCAAAGAGCGCGGCCGCGACGCCGAGCGCGACTGCGAATCGGCTGCCTCCGAAGCGCAGCCGTACCCCGGCGTAGGCTGCGCCAGCAACGATGATCGCTGCTTTGACGCCGGCAGCGTACCCAAGTTGGCCGAGTCGTTTGGCTTCCTGAGTCTTTCCTAGGTCCAGCTCCAAATACGCCAGATTGTTCAGGCTTGTCGCCGTATCGGGATGCTCCGCGGCCAAGGACCTTTTGGCAAATCTCCAGGGCCTCTTTGTACAGCGGTTCGGCTTTGGCATAGTCGCCCATCGCCCGATAAAGCAGCGCCAGATTGTTCAGGCTTATCTGCCGTATCGGGATGCTCGCGGCCAAGGACTTTTTGGCGAATCTCCAGAGCCTCTTTGAACAGCGGTTCGGCTTTGGCATAGTCGCCCATATCCTCATAAAGCCCCGCCAGATTGTTCAGGCTTGTCGCTGTATCGGGATGCTCGCGGCCAAGGACCTTCTGGCGAATCTCCAGAGCCTCTTTGAACAGCGGTTCGGCTTTGGCATAGTCGCCCATCGCCCGATAAAGCTCCGCCAGATTGTTCAGGCTTGTCGCCGTATCGGGATGCTCCCGGCCAAAGACCTTTTGGCGAATCTCCAGAGCCTCTTTGAACAGCGGTTCGGCTTTGGCATATTCGCCCATATCCTCGATAAAGCGCCGCCAGATTGTTCAGGCTTGTCGCCGTATCGGGATCCTCATCGCCTTTCGCACGCCTTGTAAGAACAACCAGTTTCTCAGCCAGCGGGATCGCCTCTTTATATTTCCCCTGCTGAGACAGTTCTTCGATCCGCCCGATCAGCTCTCCCGCCGAATCATCCTCAGCTGGAGCCTCTGCGTTGGCTACGAAGCTGAAGCCAAGCGCCAGGAGCATGACGATTACGTATCGTTTCATTTTCGCCCGGACCACATTGGTGGCAGGAGCACGAGACCGCGCGGCCAGAATCGAGTCATTCCGACCGCGTTACCGATGGTTTGACTGGAAAAGTCTCAATTCGTTCAAGCACTAGCGGAATGCTCCGGCGACGTAAGCGAAAGCTCCAGCTTTTGCCTCTTCATTTTGCCTCCAGAACCGGAAAGTCGCCTTTCGTTCTGTAACTCCTAAACTCCTGGCTTCTTCACTTGCTCAAGAGTGTTTCGCCTCTGGAGCCGCCGTCGCCTGCTTTTTCTCATTCTGCGAAGGGCGGACTCTCACTATCTGGCCAGATGCCAGGCTGTCGGACGGGTTGACAATCACCTGGTCCTCCGGAGACAACCCTTGCGTAACCTCCAAGTGAGCTCCAAGGTCTTTGCCGATTTTGATTTTTTTCACCTCTACCTTGTTATCGGTTCCCACTACGCCCACCATGGCTCCTTCCGATCTGAAGAGCACCGTATTTGCCGGTATTAAGAGTGATCGCTTGGTTCCTCCCGTGCTGAGATAAACCTGCAGGTAAGCTCCGGGGAGTAGCTGAGCGTTCTCATTGGGAACATCCACTTCAGTCAGTAAGGTCCGGGAAGAGGGGTCGATTGCTCCAGCCGTGCGAACGACCTTCCCGTCGAAAGTCCGCCCCGGAAATTCGTCAAACTTCAAATCCGCACTGCTACCCACAGTCACATCCTTCGCCATGCTCTCCGGTACGTTAATAAAAACGCGAAGGGGTTTGATTCTGGCCATGGTAAAGAGCGGATTGCCGGAACCCGAATTGACCATCCCGCCAATATCGGTATTTCTTGCAGTGACAATTCCATCGAACGGCGCCTTCACCAGCTTGAAGTCCTCCAGTGCTTGCAACCTTTGTACCGCCGCCTGATCGGAATTGACGGTTCCTTCCTTCCCGCGAAAATCGCTTTCCGCGGTATCGAAATCCTGCTCAGCGATGACCCTTCTCTGAAGAAGATCCCGGTCTCGTTGATAGGTCGCGCGAGCTAGATCGAGAGCTGCTTGTGCTTCCTTGAGAGTCGCCTCGGCCTGATTCAATTGCTCATCGACTTGAGGTGTGTCGATCTCGGCCAAGATATCCCCTTCCCTGACATGGGAGCCGATGTCAAAATTCCACTTCTTGACATAACCAGTCGTTTGCGCGTAAACAGCCGCTTGCGTGTACGCCTGGGTCTGACCCGGGAGGTCGAGCAAGATCGTCGCGGGCGCCTTTTCCGGCTGGACCACAGAAACCGCCAGGTCCGCGATGGCTTGGTTCGCCTGCTGTTGTAACTTTTTCGTGGTTTCCGAACGCGCCATCATGCCGTAGGCGGCCAGGACGATCAGAAGGATGGCCCCGAGGAATAAAAAAAGTTTGAACCGGAGCGTGAGTCTCCCCTTCTTTTGAGGGTCGGGCGTCTTCTGCGACCCCTCCTCAGGAGCAGGGGCCTGGTTCTTCGCCGCATCTTTATGGAGGAGAGTTTCTTTCATATCCTTTCTACTCCATGAAAATCGATCATCTTAAGATTTAGCGGGCTCGGGTGTCGAAGATTGCTCGGGAAAGACAAACCGCTTCCTGACGACCATAAAGACGGTCGGGACAAAGAACAGGGTGCCAACGGTGGCGAGAATCAGTCCCCCGATGACGGCTCTTCCGAGGGGAGCATTTTGCTCTCCACCTTCTCCCAGCCCGATGGCCATAGGAATCATTCCGATGATCATGGCCAAAGCGGTCATAATGACCGGTCTGACGCGGATGTAACCGGCTTGCAGCGCCGCTTGATAGGAATCTCTAAACTCATGCAACTTTTCGTTGGCAAAGGTAATGACCAGGACGCTGTTCGAAGTAGCAACACCCATGCACATGATCGTGCCCATCAACGCAGGAACGCTGAGGGTGGTGCCAGTGATGAATAACATCCAGACAATGCCGGCCAGTGCGCATGGTAGGGCCGTGATGATAATAAACGGCTCAGTCCAAGACTGAAAATTCACCACCACCAGCAGATAAACGAGAACAATCGAAAAGGCCAGTCCTAAATACAGCCCCGAAAAAGAAGACTCCATCGTTTTCGACTGTCCCCGAACGATCGGAGACTGCCTTTCGGAAGATCCTTCTTCGCGGCATCGACCAGCATTTGCACCCGTTTAGAGACAAAACCGAGGTCCTTGCCGTCTACGTTTCCATAAATGTTAATCACCGGCCTGATATTATAATGGTCGACCACCGAAGAGGTGTTGCTTCGAGAGATATGAGCGACATTAGCCAGTATTTGTGGCGTAACACCGGTGCCGCCGAGAATAGGAAGATTTCGGAGAGCATCCAGCGAGTCCATCTGGTACTGAGGCTCTTGCGCCGTAACCGAGTAAGTCACTCCGTTCTTTGGATCAACCCAGAAGTTAGGATTTACTTGCTGGGAACCGGCGAGTGCGCCCAGGACGCTATTAGCCACGTTTTGCTCCTGCATTCCCAGAATTGAAGCCTTTGTCCGGTCGACGGTGACATCAAAGCGAGGCACTGTGTTTGGCTCCTGGATATGCAAATCCACTAACCCTGGTACGGTGCGCATTTGATTCATCAGGCGGCTGGCAAACTCGAAGTTCGCGCGCGTGTTGAGGCCCTGGACCTGAACGTTAATGGGAGCTGGCAGTCCGAAGTTCAAAATCTGCGCCACGATATCAGCCGGTGGAAACCAGAATTCAACTTCAGGAAATTCCTGTGGCATGCGTTTGCGAATTTCCCTGACGAATTCGTTCGTTGGATCGTGATGTTGCTTGAGCGATACCAGGATGTCCCCATCAGCCGCGCTCGTGGTACCTGTGGTGTTATAAGAGAGGTTAATTCCGCTGTAGGGAATACCCAGATTATCGATGATACCCTCCAGTTGGCTTGCCGGGATTATGCTGCGCAGCATTTGCTCGATTTCGTCAGCAGTCCTCGCCGTCTCTTCGACTCGCGTTCCAGGCTTCATTCGGACGTGCATATCGAAACGCCCGGCGTCGACTGTCCGGAAAGAAGTCTTCACCGAGGAAGGGAAAGAAAAGCATGGAAACCGCGGAAAACCCTAGTACGGAGAGCATCGTCACTTTCGGATGACGCAGACAAATCGCCAGGAGGTCCCGGTACCCTTCCCGGAATCTGCTAAAGCCGTTCTCAAAGACGAGGGAGATCTTGCCGAAGATGGTTTTCGGTTTTGGCGGCTCATGCGAACGATGACGGTCCATCTCTGGAGGTAGTAGATACTTTGCAAACGTTGGAACTACCGTCCGCGAGAGCAGGTAAGAGGCCAGCATCGCAAAGACAACCGCCTCGGCGAGCGGCACGAAGAGATACTTCGCGGTGCCGGAGAGAAAGAAAATCGGAACGAAGACGATGCAAATACAAAGAGTTGAGACGAAGGCCGGCACCGCGATCTGAGCCGCACCATTAAGGATGCATTCCTGCATCGTCCCGCCCTCGGCCATATTGCGGTGGATGTTCTCGATCTCGACCGTCGCATCGTCGACCAGAATACCGACGGCCAAGGCCATTCCACCCAGGGTCATGATATTGATCGTCTCCCCGAGCAGCGCTCAGCACGACGATCGAACAAAGGATCGAGAGCGGGATCGAGACACAGATAATCAACGTGCTGCGCCAACTGCTGAGAAATAGAAGAATCATCAAGGCAGTCAGGCAGGCGGCGATGATTGCTTCCCGGATCACGCCCTGGATCGGAAGCGCTGACGAAGATCGATTGGTCGGTCAGCAAGCTGAGGTTGAGGCTATCCGCCCGGGCGGGAGAGTTTGCTTGATCTCCGGCAGTTTTCTTTGACTCCGTGAACGATGTCGAGGGTTGAAGCGCTGCCGATCTTCTGAATATCAAGCATGGTGGCCCGTGAACCATCGAAACGAACGATGTTGGTCTGAGGAATGAATCCATTCCGCACATTCGCCACGTCCCGAACGTAAATGGTGCTGCCATCGGACATCGATTTGATCGGGATGGCGTTCAGCTCCTCAATCGTCCGGGGACTGGCGTTCAGCCAGACCTGATATTCGAACGTCCCGATCTTCATCGTCCCTGAGGGAAGAATCACGTTCTGGGCAGTGAGCGCGCATTCACCACATCCGTCGGGGTCATCCCGACCGCCTGCAGCTTCTGGTAGTTCAGATCGACAGAAACATACCTTTGCTTGCCCCCGTAGGGATACGGCACCGCCGCTCCCGGAACGGTGATCAGTTGGGTACGAACAAATTGCAACGCCAGATCGTTGAGCTGCTGCTCAGAAAGATCTTTTCCAGATAAGCCGATGCGAACCACCGGAACATTGGAGGCGGTGTAGCTGAGCACCAGAGGAGGTGTCATCCCGGGTGGCATTTGCCTCAACGCCGACTGGGAGATCGACGTAACCTGCGCGATACCCGACGGTACGCTCGCGGTCGGCTGCAAAAACACCTTAATGATGGCGATTCCGTAGATGGACTGGGACTCGATGTGCTCAATGTTATCGACGGTGGTGGTCAGATCTGCGCTCGAACTGGGAAGCAATGTGTGATTCCATCCCCTCCGCCGACATTCCAGCATAGTTCCAGAGAACTGAGATGACCGGGATGTTAATGGAAGGAAAAATGTCCTTCGCAGTTCGCGTGATAGCGACGAGTCCCGCGATCAGGATAAGAATAGCGAAAACCGTGAAGGTGTAGGGTCGCCGAAGCGCTAATGCTACGATCCACATAGAGTCAATCGGGAATCTGAGGCCGGAGAAACTGCGGCAGAAGGTTCGCGCCCGAAATCCGACGACAAGGCAACGCCACACGCAGTCGCAAGCGCCATCGCCACTCTTCGTGTCCCGACCCGTCGAGAACGATTGTCGTACTTGTCCGCCTGCCTTGCGGTCTGCATGGTCTCTCGTGCATTTAGTAGTCCTTCATCGTCCTCTCGCTCTTTGACGCCTTGGGGAGCGCCCGGCTCTTGGCCAGAAGGCCGACGGTATAAGCAACCCTCTTGCCGAGGAGGGAGCAGTTCGAGTGAAATCGCTGGTCTGATCACGGTGGAGGGGAGCCGCTTGCGGCTCCCAGAGGCGTTTCGGACGCCTCCAGGCGCTGCAAGCAGCGCCTCTCCAGGTTTTTTGCCAGGAAGACGGAATTTCACCATGTGTACAGACCACGCCTGTATGACCAGAGCCGGGGAGCATCGCGCCGACCCGAAGAACTCAGTGCTGGCTGCACTCGGCCAAGAACCGCTCTGGCGTGAATGCCTGCCGCAAGCGTGACCCTGCCAAACCATTCTTGATCTTTTACCTCATTCATCGTTTCATGCCGCGAGCTACAGCCTTTCATGCTAGTGTACCGTCTCGCATATAATGGTGATGTCGCCGCAGGTCAGTTGGCTGTTTTTCAAGGCGGTCCGAGCCGGACTGGCGGTAAAGCGCCCATATCTGGATTCATACGGGTCGAGCGAGCAACGCGGAAAAACAGCCAACCGGCCGCGGCCCGGAGGGTTGCGTTGAAAATGGGCCGGCGGCTGCGTTGCTCGTCGGTTACGTATCGATTCAGATATGCGCCCTCCTCGCGCCTTGCCGACGGCCCATTTTGAACGCAACGACATCACCATTATATGCGAGACGGTACACCAACCAAACCGAACATCTTAGTAGTCGGGAGTTCGAACACCGACCTGGTCATCTTTTGTGATCGATTGCCGAATCCCGGGGAGACAGTGCTCGGCGGGCATTTTCAGATGTTTGGAGGCGGCAAGGGAGCGAACCAGGCGGTTGCGGCTGCGCGGGCGGGTGCGCAAGTCAAATTCCTGGGAGCATACGGCCCGGATGCTTTTGGGACAGCGGCACGAGAACGGCTTCTTAAGGAAGGAATCAACGTCGATCACTTTCAGTGCGTCCAAGGCGCCTCAAGCGGTGTCGCTCTCATTCTTGTGGATGGCGTGACTCGCGAGAACCTGATCGCGGTCGCGAAATCCGCGAATGAAGCTGTGGACTCGGCGATGGTTTCCGAGGCTCGACCCGCGGTTGAGGAGGCAGCCGTAGTGATTTCCCAGTTGGAAATTCGAGACGGCGCGATAGAAGCCCTGGCTCGAATCTGTCATGAACTGGGAAAGCCGTTTCTTTTGAATCCCGCGCCTTCCCGGACGCTGCCAAAGCGCGTTTACGAGAGTCTTTGGGTAATCGTCGTAAACGAGCATGAAGCTCGGGATCTCAGTAGACAACCGGATATTCCGGCTGCTGTTCGCTGGTTGCACGTACTTGGGTGCAAAAATGTGGTTGTGACCCTGGGTCCCCGCGGCGTCATGTTTTCAGACGGGAAAACAATCGAGACTGTCGAAGCACCGAAAGTGCACGCTGTTGATACTACAGGCGCGGGAGACTGCTTCGTCGGATGGCTTGGAGCGGGTATTGGGGAGGGGCTGTCTCTTCCGGCGGCAATCGAGCGCGCGTGCAAGGCCGCATCTATAGCGGTGACCCGGGCTGGAGCTCAAGACAGCATGCCCTATCGACACGAAGTCGTTTAAACCTAACTTCGGAAATTTCTAAACCGCAGATCGCAGATTCCGCAGATTAGAGGAGAAGGTAAGACGGTCTCTGCCAACTACAATTTTGTTCCGGGTGGTTTCTTGGAGCGGATAACGCCAAACTCCTTGGCTGCACTCATCTGCGAATTCTGCGGAATCTGCGGTTTTACCTCTGATCTTCGGTTTTTTGGGTTCAACTCGCCAGCAACTTCTCGAGATTATCGACACAGATCTGGGACCATGTCTCGAGAGTGTCCCGCTCGGCGCGAAGTTGTTCTGGTGCGAGAAACTCGACGCTGAGGATCATACTTTCCCGTTTCTCGGCCACCGGACGCGGCAGTTCCAAAACGTGGACAACACCAAGGTGGACCTGACCCACTTCGTTGGAATCATCGTTGATAAGAGCGGCAATTCGATTCCGCAACGGACGCTCAATGATCAATTCTTCGTCTATTTCTCTCTCTACTCCGCCGAGATACGCTTGCCTGTCGAGAGCAAACAACCCCTCATCATGGTCGTTCATGTGGCCGCCGATTCCGATTGATCCCTTCGCCACAAGCCGTTGTTCGCCGGATTTCTTACCCCGTTTGTACCGGAGCACAGTGCCGCTGCTCACGAGTATGGCATAGGGAATGATTTGCTTTAGGCTCGGATCGGTCTCAGCGGATGATCTTGGCGCGAAAAAGTTATTCTCGCGCGCGAGCATCGCCGTCAAATAACGATCCACTTCGAACTGTAATCCTTGGAACAAGCCAAGCGATTCCAGCAGCGAACGCCGGATAACTAAAACCATTTCTTCTTTCATAAATCCACGCTAACTCTGGAACGCCTCTCTGCTCCTCAATTCGAGATTTCGTTGGCGAGCTACTTTATCTCGTTTCACTATGGTGCCATGTGGAGTTTCGATAATCGGCGCCAATTCGCGAGTGACAATAACGCCGGCATTTGTCCGGAAGTCCTGGAAGCGCTTCAGAATTTGAGCCCAGGGCACGTTGTCAGCTACGGCTCGGACGCAATTACCGCGAAGGCGAAACAACTTTTCCGCGAATTGTTCGAGACGGACTGTGACACTTATTTCGTGTTCAATGGCACAGCCGCGAACAGTTTGGCGATTGGTAGCTTATGTTTGCCCCACCATAGCGTTTTATGTCACCGGTTTTCACATGTCGAAACCGACGAATGCAACGCTCCCGGATTCCTGAATCAGGGATTGCGTATCCTGTCGGTTGAGGGTGCAGACGGAAAAATTGATTCATCGAGCCTTCGGGAAGCCTTGCGCGGCAGGCGCGATGTCCATGCTTCCCAGCCGCGAGTGGTCAGCCTGACGAATACGACCGAACTCGGGACGCTCTATCGACCAGACGAAATTGCCGGGTTAGCCGAAATCGCAAAAGCCAATCAGTTGGCGCTGCACATGGACGGGGCCAGATTCGCAAATGCAGTCGCCTCGGCAAATTGTAACCCTGCTGAATTAACCTGGAAAGTTGGCGTTGACGTACTGGTATTCGGTGGAACAAAGAACGGCCTGGCTTTTGGCGAAGCCGTTGTTTTCTTCAATAAGAACGCCGCGGCAAATTTTTCCTACCGTATGAAGCAAAGCGGGCAACTCGCCTCAAAGATGCGTTTTCTGGCGGCTCAATGGATTGGAATACTTGCGAACGGAAAATGGCTGGAATACGCGCGACATTCAAATGCGATGGCAGAAAGACTCTCTTTACAGCTTGGCGCGATCGAGACCGTCAAACTGCTGTTTCCCAGCGAGGCGAACGCGGTATTCGCAAAAATTCCTGCGCCGCTCGTCGCGAAGTTATACGATCGCGGCTGGCGGTTTTACACCGATGTCGGTCCCGGCGGGGGTGCTCGTCTGATGTGTTCCTGGGACACCACTGAGAAGGATGTTGACGATTTCGTAAGGGATATTTCTGCGGAGTAGCCTTTCACCGCTCAAAACTTCGTCAGTCTTATCTCAACAATTTGAAGCTTGTCATACAGCCCTTGATATCCGGATCTTTCAGGGGACGGTTGTCGCCCTCTTTCATTCCGGCGATTTCGTAGATCATGCTGTTCGCTTCATACATGTCCACGACAAGACTATAGTGCCCGCCGTTATAGACTTCGTCTCCGGTGAGGCGGTAGCCCGGTAGCCCGTGCAATGAGATCCGCTCGAGACCGCGCCAGAAACCTTGGCCTTCACCAAAAAAGCGCTTTTGCAGTTCTTCGATGGATTTTTCATTGAGATGGAAATTTTTTCGCTTGGACACATCTACATAGCCGAGAAAGACGTACGCGGATTTGTCGATCCGTCTAGCGCCAACCAGTGTTCCGTCGTCCGTGGAGCCCAACGTCGTCCAATTAGTCGGGTCGTTCGCGGACTGACCGTCCGGGAGGTAAATTTGACAATTAAAGTCGTCAGATTTCCAGAGAGCGGCTGAAGCGGTCGCGGCACACAGAGCGAGCGCCAGAAGTGCTGTTTTGAGAGGGTTCATGGGCAGAGGAATTCGGAACAATCTAAGCGTTTGGAATGCGGAGCGAAAGATCATCTTGTTAGAAAATAGTTCTTCTGCCGCTCGTTGATGGGATGCCCGAGCCGCTCGAGAACCTTTAGCATATCTTCCCATACCTTCCGCTTCTCAGATAAAGCCTGATTCCGCAACAAGTAGGAAGGATGAAATGTTGCCATTACCGGGATCGAGCCAAACGAATGCCAGCGGCCGCGCATGTCCTTCATCGGCTCGACTTTTCCGAATAGGCCGCGCATCGCGGTTCCGCCCAGAGCAACCATTACTTTCGGCTGAATAAACTCGATCTGTTGCCGGAGATAAGGCAGACAAGTTTCCATCTCAGCCGGCGTAGGCTGGCGATTTCCCGGTGTACCTGGAGGAATATTCGGACGGCATTTCAGCACGTTAGCAATGTAGACGCCAGAACGCTGAAACCCCATCGTCTCGATGATCCTAGTCAGCAGTTCGCCGGCGCGTCCGACAAACGGTTCGCCCTGCATGTCTTCGTCGGCGCCGGGCGCTTCACCGACAAACATCAGCTCTGCTGCCGGGTCCCCGACACCGAAAACAACGGAGTGCCGAAATGCAACCAGGTGAGGACATTTGGTGCAGGCGAGCACCTGCGTGCGCAACTCTTCAAACTCCTTCGCTTGAGCGCGTTTTACCTGCTTCGGCGGCTCATCGGCGGTCTCGCCAGCCGTTTCGGGGATGACGGGCTCACCAATTTGCGGAGCTTCCGGGATGGGCGAATCTTCGGCGGCGTCCGAATCTCGCACCGATTTTCCGAGCTGCGCGATCCTCCGGAGCACGCGCCTGTCCGCACGGAGTTCAGGACCCTCTTCCAGCCCGCGTAACATTTCGACAACCAAGCGCAGACCTTGCTCGAACAATCGTGTTTTTATCGACGCCACTCTGGAGAAAATCGTCTGGTAAATCGGCTTCGAATTCCAACCAATTTTCCGTGATTGGATGGAAAAATCCCAAACGCCATGCGTGCAGCATCTGTCGACCACCGTCGCCGGATGCTTTCCCGTACACCTTATCGCCAATGACGGGATGACCGATCGATTGAAGATGGACCCGAATTTGGTGGGTTCTTCCGGTGAAAATTTGGCAAAGGACGAGGGTCCAACAGCTCGTTTCCTGGATAACTTCGAACCTTGTCTGAGCAGGCCGCCCACGATCGACAACAGCCATTTTCTGACGGTGCACGGGATGACGGCCAATCGGCTTTACAATTTCGCCGGCAGGTGCGCTGAATTTCCCGGCGCACAACGCCAGATAGAATTTCTGAACCTTTCGTCGGGCAAACTGGCTGCTCAACCGCAGATGCGCGAGATCGTGTTTGGCCACCACAAGACAACCGCTGGTCTCTTTGTCGAGTCGATGTACCACTCCCGGCCGAAGTTCGCCGCCGATGCCGCTCAAGTTTTCGGCATGATGAAGCAGTGCGTTAACGAGCGTGCCCGATTGTACGCCTGCTCCGGGGTGAACCGTCATTCCTGCCGGTTTGTCGACAACTAAGAGGTGTTCATCCTCGAAAAGGATGGGCAGTGCAATATCTTCGGCCCGCAGGTCGACCGGTTCAGGTTCTGCTTCCGAAATCGTTATTTTATCCCCTGTGCGGATGATCTGCCTGGCGCGGCAAGCTGTTCCGTTCACTAGAATGTGGCCCGACTGTATCAGCATCTGAATCCGCGTACGTGAAAAACGGTCTACTTTCGAGGCCAGGAAAAGATCGAGGCGTTGTTTTGCATCCGAAGGAGCAACGACGATCTGGTCGATATTCCTTTTCACTTCGCATCTTTTGCGGCGGCCAAGAAACTTTTTAGCAACGCGCCCGGATCAGGCGCCCTCATCAGTGATTCGCCTATTAATGCCGCATGGGCGCCCGCAGCCACCACCCGGCGAACGTCTGCGGCGGTTCGAATTCCGCTTTCGCTGACAATCGTACAATCGTTGGGTATTTTGGGTGCCAACCGTTCGGTCACATTCAGATCAATCTCGAATGTCGCCAGATTGCGATTGTTGATTCCAATAAAAGCGGCGCCAATGCCAAGCGCTCGATCCAGTTCAGTTTCATCATGAACTTCGACCAGGCAATCAATCCCGATCTGATCGGCTACCGTCTTGAGCCGTTTCAATTCGTCGTCCGTGAGCGCTGCCACAATCAATAAGTACGGCGTCAGCGCCGGCAAGCGCGGCCTGATAGATCTGGACCTCATGGAGGGTGAAATCTTTTCTTAGAATAGGCTTGGGAACACGGTTTCGGATCAGCGCGAGGTAATCCAGGTGACCTTGAAAGAACTTCTCGTCGGTCAGAACCGAGATACAGTTTGCGCCGGCCGCATCGTAGGCTAGAGCAGTTCGGACGGGATCGAACTCCTCAGCGATCACACCTGCGGAAGGCGACGCTCGCTTGACTTCACCGACGAACCCAAACTCCCCCGAAGCCAGCGATTTCCTGAAACCGCGATACGGATGCAGCGTGGCCGCGCGATCACCCCAGTCCGCAGTACGCGTTAACCACGGCTCAATCTCTTTTCGCTTGTAAGCGATAATCTCTGCAAGGCGGCTCATTGGGCCGCAAATTTAGCACAGAGGCCGCGGCCCGGCATCGTCTTCTTCAGCGGACGTTCGAACGCTGAACCGGCTGATAATCTGTCTTCCGCCGATTGTGAAACGATCGGGATTCTCAGGACGGACGACTCCTCAAACTTTGCTCTGCTCCGCGCGAACGAATTGAACCGAAAGTGTGGCTTCCTCGTCGAGGTCCCCGTTGCCAAGCAGATCGCGATACACGCAAATGTCGCGACCAACTTCTCCGCCGGGAAGCAGGAACGGCTCCATCACGAGGGCGCCTTGATAATTGATTTTTTTCAAAGCCCCAAAGATTTCGGACCACGGCATCCGACCGCGTCCGGGAGGACGGCGGTTGGTTTCGCCAAGATGAAAATGACCGAGCCACGTCCCAGCCTCTTCAATCGAACCGCCCATGCTCTCCTCCTCGATATTCATGTGGAACGTATCGAGAAGGATCTTGCAATTGGGACTTCCAACCTCTTGGGCGAACGCAATACCTTCTGCGGCGGTGTTCATCATAAACTGCTCGAAGCGGTTAACCACTTCGACGCAAAAGATCACGTCACAATCTTCGGCCGTTTTAATTGCCTCGCGCACCCCTTCGATGGAACGATCAGTGAGAAGCTTTTTGTCTTCGCCGGGTAATAGTTTGCGCGGCCAGGAGCTGTAATTAATTCCGGCCATTACGGTCCCGCCGATCTGTTTCATGGCTCGCACAACATCCTTTAGAAAGGCCACCCCTTTTTTCCGGGTTGCCGCGTCCTCGGAGGTAAGGTCCATATCCGAAGTCATCCCGATGCTATAGGTCAAACCAAGACCTGCATCAGCGGCAGCACCCTTGAGCGCGTCCCTTTCTGAGTCGCTCATCCGGGTGACCTTCGGAGCGTTGACTTCGAGAATGTCGAAACCGCATTTCTGGGCTCTCTTCACAAACTGGAGGGGTTCCGAGCCCCAGTGTTGGGTCCAATATCCGTAGTGTATTCCGACGGTATTCATAAGTTAGCGCACATCGGCGCGGGTATTCGAGAAAATCGCACAAATCTGTGGCTGGTGGCCAGTGATTAGTTCGATGTCCATCCGATGACAGTGTCGTGGCGCGTCGAATCTTGTCGGGGACGGGAACGGATCTCCTGCAAGCGCGTGCGTAAGTGACAGCTCTATGAACGTTGCAAGAGCGGTTCTCTCACGCGTCGATAAGGGGATGCGATTTGTCTCGGTCGCGTCTCCGCCTTCAGAATCTGCTTTGCAGTCGCGAGCACCTGTGGCTTCGGAAGCGCCAAATCTTTTTTGACTGATCGCCATTCCAAAAACCAGGCGAACAGCGGCGCGGCCAACAGTTGGCAGAGTACTAGAGCAGACGTGAGCGGTTCGGCGGTCAAGTTGCCCGAGTCGGTGCAACCGATGAGCAAGACGGAAAGACAGATTTGGCTGCAAAAGACGGGAAGCATATGACGGCCGATCAGAAATAAAGGTCGCAAAGGCACCTCCCAGCGATTCAGATACTTAAGGAATGTCGCGATAACGGAAGCGGCTACGAAAAAATTGATCAGGCGTAACGGCCCGAGATGCCATTTATCCAACAGCCACGTCCGAGTAACAGGATCGGGGCCGAACGCGATGGAACACCAACGCCAGAAGAGAAAGGTAATCGCCATGATCAGCAAGAGCAGGCGCAGCGATCGAGACCGCGGCAGCAGTGCCTTGTTTTCCTGAAAACGTTGACCGACGAATAGGCCGCCCACCCAGAGCAGTTG
>CAWBGW010000039.1:0-72265 GCA_963788345.1 uncultured Acidobacteriota bacterium | reverse complement strand
ATAGCTGGCGCTTGAACAGCGCGATGCTGCCTGCGATCATGACGGCCGAGAAGCCCAATAAAATTAGCACGTCCGCTGCAGTGTCTTTCACGGTCAGGTTTCGCAGCGCATGCACCGTGTATGTGAAGGGATCCACCACGGCGAACCACCGCAGCCACTTCGGAAATGCCTCGATCGGATACACCGCGCCAGACGGAAAGAAAAGCAGCGTATTCAAGACGCCGAAAATCGCGCGGGGCACCAGGGGGTCGTCCACGCGCACCATCACCAGGAACATGAAACTGATCATACCCAACGACGCGACCAGAACGACGATGGCAAGATAAAAAAGTCGCACTGGATCCCAGATGTGAGGAATGCCCGCAATCAGGCCGCCGACGACCGTGAGAATCATCCCCGCCATCAAGCCCTTGAGCGCGCCCGCGCCGATCAGCCCCAGCACGAGCTCCGTCTTGTGAATGGGGGTGAGCAGGTATCCTTCGTGCAAGCCGCGCGACTTGTCGTCAATGAAAGTGATTCCGCCGCCGATCATCGCGACGATAAAAATGGCCATCGCAATCGACCCTGCGAGAAGATACTTGATGTACTCGATGTACGGATACACCTCGACGACGTTGAGTTGCACGGCCTGATCCAGACGCGGCTCGGTTGACGGCGCGTTGAGTTCGTTCACCATCTGTTGCAATCGCTCGGCGATCGAGCTGGAGACGAATTGATCCGTGTTGTCCTCCACCAGGGCAATGCGCGGACGATCGTGCTGGTAATAGCGGCGCGAAAAATCGTCGGGAACTTCCACCACGGCGTGGATGGCGCCGGCGCGAAGATCGTCGATCGCGCGCTGCTGGGAATCGTAGTCGATCACGTGCAGAGTCTTGGCCCCGGCGGCAATCCCGTCGAACATCTCGTGAATCTGGCGCGACTCGACGGAATGATCCTGGTCCACAAGCCCGATGCTCGCGCCGCTGATCTTGCCGCCGAAGGCATACCCGAGAATGACGAGTTGCACGAGCGGGAAAATCATGGAAGCGGTCATTAGCGCGGGGCTGCGGAAAAACTTCCGCATGTCCCGTTCGATCAGGGCCATGATGCGGTAGAGCTTCATCGCGGCAAATCCTCCCGATTTTGCAACGCGCTCGCTCTCCGTGATGCGTCAGCGATAGAGATGGCTGATGTCATAGGTAGCGCCTCCGTGGGCCTCATCGCGTAGTTCTCGTCCCGTGTAATGCAGGAAAACGTCGTCAAGCGTGGTGCTTTGGACCGTCACTTTTTTTACCCGCACGTTTTTCGCGCGGGCCAAATCCATCAACGCGGCAACCGTCGTCGGCCCGTCGTGCGAAGAGATGTGAACCACCCCATCACGCTCTGTCACACCGGCCGCTTGCGGGATCTTTTTCAACTGTTCGATCCAGTCGCCCGGCGGGTTTTCGAATTCGGCTTCGACGGTGTCCGTGCCTGGGATGCTGTCCTTGAGTTGCTGTCGGTGTATTGAGGGCCACGAGCTTCCCGTGGTCGACGATCGCGATGCGCTCGCAGAGCTTGTCGCTTCGTCCATGTAGTGCGTGGTCAGGAGGATCGTCAGCTTCGCGTTGTCGCGAAGCCCGCGAATCATTTCCCACACGTTCGAGCGGGAAACCGGATCCAGTCCCGTCGTTGGCTCGTCCAGGAAAAGAATTTTGGGTGAATGAACCAACCCGCGCGCAATCTCGAGCCTCCGCCTCATGCCGCCAGAAAACGTGCGCACGAGTGCATTCTTGAATTTCGCCAAGTCCACCGAATCAAGCAAATTGCTGATCAGCTTTTCGCGCTGGCTCGAGGGAACGCCATAGAGCTTGGCGTGAATCAGCATGTTCTCTGCTGCTGTGAGCTCCGGATCCGAAGTGAACGCCTGCGGAATTACGCCCAGCACGTTTCGAACGCCGTCGGGATCGGTGCGAATGTCGTGTCCCGCGATCCGCGCGGTGCCGGAAGTGGGCGGAGTGAGTGTGGTCATCATGCGAATCAACGTGGTCTTGCCCGCGCCATTCGGGCCCAAAAGGCCGAAAATCTCTCCGTCCTCGACGTAGAAGCTGATGTCGTTGACGGCGACAAGATCGCCGAACTTCTTCACAAGATGGTCCACTTCAATCGCGTGCATCTCAAGTTCCTCGCGGCATCAGAGCCGGGCGAACCAGCTCTTTTTCTCCGGCGGCGGCAGCAGCGCGGTTGCGGTCATTCCCGTGAACAACCTACGCCCCGGATTCGGAACGGATATCTTGATCGCAAACGTTTTGATGTCCCGCTTCGTTCGGCTCACGTCGCGCTGCGTCGCGAAATCGCCTTCCACTCCCTTGAAGAAAACCTGGCCCTCAATAGTGTCTCCGGATGGAAGTTTCACGCGCATCTTTTGACCCATCACGATCTGATCGATGTACGTCTCTTCCACGTCGGCGTGCACCCAGAGATGGTCGATGTCAACCACCACCACGATCGGAGATCCCTCAGCGACTACTTCGCCTTGTTTTGCCACACGCACCGAGACGATTCCGCTGATCGGCGCGTAAATGCGCGTATAGCCTAGCTGGGTCGAGGTGGCTGCCTCGTTCGCGCGCGCTTGTTCGAGCTGCGCAATCGTGGTGGCAAGCGCGCTCTTCCGCATGTCCACCTGCTTGCGGTTCGCCTGGGCGACGCTCACCGCGGCTTGCAGCGCCTTCACCGATTGGGTAATCGATTGTAAATTCGCCTGGGACATCCGGACCGCGGCCTCGGCATGATCCCGCTCTTGCGCAGAGACTTCGCCCTTATCGAAGAGCTTTTGCATCCGATCGAGATCGGACTGGTCGCGCCAGAGCTGCGCGCGGGCCTGCTCTAGCTGAGCGTCGGTTGCCGTGACGGTGGCGCCTGCCTGCACGATGGAGGCCCCCGTTTGGTCGTCGGTCCACGAGTAGTTGTGCTCGGCCTCACGCACAGATGACTCGAGTGTCCCGACATTTGCCTTTGCCGCCTGGAGACTCGCTTCCAGTTCTTTCGGATCGAGTTGCGCGATCAAGTCGCCCTGTTTGACCTCGGAGCCTTCATCCACCGTAAGGGTGACGATCCGGCCGGTGACCTGAGGACTCACGATGACTTCATTGCCGTCGATGACGCCGATCAGCGGAATGTCTTTGCCGTGAGGCGTCGAGAAATAGTAGACGATGAGCGCAATTACGAACACGATTCCGACAAAGCGAAAGAATTTTGCACCACTCATCGCGACCTCGCATGTTCGGGAGTTAGACTGTGATCGATAAAGTCCAGCACAGCGGACTTTCTGTCCGCTATCGCATTCGGAGCCAGCAGGTTGCGCCCGGCGACTTCGCTCAGGATTGGCGCGGCCGCGAAGTAAGAAGTGATCATGCCCAGAATCGTGAATGCCGTGTGGTGCGGGTCCACCTTGCGAAGCTCGCCGGCTGCAACGCCCTCTTCGATCGTGCGCACAAGCTGATTATGAAACGGACGCAGGTATTGCCGGACGAGCCAATCGAAATTCCGCGTTTTCTCCATGGCTTCGCGTTGAACCAGGCGCGGGTAGTTGGGATGCGTCGCCAGAAAGTCGAAGTAGCCCAGAATGAACGCGCGAAGCCGTTGTCGCGGCGCGGCGTCTCTCTGCGGCGACGCATAGACATCGCTCCGTAACTGCCCGAAAATACTTTCGAGCACGGCTCGATGCAGGCGGCGTTTGTTGCCGAAATAGTAGTAAAGCATCGCTTTGTTCGCGTGCGCAGCCGTAGCGATTTCATCGGTGCGCGCCCCGGCCATTCCCTGAGCCGCAAAATGCTGCTCGGCCGCGGCTAAGATGCGCTGCGCGGTTGCCGGGTTCTGAACTCTCTTACGTCCTCGCGTCATCGTTTGTTACTCGCTGTCGGATGCTGGTCGTTCCCGGTTTGAGCCATCGCGAGCTTCGCTTCTAAAGCCTGTGCGGACTCAGAGTGCTGTAGGTGTGGGAATAACACCGGCACGACATTCGTTAACTAACCGGTTAGTTTAATTGCAACGGCCGCACTCCGTCAAGTCGACGGCCTCAGGAAGTGGGCCGGTTTCCGGTTACACGACTAGCCGGAGTTAGGCTGCCTTGCCGGGGTCTGGAATTGGCGTATTATCGCGGGGTCCCGCCCAAAGCACCCGAGAAGGAGGAAACAATGCTACGTTCATTCATCCGACCCGTAGGCCTTTGCTTGATGGTTGTGCTCGTGATTCTAGTGGCCGCAGTTCGCGCGCAAGAACCCCAGCCGCCGAACCAAGCGCAGATTGACCGCGAAAGAGCCATCGAGGTCGTACGCGCCATCAACGCGGCTGAGTCTGACTATCGCACCGCCCACGGCCGCTTTGCCTTCTGGTATGAGGTCCGCAACTTCAGGCTGGTTACGCCCGGTACACAGATAACTCTGTTCCCCCATCCATGGTGGAGCGAAGAGGTAATTCCTGGCTATCGCTTGACGTTGCTCGTAGCCGACGAGGGCAAGGCATATTCCGTGTCACTTCACGATATGAAAGCCAACGGCTGCGGTCTTTCCGTTTTCAGCGATCAATCGGGACTCATTTATCAGGGCACGACCGTCGACTGCACGCAATTCAACGAAATTCCTCCAGACCGAGTGAACAGAAAATAAGGGTCGCTGGGCAGCCAGGTTGTGCGGGCTTGCTTGTGACGGCAGGAATGTGACCCTGCATGGATAAATTACCGGTCCTGGTACTACCTGATGTTTCCAAAAGAATGCAAGGAATTCGCTGTATCTACCTGACCGCCCGTGCTTTGCACCAGATCAGACCTAGGGGGCCGATTCGGAGACTCGTTTGCATCATGCGAGGCGGGCAGGGGATCGTTTGCCCGCTCCATATCAACTTCGAGTTTGATTCTGGCGGCAATTCCGTCTTCGGTTCAAGTAGAGAAGGAGACTATAGATGAAAAGCAAAGCGGCGCGCTACCTTGCGTTGATGACAACGATCGCCGTGCTAACTCTGTTCAACTCGGTTCCCACACGCGCACGCGATGGCGCGAAAGATGAAGATCGCCTGCAAAATTCCGGAGTGGTTGCCAGGGAGCTGATGAACATCCCCGACGACATTCCACAAAAGCTGCTGAACAAAGCGGATTGTGTGATTGTCATCCCGTCGGTGTTAAAAGCAGCTTTCATCGTTGGCGCCGGCTACGGTCGCGGGGCGATGACCTGCCGCAGCGGCGAGAATTTCCGGGGACCTTGGGGCGCTCCGACGATGATGGCACTGGAAGGAGGAAGCTACGGACTCCAGATTGGTGGTCAGGCGACCGACTTCATTCTCCTGGTCATGAATCGTCGCGGTGCGAATGCCATACTCAGCAGCAAAGTAAAGCTAGGTGCCGACGCAACGGTGGCCCTTGGCCCGTTCGGACGCGACGCTGAAGCGGATACCGATGCCACTTTCCGTGCCGAAATACTCACCTACTCGCGATCTCGAGGTCTCTTTGCCGGGATTTCCCTGGAGGGATCCACACTGCGCCCGGACAACGAGGCTAACCAGCGCATCTACGGGAAGAAGATCAGGGCCAGGGAAATAGTGCTTCACAATGAAGTAGCCGTGCCAAGATCGGCGCGGTTGCTCCTCGATACGCTCACTCAACACACCTTTAACAGAAGCTAATGAAGAGAGAACTGCTATAGCCTGCCCTCAGTATTCCTGACGGCAGAATGAGCGAGCACAGCCCAACCGACGCCATCCGGTTGTTTCTGCAGCGGCCTGGGGTTCTAGTATGGTAAATGTCCGATTACGCGACTAACCGCCCGATTGCTGAATCTCTCCGCGTGGTAGGAACTGCGGAACGCGTGGTTTTACGGCGGAGCTGCCTAAAGGTCAGGGCCGGCCTGGTCTGTCATTTCCTGGGGCTTGAAACCGACGTGCAGGTTCGAGTCCGCGATTTTGCACCTGAATTCCACATCCGTCTCATCACTCGGGATGGTTGGGTCGGACGAGGTCTTCTTCGGAAAGAAAAACACCGCTTGCTTCAAATTACCACCCGAGTCCTTTAGATACACCACATGGCTTGGCGGCAATTTGAGCTTGGTTCTTCTTATCTCTAGGGACGAATTTGCCTGAAAGAAATTCTCGTCATTCTTGATAAATGGGGTCATGTCCGCCATGCTGACTGCAATCTGATATTCCTCTTGAGGAGCGGTGGCGTACTGTTCCACTTGTGAGTCCGTCATTTCACCATGAAGCGACCTCTGCCGCGCCGATGCAGCTCGAATTACTCGGGAAGAGTCCCAATACACAGAGACGTTGAGTTCCTGCGCCGGCTGTTCGCTCTGGCCACTTACCGCGCCGGTATTCGATGCGGGAGCGCCGGCAACGCTAGGCACGTCCCGGATCCCGCCGTTAATCTGCTGCTGCGGCGGGATCTCCTTCATGGGTACAGGGAGCCACGTGCGCCGAATCGTCGTCAGCTTCACCCACGGCGAATCGGTCATGATGGCTTGAATGTCTTTATCGTTCCACTGTTGGTAGGGCTTGGTCTTCCAAGGTTTATTGTCGGCGCAAACCAAGCTCGCGCAAAGGAACGCTGCGAGAAGCAGCCCAGCCGATCTTGTCAAGTTTCTTGATGTGGGCGTCATATCAATTCCCGCTTCGTGAGCATACACCGATTCCCGTCAATCAGTGATTTTGGCAGTCTGCGCTGCTGGATTCCCAGGGCGACTGGACGTGTAGCGCAGTAATCGGAAGCTGACCCATTACCACGCTTGCCGCAGCTATGTTTCGAGGGCCCCGGCGGCGCCGGGCGGAAGCTCAATCGAATATTTGGTGCGGGCTTTTTCCCGGTGGAGGTCGAGGGCCAGCCCGATCAAGCAATCGATCAATTCTGAGTAGGGTAGGCCGGATGCTTCCCACAGCTTCGGGTACATGCTGATCGAAGTGAAGCCCGGAATCGTGTTGAGTTCGTTGACGAAGATCTTCCCGGTGCGCTTCTCCAGAAAGAAATCGCAGCGCGCCATACCCGTGCCTTCGATCGCCTGGAAAGCGCGAATGGCGTAGTCCTGAAACTGCGCGACCTGCTTCTTCGTAAGCGGCGCGGGAATAACGAGCCGCGTTCCTTCCTCGAGGTACTTTGCAGCATAATCGTAGAATTCGCGATGCGGGACAATCTCACCGGGTATTGACGCGCGAACGTCGTCATTCCCCAGCACGGAAACCTCGATTTCCCGGCCAACGATGCCGCGTTCCACGACAATTTTCAGCGGCGAATTCAGCGGCCAGGTCCATCGCCGGGCCAATTTCCTGCGCCTTCGTCACCCGCGTCATGCCTACCGACGAGCCGAGCGTCGCAGGCTTCACGAAGATCGGGAATCGAAGTTTCTTCTTGATCAGCTTGATGACCGCCGCGCGATCTTTCTCCCACTCGGAGCGCCGAATCGCAAGGAACGGCACAACGGGCAAGCCCGCTTGCTCGAAGAGGCGCTTCTGAACGTCCTTATCCATTCCCACGGCGGAACCCAGAACCCCCGCGCCCACGTAGGGCAGTCCGGCAAGATCGAGCAGCCCCTGTATGGTGCCATCCTCGCCGAAAGTCCCGTGCAAAACGGGAAATACGACGTCGACCGTCACGCTCGGCTGACCTGTGCCGCTTGCGAGTGGAACGAGGGCCGCGGCGCTGGGGTCGGGCGGAAGGACAACGCGCTCGCCCGATTTCAGCACATCGGGCAGCATTTTCTGAGCGCCGGTTCCGACGAGCCACCGCCCGTCTTTTGAAATGCCGATAGGCACAACTTCGTATTTCTCGGGATCGAGCGCGCGAATTACCGATGCTGCTGAAGCCAGCGACACTTCGTGCTCACCGGAGCGCCCGCCAAACAACACGCCGACGCGCAAACGTTTCTTGGCGCTCATTGTTTCACCCGTAGGGCGGCTACTTGAAATGCCGAGGATTTCACAGAATCTTCTTTCCCAGGCCGGAGAGGACGAGTTCGACGCCGAGCGTTGCCGTCGTGTTGTGAAGGTCAATCACGGGATTGATTTCGACCAGTTCGAACGACACCATCGCGCGGCTGTCGGCGATCATCTCGAGCGCGAGATGCGCTTCGCGGTACGTGACGCCGCCGCGGACGGGCGTACCCACGCCGGGCGCGTCCGATGGATCAACGAAGTCCATGTCGAGGCTCACAGCGATTCCCGCCGTGTCGTCGCCCGCAAAACGCAGCGCCTCGGCCATCACCTCTCGCATGCCGCGCTCATCGATATCGCGCATGGTGAAGATGTGAACGCCGGAATCCTTTACGAGGCGGCGTTCCTTCGCGTCCAGATCGCGAATGCCCACGAGAGCGATATTGCGCGGTTCCACCATCGGCTTGATTCCGCCCAGGTCGGTTAGTTCAGGCGGCCCGTAGCCCATGATCGACGCGAGCGGCATGCCGTGAACGTTCCCTGATGGCGAGGACTCCGGTGTGTTCATGTCTCCGTGCGCATCAAGCCAAATGAGGCCGATTCGCTTCGATTCCTTGTGGTAGTGCGCGGCCGCGCCGCCCGCGGTTCCGACGGCGATGGAATGGTCGCCTCCCAGCACGAGCGGCAGCAAATCTTCGTCAAGCGTCTTCAGAACGATGTCAGCGAGTCCCTTGCACGTGACCGAAATTTCTTCCAGATACTTCGCGTTCTTCACGCCGTAGTGCTGTTCCTCGGGCTGCTTCACAATGATGTTGCCGATATCTTCCACCTGCCGCCCGAGCTGCTTCAGCTTCGCCTGCAATCCCGCGACGCGCAGCGCCGAAGGCCCCATATCGACGCCGCGACGGCTGGCGCCGAGGTCCATCGGCACTCCGATGATTCGGATTTTCTCTGCCATGCTGGCTTCTTTTTGCGATCCCGAGACGCTGGAGGGACGCTCAAGGATAGACGCGATACAGCATCCGTGGAAAGGGGATGACCTCGCGAATGTGCTCCGTTCCGCAAATCCATGCCACCGTGCGCTCGAGGCCCAGACCAAAGCCCGCGTGCGGAACGCTGCCGTAGCGCCTCAGGTCCAGATACCACTGGAAAGATTCTTCGGGCAGCTTCTCTTCGCGAATGCGCCGAATCAACGTCTCATAGTTCGACTGGCGCTCGCCTCCGCCGATGATTTCGCCGTATCCCTCCGGCGCAATCATGTCGAAACTGAGCGAAAGCTCGGGCCGCTCGGGGTCCGTGGCCATGTAGAACGCTTTCATCGCAGCGGGATAACGATGGATGATCACGGGCTTGTCGAAGTTCTTGGAGAGAATCGTCTCTTCGTCGCCGCCGAAATCATCGCCCCATTTCGCGGAGTTTCCGGCGCTCTGCAGGACGCCGATCGCTTCGTCATAGCTGATGCGGGGAAATGGTGGCTCGATCTTTGCGAGTTTCGAGACGTCGCGCTGCAAAGTCTCGAGTTCGCGCGCCTTGTTCTTCACGACAGATTGCACGATGGCGCTAACGAGCCCTTCGCCGAGTCGAATCATGTCTTCCAGATGCGCAATATGCAGCTTCGGGCTCGAGCATCCAGAACTCGGTCAAATGCCGGCGCGTCTTCGATTTTTCGGCGCGGAATGTGGGGCCGAATGTGTAGACCTTCCCCAGCGCCGCGGCCGTCGCCTCGACATAGAGCTGCCCCGATTGCGTGAGATAGGCCTTTTGGTCGTCGATATAATTCACTTCGAAGAGCGTGGTGGTGCCTTCGCACGCCGCGGGCGTGAAAATCGGCGCATCGGTGAGCGTGTAGCCCTGACTGTCCATGTAATTCCGCGCAGCGCCCTCGGCTTGGGCGCGGATGCGCAGAATCGAGGCCTGCCGCGGCGTTCGAATCCAGAGATGGCGCTGATCGAGCAGAAAGTCGACGCCGTGCTCCTTGAGCTGAATCGGATACGGCGTGGAGTCGGGAACTCGCTGCACCACCTCGAGCGCATTGACGTGGATTTCGTAGCCGCCCGGAGCGCGTGGTTCGGCCTGAATCTTGCCGCTCAGGATCACGCTGGATTCCAGCGTCAGACCTTTGAGCGCCTCGAACGCCGCTGGATTTTCCTTCAGCGAGACGACACCCTGAATCACGCCGGTGCCGTCTCGAAAAATGGGAAACAGCAATTTGCCGGACTCGCGGAGGTTGTACAGCCACCCGCGAATCGTGACGGCACTTCCAGCATGCTGTCCCGCGTGCTCGATCGAAACTATAGGAAGGCCAGCGTGTGTTTCCTGGGTCATCGTTTTTCGAGATTCTCTTCGATCTTATCGAACGTCGCCCGCACCTGATCGAGCACCGGTCCGCCCGCGGTTTGCTCCTTCAGCTCGAGAACGATCGGAAGCGGCTGAGAGGCTCCGGAAAACAGTCCGAGAGTCGCGTCCCAATCGATCGTCCCTTCATAGGGCAGCAGGTGCTCGTCCTTTTCTCCGTGATTATCGTGAATGTGCGTAGTAACAAGGCGTTCGCTCATCAGTTCGAACGCGCCGCTTACGCCTGAGTCGAGATGCGCGTGCCCCACGTCGAGGCACAACTTCACTCCGTTCAAGTGAGTCTCCTTGATGAACTGCTGGAGCGATTCCGGCGAGCCGAGTTCACCCGGCGTGTTTTCGAGCGCGATCGTGACGCCGCGCTGCTTGGCGAAAATGACGAGATGCTCGAGCGAATTGAACGCCGCGTCGAATTTTTTCGGATCGGCCATCTGCCGGGAGTGACCGATATGCTGGACCAGGTACTGAAAGGGAATTCGCTCGGCGACTTCCAGCGCCCGCTTCACTTCGTCTACGGCATCCAGCCGGCGGACGCGCTCCGTATCCGAAATCGAAATAGGAACGCCGCTGTCACGCCCAACGGCCGTATCGCGTTCCGTCGGCGAGTGTAAGGAATGCAGCTTGAGACCGGATTCTTCGAGCGCGCCGGCGAGTTCGCGCACCGCCGGCTGCGAGGGATAGTTGAAATGCCCCAGCGAGCAAAAGATCTCGATTGCGGGAATGCCTGCCTGCGCGATTTCCGCGAGCAGCGTTGGTCCGAGCGGATTGTGGACGTACCGATACGTGGAAAGAACGCGTTGCATGAAGTCCCCAGCGCCTCAGTGAAGAATTACCATGGTCGGTGGAAAACGCTCTCGCGTCAATAGCCAGAGGCCGCGCCGTTTCGCCTCGGGTCGCCAGCGCCGAGCCGCTCGCCGGTGCTTGGGATCGATGCCAATGGCTTCGATCATTCCCAGCCATCGCTGGTTCTGCGCGATGTGGTAGCCCCTGCTTTCCAAATCCTGCAAGACGGCCGGGGAAATCGACGGCTCCAGGACGACGTCCTCCGGCATCCACTGCTGATGGAAGCGAGGCGCGTTGATGGCGGATTGTGCATCCATCCCGAGCCGCATCCAGTTCAGAATCGAGAGCAGTGTCACCGAAATAATCGTCGGACCGCCCGGCGAGCCGGTAACGAAGCTCAGTTTGCCGTCGCGCAGCAGAATCGTCGGCATCATCGAACTCAGGGGTCGCTTTCCCGGACCCACCGTATTGGCTTCCGACTGAATCAAGCCGAACATGTTGGTGGAACCTGGATGCGTCGTGAAATCATCCATCTCGTCATTCAAGAGAATGCCATCGTGGGAAGTCACGCCGGAACCGAAGTAGGCGTTCAGCGTGTAGGTGTTTGAGACGGCGTTTCCGGCGCCGTCCACGACCGAGAAGTGAGTGGTGTGACCCTCGCGCGCGGCTTCCGCAAGTGCAATTGCCGCAGCGTCCTTATCCGCTACGGCTGAGCGGCCGCCGGATTCTGTACACGGCGAAAGGGATTGCTTCTGAAGAATCTTGGGATCATCGGCGCCGACCTGCTGGCTCGACGACGCCTTGGCCGGATCGATCGTCGCGCGCAACGAATCCGCATAGCAACCGGAAATCAACCCGGCCACAGGTACGCTGGCGAAGTCCGGGTCGGCGAGATACATGGCGCGGTCCGCGAACGCGCGCCGCATCGCCTCCACCACCCAGTGCACCGATTCCGGATCATCCCACGACTTGAGAGGAACCGTTTGCAGGATGTTGAGAGCCTCAATCGTCGCGACGCCGCCCGAGCTCGGCGGCGGACTCGTGATGATTTCCCATTGGTGACCGTTCACAGCGTACGTCTTCGTGAGTGGCTCGCGGATTTTTGCCTTGTAGCCGGCGAGGTCGTCGAGCGTTATCAATCCGCCTTCTTCTTTCATCTCGCCGGCGAGATCGTGAGCCGTGCGGCCGCGGTAGAACTCGGCAGCTCCATCCTTCGCGATTCGACGGAGCGTTGCGCCGAGCTCCGGCTGCTTCAGAATCTCACCCGCCTGGTAATAGTCGCCGTCCTTCAAGAAGATGCGCCGGCTGATGGCAAACTGCTGAAGGCCCGAATTCGGGACTGCGCAGCAGACCGGCGCGCCTTTCACTCAGCGGGAAACCCTCTTCAGCAAGACGAATTGCAGGCGCCATCACGTCCGGCAGCTTCATTGTTCCGTATTTGCTGAGGGCGAGCGTAAGACCCGCAACCGTGCCGGGCACGCCTACCGCCCTGTAACCCTTCACGGAAGCTTTCGCGTCCACGGTGCCATCCGCGGAAAGGTACATATCGCGTGAGGCCTTGGCCGGTGCCGTTTCCCGATAGTCCACGAATTCGGCTTTGCCGTCCGCCTTGCGCACCAGCATGAAGCCGCCACCGCCGATATTGCCCGCCTGAGGTTCAACCACGGCCAGCGCAAACGCGACCGCCACGGCCGCGTCGACTGCATTGCCGCCCTGCTTCATGATTTCGACGCCGGCATCCGAGGCGAGTTTTTCGTCGCTGACCACCATCCCTTTGGGGGCGCGGACGGCCGTCGTTGGCCAATCCGGATTCGCGCCCGCGTGAGCGTATTCCTGCGGCTGCTGCGCCTGACTCTGAGACTGTGCCTCGGAGTTTCCAGAGAGCGTCACGGAGAGAAAGATTGCGATGCACGAAAGGAACAGCGAAGGAACGGTTTTGTTCATAGGTGAGGGAACTCTATGAGACTCGGTGTGAGCGCGTCAAGTGAAGCGCAGGGCTCCAGGCTGGCGGAAGAAGGGAACTACCTTCGCAGCAGCGACGTCATCACCAGCGCAACAATCGATCCTAGGAGCAAGAGAATTCCCAACCAGATGAAGATGCGCGGATGCCGGAAGAGGCCAGGTACGGGAACTTCCCCGGGGGGATCGAGCACGTCAGCGCCGATCCCCTTCCGCGGGGGACCCATGCCGCGGGCCGCCGAGGTTTGCGTTTCAGGATCGCGTTCGTTTTCGCTGAATTCGTGCGGCATGAAGCGATGCTAGCACTGGAAAAGGCGCATGACAATCGCCCTACCTGGCGAACAGAGCCGGGCTAATTCGCAAGATAGTTGACGAGTGCGAACGCCACGATCGCTCCTACCAGCATTGCCAGAACAATCCATCGCAGGGTATCGTCTCGTCGTCGCTGGAATTGCTTTGGGTAGGCGCCGACGTACGGGAGAGCCTCTGCGACATCGGATTGTGGAGTCCGGTTTTGGGCCGGGAGCGGGTCCTGGCGATCGGGCGTGAAATCGATGATATCTTTCGGCATCGCAACACCATCGTAGGACACAGAGCCCGGCGTGCTCCGCTCAAAAGATCGAGAGGGGTACCTAAGAGTTAATTGGCGGAAGTCGAGCCAAGATTCACTCAGGCAATTTCTATGCGTCGCTCTGCTCGCCCACCGAGAAATAGGTGCAATCCGGATGTTGAAATACAAGCGCGCTGACGCTCGCTTCCGGGTCCATCATCATTCCTTCGGTGAGATGGATTCCGATTTCTTCCGGGTGAAGAAGCAGCCAGATTCCAGCTTGGTCCTCCAGATTCGGGCATGCAGGGTAGCCGAAACTGTAACGCTTCCCGCGGTATCTTGAGGTGAAACGGTCCGCCATGGTCATCGCCGGAGGATCGGGGAAGCCCCAATCCTCTCGGATTCGCCGATGCAGCCATTCGGCGCAAGCCTCAGCCGTTTCAAGGGCCAGCGCCTGCAATCCATGGGAGAAAAAGTAATTTCCGGCGGTTTTTTCCGCTTCCGCCCGTTCGCGAATACCGGCGCCGGCCGTGACAACAAAGAGCGCGATGTGATCGCGTCCGCCATCGCGCGGCGGAAGAACGTAATCGCTCAAGCAGAGTTTGTCGCCGATGCGCTGGCGCGGAAAATGAAATGTGTGAAGCGGCGCGCTTCCGTTCGGAGCGAATAGCGCAATCGAATTGCCCTTGCGCTCCGCCTCGAAGAACTGCCACACCGCGGCGATCTTCATGAACTTCGCGGCCTCGCGCTTCACTTCTTCCATGTTGTTGAATAGTTCGAGCGCGCGCGGATCGCGTTCGGCGAGGGCCTTTTCGAAATTTCCGCGGAAGCCGAGATGGCGGCCGAAAACCATGTACGGATTCACGTAACTCCAGACCTCATTCAGGTCGGGGATCACGCGCTTCTTCCGGTCCAGATAGGCCACCTGCGGAATCGGCAAATCAACGCGAACTCGCGGCGAGCGCTCTTCGCCCACCGCTTCCGCTGGGAGCGGCGCAGGTTCGTCGAGGACGGCGGTGCCAACGTACGTGTGCTCCTGCAATGTTCCGTCGCGGCGCGCGGGATCGCTCAGCTCGTTCATCAGGCGCAGTCCCGTCATGGCGTCTTTCGCGTAGCAGACCGCCGTGTTGTACTGCGGCGCGATCTTTGTCTTCGTGAACTTTTCCGATAGTGCGGCGCCGCCCACCAGCAACGGCACGCGTATTCCCGCTTCGCGCAAATCGGACGCGGTGGTCACCATCTGTTGCGCGCTCTTGACGAGCAGGCCCGAAAGCCCGATCGCGTCCGGCTGATGCTCGCGGTGCGCGCGGATCAACTCCTCCGGCGGCACCTTGATGCCGAGATTGATCACGTCGTAGCCATTGTTCTTCAGAATGATTTCCACCAGATTCTTCCCGATATCGTGAACGTCGCCCTTCACGGTGGCCAGAATCACCTTCGCGCGTTTTTCCACATCCGCCTTCTCCATGAATTTCTCGAGATGGTTCACGGCGGCTTTCATCGCTTCCGCCGATTGCAGCACTTCGGCGACGATCAGCTCGTTGTTGTTGAACAGCCGCCCGACCTCGGCCATTCCGCCCATCAGCGGGCCGTTGATAATCTCCAGCGGAGCGGCTCCTTCTCCCCGCTTGAGATCCAAGTCCGCAACCAAGCCATCCTTCGAGCCTTCAAGGATGTAGTTCGCGAGCCGCTGATCGAGCGGCAAGTCTGCGGCCTTAGCCTTCTTGCGCGTGCCCGCGCCGCGAAAGTGGTCCGAAATCGCGGCAATGTTGAACTGATTGATCGCTGCTTTCTCTTCGCGCGATTGTTCGCGCCAATCGGCGGGCGCCCCGCGCAGCAGCGCCGATTGCGGATGGCCGTCGGGAATCTCCGCCGGCACGCGATTGAAAAGCAGATTCTCCGTCAGCGTTCTCTCTCGTTCGGGAATGGAAGGGAATCGCTCGATGCGTTCCGCGTTGACGATCGCCAGGTCGAGGCCCGCTTTCGTGCAGTAGTACAGGAAAACCGAATTCACCACTTCGCGCGCGCCCGCCGGCAGCCCGAACGACACGTTGGAAATTCCGAGCACGGTCCGCACGTAGGGAATCTTCTGTTTGATCAGCCGAATTCCCTCGATCGTTTCCACGGCGCCGCCGATGTAGTTTTCGTCACCCGTGGCGCAGGGGAACACGAGCGGGTCGAAAATGATGTTTTCCGCGTGGATGCCGTACTTCTCCGTCAGCAGTTTGCGCGAGCGTTCCGCGATTTCCAGCTTCCGTTCTCGCGTGAACGCCTGCGCCTGCACGGGATCTTCGTCGATGCATCCGACGATCACAGCGGCCCCATACGAGCGCGCCAGCGGGCACACGCGCTCGAATTTCTCTTCGCCATCTTCCAGGTTGATCGAGTTGATGATGCTTTTGCCCTGGCAATAGGTGAGCGCGAGCTCGATGCCCTTCGCGTCGGTGGTATCGATCATGATCGGGGCTTTGATCTTGCGAATCAGTTGATCGTAGAACGGCGGGATATCCTTCATCTCATCGCGGTCGGTGCTTTGCAGGCACACGTCGACAATATGCGCGCCGCTTTTCACCTGCCGGCGCGCAATCTCGGTGGCTTCCTCCCACTGTTCCGCGCCGACCAGATTCTTGAATGCACGCGATCCGATTACGTTCGTGCGCTCGCCGACGATCAGCGGCCGCGTGCTCTCTTCGGCTTCGATGACGTCGATGCCGGAATACACCGCGCGATGATTCGGTTCTGGCGGTCGTCGCGGAGCCTTCCCTTCCGCCATCTGCGCGATCGCGCGAATGTGCTTTTCCGTGGTCCCGCAGCATCCCCCCACGATATTGAGCCAGCCGCGCTCGACGAACCTGCCAAGCTGTTCCGCAAGGGATGTCGGCGTCTCCCCGTACCGGCCTTCCTCGTTTGGCAGGCCCGCATTCGGATAGCACGAGACGAATCGCGTCGTGAGCGATTGCAACGTGCGGATGTGGTCCGTCATGAATTCAGGGCCCGTCGCGCAATTGAGGCCGAGCGAGATCAGCTCGACGTGATCGAGAGACGCCCACAAGGCTTCAATGCTTTGTCCGGCGAGCATGCTCCCCATCGGTTCGATGGTCACCGAGATCATCAGCGGAATCGGCTGGCCAAGTTCGTGGCTCAGATCCTGAATCCCGAGCACGCCGGCCTTGATATTTCGGGTGTCCTGGGAAGTCTCGAGCAGCAGCACGTCGGCGCCGCCTTCGATAAGGCCCTGCGCCTGGTCGCGGAAGTTCTTCCGCAGGGCATCGAAGGTGATGCCGCCGGTCACGCTGATTGCCTTCGTGGTCGGCCCCATCGAACCCGCGACGAACCGTGGCTTCTTAGCCGTCGAAAACTCGTCCGCTGCCTGCCGAGCGAGCTCTGCCGCGCGCCGGTTGATTTCTCGCGCCTGATCGCCCAGACCGTACTCCGCGAGCACGATCGGCGTTCCGCCGAACGAGTTCGTTTCGATCATGTCCGAGCCGGCTTCGAAATACTTGCGATGAATCGAAAGCACCACGTCGGGCCGCGTCATCACCAGGTTTTCGTTGCAGCCTTCGAGGTGCGGCCCTCCAAAATCGGCGGCCGTCAGGTTCTGCTGTTGCAGCATTGTGCCCATTGCGCCGTCGAGCACCAGAATGCGCTCGCGCAAGAGCTCTCGAAGAGCCACGCCCTGTTGGATGAGGTCCCTCATGGCGTCAAGTATATCCTCTCGAAAGACTTGCGATTGAAACGTGCGGAAACGCTGTTGCGCTGCTTACTGCGGGGAATGGCCTTTTGTGAGGCCCTCGAAATAGATGATTTCAGGAAATATGTGAAGGCTCGTCACTCACCAATGAAACTAAAGCTATTTTACGCGGCTTCAGACAGGAACTCAACCCTAAAGGACGACGGCACAAGTCCAACCGCTGCACCACGTTCGAGCAATTCCCGCACGGCCCGCCGGCCCTCTTCTCCGTAGTCGAGCGTCCACCGGTTGACGTACATGCCGATGAATTTGTCGGCCAGGGCTGGGTCCATGTCGCGCGCGAACTGCAACGCGTAATTCAGCGCAGCATCGCGATGCTCCAGAGCGTAGCTCACGCTGTCGCGGATCACTCGCGCAACCTGGAGGCCCATTTCCGGGCCAAGTTTCCGCCGAATCGCGTTCGCTCCCAGGGGAAGGGGCAGCTTCGTCGTTTCGTGCCACCACTGGCCCAAATCCACCACGCGATGCAATCCCACTTGCGAAAAGAGCAATTGCCCCTCGTGAATTAGCAAGCCGGCTTCCACTTCCTTTGCCTGCACAGCGTCCAGAATCTTGTCGAAGGGCATCGTCACGGTCTCGACGTTGGGCTCGAATAGCTTGAGCGCCAGATAAGAAGTGGTTAGCGTGCCGGGAATAGCCACTTTACGTCCGGCGAGGTCGTTTTTCTTGATGGGATGGGACGCGACAACGATTGGACCGTAGCCTTCGCCGAAACTTGCCCCGCAATCGAGCAGCACGTACTTATCGGCGACGAACGCGTACCCGAAGAAACTGATCGCCGTGATGTCGTATGTTTCGTGTCGCGCGGCCTGATTCAAGCTCTCGATGTCAGAGAGGATGTGCGTGAACTTCACGCCCGGCAGGCGGATCTTGCCCGTGGCCAGGGCGTAGAACATAAAAGCGTCGTCGCTGTCGGGCGAATGCGCGAGGCGTAGTTCAGCGGTCTTGGTTGCTGCCACTGGCGTGGACATCGCTGGGTCCGTCCTGGCGCTCACTGGAATCGCTCACTTGGGCATGCGGCCGAAGTAGACACTTGAAGAAAGCCGTCGTGCCAGTTGTGGTGCCCTTGCGGGCGAACTCAGCTCCGTATGCGTCTTCCGGTGTGAATGCCCAATTAGAACGCCGCCAGAATACCATAGACACCGTTTCGCGTACAGTTGAGGCGGCGACGGCCCCGAATGCCTATTGAACAGTGGATGTCGTGGGCCGTGGCAACGGCGAGGCGTGGTGTGTGACCAGCAGCCACTGCCCGTCGCGCCGAACGAAGACGTTCGTGGCCTGAACCGTAGCTTCATCAAAGCCGTCCGCAAATGCGGTGGTCACGTGCTCGGTGCACGCCACCCATCCCACATCGCCTTCCACGCGCACCCACACGGAACTCAGCGCGATTCGAACCCGTTTCGCATTCGCGAAAATTCTGGCCCAGCGCTCTCGCACTTCATCCCAGCCAATGAGCAAGTCCCAGCCGGGGTGGACGCACTGAACGGCATCATCCTGCGCCCAGACTCTCGACATTTCCTCGATGTCGCGAGACTCGAACGCGGCATAGAACCGCTGGTTTGCGCTGCTAAGGGCTTGTTCCGGAGACGGCTTCTGTTGCGCGGTTGGTGGGGGCATGACGGAATAAATGGATCCCAAAACTTGTGATTGGCCCGCCCGTTGGTGTTCCTGGCGAGAACGCGAGCGACATTATACCTGAGGAGAGGGAACTACTGCGTATTCTCGGATTCAAGGGGCGGGTCGTCGCTCGTTGCGGCGGCGCCGTGCTTGTCGGCCGCGTGGATTCTCCCTGCGCCATCCTGGAAGAACGACCTGCGTCCCGTCTTTCCATAATCATCCGGCGTAGCGGCCAGCTCGAAGGTCTGGTTATTTGGATCGGCTGTCGAAATCACGCGGTAGCGGAAGTGATATCCACCAGCGGCGCCGGCGGCGAGCTCTTTTGAAACGAGTGACGCCTGCTCCGGCGAGATTTGGCCTGGGTCCGCGGGGCCCAGCTGCGCGAGCGAGTCCGGCAGCTTTCCAAACGCGCGCTTGTATCGCTGGATCGCGTCGGTGAATCCCTGCAACGCAGCGACGATCGCATCTTCCCGTTCAGCGACGTCTTGCTCCGCCCATTGCTTCGAGAGTTCGGGGATGTCCAGCAGCACGAGTCCCAGCGAGAGAATCCGCCAGCCACCATTTTCGCGGACCAATCCGAACTGCGCCTGCTGCGAGTCGACCACCGTCACAGGAATGAAGGCGAGATTTTCCCGAACGCGCGCCTCGCCGAATCGAAACTCCACCGTTCTGCCGGGATCTTCGCATCGCAAAACAATGTGGTTTTGTGCATCCGTCGAAAGCAAGGGCTTGCCGGGATCGTCGATCAGCGAAAATCGCTTCAGAAGGTCGCTGCGTTGGTCCTTTGGCAGCGCTCGAAACGCCGGAGCGTTATCGGCGGTAAGGTAATTTGCAAACTGCGTCTCGTTCCCGCGGCAAGCCGCCGTCAGCGCGCTCGATAGCGCCGCGGCGGGATCGGTCTCGTGGCCATCCTGTGCGCGTGCGGGAGTGCAGGACAGCAGGGCGCAAACAATGAACGCAGCGACAAGGCACGCAAACTTGGACCGGCTTATCATTACGACTGGGATTTCGCTTGAGCGAAGATGGTTGCCAGGTCGCGCGTGAATTGTGAACGCGGCATCACCGTACTGCAGCCCGCGGCCTTTGCCCGTTCGGCGAGCTCGACCTGAACGTGAGAGAGAAACGCGACAATCGCAAAGGTCCGCGGCTTCAACTGCATTCGTTCGATGGCGGCGATAGGCTGGCTGCGAGCATTCAGATCGACGACGACAAGGTTCGGCGCTTCTTTCGCAATCTCTCCCGCGAGCGCGTCGGCGGTGCTGCACGTACGCAGTTCGACGCCGACGTGCCGCGCCGTCTCGAGCATCTTCGCCTGAAAAAACAGGTCATCGACGAGCGCCAGAACTTGGGCCATCCGTATATATCTCCGTCCCCGGTGTACCATGTGCCCGCCGCCGGCACAAGGCTTGGCTTCGACAACGCCTTCTCGCTGAGGTATAACGAGGAAGAACTCATCGCTGGATAGCGGGAGGATTCATGGCTGCCACTCCGAGCCCCGACGCATTACCCGGAATTGCCGTCCTCGAGCAAACGCCCATCATCATCGAGAAAATTGTTTGGGCCGCCACCGACGAGCAAATGCAATGGAAGCCCGCCATGGATCGCTGGTCGATCAGCGAGGTGCTGGCGCATCTTGCCGAGGCGGAGGTCATGGCTTTCCGCGAACGCATCCGCGTAATGATTGAGAAGGACAACCCGCCGCTGGAAGGTTATGACCAGAACGCCGCCTATGCCGCGGGTAACTACACCGGGAAGAAAGGCCGCGAGAGCCTGAAGACATTCTGCCACGAGCGCGACCGCAGTCTGTCGTTCTTGCGTTACGTTCCGTCCACAGTTCTAGCGCGCAAGGGGCAGCACGCGAAAATCGGGCCGATTACGATCGGCCATCTGATGAACGAGTGGGCATTCCACGACCTCGGCCACATTCGCCAGATTGCGGAACTTTACCGCTCGCGCGCTTTCTATCCGCGCAGCGGCCCTTTTCAGCAGTTTTACACCATCAAGCCGTAGCGGAAGCGCGCCACAAACAAATGGACTCCATCTCGCAGCGCATTCTTTCCACCTTCGACCATCTCGAACGTGATTCGCTGGATCTCCACACCTTTTTCGAATTCGTCGGCGGCAACCAGCCGGAAGAGCGCAACGCCGTCTTCGACAGAAGTTTCCGAGCTTGTGAAGTCAGGCCTTCTTCGCGACGATGGCGGAGATTTCTACAGCCGAACGGAGGATGGCCGCCTGGAAATTGCGGCGCCGAGTGACATCACGCTGTACACGAGAGAGGGCTGCCATCTTTGCGACGAGGCCAAGGCCGTCATCACGCCGCTGCTGTCTCAATTCGGCGCAAAGCTGCGCGAAGTGGATATCGACGACGACCCAATCCTGCGCGATCGCTACACCGACGACGTTCCCGTCATCTTTGTCGGTTCACAATTTTTCGCGAAACATCGCGTCGATCCCGCGCTCCTGCGCCGCAAGATCGAGCAGGCCCGCGCACACTAGAACCACGGTCGCTCCAGTCCGTCTTCTAGTGGACCCGCCCGCGAGGCCGAACAGGATGGTCAACCTAGTGCTCGGCTTCTTCGTGCGCGCCCACGGTTTCGTCCGGATCGTCTCCAGGGCGGCCTTTGACGCGATCGTAGACGGTGTACTGGCAGGTGGATCCGAGCGCTTCGTTGTAATAGGTGGGAACGCCGAGGGCCGTGCGCAGCTCTTCGTTGAATAGCCGCAGGTCGGCAAGCTGGCCCACTCGAATCGGGATTTTCGTGCCGTCGTGCGTGAGCAGAAACTTCTGATAGCCCGCGTCCCAAAGGTGAGTGAACTGCCCCTGCGACATGATGGACGGAATAACGGTCATCTGATAGCGCCCTTCGGAAGCCTTCCGCAATTCCGCGCCGCAGCCATACTTTTCGATGCGAACCACGCCTCCCGAGCTGCGGACGAGGAACCCCTTGCTCGAGAGCGACTCGATCTGAGGCTGATCAAATAGCTTGTTGACGTACCACATGGTGATTCAGAATATGGATTCAATGGGCGTTCTGTAAAGCCAAAAATCTGGGTCCAAAACTGAATGGCGAGCATCAAACCACGTGTGACACGGCAACACCATCCTCGGCGGCTTGTTTTTCCTAACGCGCCCCTCGGTTCGCGTTGTCGCCGCTAAGTGCAAAGCGGCGCTTCGATTTGCTAGACTTCCTGAAACAAACTGAATACGAGTGGATCGAACAGAGAAAAACGTGACATCAGTGAACAGACCAGTAGTGTCCGCCCAACACACAGCGCCCAGCGTTCGTATCGGCCAGCATCTGCTCGAGCGCATCGGCAACACGCCCTTGCTCAAAATCGAGCGGATCGGCGCCGATTTCCCGAATGTCGAGTTCTCCGCCAAGGCGGAATGGTTCAACCCGGGCGGTTCCGTGAAGGATCGCGCCGCCTACTCCATGATCCGCGAAGGAGAGCGCAGCGGCAAATTGCGTCCAGGTAAGATCATTCTCGACGCCACAAGCGGGAACACGGGCATTGCCTACGCGATGATTGGCGCAGCTTTGGGCTATCGCGTGAAGCTTTGCTTGCCCAGCAGCGCGTCGCCGGAGCGCAAAAGCATCTTGGAAGCCTATGGTGTCGACATCGTCTTCACCCCGGGCGGCGAAGGAACCGACGGCGCGATTCGCCGCGTCCGCGAGATTTACAATGCGGAACCCGAGAAATATTTCTATCCTGACCAGTATTCGAATCCCGCGAATCCTGCCGCGCATTATTCCGGCACGGCCCCGGAAATATGGGAGCAGACGCACGGGCGGATCACGCATTTCATCGCCGGTCTTGGCACCAGCGGCACGTTCGTCGGCACGACGCGGCGACTTAAAGAGCTGAACCCGAAGATTCGCTGCATCAGCTTTCAGCCCGACTCCGGCTTTCATGGTCTGGAAGGAATGAAGCACATGGCCACCGCCATCGTGCCGCCCATCTACGATGCCAGCCTCGCCGACGAAGACTTGGCTGCGCGAACTGAAGACGCGCATCGAATGGTGAAGCGCCTCGCGCGCGAAGAGGGAATTCTGGCGGGGGTCAGCGCGGGTGCGGCGATGCAGGTTTGCCTCGATGTTGCGGGCCGGTTGCCGCGGGAGCAACGCGCCGTGATTGTGACGATCTTCCCCGATTCCGGCGAAAAATATCTGACCGAGCGTTTCTGGAGCGAAGAATGAGCGCCGGTGCTGAAAATGCAAGACGAGCTCATTCGGCGCATCCATGCGCATGGCGTGGAAACGTATCCTCACGAGTGCTGCGGCGCGCTGCTGGGCCGTGACGGCGACGAGTCGCGCGAAATCGTCGACCTTTTGCCGCTCGCGAATCGGCGTGACGATTCGCCGCGTAATCGTTTCGAGCTGACGCCCGACGACGTGCGTCTGGCGGAAAAGACCGCGCGCGAGAAGCGGCTCGACTTGCTTGGCTGGTATCATTCGCATCCGGACGCGCCAGCGCGTCCCAGCGAGTTCGACCGAGAGCACGCTTGGCCGTGGTACAGCTACGTGATTGTGAGTGTGCAGAAAGGCGTGGCGCGAGATACCACTTCGTGGCGATTGCAGGACGACCGCAGCGCCTACGATTCAGAGCTCATCGAAACGGTCGCGCCGCTGAGTTCGTCCGCTTAGCTCCACAGGAGATAATGGATGCCAGTGAAAGTCATCATCCCGACGCCGCTTCGAGCCTACGCCGGCAAGCAGGAAATGCGTTGAATTGCAGGCCTCGACCGTAGGTGAGGCGCTCGCTTCGCTGACGAACCGGTATGCAGAGCTAAAGAAGCACCTGTACGCCGATGACGGCCGTCTGCGCAGTTTCGTCAACGTTTACGTCAACGACGAAGACATTCGCTACCTGCAGAAGGATGCGACGCGGCTGCGCGAAGGCGACACCGTGAGCATCGTGCCGTCGATCGCCGGCGGCGCGCAGAGTTGAATTCGCGTAGAATCCTGGAGAAGTTCCAATGGCAACGAAAACAGAAATCTCGACGACGCCGGCGACCGCCGGCCAAACAGCCGTGACGCTCTCGAACGAAGAGATCCTGCGCTACAGCCGGCACTTGATCATGCCCGAAGTCGGCATGGAGGGGCAGCTCAAGCTGAAGCAGGCCAAAGTTCTCTGCATCGGCACGGGCGGCCTCGGCGCTCCGCTCGGACTCTATCTTGCCGCCGCGGGAGTCGGCCGCATCGGCTTGGTCGATTTCGACTCCGTCGACCTCACAAATCTGCAGCGGCAGATTCTGTTCAGCACGACTGACGTCGGACGGCCAAAAATCGAAGCCGCGGCCGAGCGCCTCCACAATCTGAATCCCGATATCCAAATCGACCGCTACGAAACGCGGTTGACCAGCGAAAACGCCCTCGAACTGTTCAAAGACTACGACATCATCGTCGATGGCACGGACAACTTCCCCACGCGCTATCTCGTCAACGACGCCTGCGTCCTGCTCAAGAAGCCGAACGTCTACGGCTCGATTTTCCGATTCGAGGGTCAGATAACAATCTTCGGCTATCCGGACGGGCCGTGCTATCGCTGCCTGTATCCGGAGCCGCCTCCTCCGGGGCTTGTTCCGTCCTGCGCGGAAGGAGGAGTTCTCGGCGTGCTGCCTGGAATCGTCGGCGCGATTCAGGCCGCGGAGACGCTCAAACTCATCATCGGCAAAGGCGAGCCCCTCGTGGGGCGGCTGCTTCTCTTCGACGCTCTGGCAATGCGTTTCCGCGAACTCAAATTGCGCCAGAATCCCGAATGTCCCGTTTGCGGCAATCACCCCACTGTCACCAAACTGATCGACTATGCCGAATTCTGCGGCATTCGCGGCGAAGAGGCTCCCGCGCCGCGAGACCTCCGTGCCCGAAATTACTCCGCGAGACCTTGAAGTCGCGGCTCGATCGCGGCGACGACCTCTTCGTGCTCGACGTTCGCGAGCCGCACGAATATCAGATTTGCAATCTCGGCGGCCACTTGATTCCGCTGGGCGACCTTTCGCGCCGCGTGAATGAACTCGACAGCTCGCGCGAAATCGTCGCGCATTGCCGCAGCGGCAAGCGTTCAGCCGAAGCGGTTGAATTCCTGCGAAAAGCAGGTTTCCGGAAGGTTTTGAACTTGAAGGGTGGTATTCTTGCTTGGTCCGACGAAGTGGACCCCTCGGTTCCCAAGTATTGAGTTTGGCCAGCGCTTGCCACCGACAACCCGGAGGATTGAATGGCTCAAGTAAAGATCACCGTAAGACCCAACGGCCCTTTCCGAGTCGAGGCGCCGGAAGGTGCCGTGGAACTCGTAGATGCCAACGGAAACAAGTACGATCTAACGGGCAAGCTTGCATTTTCCCTTTGTCGTTGCGGAGGCTCCGTCACGAAGCCCTTCTGCGACGGAACGCACAGCCGGATCGGATTCCAAGCCGCGGAATCGGCCGTCAAGGCCGCCGACGAAAATAAGACCTAGACTTCGGAGGAGCCGCTACCGAATTGGGAATAGCGCAGTCCACGCTTGTAACTTTTCTACCCGCAGAGCAGTTCCATCCTGGTACCTCGGAAAGCCCGAAAGCGCCTCAAAGATAGTAAGTGTCCTGTAATCAGTAGTTAGCTAGTACTAAAACTACATGCGCAAAGGACCGTCGTTTGCTCTCTACTTGAAGGGGCGTGTGTTCTCGTTTGGGGGATTTGTGGAGCGCGTAGCAAAGTTTTGGGGGCACTTAGACCGTTTTCGACTCGTCCTCGTTTGGATGATCGTTACCGGGGCGTACCTCGTCTTCCTGCTGGCTCTTCGTGGCTCCTCCTATCTGGCTGACCCGCTGTTGGACACGTATCTGGAAATGGCGGGGAGCCTGATCGCTTTCACATTTGCTGCGAACGCCCTGGTCCGCTTCCGGGGCACCCATGACCGCATCTCCCTGATCCTTGCTTTCGGTTTTGTCCTGGCGGGGCTTGATCGAAGCCGGCACGAGCATGACGTTTTATCGCGGCATGCTCGTTACTTCCGTTCCCGGAGACCACATTTCGATCGGTTGGCTGGCCGGAAGGACTCTGCTGGGAGTCCTCCTGCTCGCAGCTCTTGCCGTTGAGCGGCGCGTTCCTGTGTCGCGCGACCCCGGCAAAGAAATGGCTGTCGCGACGCTGATTGTCGGTGCGGTCGCCTACCTGACCAGCGTTTTCTATTTCATGCTGCCGGCGTCCCCGAAGATTCATCCGGGCGCTCTAATTCCGCGGTTGTGGGACCTGCTTCCAGCGGCCATCTATGTCGCGGCTGCAATCGGCTATCACTTGCGCCTGCGCCGCGTGAACACATCCTTGGACCGGGCCTTGTACGTGGCCGCCATGCTCAACGCGCTCTGTCACATCACGATCAGCGAATCGCAGCATGTGCTCGACGCGCCTTTCACTCTGGCGCATGTGTTTATGGTTCTAAGTTACGTTGTGGTTCTTGGCGGGACGCTGCTCGATAACGCTCAGCTCTTCGACCAGGTGAGCACACTGGCTTCGTCGGATCCTCTCACGGGTCTTGCCAATCATCGCCGGCTCTTCGAGGCGCTGGAAAGCGAGCTTCAGCGTTCACGGCGAACGGGCCGTAGTTTTGCCGTTCTGCTCTTTGACTTGGATGGCCTGAAGAAAATCAACGATAAGTACGGCCACCTCACGGGCAGCCGCGCCATCAAGCGTCTCGGTACCGCTCTGCGGAGCAGCAGCCGCGCAATCGACCTGCCTGGCCGCTATGGAGGCGATGAATTCGCTCTGGTTCTTCCGGAGTCTGGCGAGAGGGAAGCGAAGCAAGCCGCCATCCGGATTTGCGAGCAGCTTGCAAATGACGGTCAGCAACCGCCCATATCAGTCAGCGTTGGCGTTGCCGTTTATCCGTCCGATGGGACGACAATCGAAAAGCTCTTGGGTTCCGCAGACCGCGCCCTTTATCGCATGAAGGGCCGCGGTGAAAAGAAACTTCGTTTCCGGCACGTCGCAGCCTGTCTCTAGAATCTGGGGGCGCGCAAATGCCTTTTCGGAGTGAGGATCCCGAAAACTTTCGATGCGCTTCGAAGTGAGACGCGTATTCCCATGGAAGTGGGTGTTCAGGTCACGGGGAACGGCGCGCTTCCCGGCACGGAAGCCACTTTCACTTCAAACGTAAGCTCCCGCGGAGCGCGGATTCTGAGCACTCGGCGTTGGAAAATCAACGATCGCCTGACGATTGCGACGCTCACCGGCTCCTTTCGATCCATAGCGCGCGTCGCCTACTGCCAGCCGGAGCCTCAGCTATCAGCGTTTGCCGTGGGCGTAGAATTCTTGGATACTACGGGCAACTGGGTAGTCACTCCACCTCGCGCAGGAGCGGTTCTCACCCACTGATAGCTGCGAAATCGTAATCCCAACCGCTTGCGCCATCGCTTCCTATTGCACGAACCCGACGTTCGTGTCCGGAGTTGGCCCCGGTCCTTCCGGAAGCGGTCCGAATTGCGCTTCGTAGCGCGCGACGTTTTCCTCCAGCGCGCGCATCAGCCGCTTCGCATGCATCGGGCTCACGATCAAGCTCGACACAAGCTTGCCCTGCGGCACGGTGGGGAACATGTAGACAAAATTCAGCGTGAATTCCTCGGCGTTGTGGTGCACCACGACGAGATTCGAATACTGGCCGAGCAATTCCTTCTCGTCAGCCTTGATCTGCACTTGCTGTTGTTGCTTCGGTGCTTCAGCCATTCCTCGCTCCTTCGGATCGGTTTCCGCTCACTATAGCAGAGCCTCCCGATGCGGCTCGCTAGCTTTTTCGCACCGTTCTCCGCCGTGCCGATTGACGTCGCATCGAGTTAAGCGTAGTTTATATGCTGAGTTCAGCAAGGTTAACTCATGGATGAGCTCGAACAAGCTCCCAGCATGCCGGCTATCAGCCGGCGCATCCGACAACCCAGTCTGCCGCCGCATCCGCTCCCGAACTGGTCGGCCTCCTGACGCACGAAGATGTCGACCGCGCTCGCGACCGCTGGCAGGTTGCCCGCGCGCGCGGCAAAGGCCGCGGGCCGAAAACGTTCGGCGGCTTCGCGTCTGCTCTGGCTTCTCGTCGGCCCCGGCGTGCTCGTTTTCCTCGGCGAGAATGATGCGCCGAGCATGCTTTCCTACTCGGCCGACGGCGCGCGCTTCGGCATCGGATTCTTCATGCCGTTTCGTCGTGCTCACGTTCGTGATGGGCTTCATCGTGCAGGAAATGACCGTGCGCCTCGGCGCCGTCACTCACCGCGGCCACGCCGAATTGATCTTCGATCGCTTCGGAAAATTCTGGGGCTTCTTTTCGATGGGCGATCTGATCCTCGGAAATTTCCTCACCCTCGTGACGGAATTCATTGGCGTGCGCGCCGGGCTCGGATTTTTCGGCATTCGTCCCAGTAGTCGCGGTCGGCGGAGCGCTCGTTATCGTGCTCGGCGCCATCACCACCGGCCGCTATTGGACCTGGGAACGAATCACGCTGAGCCTCGCCATCTTCAATGGCCTCTTTATTCCGGCGGCGATTTTGGCGCGGCCCGATTGGCACGCCGTGGGCCACGCCTTCCTGACGTGGATGCCTTTGCCGCGCGGAAACCGATACGAGATTCTCGTGCTGATCCTGGCCGACCATCGGCGCCACCGTCACGCCCTGGATGCTTTTCTTTCAGCAGAGCGCGGTGGTGGACAAAGGCATGCAGCCGCGCGACATCAGCGCCGGGCGCTTCGACACGTTTCTCGGCGCGCTTCTCGCCTCTGTCTTTGCGATCGCCGCGATTCTCGCCACCGTTCCGCTGTTTCATCACGGAATCGACGCGTCCCAGTTTCAAGGCGCCGAATTCGCGCAGGCGCTCGAGCCGTGGATCGGGCACGTGGGCGCCGCGCTTTTCGCGCTCGGGCATTTTCGAAGCGGGAATCGTCGCGGCGATCGCGATCTCCACGTCCTCCGCGTACGCCTTCGGCGAAGTTTTTCAGACCGGCCACAGTTTGAATCGGCCGCTGCGCGAAGCGTGGCCGTTTTACCTGACGCTGATTGGTTCTGCTTGCACCGCCGCCGCGCTTGTACTGATTCCCAAGTTTCCGCTCGAGTTCGTGGCCCTGACCGTCAACGTGATTGCGGTTCTTGCCATGCCTCCGGCACTCGCGTTTCTTCTGCTTCTGGTGAACGATCGTGAGGTAATGGGCGAGCACGTGAACGGAATGTGGGCGAATGTCGCGGGCGTTACCGTCACTCTGCTTTTGATTTTTGCGGGAATCGCATTCGGCGTTGCAACTGTTTTCCCGAAATGGCTTGGCGGCTAATCCAAAGAATATGGACTCTCACATGAATGACACAACCAGACCGATTCCGGCCGATGCCGCCGTTCGAGAGGAAAACGAACTCGAAGCGGTTGCTGCCGCTACGGCGCAGCCGGACCTGAAGGATCCTCGCCTCGTTTTGTCGCTGCTCGAAGCGGACCAGGTGGTCGCGGCGAAGCGGCGAACTCATTTCGGGCAGCGCAATCTTTCGGTTGGCGTTCGAGTGCTGTTGTGGGGACTTCGCGCTTACGTCGTGATCATGCTGGTAATCGTCTTGATTTCGGTGCTTCGCGCCATGCACGCCGTACACTGAACCCCTCGCTCTCCCGCTGATTTGTAGAATTTGAGTCGCCGTGCGAGAATTTCCCGAGCGCTCAACACGCACTCTCAGAGAAACCCGTGGCTCAGCAACCAACGCCAAAGAGAAATCGGACCGCGATTCATCCTTGCTTTGTTCCTTATTTTGACCGCTGGCGGCGCGGCCGTGATCTATTCGCTCACCCAGTGGAACGTCCCCGCGGTTGCCAAGAAGATGCGAAATCCCGTGCCGGCCACCGAGTCCGCGATCGATGAAGGAATGTTCATTTATTCGAAGAATTGCAAGAGCTGCCACGGCGAAAACGGCGACGGCAAAGGGGACCGCGCCAGCGAGCTCTCCGTGATGCCCAGCGATTTCACGAACGCGGCGGAAATCAGCCGCCTCTCCGACGGCGAACTCTTCTGGAAAATCACGCACGGTCACAAACCGATGCCCGCGTTCGAGGACAAGCTGAACGACACTGAACGCTGGCAGGTGGTGGACTACATCCGCACATTCGCAAACCAGAAAACCGCTGCGCCGCCGCGTTAGCAGCGATTCACCGGGCGTCGCGTTTAGTTCAGTTTCGCCAGGGCGTCCGCCACTTCCTTGATATCCGGCACCACCGGAATATCGTAATTCTTGAACCAGCCGATTTTTCCGTTGCGATCCACGATGGCGATCGCGCGACCCGTAATTCCCTTGTCGGCGAGAAACACGCCGAATTTCTCGCCCACCGCGCCGCGCGGCTGAAAATCCGCGAGCAGCGGATAGTGAATCCCCATTTTCTCGGCGAACGCTTTGTGCGACCACGCGCTATCGACGCTGATTCCCAGCACCTGCGCATTGAGCTGCTCGAAGCGCTTCATATCGTTCACAAAGCACGCGTGCTCGTTCGTGCACACCGGGCTCCAATCGAGCGGATAGAAAATGATGACGACGTTCTTGCCCTTGTAGTCCGAAAGCTTCACTTCCTTCTGGTTCTGATCCTTCAACGTAAACTCCGGAGCCGCCGTTCCCACGGAAATCGCCATTCTAAATTCCTCCTTTTAGAGCGCAATAAACTGGCAAGCCATGTACCCGAAAGCAATGATAGCCGAACGCGCGCCGGCCCACAAAGCCTCCGCCGGTCCGCGCGGCGTTTGCCTCGCGGCAATCGAAAATCAAATCTGCTAGGATTAGCTCCTGGAAGTAAGGAGCCGCAAAAAGCTTGCCCGCAATTTCCTGCGACACCGCATATCCCGACATCGAGTTTTCGCCGCGCAGCCGCAACTGGTGGGCGCGCCTGAAAGGCACCGCTCCCGAATGTGTCCATGTGCATCGCGGCTCGCCCTGGAGGGCGACGCTATTGCCCGATATCGTGTACTTTATCGGCCGGAGCGAAATTCGCCGCATGCCGCTGCGGCCGGAGGTCCTGCTATGCCGCGAGTGCCTGCTGGACGTTGCCGCCGCCGAGATCGCGAAGTTCGAAGGCCGAGTTGTGGCGTTTGAGCCCGACCCGAGTTTCACGCAATACTTCTTTGCGGCAGCGCCTGATTTCGCGCCGGTCGGGCTGACGCCGGAGGTCGAGGAAGCTATCGAGAAGCGGCTGAAATGGAACGACGAAACCTGCTCCGCCTGCGCAAGACCGGCTACATGGCTCTGGTTTTCGTCCTCGGAAGTAGGGAGCCTCGGCGAAGTGCAGCGGATTCGCGACTCGAAAGGTGAGATGCTCTGTGCCGCGCACGGCGCGCGAAAGTTGCGCAAGGCTTTCGAAAAAATTGACCAGGCGGGCGTGACGTTCATGAATTTGCCGTATGGAGAAGCAGGTGCGTATGTCTGGATCTAAAGTGCAACTGAAAGACGTGATCGAAAAATATCTCGCGGCGTCCGGCGGCTACGGGCGCGAGGTGGCGCTCGCGTCGCTCGGATTCTCGCGCGAGGAAATTGAAGACGTTTTCAGCATCTTCGACGAGGATTACCACATCGGCCGGTTTTTTCATTTCAGCCGGGCGGTCGGCGCCAGCTACGAAATCGACGGCTTTCCGCAGACCCACGTCTCGATCGATTCGTCGATCCAATCGATCCTCTGATTTGCCGCAGGGGCCTCCTCTGCGCCCTCTGCGGCCTGCCCGCCGTCTCGTTGGGCGGGTCTCTGCGGTGAATCCTTCTGCTCGTTCAGTCTTTTACTGGCGGGGGCGTCGGCACCGGCGCAATCAACGTCAGCGGAGGATTGAACGAAAAATCCGGATCGACGTCGATGGGGATGTCGGTGGTTTTCGCGAGGATCGCGGAAAGTTCCGGCGGCATCACAGCATACTTTTTGAACCACGCTTCGCTTCGCGCGCGATCGCCGGTGGCTTCTTGCTCGAGCAATTCCTTGGCCAGCGACGCAATCGCCGCGGGAATCTTGTCAAAATCGATTTCGTAGACGCCGCCCAGTCCAGGCGCGGCGCGAACCGCTCCCTGCTCGAGCAAATAATTGAACTCCATCATTTCGCCCTGGCCATGCGCTTCCGCGATTCCAAACCGCACCGAGCGGAAAATTCCCGCTACATACGACGCATAGAACATCTGCTCTTTTTCTTTCGGCAGCGCGCCATGATCGATCAGCCACTTCAAGCCGAACATGCCGACGATGTCGGCCTTTGATTCTTCGAGTGCCGAATATTGCGGGCCGATGGCCTCGCGGATATCGATTTGGCCCGTGGGAGTCCGCGCGTAGGCAGGGCCGAGTCCGTGCGCGATTTCGTGCATCATCGTCGTGTCGAGATAGCCCTCGCCGGTGGCCAGCGTCGCCTGGCTCTGGCGCATCACTCGCTGCGCGAGCGGCAGGATGATGAAATTCACGCGCGCGTCCATGAAATTCTTCCAGAAGATTTTCTTCGAGCCTTTCTGTTCGTGCACGCGGGGATCGTTCGGCAGATTGTCGGCAACGGCCTGGTAGCCGTGCAGCAAATCTCCGGCGCGATAGATGGCGTCCATCACCTCCATCGGCGACTGCTTCCCGCGCTTCGACGGCAAGTCTTCCGGCGAAAGCGGCAGCGCCTCCTGCAAATCCGGGACGTACTTCTGGAACACGGCGAGCTTCTGGCTTTCCTCCTCGTTGCGGATCATCACGGCCGCGCCGTAGGAGGTTTTCACGCCGAGCAGGGAATCGAGATAGGTTTCATAAGGCGCGAAGACGATGTCGATCTTCGGATTATTCAGGTCGAGCCAGGCGAGATCGCTCGAAAAATAATCGTCGTTCAGCAGAGCGGCGGCGCGCAGCCGAAGGAATTTCGCGAACGCGGGATCATCGTCGCTCAGGTCGGCGGCATCGCGCAAATCCTGCGCCATCAGGTCGAGAAAATCCTTGAAGGCGACGTGATACGGCACCGTTTCGAGGAACTCGTCTTTCCGCTGGACGATTGTGAACGGATCGTAGAGCAGCGCCTTCTGGGCGGGATGAGCGCCGACGTAGGCGTCGAATTGTTCGCGGGTCAGATCCTCGGGGAAAAATCCGCGGCCTGGCGGCATGGGCTGCACGCCGACGAACGGCTTATTGTCGTCGACCTGATCGAAGCGGCTGCCGTTGATTTTCAGGTATTCGCGCAGCAGCATGTCTTGCGGGTTTTTGCTTTTCGCGAGAGAGACGTAGAGTTGCAGCCCCTCGGGATCGCTCTGCCGCCAGAAGATGCAATCGAGCAGGCCGGCCGCGTCCACCAGCTTGATGACCATTCTGCGCTGGTTGTGCGTCATGTCCTGCGAACGAAACGGAATCTTGAAGCGCTTAAATTTCGCCACGCGCTGCGCAAGATCGGGAACCACATCGGTTTTCGATATGGTCAGCGGCGGCAGCGGCGGAAGCGTCGGAGACGACCGGCGGAGCTTGGTCCGCCTTGGATTGTTGCGACGCCTTCGATTGCCGAGACTGCTGCGGGGCGCCCGACGCTGCAAGGGCAACGATTGCGGCGGCGATTGTCAGCCACATGGGGCGAAAGTAATGCAAAGGGAATATGGTGTTTTTGTCTCGATTAGAAATTGTCATGTGATGTGTTTTCATGAGATTGGGGCGAATTTTGAATGTGGGGTTGTCGCGATTAGCCGCCACGGCGGCCAGGGCTTTTTTTTCGCCTCCGCGAAAATGGACGTAGAGGAAGTGGATGAGGTAATAGAGGCTAAGGAAAAGGCGCTGATTACGCCCGCGAGAGGTGCTGGGACGTGCGTGCCCGGCGCAACAACGCTGGAGGGGGGGTATTTGGCGATTAGGGGCGGTGGCCATTCTTTGTTTCCAATGATTTAGCATGGTTTCTAATAACCGCGTTTGGCGATTAGACCTTCCTCCCTACACAGCCTCCGTGTGCATGTCTGCTTCTTCCTGGCCAAAGAGCGGCCATCTTAGTTCATAGCACAGAATCGGCGATCCGGCGGCGCCGCGCGCAAATTGCTTTGTATGCCGAGCAGATTACGGAAGCCATCATTGTGACGCCGGTTGCGGCAACCATCTTAGCTGGCGATGGGCTGTTTTCAAGGGGTGATGCAAGGAATACTGGGGCGCCCGCGAAGACATGTGAGAAGCGCGAAGGCGAACCTAGGCTGGAGCGACTTCTGGTTCGCGAGGTGCTTCAGTGCTCTGCAGCGGGTACTTCTTGAACAGATACCAACCGATGAAAATCCAGAGCGCCAGCTCCACCCAGTAGAACTGCGGATAGTTGATATGGATGTCGTGGCCGTATCCCAAATGGAAGAGAGCTATCGTTCCATGCATCAGCGCGACCGGAAGGATCGAACCCGTCCGGGCGAATAGCCAACCTAGCGGGATGCTGTAGATGATCTGCACTGCGGCGAGAATCAGAAAAGGCACGCCGGGAATCCGCACATAGTTGCCGGGCGGCAAGGATAGTGCCGTGCCGTAGCCTAGAGGCAAAATGGCCCAAAGCAGTCCTGTTAGGAAAATCGACCTCTTGAGAGAGAAATGCTTTTCGAGCGTGCCCTGAAGATAGCCGCGCAGGGTGACTTCCTCGAATAGAGCGATCGCGTAAACAACGAGAATCCGCGGAAGCGGCCCAGGGAGAAGTTCGGACCATCCACCGGAGCCGATCGGAGAGAGTGGCAAATCACTGAACACCCTAAAAAGTATTCGCGGAGCCACAACGGCAATGAAAGGTATCGCCACTGCGAACGCATATTCTTGGAATGGCTGTTTCCGAATAAAAACGCGGACGAATTCATACGCCTGTCCGCGAAAGAGGAGAAGAGCGATCCATGCTGACACCGCCGCAGTGGCTAGAGCGGGCAACCACTCGTATGCCGAAAAGCTTCCAGACCACGAGAGGGGCTTTCCGAGCATACCGGGGAGAAGGAGGACAACCGAACTTATTGCGGCCCAGATAACGAGTCCCGATGACGAGCGAGAAAACATCGCGTTCGTCGCGCGATGTTTCAGTGCCGATTGGTCCTTGGACTTGCGCGGGGTCGCGAAAGCGCAGCGGGAGAGACACTTTCCCTTGACACACAAGCAAAAGCGCTACGCCCAAAACGATCAGGCCACCTAGCGTCAGATAAAGACCATCACCGAGAAGTCGTAGCCAGGAGTGCGTGACTGAAATCGGCAGGTGGACCGAACTTACAAAAGCATCCAGCGCGGCATTCCGCCGCACCGCTGTGGCGGCGAGAAACGCGGGATAGCCTATGACGGCAAGGCTCGCGGGAAGGTAGACCCAGCCTCCAAACCTCGATATGGCCTTGCGGAGCGGCAGGGTCCAAAGAACTATGCTTGCGAAAAATGCGAACCGCACCAAGAGTTCCGGCCCGAGCTGCTCCCATCCAGCCCAAGCGTTGGTCGAGCGGTTGAACTGCTCCGCTTGAGCCTGATTGGCCAGCGTATCGAAACGCACCCCGCTGATCGGAAAGCGATACCAAGGATGGGATGCGCCGAGAAGGAGCAAGAAGCTAGCGAGCGGGAAGAGGAGCTGGAGGTTCTGTTCGGGAAGAAAATCGCGGAGGAAGGTTCCAAGCCGCGCGATGGGCGAGCGATATTCGGGTTGAAGGGTCGGTTCCATTACGGCGAGGTTAATTTAGAAGATTATTCAAAGGAAGCTAATCTTTGGGGCGGGTGCGAAACCATGTACAGGAATAATCTGAGAAAAAGCAGGTCCCTCTCTGCGCCGCGCGCGTCCCGGTAAAGGCGACCGGGACGACAGGCAAACCGCGCGCGGCTCCGCTCGGAATGGCAACACTGCTTAGGCGGCGCTATTTTACAGCGGCCGTGGGTCACGCCTACGGCGCTCCTGTGAGGCGGGCACGGCATGCCGTGCCTCTACAGGCAAAGAAAGAATAGGGCAGGAAGGTGCTATTTGACGCCGACCCTTCGTCCCCCTTCGGGAGACTCTGGGCGAGCAGTGCTGCGTTGGAGGCGACTCGCCAGGGCTTCTTGCTCCTGCCGGATGGGGGCGGGGAGGCGGTCGCCGAATTTGGCGAAGAATTCGGCGGTGGCGCGGGATTCTTCGAGCCAGTCGGCGGGATCGACGCGCAGCAGCTCGTCGAGCGCGCTGCGCGAAATCGAGAGGCCGTCGAGCGTGAGCGATTCGGGCGTGGGAACCAAGCCGATCGGAGTTTCGTTCGCGGCGGCGCGGCCTTCGATGCGGTCGAGCATCCACTTCAGCACGCGGACATTTTCACCGTACCCTGGCCAGAGAAATTTTCCGTCGGCATCCTTGCGGAACCAGTTCACGTGGAAAATTCTGGGAGCGTGCTTGATTTTCGGGCCCATCGCGAGCCAGTGGCCGAAATAGTCGGCCATGTTGTAGCCGCAGAAGGGAAGCATGGCCATGGGATCGCGGCGCGTGACGCCGACGGCGCCTGTCGCGGCGGCGGTGGTTTCCGAGGCCATCGTCGCGCCGACGAAAACGCCGTGCTGCCAGTTGCGCGATTCGTAGACGAGCGGCGCGACGCGCGCGCGGCGTCCGCCGAAAATAATCGCGGAGATGGGAACGCCCGCGGGATCTTCCCAGTGGGGCGAAATCGAAGGCGATTGCTTCGCGGGAACGGTATAGCGCGCGTTCGGATGCGCGGCCGGTCCTTTATCCGGCGACCACTTTTCGCCCTTCCAGTCGATCAAGCCCGCGGGCGGAGGCGTGCCAATGCCTTCCCACCAGGGCTCGAGCGCCGGCGACACGGCGACATTGGTGAAAATCGTGTCGTGGCGCAGAGCGGCCATGACATTGGGATTCGTCTGCATGTTGGTGCCGGGCGCGACGCCGAAGAAACCGGCTTCGGGATTGATGGCGCGCAGCGTGCCGTCGGATCGGCGATGTGCATCCAGGCGATGTCGTCGCCAACGGTGAAAACGCGATAACCCTCAGATTCGAGCGCGGAAACCATCATGGCGAGATTCGTTTTGCCGCAAGCGCTGGGAAACGCGGCGGCCATGTACGTGACTTTTCCGGTGGGATCTTCGAGGCCGAGAATCAGCATGTGCTCGGCCATCCAGCCCTCGAAGCGCGCCATCCAACCGGCGATTCGCAGCGCAAAACATTTCTTGCCGAGCAGCGCATTGCCGCCGTAGCCCGAGCCGACACTCCAAATCAATTTTTCTTCCGGAAAATGCATGACGAAGCGGCGTTGGGGATCAACTCCGGCCAGCGCATGCAGGCCGGGAACGAAATTGTCGGTGTTGCCGATGCGCTGCAGCGCAGCTTTGCCCATGCGCGACATCACCCGCATGCTGGCGACAACGTAACGGCTGTCTGTGATCTCGACTCCGAGACGGCTGTACGGCGAATTTTCGGGTCCGAGGATGTAGGGCGCGACGTACATGGTGCGGCCCTTCATCGAATTTTCAAGGATGGGGCGAACTTTGGCTTTGGCGTCTTCGGGAGACATCCAGTTGTTGGTGGGGCCGGCTTCGTCTTGCGTGCGCGTGCAGATGAAAGTGACGGATTCGGTGCGCGCAACGTCGTTCGGGTTGCGGCGGTTCAGGTAGCAGCGCGGATAGGTGGAAGGATTGAGCTCGGTGAGAATGCCGTCGTGGAGAAGGCCGTTAATGTGGCCGCGATTCTCCTCTTCCGAGCCGTCGCACCAGACGATGTGGTCAGGCTTCGTCAGGCGCGCGGATTCTTCAACCCAATGTTCGAGTGGTGTGGACACCCAACCTCCGAGACTTGATGTGGGAACGTCGCGCGGCAGCGCGGCCGGGCGCGTCACATTGGCGGCGCCGAGGGACCATTACACGAAAAAAGTGTAGGGCACGCGACGAGGGAATTGCAAGACGAGGGGGATTGTCCACAGAGGCACAGAGACACTGTGGCGCACGAGCGAGCGGTGCTACTCCTGGCGGAGGGCTTGCATGGGGTCGACGCGGGTGGCGCGATGTGCTGGGATGTAGCAGGCAAGGAAGGCCGATGCCATCAGGATGCGGCGACGGCGCTGAAAGCGGAAACGTCGATGGTGCCAACGTTGTAGAACAGGCTGTGCATGGCGCGGCCAACCAAGTAGGCGCCGCCGAAGCCCAATGCCAGGCCGATCGACGCGAGGATCATGCCTTCGCGCAAGATCAAACCCATCACGCGGCTGGTGCCCGCGCCGAGCGCCATCCGCAAGCCGATTTCATGAGTGCGCTGCGCTACAGCAAAGGACATTACTCCGTAGATTCCCAGGGCAGCGAGGAGCAGAGCCATGCCCGCGAAGCCTCCGAAAAGAAATGCGGAGAAGCGATCGCCAGACATGGATTCGTCGATGATCTGGTCCATCGTCTTGAGTTGCGAGAGAGGCAGATCCGGGTCCATCGACTGGGCGATGTCGGCGATGCTCTTGCCCAAGGCGGCTGGGTCGCCGATAGCGCGGACGGCGATGGCTGCCTGCGGCCAGGGACTCTGCCAGAAGGGGACGTCAATTTCGGGGAAGCCGTCGCCTTTCGGGCCGCCGTTTTTTACGTTTCGGTAGACGCCAATAATCTGCCACGAGATGTAGGGACCGAGCTTCGTGACGCCGGGAATCAACTGCTCGACGTTGATCCGCTGCGTCAATGGATCGACGCCCGTGAAATACTTCTTCACGAAGGTTTCGTTCACGACGGCGACGTTGGCGCCGCCTGCGATGTCCTGCTCGGTTATCGCGCGTCCCTGATAGATAGTGATGCCGAAGGTCTGGAAATATTGCGGAGTCACCATGTTGAAGCCAGCGCCGGGGCGCTGCGATGGATCGTCGACACTTTTCCCGGCGATTTCGAAGGGCATGCCGAAGTTCACCCCTTGGAGCGGCATTCCTTCGGAGGCGGAGACGGAGGTGACGCCGGGAAGCGCTTGCGTCTTCTCAATGAACTGGCGATAGAACGAAATGATCTGATTTGGATCAGTGAGGTGACCGTCGGGAACAGGGAGGAAGAACGTGAGTAGGTGGTCGGTATGGAAACCGAGATTGACGTGAGCCACGTTCCAGAGGCTGTGAATCGCGAGCCCGCCCCCGGCGAGCAGACTGAGCGCGAGAGCGAACTCCGTCACGACCAGCGTGCGGCGCAAACCGTGCCGGCCCGCGCTGACCGCGGAGCGTCCGCCTTCCTTGAGCACTTCATTCAAATTCATTCGCGTTGCCTGCCAAGCCGGGGCGCAGCCGAAGAGCACTCCCGCGATCATACTGGCCGCCACGGTGAAAAGCAGCACGGGCAGGTTCAAGCGGAAGTCCGCCTCCGAAGGCAAAGTAAACGGCGGCAGAAGAGCTATGATTAATTTCAGAAGTCCCCAGGCGAGGGCGATACCGACGAAGCAGCCAATCGCGGCGAGTGCGAGACTCTCGGCGAGGAATTGACCGAACAGCCGCTTGCGGGAAGCGCCGAGGGATGCTCGCACGGCCACTTCTTTTTGACGCGTGGTGGCGCGGGCAAGCAACAGGTTCGCAACGTTGGCGCAGGCAATCAGGAGGACGAAACCGACAGCCCCCATCAGCAGCCACAAACCGCGAATCAAGTCACGATCGAGGAAATCGTCCTTCAGAGGCTCCACGGTGGCACCCCAGCCTTTGTCGGATTTTGGATAGACTTCGGCGATATGGCGAGTGACTGCGTCCATGTCGGAATTCGCCTGGGTCACAGTGACACCCGGCTTGAGGCGGCCCATCACGAGAAGCCAGTGGAAATCGTGATTGATTTGGTCGGGCTTGAATGCGAGCGGGACATAGAGCTCGTGCGTCATTCGGTCGGTAGGACCGGGACCGAGCACGCCGACGATCGTGTACGGCTCGCCGTTCATCTGAACTTGACGGCCGACAATGGTCCGGTCGCTGCCGAACCGGCTTTTCCACGCGCGATTCGTGAGAATGGCCTCGTGGTCTCTGCCCACCTGACCCTCTTCGGGTAGGAAATCGCGGCCAAGCTGTATGGGGTATCCCATCATCGCGATGAAGCCCGGCGTGTTGGTCTGAGCCTCAACGCGCTCGGGCCGGCCGGAGGCGGCAAGGTTGATGCTGGTGCCGGTCCACGCACTCATCTGCTGGAAGGTTTTGTTCTCGCGGGCCCAATCGAGGAAATCGCCGGCGGCAACCCCGTTTCGATTTCCCTGAATCTTCGACCAAACCATGACCAATTGCTGCGGATGTGGATATGGAAGAGGCGCGAGCAAGGTGGCGTAGACGACGCTGAAGATGGCGGTGTTGGCGCCGATTCCCAATGCGAGAGCGAGCACGGCCACCGAAGCGAAGCCGGGATTCTTGAGCAGCAGCCGGAAGCCAAACTTGATGTCACGCAAGAAGGTGGTCATCGATGCCTCGCTTCGCCGATTTGGACTGCCTGATCGCCCAGTGCGTAAGCCGGAGTCTCACACGCGATAAACGGTTCTTACCGTGCAAATGTTCCACCAATTTGCAGACTGCTACAAGCTGTAGCAGTAAAGGACTTATGGTCGCGTTTCACTTGTGAGAGGTTTGCACGCTGCTCGAATTCGGTGCGGTGGTGTTCGTTTGCGAACAGCGCGAGCGCTGTGACGGGAGCTTCGGAGGCGGGTGTTATACTTCGGCGCGTGTACGCGCGAAAGCTGAAAGCGGAAATTGTGATTGCGGGCGAACGGCGCGCCGCGCCGCTCGATTGGCTCGACAGCTTTTGCATGCGGAATTTCACGGGATCGGCGGAGTTCGACGACACACTGCCTGTTGCTGAGGGGCAGCTCGAAGCCGGATTACGAGTGGATCCCGCGCGGCTGGCGCAGGCGATGAGCGAGTGGTTCACGAAACGCGGGAAGGGTGACGGGAAGCCGGTGACAGTGGAGATTCGCGAAGGGGCTTGACGCACTCAGTAGAACTTTGATCCTCGCGGTGCTGTTCTAAATTCCGGATGTGACGTGTACGAAATCAAGTAGAGTGTGTCGCAAATAGAAGAGCCGGGCTTATCTGCGTGTGACTGGGGCGTTGCAGCGGTCACCGCAAAAGGCCCGGCTCCTCACATCTGTTTCGACGCGACATCATCGTGATTGTTAGCACGGCGGCAAAATCGGAACTTCAGCGACTGAAGACGGCGTGATTTTGTGGCATTCATCTCGTGGCTAAAGCCACGACCCACAATGATCCTCGAGACCAGGGCTGACGTCATCGGTGGATTTCTTCTTCTTCGGCGGCGCGCTGGCGGGAACGCTCGGCGCGGCGCGAGGCCATGCGATCTTCGAAGGCCGTGAATTTGTGATCTGCGAGAGCGGCTCTGATTCTCGGCAGCGCAGCCTTCGTCGCTTCCGCGCCGGCGGCGACGAGCGCGGGCGTCTTCACGAATTCATCCCACAGAATGCTGTGAACGTCGGGCTCGATCAGAATGTCGGTGGCGTCGCGCCACGGCTGGTGCGAGTTGGATTGGATGATCGAGAAAGACCGGCTGATGACTTCGATCGTATTGCGCGGCTTGTTCGAGAGCAGGCCGGGCTCGAGATGCACGGCGATCACGAAGTCCGCTCCCATGTCGCGCACGCAGACGGCCGGGACTGATTCGGTGAGGAAGCCGTCGACGAGCACGCGGTCGTCAATCTCGACAGGCAGAAAGAGTCCCGGATAGGCGCAGGACGCGCGCAACGCGGGCCCGATTTCACCTTTCGTGAAATGAACTGACTCTCCGGCGAGCAGGTCCGTGGCGACGATTCCGAGCGGAGTTTTCATCTCGTCGAAGTTGTGCAACGGCGTGAAGCGGCGAACGAAATCTTCGAGGCGCTCGTTGGAGGCCATGCCCATGCGCGAGATGGTCCAGCGGCCGAAATCGCGAAAGCGCGTGGCGGAGCCCTGAAACTCCATCTCTTCGATGGTGCTTCCGCCCGCGTAGGCGGTGGCGATCAGAGCGCCGACGCTGGTGCCGGCGATGTAGTCGATGGGGATGTCGTTTTCTTTGAGGACGCGCAGCACGCCGACATGCGCGATGCCGCGCGCGAAGCCGCCGCCGAGCGCAAGGCCCACGCGAGGCCGCGGTTCGTCGCCGGAATAGGCGAACGTGCGCAGGCCTTTTACGGCGGTCCCAAGCCACTTGAATACGGTGCCCATAGTGCGCTGTTTTGGTTATGGCGGGGTTTGCCCGCCGTTGCGGGCGAACCCCGCGACCCCTTATAGAACACTTTAGCGCACTTCCGGTTGCGCGGCGTTTCCGAGTGTGAGCAGGGTTTGCAAGTGCAAACCTGTCGGTAAGCGCCGCTTTAGACGCGCGGTGGGAGGCTGGGTTTGGCTTTCCAGTGCTGGGCAAAGGCTGCAACGTCCTTTTGGCTCTTTGGGTGGCAGTCCTTGTGAACTAGGGCGCCATTTTCCAAAGCCGTGCGACCACCGTCGGAGTGCTGCTGGATATGATGAATTTCCGCGTCCGCCCACAACACGTCTTCTCCGTGTCCCGGTACCTGACAACGCCGCTGGTCGCGCATATAGATGATTTCGCGCTCAAGCTGGCCAAAGGCACGCACGGAGTCTTTCAGTTGGGGCTTGATAATAGCTCGCATCTTTTCCGCAAAGAACGCATGCCGTCGTTCGATCGAAATGGCTCTGTCACTATTGGTGCGACTCAATTGTCCGTAATGCGCCCAAAATTCGCTGCTGGGGTCGTCGAATCTGTTTTGCGTCGCCTCGGCGAGATTTGGCGGAACGCGTCAAATGCCTCCGCAAATTCTTTTTGCCAGGACCTCGTGTAATCGTCCCAAAGTGAATCAACGAGTAGCACCAATCCCATCGCCTCGTGTCCGCGGATCTTCTTACGCTTACCGTCGCCGAGAAAGTTGGTCAGACTATCCAGGATTTGGGAGAACCGCTTAGCATCGAGCGAGTTCGCATCGAAATCGAGATGTTTGTGATAAAAGGCGTCGATCGCATCGGCATTTATGTCGCAGTAACGTCCAGTCTCGCGACGTGTGTAGTAGAGCATGGCGATCTGTGCTGCCAGCTGGCGGTATTCGCCACGATTGGTCGCTTTGGCCTTTAGAACTTTCGTAAAGAACTCATGCCCGGGATACCGTGCAATCTCGGGCTTTCCGCCGATCTTCAAAATGTACTCGGTGAAATCGCCCGGCCACGCATCGCGTTTCTCCTGCGAGTTCAGTGGCATTCCAGCTTGAAGCCGTATGAAAAGATCGCGAGATTCGTCAGCAACTTCCGTCCTTACGAGCACAATCGCCAGATGCGTGTCCAACATTTCCCTTTGCAGCTCCGGCGTGAGTTCATCGAAGCGCTTACCGCCCCACGGACACGGCTGCCGCTGGATGAAGCTGGGAAATTGAGCCTCATCGGCATCGGCTTGGACTTGCGGATCGAATAACTTGAAGGCACCTTCGCGGTACTCGTAGAGCGCGTTAATCCGCTGTTGACCGTCAATAACCTCGAACTTATCCATTCTGTGCCCGGCGACTTCCTTCGAAATATGGTGCAGATATATCAGAGGAATTGGATACCCTCGGAGAACTGAGTCCACGAGCGATTTTTTCTGTCCTTTGCTCCAGACAGGTCCGCGCTGGTATTCGCGGTTGACGTACAACATGTCATTGGTCTTAAGATCAAGCAGATTGCCGACAGTTTTCTTATCAAGCTCGTGTTCCATTTTTACCCCACGGTAACGGGTACGTGCGGGCAATTCTATCGCTTGTCACCAATAGCAGCAACGAAGACTTGGGATCGATGGTGACAAGCCGTTGACCCGGTGGCAGTGGTTTGTCACTATGTCGCGGGGCGTGTGCGAAGCGCAAATCGGTGCCTGACCAGGGCGAACTCGAACAATGAAACGCAAAATTGAAAAAGTGGCCGTGCTTGGTGCGGGAACGATGGGAGCGCGCATCGCCGCGCATCTTGCGAACGCGGGTATTCCGTGTTTTCTGCTCGATATCGTTCCGGCGGAATTGAGCGCTGACGAAAAACGGAAGGGGCTGACGCTCGAAAGCCCGGCGGTGCGCAATCGAATCGTGCTGGCGGGAATTGAAGCGGCGAAGAAATCGCGGCCGGCGGCATTTTTCACGGCGGAGACGGCGCGCCTGATTACTCCCGGAAATTTCGAAGACAATCTGGCGTGGTGCGGCCAAGTGGATTGGATCGTCGAAGCCGTCGCCGAAAATCTGGAAATCAAAAGGAAGCTGTTTGAGCGCGTCGAAGCGGTGCGCAAACCGGGAACGATTGTCACGTCGAACACTTCGGGTTTGCCGATTCGGCTGATCGCCGAAGGGCGCTCCGAGGATTTTCAGCAGCACTGGGCCGGAACGCATTTTTTCAATCCGCCGCGCTACATGAAGCTGGTGGAGCTGATTCCGGGGCCGAAGACGCGGCCGGAAGTGCTGGAAGAGCTGGACGAGATTTGCGATTTGCGTCTTGGCAAGGGCGTGGTGGTGGCAAAGGACACGCCAAATTTCATCGCCAACCGCATCGGCACATTTTCGGTGCTCAACGTCATGCGGCAAATGCAGGCGCTGGACATGACGATCGAGGAAGTGGACGCGTGCACGGGGCCGGCCATCGGGCAGCCGAAGTCGGCGACGTTCCGGACGGCGGATATCGTGGGACTCGACGTGCTGGTGCACGTGGTGCGCAATATTTACGAAAATGTGCCGGACGACGAATCGCGCGAAATGTATCGAGTGCCGCCGCTGGTGGAAGAAATGATGAAGCGCGGCTGGCTGGGCGAAAAAACGGGCAGCGGCTTTTACAAGCGCGTGAAAAAGGACGGCGAATCGGAAATTCTCACGCTCGACTGGCACACGATGGAGTACCGGCCGCGGCAGAAGGCGAGATTCGGATCGATTGAGGCGGGCAAAGCGATTGAGGATACGCGCGAGCGGTTGCGTGCGCTGGTCGCGCCGGCGCTCGAAGGCAAGGGCGGCGACAAAGCGAATCGGCTGCTGTGGTCGACGCTGAGCGAGACGTGTTTGTATGCGGCGCGGCGTGCGCCAGAAATTGCGAATTCGATTGTCGATGTGGATCGCGCGATGCGCTGGGGATTTGCGTGGGAGCTTGGGCCGTTTGAGGTGTGGGATGCGATCGGCGTCGAGCGAATGGCGAACGCGCTGGAGCGCGAAGGTAAAACGCTGCCGCCGGTGGTGGGAAAAGTTCTCACGTCGCCGCAGAAGTCGTTTTATGAAACGGCGAAGGGCCGCACGAGCTATTTCGATCTTGGTGGCGGCGCGTTCAAGCCGGTGGAAGAGCCTGCCGGAATTATTATTCTCAAGTCGCTGAAGGAACGGTCGGGCGTGGTGCAGGAAAACTCGGGCGCGAGCCTGATCGACCTGGGCGACGGCGTGATCTGCTGCGAATTCCACTCGAAGATGAACTCGATTGGCGGCGATCTGGTGGCGATGATTCACGCGGGGATCAACCGGCTGGGATCCGAATTCGACGCCATGGTGATCGCGAACCAGGCCGTGAATTTTTCCGTCGGCGCGAATTTGATGCTGTTGCTGATCGGCGCGCAAGAAGGCGAGTGGGACGATATCCACCTCGCCGTGCGGCAATTCCAGCGCGTCAATATGGCGATCAAGTACGCGCCCGGGCCGGTGGTGGTGGCGCCGCAAGGTTTGGCGCTGGGCGGCGGATGCGAAATCAGTTTGCACGGCGCGCGGATTCACGCGGCGGCCGAGGCGTACATCGGGCTGGTGGAGACAGGCGTCGGCCTGATTCCCGCGGGCGGCGGCACGAAGGAAATGCTGATTCGCGCGAACGAGCACGCAGCGGGCGGCGAGGACCTGGACTTGTTCCACGCGCTCAAGCCCGTGTTCGAAAATATCGCGATGGCAAAAGTTTCGACGAGCGGCGAGGAAGCGAGGTCGCTCGGATACCTGCGGCCGTCGGATTTGATCGCGATGAATCGAGACCGGCAAGTGGCTGACGCGAAGCAGACGGCGCTCGGGATGGTGCGTGCCGGATACCATCCGCCTGCGCCGGCGCAGATTCACGTGCTGGGCGAGGAGTTTCTTGCGGCCGCGAAGCTGGCGATTCACATGATGTTGCGCGGCGGTTACGCGAGCGAACACGACGCGGTGGTGGCGCGGAAGCTCGCGTACATTCTCGCGGGCGGCAACATCACCGCGCCGCAGACGGTTCCGGAGCAGTATGTGCTGGATCTGGAGCGCGAAGCGTTCGTCAGCTTGTGTGGCGAGCGCAACACGCAGGAACGCATCGCGCATACCCTGAAGACTGGCAAGCCGCTCCGTAACTAGCGTGCACCAGCGCGTTTTTCGATCCCATTATTAATTGTATAAATACCTTTCCTCTGTTAGCGTCTTGCAATAAGTCCTCAAGAGGAAGACGTGGTTTGCGTCCATTGCGGTTTCCCCAAGCCGGATGATGCTCCAGCCTGCCCAAACTGCAGCCGGGCAGTTGATGCGCGTGAGGTTCTCCGTGGCGTTGTTCCAGGCAAGGGAGTAAACGGTTGGCTGGCGCTGTTTGTCTTTATTCTTATGGTTTTGAATCCCCTGTTCCTCTGCTTGCGATTCCTTCGCTTATCGTCTGTACATCCCTGGGGCGGAACGGTTTCCCCTACAACGCTCGGGGAGCTCGCCAATTGGGTGGCCCTTTTTGTTCTTGTGTGCTTAGGGATGTATGCCGGAGACGAACTCCGTAGGGTGACGCCGAAGGCAGTTCGGATGGCGAAGGTGTACCTTCTCTCGGTTGGGGTTTACTGGTGCTGTACGCTCTTTGTGGGAATCGTGGCGACTTGGCTTCACATTGCGAACGAGCACGAACTATGGTCGCGCGTGGGCGACTTCGTCGACGGAATAGTGTACGTAGCCGTCTGGTACTTCTACCTCATGAGGTCCAAACGCGTGGCAGCGACCTATCCTCAGGCAACCGCGAACTAGCTCCCTTCCGGGTCGGAGTCTGCTAACATCTGCGAACTGAGTCCTATATGGCGAAAGAGTACGTCGAGCGGCGAGAGGATGGGTACTGGGTAACCGGGACACGGGTGTCTCTGGACTCGATCGTTTGTGCTTTCCTGCGTGGATCATCTCCAGAGAGTATTGCCCAGTCATTTCCCGTGTTGACGCTGGAAGAAGTGTACGGCGGGATCGCGTTTTATCTGGCTCACCAGGCGGAAGTCGATGAGCTGCTGCAACAAACTGAAGCGGAGTTTTCGGCCCTCGAAAAAGCGAGCAGGGAAGCGAACTCGCCTCTCTACAAAAAGCTGCGTGATGCTCGGGAGATGCGGGCGAATCGCAGGTGAAAGTCCGATTTCAGGCGGATGAATCATCCTCTCCCAAAGAACTGACCTGCTTGCGGCTATCGACGACTTACTCCTGATTTGGGCGGCATCCGAGGCGGAGGAATGGACAAACAGGTTGTGCACCATTCCGCTCTGACGCGGAGCCGACACGCGTCGCCTACGCCCCCGTTTCGCTAAGCCAGAAAGCAAAACATGACCACAGAGGACACCGAGAGAAGATAGAGGGCACGGAGGCCGCCCGCTGGAATCTGAAGTCGCGCCCTGACGCACCGTTCGATAGCTTCTAGTACCCTTCTGTGATTCGGAGGGCAACTTTTCCGTTCGAAACGTGTTCTTACAATGTGGGAAACCTGCGGCGGATTATGCGAATCCAAGTGTGTGGCCGCAAGGTGACTCCGGTGGTTGGGAGAAGCTGTTCGAAATTTTCCGCGGAACTTAGTTCCGTTTACTGCGCAATAACAATTTAGCTCAGTGTTTGCAAGTACAAACCCTGAAACCCGTTAGCTCAGGGTTTGCAAGTACAAACCCTGAAACCCGTTATCTCAGGGTTTGTCCCGCAGGCGCGGGATGCAAACCCTGAAACGCGAAGGCGATTCACAGAAGTACTACCGGGCAACTAGCCCTGGAGATGATGATGATTCGAGGCTGGAAACTGTTCATAATCTTTCTGATATTGGGTTTTATTGCGGCTGCGCCGGCGAAGGCGCAGACCGCCGCTGGTTCCGCAGGTGACGCGAGAACGAGCACGATGGTGCCGGCGTACGACGTCACGAAAGAAGTGAAGGTTCAGGGCACGATTCAGAAGATCGATGACTTCGGGACGAACGGACCAAGCGGTACCGCACATCATGGTCCAGACCGCGCAAGGCGTGGTCGACGCGCATCTGGGATTCGGCGCCGCGAGCAAGCCGGAATATCTCGGCATCGCAGAGGGACAGAGCGTGACCCTCACCGGAATGATGCAGAGCTTCGACGGCACGAACGTTCTGATGGCGCGGATCTTGACGACTTCGAATCACATTTTCGTTTTGCGAAACGAGCATGGCATTCCCGTTCGCGCTATTCCGCGCGGAAGCAGCCGCACGAAGAGCATTTTTGGTTTGGTTTCTCCGACCGTAAACCGGCAGGAGAGCGTTTGATGCGTGCGAAGGTTCAGCTCGTCTCGCTTGTGGCGCTTACCGTTGCGGGGCTGATGAGTCTGGCAGCCTGCGGCGGCGGCTCAAACGGAAACGGCGGAGGAGGTGGCGGTGGCGGGAACCCGACTCCTTCATCGAACGGACTCACGATTTATCCGTCCATCGCCAGCGTGCCTGTCGGCGGGACTGCCGATTTTACTGGCTATGTCCCGAGCGATTCGAGCGCGACGATCACCTGGGCGGTAAGCGGTTCTTCGAACGGCTCGATTACCGGCTCCGGCATGTACACAGCGCCGACGTCGGTGCCGACTCCGGCCGCTGTGGCGATCACAGCGACGTCGGGCAATTTTTCGGCGACCGCGGTGGTGACGGTGACAGCGGCGCAAGGGATCGCGGTCAGTCCTGCTGCGGCTTCCGTTCCTGCCGGGTCTGTTACGCCGTTCACCGCGACCTCGAATGGAGCGATTGCGGCGGGCGTGACGTGGGAAGTGAACGGCACAGCCGGCGGCGACGGCGTTCATGGGACGATCGACGTGAACGGCAACTACACCGCGCCGCTGACGCCGCCGCCCGGCGGCTCGACGGTGGTCACGGCAACAGTTGGGGGCAACGCAGGCACGTCGACGGTCACCGTCGTGTTCTCGAGCCTGTCTTTGAGCGGCCCCTATTCGTTCTCGTATTCCGGCGCCGATTCCACCACGGGATTCCTTCTCGTGACGGGCAACTTCACGGCGAGTCCGGTGGCCGGTACCGACGGCGGCACAATTACGGGATCGGAAGACGCGATCGATGGCAAATAGCCTCCAGGCGGGTGAGCAGATAACAGGCACCTTTACCGTGGGGCCCGATGGGCGCGGAACGATGACTATCAGCACCGGAGAAACCTGGCAGTTTTGTCTTGCCAGCACCGAGCATGCGCTGCTGATCAACTTCAATACGGGAGTCGCAAGCGGAAGCGGCACCATCGACCAACTGTTTACAACCAAGACGCCGCTGGCAAACGGCCTGCGATATGTTTTTCAGGTCTCCGGACTCGATCAATGGTTTGAATCCGGTGGGGATTGCGGGCGCCTTCGGCAGTCTCGGGAAGCAACGCGTTGGCTCCAAACACCAACGTTCTGGATATGAACGATAGCGCGACTCCCAACGGGACTACCACCACGGATGATACGACCCTTACGGGTTCGTACAGCCTGAATCCCGGAAATCTTACTGGAACTCTTACGTTGACAAGCACGGACCTGGGCGTTTTGACGACGGGCACGGCCGCTACGACTTCCATCATTTTCGATATGTACGTCGCGAGCGACAACCATATCCGGATCATCGAAACAGACGGACTTGCGTCTTTGGCGGGCGACATCTTCCTCGCGCCAGCGCCGGGAGGAGCCGGGTACACGGCAGCGCTGCTGCAGACGGGCAACTATGCCTTCACGATGGGTGGCGCGACAGGCAGCGGCCCATACGCGGCCGGGGGCGTCCTCATCTCCAATGGCGGCGGAACGTCACCGACTTCGACCAGCGGAAGCATAACTGGCGGAGTGTTCGACAACAACAACGGCGGCGATGGGCTGACCTCCCAAAGCGATGCGACCATCACTTCGAGCGGCTATGAAGTGGACGCGACAACCGGCCGCATTTCGAGCACAACGGTCACAAGCAAAGGAACTTCCAACTGGGTAGGGTATGTCACAGCTCCGATCCCGGTGGATCCCGCGAGCCCGGGCTCGGCGACCCAAGTGCAGGTACTCTTGCTCGAAACGGACGCGAATGTCATCGCAGGTGGCTCCGCCTATCTTCAATCAACTACGAGTGAACCGAGCGGCAGCTACGCTCTGAACCTGACGGGTCAGGCGACGGGCGCTAGCGGTGGCGAGCAGGATGTACTCGCGCAGCTTGGAATCAACGGAACCACGATCACCGGGAGCATGGATATCAATAATTTCGCCACCAACACGACGATCGTCGGACTCAATGTGGCAAGCAGCAAGAGCACGATCGTCAGCACCGACGCGAACGGCCGCGGCACGGCTACCTTTACCGCAGCAAACGGAGCGTCGTTCCCCGTGGCGTATCTACGTTGTCGATCAGAATACCGCGCTCATGATCGAAACGGACAACGCAAGTGTGATGACCGGGTTGCTGATGAAGCAGTACTAGCTTTCCTCGGTTCTTGGCCTTTTCTTTTGAGGGCTCGTTTCGGCGAGCCCTCTTTGCATTTTTCCTCCTGTTTATCCTCCGAACCTGCCGACGAAAGTTTGTAACGCGCTGGCGCGGCTGCGCGTCAAGACCTGCGTCAATACACGTCTCCGGCAGTGCTTCGGCTTCGCATGCCCTTGATTTTGGCGAAGCATGCCGATAGCATCCGAGTCCGTTTCGCTGTTCAACACAAGAAGCTTGATTGCCGAAGGTGGCTGAAACTGGGGTGTCCTATGAAGCCGATGAAACATACGTTGAAATTGGCGCGATTCCGCGTGTTCCTTTCGCTGGTTGCCGTCATTCCGCTGATGGGCGCGCTGATCGGATGTGTCGCGGGCGGCGCTGGGCGAAGGCGGCGAGCCGCGCTATTTCGCGATCACGAACGCGCGAATCGTTCCGGTGTCGGGGCCGGCGATTGAAGGCGGCACCGTGGTGATCGCGAAGGGATTGATTCAAGCGGTGGGCACGAGCGCGACGATTCCGCCGGAAGCGTGGGTGATCGACGGCAAGGGCTTGACGGTGTACCCGGGCCTGATCGACGCGGGAACGAACATCGGCCTGCAAGAAGAGAAGCGTGGCGCCGCCAGCGGCAGGACGGGCGCGGAGCAGCTCGCCGAGCTGCTCCTGCGGGGGAAATCGCGCACGGGCCGGAAGATCGTCCCGGCACGACGCCGTGGCGCGTGGCGGCGGACGAATTCAAGACGGACGACAAGCGTATCGAAACGTGGCGCAACGCCGGGTTCACGACCGTGCTGAGCGCGCCCGATGGAGGCATTTTCCCCGGGCAGGGAAGCGTGGTGGATCTTGCCGGAGAGCGCTCGGGTGACTTCGTTGTGAAGCCGGCAGCCACACTGCAGGTTTCGTTTCGGCCGGCCGGCGGGTTTTTCGGCTTTCCGGATTCGTTGATGGGAACGATCGCGTACATCCGCCAGGTGCTCGACGACTCCTCGTGGTACGCGCAAGCGGAACCCATTTACGACGCGAATCCGACGAAGAATCAGCGGATCCCGTACGACCGCGCGGAGCGCGTGATCACGCAGGCCCTGCGAGACAAGGAAGCCGTTGTCCTCCCCGCGAACAATTCCGGGCAGATACTTCGCGGCTTGCGGCTCGCAGACGAGTGGAAGATTTCCGCCGTGCTCTATGGCGTGCAGCAAGGTTACGCGGTGGCAGATGCGATCGCGGCGAAGCACGTTCCAGTGATCGTCACGCTGAAGTGGCCGGAACGGCCGAAGGACGCGGACCCCGAGGCGGACCAAACACTGCGCGACCTTCGTTTCCGTGACCGCGCTCCCGGAACACCGGCGGCCCTGGCGAAAGTGGGCGTGAAGTTCGCATTTTCGTCCGAGGGGCTGGCGGGGCCGAAGGACATTTTCAAGAACGCGAAGAAGTCTATCGACGCGGGCCTCGCGCCAGATGCTGCGTTGCGGGCGTTCACGATCGATGCTGCCGCGATTCTCGGCGTCGGCGATCGACTCGGCACGATCGAGCCGGGCAAGATTGCAAATCTGGTTGTGGCGGACGGCGACATTTTCAACGAGAAAACGAAGCTGAAGCACGTGTTCGTTGACGGCAGTTGGTTCGAAATTCATCCGGAGGCCGCGCCGCAAAAGCCTCCACATGGCGGCGAGGAGCCGAAGCCAATGCACGCGGGCGGGGCGTCGACTTTGGAGTCGGGGGTGAGCCGATGAGAAACTCAACGATCGTTCTGGCGCTCGTTCTGTTCGCGGCGTTTGCCGTGCTTCCAGCGCACGCGCAGAACTCCGGCACAGTCCTGATTCAGAATGCGACGATTCTGACTGTGACGCACGGCAACATCGAGCACGGCTCGATTCTGATTCGCGACGGAAAGATTGCGGCCGTCGGCGCGGACGTGAAGGCTCCCGAAGGCGCAACCATTATCGACGCGGCGGGACAGTTTGTGGCGCCGGGGACTGTCGATTGCCACTCGCACATCGCCATCGAAGGCGGAGTGAATGAAGGCGGGCCGTCGGTTTCGTCGATGGCGCGAATTCCAGACGTGCTCAACGCCGACGACATCGATATTTATCGCGACCTGGCGGGCGGCGTGACAGAGGCGAACGTCCTGCACGGCAGTGCGAATTCCATCGGCGGGCAAACCGTCGTGATCAAGCTGCGCTGGGGCAAACCGGCCGACCAGCTTCCGTTCGAGGGCGCGGTGCCGGGAATCAAGTTCGCGCTCGGCGAAAATCCGAAGCGCTCGGGATTCAGGCCGCCTGCCGGAGTGCCGCAACGTTATCCCGGAACGCGGATGGGAGTGGAGGAAACGATCCGCCAGGCCTTCATTGAGGCACGCGAGTACAGGAAGCAATGGGATGACTACAACCAACGCAAAGCGGCGGGCGAACAGAATCTGATTCCGCCGCAGCGAAACGTGACGCTCGACCCGCTCGTGGAAGTGCTCGAAGGCAAGCGGTACGTGCACGCGCACTGCTATCGCGCCGACGAAATCCTGATGCTGCTGAATGTGGCGAAAGAATTTGGTTTCAAAGTGCGAACGTTCCAGCACGTGCTGGAAGGCTACAAAATCGCGGACGAACTTGCCGCGGCGGGCGTGGGCGCGTCCACTTTCTCCGACTGGTGGGCGTACAAGATGGAAGCGTACGACGCGATTCCCTACAACATGGCGTTGATGACGCGAACGGGGCGTCGTCGTTTCGGTGAATTCGGACGATGCGGAGGAGGCCACGCATCTCAACCAGGAAGCGGCGAAGAGCATGAAGTATGGCGGGCTCTCGGCGAATGAAGCGCTGAAACTGTTCACGCTGAATCCGGCGATCCAGCTTGGAATCGACAATCGAGTGGGCTCGATCGAAGTCGGCAAGGACGCGGACCTAGCGATCTACAACCACGATCCGCTGAGCGTGTATGCGGTGGTACAGAAGACGCTGATTGACGGGCAGGTTTATTTCGATCGCCAGCGCGACATCGCTCAACGCGCGGTGAATGACAAGGAAAAGCAAGACCTGATCGAGAAAGAAAAGAAGGCGAGCGAAGCGGAAAAGAAGACCGCGGAAGAAAAAGAGAAAAAACCCGAGAAGAAACAGGATGAGAAGAAGAAGCCAGGCAAGCCGAGCGGCGGCGGAAGTGGCGTAGTTGTGGGAGGTGCGCTGTGAACGCACGCATTCTGAGACTGGTCATGCGCGCTTCAACTTGCGCGCTGTTGCTGGCCGCGGCGGCGACCCTGCTAGCCCTTCCGACCAGCGCGCAAAACGCGCCCAGCGTCTACGCAATCAAGAACGCGAAAGTGTACACGCTGGCGGGGCCTGCTGTTGAAAACGCCACAGTAATAATCCGCGACGGAAAGATCGCCGCGGTTGGCGCGAACGTGGATGTTCCGCCGGGAGCGCAGGTAATCGACGCGAAGGGCCTCGAGGTGTATCCCGGGCTGTTCGACCCGATTACGCAGGTGGGTTTGAATGAAGTGGGCGCCGTCGCCGCAACGGTCGACGTAACGGAGCTCGGCAACTACAACCCAGACGTCGTCGCGGCGACGGCCGTGAACCCCGCGAGCGAGCACATTCCCGTGACGCGTGCCAGCGGAATCACACATGTGATCGCCGCTCCGGGAACTTCGGGATTCGATTCCGAGGGCGGAGGCGTGATCACCGGGCAGGCTTCCGCGTTCAATCTTGCCGGATGGACGATGGACGAAATGCAGATCAAGCGTTCGGTTGCGATGGTGATCAACTGGCCGACGCTCGAGACGCGCTCGTTCGATTTCGCGACGTTCTCGATTCAGGAAAAACCGTACGCGGACGTCAAGAAAGAATACGACAAGAAGATCGACGAGATCAGCGATTGGCTCGACCGCGCGCGGCACTACGCCCAGGCGAAGGAGAAAGGTTCGCCCGCAAATTTCGAGCGCGATTTGAAGCTGGAAGCGCTTGTGCCCGTGGTGGAAGGGAAATTGCCGGTGCTGGTGATTGCGGCGAAGGGGCGCGACATCCGCAGCGCCGTCGAGTTCTGCACGAAACAGAACTTGAAAATGATTCTCGGGGATGGGACGGAAGCCTGGAAAGTGAAGGACCTGCTCAAGGACAAGAAGATTCCCGTGATTCTCGGGCCCACACTACAACTGCCCGGATGAAGAAGACGTCCCCTACGACCGGCCGATGGAACAAGCTTCCGAGCTGCAGGCCGCCGGAATTCCAATCGCGTTTTCCAGCTTCGGAGTGGCATTCTCTCGGCGACTCTCGCAGTATGCGGGCGCGGCCGTTGCGTATGGATTGCCGCACGAAGAAGCCTTGAAGGCAGTCACGCTCAACGCCGCGCAGATGTTGGGTCTCGCGGACCAGCTTGGCACCATCGAGCCCGGGAAGATGGCGAACTTGATTGTTACGGATGGCGACCCGCTCGAGATCAAGACGCAAGTTCGCTATCTATTCATCAAGGGGCAGCTCACGAGCACGGAAAACCGTCACCATGAGCTGTACGAGGAATATCGGAAACGGCCTCAGGCCGCGCACTGAGTGAAAACCTGAAACCTGAAACCTGAAACCTGAAACCCTCAGTAAATCCCTGTTGAACATATCGCTTCACATCGTTCGATTCAGCTGAAGCGCGAAATGGGCCTTGATGTATTCTTTTTGCGGGGGTTGCATGGGTTTCCTGCGCGCGCGTTTCCTCGGAGTGGTGTTTCTGTCGACGGCGTTCGTGTGCGCCGCTCTGTGTGTCAGGGGGCTGCGCCAAGCGCTCGACCGACGAAGAGGAAGCGAAAAAGTCGGAATCGGCGCAGGCGACGATCGTCTTCATGACGGATTTTGGGACGGCGAACGACTCGGTAGCCATCTGCAAGGCGGTGATCCTCGGAATCGCGCCGAACGCGCGCATCATGGACATCACGCACCAGGTGACGCCGTACTCGATCGAAGAAGCCTCCCGGTTTCTGGCCGGTGTGACGCCGTATTATCCAGCCGGCACCGTTTTCCTGGTGGTCGTCGATCCGGGAGTCGGAACGTCGCGGAAAGCCGTGATCGTGAAATCGAACAAAGGCCAATTTTTCGTTCTACCGGACAACGGGTTGATCACGCCTGTAGCCGATCGCGACGGGATCGAGGGCGCGCACGAAATCACGAATACCGCCTGGATGATCGGCCAGAACGTTTCGTCGACATTCCATGGCCGCGACATTTTTTCGCCGGCAGCCGCGCATCTGGCGTCGGGCGAAGACTGGACGATGGCGGGAGGCGTGGTAAAGGACCTTGTGCGGCTGAGCCCACGGGCCGCCACAATCGAAAAAAGCGGAATCACCGGAGCCGTGATCGGGCTTGACGATCCCTATGGCAGCTTGATCACAGACATTCGGGGCAGCGACTTCACCGACCTTGGCTACAGGCTGGGCGACAAGGTCACGGTCAAGATCGACCGGGGTTTCTACACGATTCCATTCGCGAGAACTTTTATGGACGTTCCGGTGGGCCAGCCGCTGCTGTACATCGACTCGCGCGGCCGCCTCGGAGTGGCCCTCAACGAGCGCGACTTCTCGAAGAAGTACAAAGTCGCTCCTCCCGTTCCGATCTTCGTTCCCCGCAAGGGCGAATAATTCTCGAAAACGCATGGGGATGGGCCAGGGTTCGCCGCTCCTTCGTGCGCTCAAAGCGTTAATGGAAAGTACGAAGGTACCATTGCCCGCTTTTTGTCGCCCGCCGTGAAAATCCAATAGAAGCGGGGGAAAGCCCGAGAACTGAGGGGATACGGCCAGTCGCCGTGAATCGCTAATGGCACCATTGACGAAAGACGCCGTCGAAACCGGGAATTCGCCGCAAGAATCCGCAGTTTCGCAATCCAATCCTCAACCGAAATCCGCGCGGCGGCCATCTCCGCTCCGATGCCGTTTCGCTCGAAGTACCCGTAAAGGTCCACGGCTCGCGCGTTACAGAGGCCGTCCGCGGAGCAGCGCCTCAGATGCAGCCATTCGAAGAGCAGACGACGACGATGATCGTGTTTCCGCAGGGCGGCGTGCTGCGGATGTCTGCGTCCGTTGGCGCGGGCCAGATGCTGGTGCTGACGAATTTGAAATCGAAGCAGGACGCGATCTGCCGCGTCCTGAAAGTGCGCAGCTTCCCGAACATGCAGGCGTATGTGGAAGTGGAGTTCACGCAAGCGCAGCCGGGATACTGGGGCGTTTATTTTGCGGCGGACAGTTCCGCAGTCCCCGCGAAGGCCGCGCCCGCGGCGCCATCGGTGGCTTCCGCCTCCTCCGCCGGAAGTGAAGCAGAAGAATGATCTTGAAGTGTCATGGGCGCCTGCACCTACCGCGCCGGCACCGAAGCCAATCGAGACGACGACATATTCGAAAGAGGTGAGGCCAATCGCTCCCTCGGCGCCGGTTCCTCCGCCGCGCAAAGCCCGTTTCGACATTCGTTTCCATTGGCTCGCAGGAAGATGTTCAACTGGCTGCGTCCTCCACGCGCGAGATCAAGACGGTACAGCCGTCCGAAATCAAGACTGCGCCGGCGGCAAAGGTCGAGAAGGAGAGCCGAGCTACGGAGGCAACTCCAACCCCGGTGGCGCCTGCTGCTTCAGCGGAATCGTCCGCTACTCTTGCTCCTGCCTCGCCGACGACACTTTCAATCGAGGACCTGCGAGGCGACGACGAGACAGTCTCTTCGATTTTTGCGTCGCTCGATAGCGAAGCCAAGCAGTCCGCCGCGGATTCGAAGGCGCGCTGAGGGCGGCCGCGTTTTTGGAAGTTTTGGAACTGCACCGGCGCTCGCGGGTGAGCATGCCGCAGCCGCGGGCCAAGACTTCGGCGCTCGCCTGGATGGCGGAATTGGCGGCGCTGCTTCCACGGCCGAACCTCGGCAGAACTGGATGTTGATTGCGGCGTGCATTGCGGTCCTGTTTCTCGCGGTGGGCGGGGGCGTGCTGTATTTCCGCCCGAAACCGGCAAACAGTCAGGTTGTCGCGAAGCGCGGTTCCGGCGCAGCAAACGGCAACGCGGGAGACGGCCGCGCCCAGTGCGCCGCAGCTCCCTGTTTCGCATCCCGCTCAGTCATCGACGCCTGCGGACCTCAAGTGGCGCGCGCATAAGCGCAGCGCCCGCGCCATCCGTTGCGGTGAACGCGAGCTGGCACTTCGGCACGGAGCAGCAAGCCGGTACCTGCGCCGTCGCAGCCGGCCGCGGCGGTAGATCAGCCGACCGCGACTGTAAGTCAGCCGACCGCTGCGAGCGCCTCGCCGGATATGCTGGCGACGACGATGAATGCGCACCCAGTGTCGTCTCAACGCGCGGTGGAGCAGAACGACGCTCCTGCGCTGGACTCCGCGACAGGCGCGACGAGTCAGCCGGGCGATCTACCCGGAGTTGGTTCTGCTTCGGTTGCGGCTCCGCCGCCACCGGAAGCCAGTTCTGAGGGTCCCGTGCAGGTGGGCGGGACGGTGAAAGAACCGAAGCTGATATCGTCAACTCCGGTGGTCTATCCGTCGGTGGCGAAGGACTCGCACGTGCAGGGCGACGTTGTAATCGACACGCAGATCGACAAGAACGGAAACGTCGTGCACATGAAGGTTACCTCCGGTCCCATGATGTTGCGGCAAGCCGCGCTCGATGCGGTCCGCAGATGGAAATACGAGCCGTCAACGCTCGATGGTCAGCCACGTTCGATCGAGATGCTCGTGACGGTGAAGTTCCGCCTGTAAACCACCTCATTCGATTCGAGATTCCTGTGAGTCTTTGCTGTCGGCAGACTGCCGATATTTCGCGCCCACTCCCCCCAGCTGCTGTTGCTTTTTTCCGCTAGGCGGCATCCAATAAGCCCGAGTTGAGGTTGGCTTAAGCGAGAATTGCCGGCGTCTGTGTTGATTTGAGGTGACTTATGCGAGAAGCGGTGATTGTGAGTTCCGTGCGAACGGCGGTGGGAAAAGCGCCGAAAGGAACTTTGCGGACGACGCGCCCGGACGATCTGGCCGCGGCCGCGATCCGGGAAGCGGTGGCCCGCGCGAAGGGCCTTGATCCGAAGGAAATTGAGGACGTGATTCTGGGCTGCGCGATGCCGGAAGCGGAGCAGGGAATGAACGTCGCGCGGATCGCCGCGCTGCGAGCGGGATTGCCCGTTGATGCCTCCGCGATGACGATCAACCGCTTCTGCTCGTCCGGCTTGCAGGCGATCGCGCTGGCTGCGGAACGAATCATGGCCGGGCAGGGCGACGTCGCCGTTGCCGGCGGCACCGAGTCGATGAGCATGGTGCCGATGGGCGGAAACAAGATTGCGCCGAATCCGTGGCTGATGGATCACTACCCGGACGCGTATCTCGGAATGGGGCTCACGGCGGAGAATCTCGCCAAGAAATATGGAATCACGCGCGAGCAGGCCGACGAGTTTTCGCTGGCGAGCCACCAAAAGGCGCTCGCTGCGATCGCCGCGGGGAAATTCAAGGACGAAATCGTTCCGGTCGAGGTCAGCTACAACGTTCTTGAAGCTAGCGCGAACGGAGGTTCGAACGGTTCGCGGCCGAAAACAGTGAGCCTGAAGTTCGAGACGGATGAAGGGCCGCGCGCCGATACTTCGATGGAAGCGCTCGCGAAGCTCAAGCCCGCATTTCACGTGCACGGCACGGTGACGGCAGGGAACAGCTCGCAGACGAGCGATGGAGCGGCCGCCGCTGTGGTGATGAGCGCGGAGCGGGCGCGCGCGCTTGGATTGAAGCCGCTGGCGCGATTTATCGCGTTTGCCACGGCAGGATGTCCGCCGGAGGAGATGGGCGTTGGCCCCGTGTACGCGATTCCAAAGGCGCTGAAGATTGCGGGGCTGACGCTCGATCAGATTGACGTGATCGAATTGAACGAGGCGTTTGCGGCACAGTCGCTAAGCGTGATCAAGCTCGCCGGGCTCGACCCTGTCGCGAGTGAACGTGAATGGCGGAGCGATCGCGCTGGGGCACCCGCTGGGCTGCACCGGCGCAAAGCTTACCGCCACGATTTTGCGCGAACTCGAACGGCGCAACGCGCGCTACGGTCTGGTGACGATGTGCGTCGGCGGCGGCATGGGTGCCGCAGGAATCCTCGAGCGCGTAGCGTAAACCCCAGGACCCACGGAACGAAAGGTGAAGGCCACGGAGGCGTTTTCGTGTGCTAGAGTCTCCGCGCCATGAGAAAACACCGACTGACACTTGCTGTAGCTTGTCTCTGCCTGCTGTTCATCAATTCAACCTCTTTTTTGCACGCCCAAAACAAGCGCGGCATCACACCGGAAGACTATCTCTCGTTTAGATTCATCGGCGATCCTCATCTCTCGCCGGATGGAAAGCGTGTCGCGTACGTTCTCACCACGATCGATCAAAAGAAGAACCGTCGCGAATCTTCCGTCTGGCTCGTGCCAGCCGATGGTTCCGCAGCACCCCGAAGGGTGAGCGCGGAAGGATTTAGCTCCAACTCTCCCCGCTGGAGTCCCGACGGAAGAACGCTTGCGGTCCTCTCGGCCCGCAATCCTGAGTCCTCGGCTGGCGAGTCTCCCAAAATGCAAATCTTCCTCCTCTCCATGGAAGGCGGCGAGGGCATTGCCCTGACTAAACTGAAGAACGGCGTGCAGAGTTATGAATGGTCTCCGGACGGCACGCGTATCGTTGTGGTGAGTTCTTCTGGGCCAAGCGACGCCATCGCTCCTGCGGACCGGAAGAGCGACGTCCGTCACTACACGCATATACGGTACAAATTCAATGACTCGGGATGGTTTGACGACAAACGGCGGCATCTGTGGGTGATTAACGTATCGATCGGAGACGCAAAGCAAATCACCGAGGGTCAGGACTGGAACGACACCGATCCGCAGTGGTCCCCGGACGGCGCACGAATCGCTTTTGTGTCCGACCGGACCGGCAAAGCTTACGACGACAGTGACAACACTGACGTCTGGACGATTCCCACGAACGGCGGTTCGCTCACCAAGATCTCCGATCATCTCTTCCAGGACGAGAGTCCGCGATGGTCGCCCGACGGCAAACAAATTCTCTTTACCGGCCAGACTGCTCGGCATCAATTTCCCAAGTTGTACGTGGCGGATTCTTCCGGGGGTATGCCTTCGCGACTTGCCGTCACGAATCTCGATTTGACTCCTACAGAACTGCGCTGGCCGGCGCCTAATTCGGCGTTTTTTGCGGCTGGCGTCAAGGGCGAAACACAGATCTTTCGCGCTGATCCCGCGGCGGGCACTTTCTCTGCGCTCACTTCCGGCGAGCGTGGCGTACACGCTTTCGATGTGAACGAAAGCGCCGGGGAAATGGTTTATCTCGCGAGCGATTTTCAGCATCCGGATGAACTCTTCGTCGCCAACTTGAATGGCGCGGGCGAAAAGCAGTTGACGCATCTCAATAGCGACCTTTGGTCGCAACTCGAACTTCAGCCGGTCGAGCGTCTGCCGTACAAGAGCACGGACGGCTGGGCCGTGGATGGATTCTTCGTCAAACCGCTCGGCTGGCAGCCCGGCAAAAAATATCCGATGGTGCTGGTGATCCATGGCGGCCCGGAAGGTATGTTTGGCGTCGACTGGTACCACGAATTCCAGGTTTATGCCGCGAAGGGTTGGGCCGTTTTCTTCTGCAATCCCCGCGGCTCCACCGGCTACGGCGAAAAATTCGAGCGCGGCGAAATCAACAACTGGGGCGGCATGGATTATCAGGACGTCATGGCCGGCGTGGATGCCGCTCTAAAGCAATATCCCTGGATCGATGCCAACAATCTCGGTGTCACCGGCGGAAGTTACGGCGGCTACATGACCAACTGGATCGTTTCGCATACCAACCGCTTCAAAGCGGCAGTGACTCTGCGCGCCATATCTAATTTCGTGAGTGACGAAGGCACGCGTGACTTTCCTTTCGGTCATGAAGATTATTTCAAAGGCTTTGTCTACGATGACCTCGATCAATACTGGGACGCGTCGCCGCTGAAGTATGCCCGCAACGTCCGGACACCAACGCTTATTCTCCACTCCGACATGGACTTTCGCGTTCCCATTGAGCAAGACGAACAATGGTTCCGCGCATTGCAACACTATGGTGTTCCATCCGAGTTGGTGTTTTTCCCGCGAGAGAATCACAACCTCACGCGCACCGGGGAGCCTAAACATCTCGTCGAGAGCCTCAATTGGCAGCTCTACTGGTTCGACCGCTACCTGAACGGCAACGCAAATGCGAAAGCTCCGGACGCGCAGTAGTCGCCAAGGCTGGCGAAGGCACCGGTCTTCCGTGAACTCTGTTGTTCGCGATTCCTAGATCGCTGCAGGGCGCTTCACGATGGAAGCCATTGCGAGGCCGGCGATCGTCCAGCTTACGGTCCAGGTGGCGATGTGCGCGACCACGTAGTTGGTGGGGAATCCGTACCAGGTCCAATACGGCAAGTCATAGACGAAACCGGCGAACAATGAGACGAGAAACACGATTAGAACGCGCGAGCCATACGTCGTCGCGTTCGCCGTGATCCCCAAGATCCAGGCCAAGATCAGCGCTGCCACCAGCCCCAAGAGGAACTGGTTGACCAGCAGCTTGCCAAAACTGAACTCCACGCCGCCCACACGGTAAACGAGTACGCCCGTCGGCCCAGCCTTATATTTTTCGAGGTAGGCAGCCTGATTTGCTGGCGACTGGTCCTTACCCGCCATCGCGCCTGCCAAAGGAAAAAGATAGAAGCCGGGCTGCTGAATCGAAGATCGCATGCAGGCGAGCACTGCATCTTCATTCGGCATGGCCTTCACGCCGATCTCGCCCAGGCTGGTCGCCATGTGAAAAAACGCGGAGACCAAAAACACAACGACAGCGCCGACCACGCCAGCCAGCAGAATCTTCTTGCTCATGTGCGCCTCCCAAGAAGGAGTTGAACCCCACGGAATGCGGACGTTCTTAGCTGCAATTTCCCGTGGTTGTCAACAACTGGCTTTGCGCGCCGAGCCGCGCCCTCGATTTCAGGAAAGCGTGGGGGCGCTCACTTTTTCGTCGCGTCGGCTTTCCACATCAGCTGATACGGCGCGTCGCCCATCCGATACGACTCCTCGAGGTGAAAAGTTTTTTCGCCGACATGGGAGTAGACGGCTCGATTGTGAATTACGGCGTCTCCCATCTTGAAATCGAGTTCCGTCACCAGGTTGTCGCCCTCCCACTTCGCCTTCCCGGTAACCATCCCCGGAAAGTTGCCGACCGTAGCTGTGGTGTAGGCGCTGCTGCTCGCGTCCCACGCGAACAACTCGTGTCCGATCTCCTTGCCGAGAGGGCTTTCGTCCTCGAAATCGGCGACGATCGAAAACCCGCCCGGCCCCAGTTGTGCCTTGTACCAACCCGTTTGCTTTCCGCCTTCGCCGGTGAGCGGAGTCTTCAAATATTCGCCCTGCACGTCCCACGTTCCGATGATGAATTTCAGGCGATCCATTTCCGGGCCGGGCGTCGGCACTTGCATTGCGGCAGGCGCCGCCGCCGTTTTGTCGCCAGACGATTGCTGCGCGCGGACGGCCGTCCGGCAAAAAACTGCAAGAACAAGGACCAATCCGCACACTGTGACGATTCTTCGCATGAGCAGTTCCTCCTGAGATTGTGTTTCCCAGTCTGGCTGAAATCTACTTCGAGGCCGGTTTCCACAGACCGATTGTGTTTCCTTCGGGATCCGCCATCCAGGCAAACGTCCCGGTGGGAATTGGGACTGGCGGGACCAGAGTCTTGCCGCCCAGCGATTGGGCCTTGTCGAGGTACGCCTGCACATCTTCGACCTCGACATAGAAAATCGTGTAGTGATACGGCTCGTGCCCGAGCGCCGTGATGTGCCCAGTGGGTCCACCGCCCGCGTCGATCATGGCGGCCGGGCCAGCCTGCTGGATTTTCCAACCGAAGAGACTCGTGTAGAACTGCTGCGTCTTCGCGCTGTCTTTGCAGCCCACTTCGAAATGAACGACGGGATGTGCCATGGTGTCTCCTCGCTACGAAAGGATTCGCTTCAGTTCGTGCGCCCAGCGATTTTCCAGCTCCGCCACCTGCGCTCGCGGCAAACCGTACAGCGAAAACCACAATTGCGCATCGTGTTCGCCGGCGCCCTCGATTGTAAGCCACCCACGACCACGCGATCATTCACTCTTGCTCGTCTCCGGCGGCGTCGGGAAGCGTTCTTGAATCCACGTTTCCCAGAGCGGTGTCTCGCGCGCGACGGTCCCCGCCGCCTGATCGCCGTAGAGGTAGAAGTTTAGCGTGACCATGCTCTGGCCGCCGAAGTTGACGGCGCCAAGGGCGGCGGTGCCCGGCCCCGGCTTGTCGAGCCGCAACAGAGCGCCGCACGGACTCTGGCTGACGTGCTCCACCACGCCGCTGAGCGCCGGGACCCCCGCCGGAGCCGTCCAACGCTGCCCGGCGCTCACGCCTTTCAGCCCCAATGCCGCGGTGAGCGTTTCCCAGGCCTCCGCTTCGGTTCCCGCGGCGGGCGCCATCCACTGCACCATCGCAGAGCGTTGGCCGCGGAAGTACGTGAGATAGATCCGCAAGATGCGGAAGAAGCCCGGCCAGCCGGATTCGCTGCCTTCCAGCTGATTGTCCCAGTCGTCCGTGCTGGCGAAGAGGCTATGCACCACGCGGACGATGCAGGTGCCTCCCGCTCGAGCTTCGACGGTCCACTCGTCCGCGATGATCGGCGAGCCAGGGGCCCATCCCGGGGCCTCGGCGGCAAACCTCCGCGGCGGATCCCAGGCCGTCACGGCGGAACGCGACTCCATGCCCGGGCCGAAATTCAACGTCACCGCAACCGGCTTCCCGTCGCGTATCTCGAACTCAGTCGGCACGAACCACGACGAAATACCCGGCCCGGTGGCGATGGCCCGCCAGACTTCCTCCGGCGTGCCGGGGACCTCGATTTCGACCTGGACTGAACGCCGTCCGGAGGCTTCTTTCTTCACGCTCATGATGGCTCCTTGGGATCGGATTTCCGCGGCAGAGGGTGCGCCACCACCACCAGGCGGTGCGCGCGGCCGCCGGGGGCGGATTCATCGTGGTACTTGGAAACCAGTTTCGTGATGGCCTCGGTGAGTTCGTTGCTGAAAGCCGCCCGGTCCGTCGCCGATCGGAAGCGAACCTCGGTATCCACCGCCAGGGTCGCCAGGCGTTTGCCCGTCTCTTTCGCGCGACGAACAAGATCGCCCACCTCGCGCACCACCCGTGCTCCCAGGGCGATAAGATAGCTCGCGGACAGCCTATCGATTTCCCGATTCGGATCCGCGGCGACCGGACCCAGAGCGCTCGGCGAAACGACGTAGGATGCGGCCGTCGCCACGAGCAGCCGTTCCGTCAGCCCGCCCCACTTGCGTTCCTGGGCCAGCCGCACCAGCCCGTGCGCCTCCAGCGCGTGCAGGTGGTAGTTGACTTTCTGCCGAGCCAGGCCAACCCGCGTGGCCAATGTCGCCGCCGAGGCGGGCGCGACCAGCTCGGAGAGGAGTCGACTCCGCATGGGCTCCAAAGCTACCGTCGCCGCTGCCGGATCATCGATGACTTGGATATCGAGCACGAGGAGGATGGTAGTATTGACAACTTTTATTGTCAAGGGGGTTCAACGCTTTTTCTTACGAATTTGCAGAGTCGATGTCCGCCGCAGGGATCGAATCGCGCTTCCACCGGAGACCATCGCGTGAGCCGTTCCACGGCGCGCTGTACGCCAGCCCGGGCATACTTGATTCGCCATCGTGTCGCGGCCCGACGGTTGCTCTTTGCATCTGCTTCCCGGTAAGATGAAGGTTCCTCGATCGGACACAGGCTCTCAGCACTTGAGAAACCTTATGGCAGCCACAGCCTGGTACTTTGCTTACGCCAGCAACATGAATCGGGCCCAGATGCGCTCGCGCGCAGGCGAAATTCTGGAAGAGCGCCCGGGACGGCTCGAGAACTACGAGCTGGCGTTCAACAAGAAAGTCCGCGGCGGCACGGCGGGCGCGAATATCCGGCCGGCGGCCGGTAAGGCCGTGGAAGGCATCCTCTACAAGATCAACGAGTCGGCGTTTCGCAATCTCGATCGGTTCGAAGGCGCGCCCGTTCACTATCGTCGAATTCAAGTGAATGTGAAGGATCGCGATGGCCGGCCCGTTGCGGCGGAAGCGTTCATCGCCACGAAAGTGGAGAAGGGCCTGCACCCGGCGGCACATTATTTGAAGACGATTCTCGACGGGGCGGCGGAGCATGGTTTGCCGCAGGACTATGTGGAGTCGATTCGCGCAGTTGCTGAGGCGGGCTGAGGTTGAGTGAATTGCGCGATTGCAGCGGGCTTGAATCGGCGAGAGAATGAATCGTTGGGACGGATGAGAAAGGGAGGCAGGCCATGGCGACCACTCCTGTAGCGCAATCGCTGAATCGAGGCGGCGCGTTCCTGATTACGAACAGCGGCCCGGAAGATGTTTTCACTCCCGCCGACCTCACCGACGATCAGCGGCTGATCGGCCAAACGGCCGAAGAGTTTGTGACCAAAGAGGTCCTGCCCAACGTTCCCGAGCTCGAGCTGCACAAAGAAGGGCTGATGGCCCGGATGCTGAAGAGCGCGGGCGAAATTGGGCTGCTGGGCGGCGCGATTCCGGAAGAATATGGCGGATCGGGGCTCGACAAAGTTTCCGCGACGATCCTTGCCGAAAAGCTGGCCGGCTATGCTTCGTTCGCGGTGTCGCACGGCGGCCACGCGGGAATCGGGACGATTCCGATCGTCTATTTCGGCACCGAAGAGCAGAAGAAGAAATATCTCCCGAAGATCGCGACCGGCGAAAAGCTTTCCTGTTACTGCCTGTCGGAACCGCAGGCTGGCTCCGATGCTTTGGCCGCGCGAACGCGCGCGGTGCTCTCGCCGGACGGAAAGAACTGGATTTTGAACGGCCAGAAGATGTGGATCACGAACGGCGGCTTCGCGGATATTTACATCGTGTTTGCGAAGGTCGATGGCGAGAAATTCTCCTGCTTCATCGTCGAGCGCGGCACTCCTGGTTTCTCCGTTGGCGCCGAAGAGAAAAAGATGGGGATCAAGGGCAGCTCGACGGTGCCGATCTTTTTCGAGAACGCCCCGGTGCCGAAGGAAAACCTGCTGCACGAAATCGGCCGCGGGCACATCGTCGCGTTCAATACGCTCAACGTGGGGCGATTCTCGCTGGGCGCCTATTGCCTGGGCGGCGCCAAGAACGTGCTGGCAGCTTCGTCGAAATATGCGAAGGAGCGCACGGCGTTCGGCAAGCCGATCGCCGAGTTCGGCCTGATCAAGGCGAAGATTGGCGAGATGGCGATTCGGATTTACGCCGTCGAGTCGATGATTTACCGCTCGGCGGGCATGATTTCTGCGGCGGTTTCGAGCCGAAGCCGGGCGGCGACAAGACGCAGCAGGCGATGCAGGTGCTGGAGGAGTACGCGATCGAAAGCTCGATCAGCAAGGTGGTCGGCAGCGAGACCGTGGATTATTGCGTGGACGAGGGCGTGCAGATCTTCGGCGGATACGGCTTCCACGAGGACTATCCGGTGGCGCGCGCGTACCGCGATAGCCGCGTGAACCGCATTTTCGAGGGCACCAACGAAATCAACCGGATGCTGATCATCCAGATGCTGATGAAGCGCGCGATGGCGGGCATCGTGCCGCTGATTCCGGCGGCGATGAAGCTGGCGGACGAAGTTCTCGCCGGGCCTTCGTTCGAAGAAGCGGCCACCGGGCGCGTTTGCCGAAGAGGAGCGATCGCTCGCGCAGGCCAAGAAGATGTTTCTGCTTGCGGCCGGGACGGCTGTGCAGAAGTACCGCGAACATCTGGCCGATCATCAGGAAATCGTGGCCTCGCTGGCGAATATCGCGATGGACGTTTACGCGATGGAATCGTCGCTGCGGCGCGCGCAGAAATCGTCGGCCAAGAGAGGCGAGTCGGCGAGCGTCATGGTGGATGCCGCGCGGGCTTTCATTTACGATGCGATGGACCGCGTGGAAAAAGAGGCTCGCACGGCGCTGGCGGCCACGGCCGATGGCGATACGCTGACGACGCAACTTGCGGTTCTGCGAAGATTCGCGAAGCACGCGCCGCTCGACACGATTTCGATTCGCCGCCGCGTTGCGGACGCGGTGCTGGCGCAGGATCGCTACCCGTTTGAAGGCCGCTGATTCAAACACCATCCTGGAACACCACTTTGTCATCCCGAATCCCCGCCTGCCCTGAGCCTGCCGAAGGGCGGTTTGTGCGGGGTGAGGGATCTGCTTTTCGCTTTTTGAGGCCGCTGACCTAGGATCTCAACAGAGCCAATTGAAATTCCCGCGTCGAGATTGCAGTGGCCATCGCAGCTTCTCCGTGCCCTCCAGGTTTTTCTCTGTGCTCCCTGTGTTAAGCGTTTCTCCGTCACGCGAATCAAAATCGAAATACTGCCCGTGATGTAGACAAAAAACGTCTGTCGCGATCGTGTGCAATTCGCGAGAGCGCCGTTCCTTCCTTTGGAAACTGTTTTCCTCTATCTCACTCTGCGAAATCCCCATCTCTTCGGATTTCAGCAACTTGCGGATTGTCCCTTTTGGTTTGCTGGTTGCATCTAACGCATTGAGGTCAGGCGAGATTCTATGAAAACGGTTTCGGGGAATTTCAAAAACTTGATGAGCAAACTGGGTGAGAAGCTGCGGATTCGCAAGGGCATGGTAGCGATTGTGGCCGTTGCGTTCATTTTCCAGATGTATTTCGTGCGCGAACTGGTTGCTGCGGAGCTGCTGTTTGGGCTTGGCTTCGCGGTTTTGCTGGCATTTGCCGGCCTGTTCTACGTGATCGGAGCGATCAGCGAGCGAGGCCTGGATTGGACCGAAGCGGGCGTTCGCGTCATCGCGGATTCGGCGCGGCGCGGCTACGCGTCGCTGGAAGAGGTCAGCCGAAAGCCATTCCGCCATCCACGTTCGGAGTCTGCGCAGTAATAGCGCTGGCTTGACCGCGTACGAGAAATAGCGCCGCAGCGGCAATCTCCTCCTCCGCCGTCTGCGGCCGCCCTCCAGAATTTGAATTCCATTGAGCATGCCCAGAAATGGGTGGTTGCCGTCCGCCTGGAAATATTCCGCGAGGCTTCGTCTCTGCCGTGTGATATCCGCGACGTCCGCACTGGACTCGCCAACGGAAAGTGGCAAAATGCTTCTACCACCGAAGCGTCGGCGGGCAGGCCTCGGCCACGAAGGATACAAGAACCAATGAACACTAGTGACCTCCCAGCGCGCAACGTGCTTCATGTCTTCCTCGCGTCCCCATCCGATTTAACCGACGAACGCAGGATGGCCAGGGATGTCGTCGACGAAGTTAACCGGTACGCACAGCAGCTCGAATTAGAAATCAGCCTTCTAGGGTGGGAGGACACTCTTCCGGGATGTGGCCGTCCTCAGGAGTTAATCAATCAGGATGTCGACAGATGCCAAGTCTTCATTGGGTTGCTTTGGCAGCGATGGGGTCAACCCACTGGAGTCGAACAATTCACTTCGGGCTTTGACGAGGAATTCCAGAGGGCCCTGAACCGGTACGGCTCTACAGGGTCTCCTGAGGTCTGGCTATTCTTCAAGAACATAGAGCCAGACCGACTCCAGGATCCTGGCGAACAGCCAAAAATGGTGCTCACCTTCCGCAAAACGGTCGAGGCATCTAAGAGATTCCTCTACAAGGAGTTCGAATCGACACAGGACTGGGAGCGAAAGATTCGAGACGCCCTGATGCGGTATGTGCTTGCTCTCGGAAAGCAAAGCGGAGCGAAGGTTCAAGACGTCGCATCGTCCCAACCTCCAATTGCCGACCAGCGAAAAACTCTCCGACCGGACTCCTCCCTTGCCCCACCCGCTGACAAAAGACCGGCTGTTGAACAAATTAAGGAACTGCTCGCGAAAATCGGGTTCCTACTCCAGCCTGCTGAAGACGGATATCTAGATGGGTTTGAAGTTGCGCGCCTTGCACTATTGAGCTCCTCGTTCCTTTATTTTCGGTACGAGAACGAATTTCTCGGCATACACGCAGCCAACGCGCTGTACGAATACAAAGAAAAAGCGGCCATCACTCGCGCCGAGGAGCACGTGATCCTTCGTTCCGTTCTCGCGGACCAATATGACGCCGTGCCCGGATGGTATTGGTTCCGTGACCTCGATCCGCAAACTGCTACCGATTCGATCTGTAGCATCGCCAAAGACGACCGCTCGGAGGCACTACGCTCACGTGTGCTAGACATGGTGGGGAAATACCCATCACTTTTTCCTGCCGAGCAACTGCGCATGCCTGACGTAGCGAGCGAGGTGTCGACCGAATCATCCGACCTTGTGCGAACTGCATACCTGCGCTTTCTTGGACGAACAGGGAGCAAATCTGACCTGGCTCTCCTGATGAACTTCACCGCGGACACCGCCCTCTACGTCGAGGTGCTCCACGCGAGACTGCGCATCCTGTTGCGTGCGGATCCCGACCGCGCCCTGACTGAAATCCTTCAAGTCGGTGAGGAATATCGCACAATTGAGATTCCTGAATTGAAATCGAAGGTCTCTTCTGTTCAAACCGGCACGTTGATTGCCGGTCTCGAAACGACGACGTCATGGCTCCGTGAAGCCATCGTCGAAGAACTCGCTGCCAGAGGGCAGCTGTCCCTGGATCGTGCTCGGTCGATGTTGGCTGACGACTCGATGAAGATCAGGGCCGCCTCGCTACGGGCACTGATCAACAAGGGCGAAAACATTACGCCCGAACAGATACGAAAGATACTGAACAGGTCTGACCCGCCGGGCCTGTTTGGGTTCCCAGAGACCTCATCGATAGTCGATCCCGAGGAAATCCTCTTGTGGCAGATGGAAAGTCTGCCATATGAGGAAATTAGAAAACTCGTCGGATGGTACAGGCTCGAAGGCACGTTAGCGTATAGGGCTCTCGCCCTATGGCATTTTGATAGGTTCGGAGACCGTGTGCGGCTGGATCTTGCTGACGGATTCGAGGTGATGCGTGGGGAAAGCCGAGCAGATATGGAGAAGGAATTTGGTTCAGCCGCTCGGGAGTATCTCGAACAACGGGAGACCAATGTCGACGAGTTCATCCGAAACCAATTCATCGCGGCGGGTCTTGCAGGAATCGCCCGGAACGGAGATGCTGAAGACGTAGGTCTTGCGCGGCGCTATCTCCTGAAGGATTTCACGGACATTCAGAACGAAGCGATCCGTATCGTCGAGCGATTCGGTGACGGATCCGACGTCGAAAGCCTACTCACCATCTCGCACACATCGTATGGAGAGACGAAGATTCGGGCGGCACAAGCGGCAGCCAACTTATCGCCGGCGATTGGCGGAGCGGTGGGCACGCTCCTTCGAAGTGGAAACGACCAGCTCGTGAAAATCGCTCTGATAGCGCTCAAAGGACGCAAAGAAGAGAAAGTTCGGACGGCGATTCAGCCGCTAATCTCTGACCCGAACCCCGGCACACGCGTCATGGCATTGGCTTGGATGTCCACCAGCTATACGACACAAGAGTTGGAGGAATTCCTGGAGAACTACCCGAGGCGCGACACATACTATTACAATATTGTCTGCTGGCTGGACCGCTTCGTATACTGTCCCATTCCCGTGAAGAGCATTTTCATCGATCAATTATCAGAATCTCTCGCGACCTAAACAATTCTTCCTGCTCGGAGCACAGAAACCGGCTATGACGTATAGAACCATGTAAATGTTTACCATTGACTAAACTATAGAAATGTGCTACCATTGGCTCGTTTTTATGTGAGCACAAATCGAGCAGCATGAGAGGAGCCGGGTCCCAGTACCGAAAAGCGTACACACCGACAAAAAACGACGATGGAAAACCCTCCCAGCCGCCACAAAACTAGCCTCAAATATCACCAAATCAAATGCGCCATCTGCAACCACCCCGACCGTGACGCCATCGAGGAGGCTTTCCTCGACTGGACTCGCCCCGGTGAACTAGCCCGCGAATTCAACTCGGCCACCGCACCGTGGTTTACCGCCACGCTCACGCCCTCGGCCTCTTCAAAAAACGCGCCCACAACGCCCGATTCGCTCTTGGCCTCCTTCTCGAACAATCCGACGTCATCAAACCCACGGGCAACGAGATCATTCGCGCCGTCCGCGCCTTCAGTTGCATCGACGAATACGGCAAATGGACCGACCCTCCCCGCCGCCTGATCGTCACCCATCTCGACGCCAAAGGCGCAGAAATCTCCCCCAACAAGCTTGACCCCGGCTGGCAAATGGGCCGCCACCCTTCGGGGCCAACGCCGAGAGTGGAAGAATCAATCGCTACACAAATTTCACAGGCAAATCCCTAACCCGATGGACGCCAACAACATCCAGAAAATCAATCGCTACAAAAAGCCCAAGTCCGGGGGTGTGTACAACGTGCGCGAACGAGGTTGGCAGGGCGTTGCCGCTTCAGGTAAACTGTGGAGGTTTCCGGAGCGTAAATGACGCTGACGAACATCACGGGTACAAACCACGGGAGCACGAACGGGGCGAAGACGCTGGTGCGCGTGCGGCCGCGCGGATTTCTGCGCGGGAGTGGTGCGCGCGGTGGACATCGTCGAGCTGGCGCTTGAGGCTTATGGGCGGCCCGTGTACGTGCATCACGAAATCGTGCACAACCGTTACGTGGTGGACCAACTGCCGGGTGCCCCAGAGGTTTTTCTGGGTTCGGTGTTTCGTCACGTGCACCACCGCAAGCCTCTCATCGCGCAATGAACCGAGGCCAACAACTCCACCCGGTGGGTCTTGCCTCTATTCGACGATATCCGTGGATAATAGCACCGTCCCGCTTTTCATGTAGAAGCAATAGCCGGGTGCCCCAGGGGTTTTTCTGGTTTTGGTGTTGGCAACGTGCACAACCGCAAGCCTCTCATCGCGCAATGAACCGAGGCCAACAACTCCGCCCGATGGGTGCCCCATCGTTCGCGGTTT
>CAWBGW010000038.1:0-9647 GCA_963788345.1 uncultured Acidobacteriota bacterium | reverse complement strand
CTCGCCACCCATCCCGAACGACTATTCAATACGAATGTGTGCTCACTTTAAGCTCGCCCTTGATTTGCTCGGGCGACATATACGCGTACGAGCCCACGGTCGTGTTCGTCTTCGTGAGGTCGCCTTGATCGCCGCGCTGCGCGATGCCGAAGTCCATCAGCTTTACGACGCCGGAAGGCGTCAGCATCATGTTCGAAGGCTTGATGTCGCGATGAACGATATGCTGCTGGTGCGCGTACCCAAGCGCCCCCAGCACCTGGTCGATGTAGCCGAGCGCCTGGCCGTAAGGAATCGCTCCCTGTTGGATTCGAGCCGCGAGCGTAGCTCCCTCCACGTATTCCATGATCATCACCAGTTGATTGTCGATCGTAAGGGCCGTGCGAAGCTCTGCGATATTCGGATGGTGCAGGCCCGCCAGCACTTTGATCTCCCGCATGAAGCGATCGGCCAAGTCTTTCTGATCGGCCAGATTCGGTAGCAGCACTTTCATGGCTTCGATGCGACCGGATAATACATTGCGCACCTTGAACACCTGGCCCATGCCGCCAGCGCCGAGCAGCCCCAGAATTTCGTAGTCGCCTCTACGGGTGCCGACGACGTCCTGATTCATCTGAGATGGATTTTCCATAAGACCTTCCTTTGCGCGGAAGTATACCTCAGTTGCCGCGGCTGGTTCGACGCGTCGCGTACATCACTCAACAATGGATCTGCTCGCCGTAAACTCCTTCTCGCTTCCGGGATTCTCTGGTAGCATTGAGATTCGCAAAATCTATAAAATTCTCGTAGGGAGTAATGCAAGAATGGCACTCGAATGTGAAGTCTGCGGTAAGAAACCTAGTTTCGGCAACGTCATCAGCCACGCCCACAACGTGCGTCGCCGCCGTTGGAACCCGAATCTACGGCGTGTAAAGGCTATTGTGAACGGCGCGCGCAAGCATATCCGTGTCTGCACAAGCTGCATCCGCTCGGGTCGCGTAAAGAAAGCCGCTTAAGGCAGTTCCCGCCGGAAGGAGCGCTGGTTGAAGCAACGGGGTCGAATCCTCACATTGCTCGCCGTCTGCGCTCTCGCTTCGTGCCAGAAGGAAATCGCCCCTGGTCCGGACGTCTGGGCGAACGTAAACGGCAAAGAGATCATGCGCGAAGAAGTGGAAAAGAACTTCCGCTCGCGTTTGAATCCCGATTCGCCCGCTCCGTCGCAAGAAGAAGCGCTCTCCCTCAAGCTGAGCATCCTCGACGAGCTGGTCAACAGTGAAATTCTGTTGCAGCGCGCCAGCAAATTGAACCTGGTAGCCAGCGATGCCGAAGTGGAAGACAAATTCACCGCCTCGAAAAGCCCCTACACCGAAGAAGAGTTTCAGCGCAAGCTGAAGGAATCAGGACTCACCGTCGACGACTTGAAGAGCGACATCCGGCGGCAGCTTTCAATCGAAAAACTGCTGAACCGTGAAGTCGTCGCGAAGATTTCGATCACCGACCAGGACGTCGCCGACTTCTACGGCGCGAATCGCGGCCAGTTCAACTTCGTGGAACCGCAATACCACCTGGCGCAGATCGTCGTCACGTCTCGTCCAGATCCCGCGGTCCACAACCGCAAGAACGACAAAGCGTCAAATGAGGCAGAAGCCGGCAGGAAAGCTGCCATGCTTTCGCAGAGGCTCAGTGCAGGAGCAGACTTTGCCCAGCTCGCGATGGACTACTCGGAAGACCCGACGGCTTCCACGGGCGGCGACCTGGGCTACAACCCCGAATCGTCGTTCAACCGATCCGACCCGCTGCTCAAGAAAACCGTGCTATCGCTGAAGACTGGCGAGGTGAGCCGTCCAATCCAAGTGAAAGACGGCCGCTACTTCATCTTGAAGCTCGTCGGGAAGGAGTCCGCCGGGCAGCGCGAGCTGTCCGATCCTCAGGTTCAACAGGGGATTCGCGACATGCTGCGCAATCGAAAGGAGCAGCTTCTGCGCGCCGCTTATCTCACCGAGGCGCGCGACGAGTCTCACGTCACGAACTATTTGTCGCGCATGATCCTGGAATCCGCGGGCAAACTTCCGGCCGAGAAGTAGACGCTCGCGCTAAACCACAATCGCGAGAACGTCGCCTGAGTTAACAGCCTGCCCTTCCGCCACTAGCATGCGCTCGACGGTCCCTGACTTCGGTGAGCGCACTTCGTTCTGCATCTTCATCGCTTCGATTACGACGAGTCCTTTGCCTGCTTCCACCACGTCGCCCGCAGCGGCGAGGATGCGAACGACTTTTCCGGGCATCGGCGCGATCGCTTGCTGCCGGCCTTCCACCTCGATTGCTCCGCCGCGATAACGCTTTCGCAGTCGAGGGTCCAGAATCTGCGCCGCGTACTCGCGGCCGGCAACGCTCACGCGTAGTGCACCACCGGCGCTCTCGACCCTCGCTTCGAAGGACTGGCCCTCGATCAAGATCGAATAAATCCCGGGCGCGATTTCGACGGCATCCGCTTCGAGCGAACTACCGTCGAGCGCGAATCTCAATTCACCCTCTGCGCGTGATATTTCGACCGTTCTTCTTTGATCGCGGAGTGTGATTTCGATCTTCACGTTCGGAATGTGACAAAAGTTTCGCTAGGATCGCGGAGCGCGATTCAATTGTTCGCGCCGTCCATCGAGTTTCCACTCCGATGCAGCAGGACCCGGGGTGCCAGCCTTTTGACCCTCCGGGGAACCGTTTCGTGAGAAATGCCACATCGCAAGCGCGACAGCCGCCGCATCGTCGGTGTTCGATTGCTCTCGGTCGCCGGGACTGACGCCAGATGCCGGCTTCTGCAGGAAATCGTCGAGCCAACGCGTGTAAACGTCAGCGTTCTGAAAATCAGGAGAATCCAGGATACGCCGAAAAAGCCCCACATTCGTGCGAATGCCCATCGCATAGTACTCGTCAAGGGCTCGCTTCAGGCGAGAGATTGCTTCCTTGCGATCGGCTCCCCACGCAATGAGTTTTCCCAGCAGGGGATCGTATTCGTTCGGAACCGTCCAGCCGGCATAAATACTGTCGTCGAGCCGGATTCCGGGTCCTGCCGGAATTCTCCGCGCAAGAATCTTTCCGGGCGACGGCGAGAAATTGTTTTCAGGATCCTCGGCGTATATGCGGCATTCGATGGCATGACCGCGCGCCACGATTTCGTTCTGCGCGAACGGAAGCGCTTCGCCGGCTGCGACGCCGATCTGAAGTTTCACGAGGTCGAGGGAAGTCACCATCTCGGTTATGGGATGCTCCACCTGAAGCCGCGTGTTCATCTCGAGGAAATAGAAATTGCGCTCCGCGTCCACCAGGAATTCCACCGTACCGGCATTCGCGTATCCGCCCGCGCGCGCGAGTTTCACCGCCGCTTCTCCCATCGCGCGGCGCAATTCCGGTGTCATGACGGGTGAGGGCGCTTCTTCGATCACTTTCTGGTATCGGCGCTGCACCGAACATTCGCGCTCGCCGAGATGGAGAAGGTGACCATGATGATCGCCCAAGACTTGGATTTCGATGTGTCGCGGCCGCACGAGGTACTTCTCGAGGTAGAGCCGGGCATCACCGAAAGCATTGAGTGCTTCCGAAGAAGCGTCGCGCCAGGCAGCAGACATGCCGGCTTCCTGCTCGACTAGCCGCATGCCCTTTCCACCACCGCCGGCAACGGCTTTGAGGACTACCGGAAAGCCGATTTTGCGCGCAGCGTCGAGTGCGTCTTCGAACTTCTCGATTGGCTCAACGGTACCGGGAACGGTGGGCACGCCGACGGCACGCGCCAGTTGCCGGGCTGCCGTTTTCGAGCCGAGCTTTTCCATTGCTTCAGGCGAAGGCCCGATGATCGTAATTTGCGCTGATGCACAGGCGCGTGCGAACGCGGGATTCTCCGCCAGGAAGCCATAGCCGGGGTGAATGGCGTCGCAACGCGCCCGTTGCGCGGCGCCAATAATCTTGTCGATCGCGAGATAACTCTCGCGCGACGGCGCCGGGCCGATACCGTAAGCCTCGTCGGCAAGGCGCACGTGCAGCGCGGCGCGATCGGCATCGCTGAACACAACTGCCGCGCGAATGCCCATTTCCTTGCAAGCGCGCGCGATGCGCACGGCAATCTCGCCGCGATTTGCGATCAGAATTTTTCGGAACATGCAGCCCCACCAAGATGAAGCCGGATTCTAGCATGAGACCCCGGCGGCGCTTGGCAAGCTCCGGCCAGAGCGGATATGATGCGCGCTTGCGCTGCCTCCAATGAGCGAAACCATGATGACTTCGGAACAGGACCACTGGAAGAAAGCCGCCGCCGAGGTTGCCGCGAAGATTGTCGAAGACGGAATGGTGGTGGGATTGGGCTCGGGCTCAACCGCGGCATTCTTCGTGAGCGCCCTTGCGCAACGAATCTCCGAAGAGCGGCTGCGCATCGTCGGCATTGCCACTTCGGAGCAAACGGAGCGGCAGGCGCGCAACCTAAGGATTCCGCTCGCGACGTTTGCCGAGCAATCGCAGATCGACCTCACAGTGGATGGCGCGGACGAGGTTCAGCCGGGAACGCTGTTCCTTATCAAAGGACATGGCGGAGCGCTCTTGCGGGAAAAGATTGTGGCGTCGACGAGCAAGCGGATGGCGGTCGTCGCCGACGAAACCAAGATTGTCGAACGTCTCGGTTCACTCGTGTCCGTCCCCGTTGAAATTGTGCCCTTTGGCTGGGAAGCCACGGAACGCAAGTTGCGAGACCTTGGTGCGAATCCGTCTCTGCGCCTGGGCGGCGACAACAAGCCGTTCATTACGGACGGCGGCCACTACATCATGAATTGTGCGTTTGGACCGATGCCCGACCCGACGGGCGTGGCGAACGCGCTAGACCACGTTGTCGGCGTGGTCGAGCACGGCCTCTTCCTGGGCTTCGCTACGGAGGCCCGGATCAGCGGTCGCGACGGCGTAAAAGTGTTGAAGAAAACTTCCGTCTAACTCTTCGTTACCGGTCAGTGCCTCAGAGCGGGATGTTGCCGTGCTTTTTCTTCGGGTTGGTGTCGCGCTTGTTCTCGAGCGACCGGAGCGCGGCGATTAATTTGGCGCGAGTTTGCGACGGCTCGATGACGGCATCGATGTAGCCGCGCTCAGCGGCGACGTAAGGATTCGCGAAGCGGTCGCGAAAATCCTCGATTTTTTCCTGGCGCAATTTGTCGCGGTCGGCTTCGGGCGCGCGATCGAGTTCGCGCTTGTAGACGATATTCACGGCGCCTTCGGGTCCCATCACCGCGATTTCGGCGGTGGGCCAGGCGTAGTTGATGTCCGTGCGGATGTGCTTCGAGGCCATGACGCAATACGCGCCGCCGTAGGCTTTGCGCGTGATCACGGTGATTTTCGGCACGGTAGCCTCAGCAAACGCGAAGAGCAGCTTTGCGCCGTGCTTGATGATTCCGCCCCACTCCTGCTGCGTGCCGGGCAGAAAGCCGGGAACGTCCTCGAACGTAATCAGCGGAATATTAAAAGCGTCGCAGAAGCGCACGAAGCGCGCGCCCTTCACCGACGCGTTGATATCGAGGACTCCCGCGAGAAACGCGGGCTGATTCGCGACGATGCCCACCGGGCGTCCGTCGAGGCGCGCGAAGCCGACGACAATATTCCTGGCGAAGTGCTCGTGCACTTCGAAGAACTCACCGTCGTCCGCGACCCCATGAATTACGTCCTTGATGTCGTACGGCTTCTGCGGATCTTCTGGGACCAGCGAGTTGAGGGCCGGATTTGCGCGGTCCCAGGGATCGGTGGACGAGCGGCGCGGCGGATCGTCGATATTGTTCGACGGAAGATAGCCGAGCAGCTCGCGAATCATCGCGAGGCATTCCTGGTCATCGCGGGCGACCAAGTGCGCGACGCCGCTTTTTTCGTTGTGGGTCATCGCGCCGCCCAGCTCGTGCTTCGTCACTTCCTCGTGCGTGACGGTCTTGATGACGTCCGGGCCGGTGACGAACATGTAAGACGCGTCGCGCGTCATGAAGATGAAGTCCGTGATCGCCGGGGAATAGACGGCGCCACCCGCGCAGGGGCCTAGAATCGCGCTGATCTGCGGAATCACGCCGCTGGCGAGAGTGTTGCGGAGAAAAATGTCCGCATAGCCCGCGAGCGACATCACTCCTTCCTGAATTCGCGCGCCGCCGGAATCGTTCAGGCCGATGAGGGGTGCGCCCTGGCGCATCGCGAGGTCCATGACCTTCGTGATTTTCGAGGCGTTGGCTTCCGAGAGCGAACCGCCGAAAACGGTGAAGTCCTGCGCGAAAACGTAAACGAGCCGCCCATCGATGCGGCCGTAGCCCGTGACGAAACCGTCGCCGGGTGGGCGCTGATCGTCCATGCCGAAATCCGAGCAGCGATGGCGGACGAATTTGTCGAGCTCTTCGAAGGAGCCTTCGTCGAGGAGCAGGTCGATGCGCTCGCGCGCGCTGAGTTTTCCCTGCTTGTGCTCGCGCTCGCGGCGTTCGGCGCCGCCGCCTGCTTCGGCTTCGGCGTTGAGCTTGCGCAGCTCTTCGAGGCGGTCAGCGTGTTTGCGATGGCTCGTCATTTGGGATCAGGCTCTGGAACAGGAATCGGGGACCCCGAGATTGTACCGATTAGAAATTTTCAAGTGGTTGATTCGCAGTGAGTTAGGGCGAATTCTAATCGTCAGTGTACCGATTAGAAAGCGAGGCAGGGAGGCAAGAAAGCGGTCAGTCAAGAAAAGCGCACCCTTCATCGACGTCGTGCGTGTCGATCGCATCGCTTCCTCCTCCCTGCGCGCATTTTGTTGAGCGCAAAAACAATTCACGGTAGCACGGGATCAGCGAATCGAACAGGTTCAAAATCGCGATAGTAGTCCTATAACCGCGGATTTGAAATTGGAAAGTTGAACCGGGAAGCAAGGAACGAAATTCACTTAGGGCATTCGTCCGGTGTATAAATTGGGGCCGCCTGAGAATTCATGGCCCACCAGCTGCGCCATTCTAAGTAGGATTGCTTCGGGTCTGTCGGATCATTCAATTCGCGTGGTTTGCCGTGATGAGTCAGCGTGAAAAGTGCGGCATCTGCCTCGCGGCGGACGAACGCGTCGGGACTCAACAGCAGACTGATGAGCGGCCGGATTGCGTCACGAGACGCCGTGTTGCCGAGGCCGGTTGCGACGGCCGCTGCAAGCTGGTCGTCGGCGGATGGCAAGAGGCTTGCGAGCACAGACACTGCTCCTGATCGGCATATGCGTCCTGCCGCGACATAGGCTTGGGTTTGCTCGAGCTCATTTTCGGCGGCGATGTTGAGGATTGCGTCGCAATCTTCAGAGTTACCTATTCTACCGAGGGCGGCAATCGCCCTTTCCCGAAGGCCTCGGTCCTTGGCTGACGACATCTCAACGAGCTTCGCGCGAGCCGCAGGCGTGGCGAGGCGTTCCATACCATCCACGCTCTGGAAAACTGTCTCGTCATTGGCTGCGAGCGATAGGATTACGCCCTCCAAGAATCGAGGGGGATTTTGCGTGAGCGCCGAAGCTGCAGCAGATTTTGTTCCTTCGTCTGTGCTTCCAAGGTCCGCTATGAATGGTTGATATGCGTCTTCGAGTTCGCGCCCCCTGGGCTCACGAAGCACGATGTCAAACTGGTCTTGGGCATCCAGATCTGCGATAGGGTCGTCAAACCCGTCTCCGTATACCTTGACGCGACGCGAAGCTTTCACGTGGTACACGCCCGGTCGACTGAAATCGAACTCGCGGTCGAGCAGAAAACGCCGTTCGAATTGCTCTCCCGCCGGAGTGATTCGAACTCCGACACCACAGCTGCCAGCCCAGCCGCCTGACGGGGCGCAACCCGTCAGGCGCACTTCCTTTTTCGCGGGGGCGTTAGCGATTTGAAGCTGCTCTGGGTGTAACCAATCACAATCGTGTTCCACCTCAACAGTTCTAGAAGTGTTGTTTTCGACTTCCAAGACGACAATGACCGGTTCGCCGATGACAAACTCTTGCTTTTCCGGATAAAAGTGCGCAGTGAGGTCCTGAGCCAAAGCGCTCGGCACTGGCAGGAAAAGCACAGCCAAAGCGGTTTTCAGGAGTTTTCGCATCTGATTGTGCGATGAGAGTGTCCTCCGTCTAGGTTGCCAGACGCCATGGTTGTCTTAGCATCAGTTGTGACAGGCGGGCGGGTCCGCTGCGTTCGCGCCGGCGGCAACCGGAAGCGGCTGCAAATTGTACTTGCCCAGGAGCGCGTTCACGCTTGCCAGTGACTCGCCATTGAGTTTGCGCCAGTCGGCCAGATTCTTATCGAGCGTCTGGCACGACTCGTCGATCGCCGCTTGCGCTGAATCCGACGGAGCCGCGTCGCCCACCTGAATCATGTAGAGAATGCGTGCGAGGTCGCGGTTCACGGGACCGACTCCGGGCGCCAGGGGATTTCCTTCCTGGACATCGGCGATTTTCTTGTCCAAGTCCGTCACCGCATCGGCTGCGTCCTTGGCGGATGTGTTTGCCACGAGAGCTTTCTCCCTGTCAGCGATCGCGACGCGTAGGGCGGCGGCAGCGTTGTAAGCATCGGAACTTGCCTTAAGGCCCGACGTCACTTTTTTGCTGGCGTCGAGCTGCTGATCGAGTTCAGCCTGCGAAACGTGAACGCGCGGGTCGAGCGTGATCGTGAGCGGCTGCTTCATCAGAACATTGTTGCCGATGAACGTGACCTCATACTGGCCCGGCGTGGCGAGCGGGCCGAGCGCCTGCTCGCGCGGCGTATCTTCCGGGATGGCGTGGTCCGACAGCGTGTATTCCACGTAATCGAGAATATTTCCGTAATAGCTGTAGTTGAGCGCGGTCGGCGGATCGTAGTGCAAGTCCCAAACGAAGCGGTTCAGGCCGACGTTTTTCGATAGCGCGGGCTGCGGGCCAAACCAGTAGTCCGGCACGTTTTTCGGGGTCTTGTCTTCGGGCGGCGCAACGCTGGTGAAACGGCGAACGACATTTTTCTTGGCGTCGCGAATTTCCATGGTGAGTTCGCCGGCCGGAGGAGACTTCAGGTAGTAGTAAAAAATCGCGCCATCGGGAGGATTTTTGCCTGTGGGTGTTTCGGGCGGCAGCGGAGTCTCCTGATCGTTGTCGAAGCGGACGCGCACTGCGGTGGCGGGGCGAAGCAAGTAGGCATTTGAGGCTGGCGACGTCCGCGCCGGCCTGGCGAAGCGGCGAGAGGTCGTCGAGAACCCAGAGCGCGCGGCCATAGGTGGCGGCGACGAGGTCGTTGCCGTGAACCGCGAGATCGCGAACATCGGACACCGGAAAATTCAGCTGCAGCGATTGCCAGTGGTCGCCGTCATCGAAGGAAACATAGACGGCATTTTCGGTTCCGGCGTACAGCAAGCCTTTGCGCACCGGGTCTTCGCGGACCACGCGTGCGCCCCATCCCGGTTGCAAGCCGTCGGTAATTTTCTGCCACGTCTTCCCGGCGTCGCGCGTGCGGTAGACGTAGGGCGCCGAGTCATTTCGAATCCCAGCTGCGACGTAGGCGGTGTTCGCGTCGTGGTGCGAGGCTTCGAGAATCGTCACCGAAGTCGTCGCGGTGAAATCGGGCGGCGAGACGTTTTTCCACGTCTGGCCGCCGTCCTGCGTCCACTGAACGATTCCGTTGCTCGTCCCCGCCCAGAGGACGCCTTGCTGCAGCGTGGAAGGGGCG
>CAWBGW010000037.1:0-25575 GCA_963788345.1 uncultured Acidobacteriota bacterium | reverse complement strand
GAACAGCGCCACTCCCAACCACGGCGCGACGCGCAAGTTCGGGATATGATTTTCTCCCCATCCTTTGAACAGCTTCTCGGGCCACGGCAGCAGCAGGACGCGGGCCAGCCAGTGCGGGACGTGCTTGCTGAGTTCCGAGTCCTGCATAAGATTCAGGACGATTGCGAGCAAACCGAACACGCCACCCGCCGCAATCAGGCCGCTCGCGTAGAGCGAACCCGGACTCACTTCGTTTTCCGCATCGCTCTTTTTCTCCGCGCCCTGTTCGGCGAGCCAGCGCACCAGCCCTCCGGCAAACATCGCCAGTGTCGTCGCAATCGACAAATACGATCCCACCGCAAACGGAAGCGAGCGCACCCCCAGCAGCTCCACCGCGATCACCAGAAACACTCCCAGGAACACAAGCCGCCACGGCAGACCGCTGATTCAGGATTCCGCTGATCACCGTTGCCATCAGCCTCGCTTGCGGCGCCGCAGCCTGGTCGCTGCCGATTCCCTGCACCCACTGAACTTCGATTCGCTGTGTTCCGGGATCGTAGAGATATTTTCCATCCGGAATCTCGTGCGATCCGAGCGAGTTCACCAAAACGTACGTTTTCCCCTGGTACGCGTAGTTGTCTTCCTGCCGCTCCACGCCCGACGGAAGATGATTGATATCGAGCGCGATTTGAATCGGCTTGTACTGCGCCAGGCCCACGTTCATCAGTATCAGCGTTCCGCCAATCGCGAACGCGGAAACCAGCACACCCACCATCAGCCCGATCTGCTGCCAGTACGGCGTCGCGCCCACCAAATAACCCGTCTTCAAGTCTTGCGACGTTGCTCCCGCGATTGCCGAAGCGATGCAAACAAGCCCGCCGATCGTCAGCGCCAGCACCGCGTAAGAATTGGCGGTCCAGTGCACGAACAAAAACACGGCGCAAGTGGCCATCAGAGTCGCAATCGTCATCCCGCTGATGGGATTCGACGAATTTCCGATCAGGCCGCTGATTCGCGACGCCACCGTCACAAACAGAAAACCGAACACAATCACAAAAGCCGCCGCCAGCAGATTCGAGAACAATCCCGTCTGCGCGCCGGGAATCGGCTTGAACGTCAAAAACGCCCATATCATCAACATGATCACGCCAGAGCCCACGACGACCGTGCGCATCGACATGTCGCGCTCCGTCCGGCTCGCGGCCGGCATGTCCGCTTGCTTCGCGCGCACATCCTTCAATCCCGCGCTCAGCGCCGAGAAAATCGTCGGCAGCGTTTTGATCAGCGTGATCAGCCCGGACGCCGCCACCGCGCCCGCCCCCATCGGACGAATGTAACTCGCCCACAGCTGGTCGGGCGTCATTTGCGGAATCGGAATCGTGCTCGGATACAGCGCGGCGTTCGGCGCGAGCGACCCGAAAAAGCGTATCGCCGGCATCAACACGAGCCACGAAAACACTCCGCCCGCGAAAAGGATTCCCGCCACGCGCGGCCCGATGATGTATCCCACCCCGAGATACTCCGACGTGATCGCCGCGCGAATCGACGCTCCCGGCAGCCAGTTCGGCTGGTACTCGGGCTGGCCGGTCCACAGGCCGAGCGTGTTCATGGCAAAGGTGTAGACGCCCCCGATGCCCAGCCCCCAGAAAACGCGGCTCGCAAACGACCCGCCGCGCTCGCCGGCCACCAGCACGTCCGCGCAAGCCGTGCCCTCAGGGAACGTCAAGTTCCCGTGCTCCTTCACGATGAGCTGTCGCCGCAGCGGAATCATGAACAGCACGCCCAGCCAGCCGCCCATCAGCGCCAGCAAAAAAATCCGCCAGTATTCGGTATTCAGCGAGAACCCCAGAAAAATCAGCGCCGGCATCGTGAAGATCACGCCCGCTGCCGCGGACTCCCCGGCCGAGCCCGTCGTCTGCACGATATTGTTTTCGAGGATCGTCGAGCGCCCGAACGCGCGCAGGATGCTGATCGAAAGCACCGCGATCGGAATCGACGCCGAGACGGTCAAGCCCGCGCGCAACCCGACGTACACGGACACCGCGCCGAAAAGAATGCCGAACAGCGCGCCGAGAATGACCGCGCGCAGGCTGAATTCTTTGACGCTTTCGTCAGCCTCCACATAGGGACGAAATTCCCCAGGCGGCGCGGTGGAACTCCACGATTTCGTCGGCACCATTCACCTCCTCAGGATTTTTCGCGCGCACAGCCGCGCGGCACATCCGGAGCCAATTTGGCCGCACGCAAGCCGGGCAAGGTAGCACCAGACGTAAAGCGAGGCAAGGCAGAACCACGACACTTCGGCTTCAGCCGCGGCCCACGATGAGCTTTCCAGCCCGTGCCCGAATTAACCAGAACTCCACAGAAGCAATTGACAACGGCCGGAAAGCAAGTAGCTTTCCCCTCACTTCACCGCTTGGGAATGAGTGCGGTAGACGTGTCGTTAGCCGCACCCGAAAACTGAAACGTCGAGAAAGTCTGACGGAGGGGCCCGTTATGACGAGATTCGGACGAGCGACACTCGGTCTCCTGCTCCTGTTGATAGCTGCATACTTCGCGCTGTCCTCGCCAGCCCCGGCCGGGGAGGACTGGCAGCCGATCGATCCCGCCGACCTTGCCCTGAAGGACAACCCGAAAGCCCCCGGCGCCGACGCCATGATTCTCTATCGCGATAGCATGGTCGACGCGCACGAATCCTCTGACATCGAGTATCTTCGCATCAAAATCTTCACTCAAGCCGGCACGAAGCGGGCCGACGTGGAGATTCCCTTCGTCAAAGGCTTCAACGACATCAGGGATATCCGGGCACGGACGATTCGTCCCGATGGAACCGTCGTCAACTTCGAAGGCAAGCCTTTCGAAAAGACGGTCGTGAAGGTTACCGGACTGAAGTACCTGGCGAAGACATTCACTCTCCCCGACGTTCAGCCAGGCTGCGTGATCGAGTACAAGTACCGCGATCAGTACGATCCCAATCTGTACATCAACAGTGAATGGACCATCCAAGGTGAACTCTTTACCCGTATGGCTCGCTTCGCCGTTAAGCCCGACCAGGGTCCGGCTCCCCTGTACTACCGCTCCTACCATCTGCCGACAAACGTCGTCCCGCAGCGCCAATCGAATGGCTGGTACGCGCTGGAAGTGCACGATTTGCCCGGAGTGGATGACGAGGCATACATGCCCCCGTTGAAGTCTCTGCAAGCTCGCGTCGAGTTCTACTATCGCAGCGCGGCCGAGCCGGAGAAGGAAACGCCAGAGGCATTCTGGAAGCGGATCGGCAAAAGCTGGAATGAGACCCTCGATCGCTACGTGGACAAGAAAGGCGCGCTGGCGGCTGATGTCTCTCGCACCATATCTCCGGGCGACCCGCCCGAAACCAAGCTTCGAAAGATTTACGCCCGTGTCGAGCAGATTCGCAATCTGAACATGGAGGACGAGAAAACGGAAAAGGAAGAGAAGGCCGAGAAACTGAAGCTCAACATGAATGTGGAGGATGTGCTCAAGCGCGGATATGGCGGATCACGCCAAATCAACTACACGTTCGTGGGTCTTCTCCGTGCCGCTGGTTTCGACGCGACGGCGCTTTTCGTAGCTCCTCGGTCCGGCGACATGTTTCGTCCTGAAATGCGCGATACCGGCCAGCTTGATGCCGATCTCGTCTGGGTCCACGCGGGGACGAAAGACTATTTCCTTGATCCGGGTGCTCGCTTCTACGGATTCGGCTTTCTTCCGTGGTATGAGTTCTCCACATGGGGAATTCGTGTCAACAAGGAAGGCGGAACCCTGACGCAAACGCCCGATCTGCCGTCCGCAGGTTCCACGATCGTCCGGAATGCAGACGTCGCTATGGACGACGAGGGTTCCGTGAGCGGAAAACTCCTGGTGGACTTCACGGGCCTGGAAGGAGCGGCCCGGCGTCACGATGGCCGTGACGAAGACGAAGCTGGTCGCAAGAAGTCATTGCAAGACGAGATCAAGGGATGGCTCCCCAGCGGCTCCACAGTCGAAATCACTACACTAGCCAATTGGGACAATATCGAGGAACCCCTCCACGTCGAAGGCACCGTTAAAGTGCCCGGAGTCGGAACCTCTGCTGGCCGCAGGATGCTCGTCCCGGCTGAGTTGTTTCAAGCCAGCCAGACGAAGGCGTTTCAATCGGAGAAGCGAGTCAATCCGATTTACTTCAACCATCCGTTCGAGGAAGTAGATGACCTTAAATTCAGTTTACCCTCCGGCTTCAAGCCCGATGTGCTTCCCCCTGCGGCGGCCGTGAAGCCTGGGCCTGTTTCCTATGAGATCGCGGTGGAGTCGAAGGGCGACCACGTCGAGGTGACGAGGCATCTGGTGATAAACGGAACCTCCTTTGCCGTGAAAGCCTATCCGGCGTTTCGCAACTTTTTCAATTCGGTGAAAACCAATGATGAAGTCCAAATCGTCCTTCAGACGATTCCATCCGCGAAGAATAACTAGGTTCGCCACTCTCGTCGCGATCCTTCTTTCATCCGTTTTCGTGTGGAAGGTCCACAACGCCCAAGCAGACTCCGCGCCCGATTGGTTGCGCTCCGCGGCGCAGGAAAAACTCGGAGATTACCCCAAGGATACAGTCGCGGTTGTCTTGCTCGACGAACGGCAGACAACCGTCAAGGACAATGGAGACATCGAGACCCGATATCGCCGGGCCTACAAGCTCTTGCGCCCGGAAGCTCGCGACGAATACGGCTTCGTGCGCGTGCCGTTCGACAATCAGACGAAGATCACTTACCTCAAAGCATGGACCATTACGCCGGATGGCCATGAAATGGAAGTCAAAGAAAAAGACGCTGCGGAGATCGGTGTTTCCACCTACGAAGTCTTCAGCGACAACCGTGAAAAAATTCTCTCCTTTCCCGAGGCGAACCCAGGCAGCGTCGTTGGTTACGAGTTCGCCCAGAAGCATCGCCCATTCGTGCTCGAAGACAATTGGTGGTTTCAGGTAACCATTCCCGTGCGCACCGCGCGCTTCACTCTGCAGCTCCCGCCAGGCTGGGACTTTTCCACCTTTTGGATTAACTATCCCGAGCAAAAGTCCCAGGAAACCGCGCCAAATATCAGCGTTTGGGAGCTCAAAGATATTTCCGCCGTGGAAGTCGAGCCAGACATGCCACCCTGGGAAGTCGTCGGAGGCCGTCTCGGTTTGAAGTATTTTCCGCGTGACCCGGCCATCCGCGGAAAAACTTCCGGATCCTGGAAAGACCTCGGCCTTTGGTACGACGGATTGACTCGAACGAGCCAAACGCCTTCACCCGACATTAAAAAGAAAACGGCCGAGTTGACCTCTGGAATTTCGGACCCGCTCGCAAAAATCAAGGCCCTTTCCGAATATATGCAACGCCAGATTCGTTATGCGGCCATCGAGATCGGCATCGGCGGATATCAGCCGCATCCCGCATCCGATGTTTTCGCGCATCAATACGGCGACTGCAAAGACAAAGCCACCTTGCTCGCCTCGATGCTCAACGAGATCGGAGTCCAATCCTATTACGTCATCATCGACACTGATCGCGGAATCGTCCGCCCCGATTATCCTTCCATGCGTTTCGATCATATGATTTTGGCGATTCGCCTCGACGACAAAATCCCCGATGGCTCGCTCTACGCCGTCATCACGGATGAAAAGCTCGGCAGATTGCTTCTCTTCGATCCCACAAATCCGTATGTTCCGCTGGGTTACTTGCCCTCCTACTTGCAGGCGTCGTACGCGCTCGTGGTCACGCCTGATGGCGGAGCTTTGGTGCAGACGCCGTTGCTGCCTCCTTCCACCAATCGATTGCTTCGAACCGCGAAGCTGGACCTGAGCTCGCAGGGAAATCTCACGGGCGAAGTACAGGAAGTGCGCTGGGGAGGCCCTGCCGAACAAAGCCGCGAGCAATTCCTCGAGACGCCGCCGGCTAAGCGCACGAAAGTTCTAGAGGATTTTGTCGGGACTTTTCTGAATAGCTTCACTCTCACCGGCGCCACGGTGGGCAATCTTGAAAAATACGACGACGATCTTCTGCTCAACTATAAGTTCGTCGTCGCGAACTATGCGAAGACTGCCGGCAATTTGCTCATCGTGCGGCCGCGCGTGATAGGCAGCAAGGAAGCGTTTATCTTCAACACGGAGAATGGCAAGCCGCGCAAATACCCCATCGAATTTGCCGAAGCCACGCGCCAGGACGACGTCTTCGACATCACTCTCCCCGCCGGCTACGTGGTCGACGAGCTGCCGCTTCCGGTCCAGGCTCAATGCGACTACGCCACCTACAAAAGCGACGTTCAGGTCACCGGCGGCACGTTGCACTACAAACGCACCTACGAAATCACCAGCGTCCACGTCCCCACTCAGAAACTCGACGAAGTCCGCGCCTTCTTCCGCCAGGTCGCGGCCGACGAGCGCTCCAGCGCCGTCCTCCGCCGCGCCAACCCCTAGCGAATATCAGCGCGAGCAGGACCGCTGGTTGCGATATTACGTCGTCGTTCGGGGTGCTGCTTGCTGTGCCCCTTTCGCCAAGCGCTAGACTTCACCCTCGATTTTCTCAGCGCCCTAAGCGCCAAAGTCGTGGGGTTGCGATACAGCCGGCTGGCCGCTCGTTCACATGACCGCCGCGATGATCGGGCTCGCCGCCATTTCCCTCGTCCGCCCCTTCACTCATGACGATACGACATTCAATCTCGTTTCTCATCCCCCCGTTAGCGACGACAAGCTTGCAACCTGCGGATCTTGATTTTCTCTGTGCGCTCCGGGTTTTCTCTGTGCCCTCTGCGTTTTGCCTTTTGGCTTTTGGCTTTGGCTTTTTCTTTTTCTCTCTTCGGTTTTTTCGCTTTTCTCAGCGTCCTCTGCGCCTCTGCGGTAAAGCCTTTGCAGTTGACGTTCTCCGCCAGGACTCTAAGCAGTCCCCCGCGGACAAACATACGTAATCACCGACACCGACCGCAGAACTCCAACTTCCGCCCGCAGCGCCCGCGTGACCGTATCGCTCAGCCTCGCCCAAGCCGCGCCACTCGCTCCTTCGTCAACGCTGACGAATAAACGTCACCGCGAAGCGCATACGAATACTCGCGATATGCCGGCGCTGCCTCGCGCGCAACCTCCATCAGGCAATCCCAAAAGCTGCGCGAACGCAGCAACCGCTTCTTGCCGGCTGCGTCGCGGCGCAATCGAATCGAATGCGCCGCTGGCGCACCTCCCGACTCCAGAATCACTTCCGAGCATTCGCTCGCTCGAAATTCCCGCGAAGGATCCGCTTCGGGATACCTCGCCAGAATCCCCGCGAGCGCCGCCGGTTTCCGCCTCGAAACCCTGCCACCAATAACGATACGAATGAAAAACGATCGTACCGGACCGCAGAATCTGCTGAATTCGCGCCACATCCTTGCCGGTCACGCTCAGGATCATGTCCACCAGTTCCGCGCCGCGAAATTCCTGCTGCACCAGCGGACGAATGCTGACGTACTCCGCCTCCTCCTCGGTATATTTCACGCGAATCGTTTCGGGAAGTGGCATCCTGTCAGGACTTCTATCGTGGTTGAAACTGTGGAACCCTCGCACTGCGACTGTCCCAGCGTCCGACCCCGGAGTCCGACGCCATCTTGCGCCGAGCAGTTCTTCTCCGTGCTCTCTCGCTTTTCTCTGTGCCCTCTGTGGTCAGCTTTTTACGCTGTTCATCCGAAAAGGAGTTCTATTTCGACAGCCGCGCCCGCACCCGGTCGCTCAACACTTTCCCGTCAACGCTCTTCCCTTCCAACCGCGCGCGCGCCGCCTTGATCACCGCACCCATCTGCTTCAACGAATCAGCGCCAGCTTCAGCGATGGCCGCTTCGATCGCCTGATGGACTTCCGCATCGCTGGGCGCGGCCGGCAAATACTTCTCGATAATCGCAATTTCCTTCGCTTCCTTCTCCGCCAGATCCTTCCGTCCGCCCTTCGTGAACTGCTCGATCGACTCGCGCCGCTGCTTCACCATCGTCTGCAGCACCTGCAGCGATTCCAAATCGTCCAGCGGCCGCACTTTCTCGATTTCCTTGTTCTTCAGCGCCGACTTCATCATCCGCAGCACGCTCAATCGCAGCTCGTCCTTCTCTTTCATCGCCGCGGTCAAGTCGCTCTGTATCCGCTCGATATAACCCATTTCATCGCTCTCCCGGCGCAAAAGAATAGCACACGCCCGGTGCTTTCGCCTTTGACGCCCACTCCGCGCGCCGCAGGCCTGATGCAACTTATTCCGGCGGTTCGACGTACTTGCTTGCAAAGCACTGCATGGTAGATTCATCCGCAAGGAGGGTCTATGGAGAGTTGGAAGCAGCATCTCAAGTTTGCCGCACGGCAGCTTTGGCGTAATCCCGGATTCACCCTGACCGTCATCATTACCCTGGCTCTCTCAATCGGTGCCAACACAGCGATCTTCTCCCTAGTGAATGCGCTCATGCTTAAGAGCTTGCCCTACGCCCATCCGGAGCGAATGGGCACCATCTACGCTCGTGTGACTGGTGCCAACCCTTCGAACGACCTCACTGGCATTAACGGTGAGAAGTGGGAACTGCTGCGCGACAATGTCCCAGCATTGATCTCCGCTGTTTCGGGAGGAACTTCCGGCGTCAATCTCCAGGCGAGCTCGCACGTCCAATACGTGCACGCCGGCCGCATTTCCGCCCATTACCTTGATGTGCTGGCTGTTCAGCCCTTCCTCGGGCGTAATTTTTCCGAGGACGAGGACCGTCCCCGCGGGCCCAAAGCCGCCATTCTTACTTACGGCGTTTGGCGCGACGTTTTCGGCGCGGATCGGAAGATCCTTGGGCAGGCCGTCTTGCTCAGAAGTGAGCCTTATGTAGTCGTCGGCGTGCTGCCTCAAACCGCAACCACTCCCTTGAACGCCGACGTGTATACACCGCTCCAGCCCAGCCGCGTGGGTGAGGGCAGCGGAACGAACTTTGAGGCTATTACCCGCCTGCGCGACGGTGCCACCTGGCAGCAGGCAGACGCCCAAATGAACCGCGCCTGGGCGCTTCTTGCCGAGCGATATGAGAAGAACAACGCCGGCTCGCAGATCACCTACTACTCCGTATCGCTCCAGAAAGGCGAGACCGACGCGCTTCGCCCCCAGGTGCTGGCTCTCATGGTGGCAGCCGGCTTCATTCTCCTGATCGCCTGCGCCAATCTAGCCGGCTTGACGCTCGTTCGCATGCTGCGCCGCACTCCCGAAATGGCCACGCGTCTTGCCCTGGGAGCCTCGCACTGGCAAATTCAGAAGCAGTTGTGGGTCGAAAACCTGCTCCTCGCGCTTGTCGGCGGAGCAGTGGGAGTTGGTGTGGGCTTTCAAGCACTGCGCGGCCTTCTGCTGCTCTTGCCCGAGCACTTTCTTCCAGTCGCACGCGTCTCGCTTGACGCCCGCGTGCTGTCTTTCACTCTCGTCCTCTCGCTGTTGACAAGCATCATCTTCGGGATGCTCCCGGCCCTCACCACCCGAAAAGTCGATTTACGCTCCTCGATGGCCAGCCGCACCGCGTCACGTGGCGGAAACCGTCGCTTGCGCCAAGCCATGATTTCCGGCGAGGTCGCCCTGACCGTAGTGCTCTTGGCCGCTTCGGGCCTGCTCATTCGCACGCTGATCCACTTGGAGACCCTGCCGCCCGGATTCAATCCGAACGGAGTCATGGTCGCCAAAGCCTCGCTCGATGACGCTCGCTATCACGACCCCGCAACCTTTAGGAAATTATTGGACGAAAGTACGGCCGCCATGCGGCAGATTCCTGGCGTCCAGAATGCCGCGGTCGGGCTGAGCCTGCCCTACGAGCGTGCCCTGAACGACGGCGTCACACTCAGCGATGGCAAAGAGGCAGGACGGCAGTATGGAACGGACGTGGTCTATGTGACGCCCGAATATTTCGCCGCGCTGCAGATGCCATTGCTTGCCGGCCGCTTCCTCACCGACGCAGACGGTCCAAACACCCAGCACGTCACCGTCGTAAATCAATCCTTCGCGCGAAAATTTTATGACGGGACGAATCCCGTCGGCCGTTACGTCAATAAGGACACGCTGATCGTGGGTGAAATCGCGGATGTCTCCGTTTCCTCCGGCCTCTACCAAGGCGCTCCTCTGATGAGCGAGCAGGCCATGTACATTCCTGCCGCGCAACTGGATCCCCGCTACCTCGGTCTCCTGCACGTGTGGTTTCAGCCGGACTGGATTGTCCGCACGGCTGGCCCCGTCGAAGGGTTAACCGCGGAGATGCAAAGCGCCCTTGCAAGCACTGATCCAAACCTGCCGGTCTCCGGCTTTTACAGGATGAACGATCTCCTTGTCCGCACGCTGGCCACACAGCGAATCGAAGTCGCGCTGCTGGGCGCAATGGCTGGTCTCGCGCTGTTGCTCAGCGCGGTCGGCATCTTCGCGCTCGTGGCCAACATGGTCGCGCAGAGGACTCGCGAGATTGGCATTCGCATGGCTTTGGGCTCCACCGTAGGTCAGGCAATGGTCCAGATCGGCCGCTCCGGCGCGGTCGCGTCAGTTTTGGGCCTCTTTCTGGGGCTAGTCTTTTGCGCTGGAGCACTGCGAGTTATGCGCAGCTTACTGTACGGCGTGGACGTCTACGATGGCCCGACCCTGGCCACTGTGGTGCTCTCCGTCATGTTGGTCACGCTTCTGGCCACAACTCTGCCAACCCTGCGAATTGCGAAGATCGACCCAGCAATTACTTTACGCGACGAATAGAACAGTCCTAAACTGCTCCGTCTCGCTGGCCGCGCCGGACATGTTTTTCTAGCCACTCGCCGCTCGTCACTGCGTCGATTTGACACCACCCCGTGCGCCCGCTACGCTCGTTGCCATGAAAATTATCGTCGCCGACAAAATAAGTGACCGCGGGCTCGAGTTGCTCCGCGAAACAGCCTGGGAAATTGTTTCGCCGGCCGCTGCATCCCTGCCGAGCGAACTCGCGAATGCCGACGGCCTGATCGTGCGCAGCGCCACCCGCGTCACGCGCGAGCTGCTCGAAAAAGCCGATCGCCTCCGAGTGGTGGGCCGCGCCGGCGTCGGAATCGACAATATCGACGTCGAAGCGGCCACTCATCGCGGCGTCCTGGTGATGAACACGCCGGGCGGAAACAGCGTCAGCGTCGCGGAACACACCCTCGCGCTCATGCTGGCCCTCGCCCGCTCCGTCCCGCAATCGAATGCCTCGATTCATGCCGGCCGATGGGAAAAATCGTCCGCGTCCGGAACGGAGTTGCGCGGGAAAACGCTCGGCCTCGTGGGATTCGGCCGCGTCGGCACGGAAGTTGCCCGTCGCGCGCGCGCCCTCGAAATGCAAGTCCTGGCGCACGACCCCTACGTCACCCCGGCTGCCGCGCGCGAACTTGAAGTCGAGCTCGTGCCGCTTGACGAATTACTGCGCCGCAGCGACGTGATCTCCCTGCACACATCGCTGAGCCCCGCCACCGAAAAGATGATCAACGCAGCTTCGCTCTCGAAAATGAAGCGCGGCGCGCGCCTGATCAATTGCGCGCGCGGTGAATTGATTGACGAAGCCGCTCTCGCCGAATCGCTTCGTTCCGGTCAACTTGCCGGCGCCGCCGTCGACACCTTCGCCGTCGAGCCGCCGAAGAATTCTCCGCTGCTCGGCCTTCCGAATTTGATTGCGACTCCGCACATCGCCGGATCAACGGCCGAGGCGCAGGAGGAAGTCGGCACAGCCATCGCGCAGCAAGTGCGCGACTACCTCGCGGACGGGCTGATTCGCAACGCCGTCAACATGCCGGCAATGTCCGCCGAACAGTATCGCCGCCTGCGCCCGTACCTCGAATTGGGCGAACGCCTGGGCGGGTTCGTCGCGCAGGCAGCGCCCTCACGCAGCTTCAGCCGAGTCCGCATCCGCTATGCGGGCGAACCTGCCGAGCTGGGCTCGCACGTAATTCGCAGCGCCGTTCTCATCGGCCTTCTCAATTCGGTGCTCGACGAAAAAGTCAATCTCGTGAACGCCGGCCAAGCAGCCGCCGAACGAGGGCTCATCGTTGAAGAAACTACGCGCCGCCGCGAACGCGGATTTCCCAACACGCTCGAGGTCTCGCTCCACGATGGCGGCCACGACCTCACAGTCGAAGGCATCGTCGGCCAGGACGGCTCGCCCCGTATTTTGTCACTCGACGGCATCGGCCTCGAGGCGCCGCTCGAAGGCACGTTGCTCCTTACGCGCAACCAGGACGTCCCGGGCGTCATTGGCAAGATCGGAACGGCGCTCGGCAATCTCGGAGTGAACATTGCCACGTTCGCGCTGGGCCGCCGCCAGCCCGTCCATGGAGCCGAAGCCGTCGCGCTCGTGCGCCTCGACGGCGAAGTCAACCCGGCCATCGTGCAGCACATCTTGGCCATTCCGTCGATCACCGAAGCGCGCCTGATCAAGCTTCCGGAAGCGGCAAAGGCGAACGCGGTGGGATAGCGCGCGGCTAACCGGCTAACCTTTGACGACGCCCATCGGCCGCAGTCGCGCCACTCGACGCGCCAAACCCGCGTTGTGGACCACGTCGACGACCGCATCGATATCTTTGTACGCTTCGGGAATTTCCTCCAGGATGCCGTCGCGCGTCTCCGCCCGCAGAATGATTCCCTGATCTTCCAGTTTCTTCGTTTCCACGCGCGCATCGCGGCCCCGCTTCGCCGCCGTGCGCGACATCGCGCGCCCAGCCCCGTGGCAAACCGTGCCGAATGTCTCTTCCATCGCTCGCTTGGTGCCGACAAGGACGTAACTCGCGGTGCCCATCGAGCCGGGAATCAGCACGGGCTGGCCCGCATCCTTGTACGCGGCGGGAAGCTCGGGCGAGTTCGCCGGGAACGAGCGCGTCGCGCCCTTGCGATGCACCATCACGTCGCGCTCCTCTTCCTTCACTCGGTGCCGCTCGCGTTTGGCGATATTGTGCGAAACGTCGTAGACCACGCGCAGCGATGCGCTGTCTCCGAAAATCCTGCGAAACGCGCCGCGCGTGAAATGCGTGATCGCCTGCCGGTTCGCCCACGCAAAATTCGCGGCAGCGGCCATCGCGGCCAGATAGTCCTTCGCTTCCGGCGAACGCAGCGGCACGCAGGCCAGTTGGCGATCCGGCAGGGATATCGAGTAGCGCGGCATCGCCTCGTTCATCACCTTCAGAAAATCCGTGCACACCTGGTGGCCCAGGCCGCGCGAGCCGCAGTGAATCAGAACCACCACCTGGTTCTGCCGAAGACCAAAACTCTCGGCAATCTCCGGCTCGAATATTTTCTCCACATACTGAACTTCCAGAAAATGATTCCCGCTGCCGAGCGTGCCGATTTGCGTTCGGCCGCGCTGCTTCGCGCGGTCCGACACTCTCGAGGAAGAAGCTCCGCGCATCACTCCCGACTCTTCGCAGAATTCGAGATCGGCCGCCTCGCCAAACCCGCGCTCGACAATCGCTGCCGCGCCGCGCTCGAGGACATCGTCGAGCTCCTTGAAACTGCACGGAACGGTGCCTTGCGATCCGGTTCCCGACGGAACGTCGCGAAAGAGTTGATTCACCAGTTCGCGCAACTTCGGAGTCACTCCGTCGCGATCGAGCGAACTCGCAAGCAACCGCACGCCGCAGTTGATGTCGAAGCCCACGCCGCCCGGCGAAATCACTCCGCGTTGAAAATCCGTGGCGGCCACGCCGCCGATCGGAAATCCGTAGCCCTGATGGATGTCAGGCATCGCCAGCGAGCGGCCCACGATTCCAGGAAGACACGCCACGTTCATTGCCTGTTCGATCGAGAGATCGCCCAGAATCTGCTCCAGCAGTTTCTCGTCTGCGTAGATCAGCGCATCCGTGTGCATTCCTGCCCGCGTGGAACGCGGAACCAGCCAGCGGTACCGGTCGAGTTTTTGCAGTTGGTTCTTGGGAATTGCCACAAATCACCCGCAGCACAATCTCGTTGAAGATTATATCCAACAGCAAGCAGCCCGCCCGAGCATGTCACAATATCGCCCGGTCAATCCCTATGGATGAAATTCCTATCCTCGAAACGCCGCGCCTGCGGCTCTTGCCGTGGCAGCCAGATGACTGGTGCAACTCAAGCCGATCGCGCAGGATCCCGAAGTGATGCGCTACATCTCGAACGGCCAGCCGTGGCCCGACGAGCGCATTCGCGAATTCGTCGCGCGGCAAGTTGCCGGCTTCGAAGCGCGTGGCTTCTGCTTCTGGCGGCTGATCGACAAACACACGCAAGAAATGATCGGATTCTGCGGCCTGCAACCGCTGGTTGATACTCAGGACATCGAAATCGGCTGGTGGCTCGCACGAGCCTGGTGGGGAAAGGGCTTCGCCACCGAAGCGGCGCGCGAAGCAATGCGCGACGCCTTCGAACGAGCGCGCCTGCAGCGCATCGTCGCCGTTGCGCAGCCGGAAAATCTCGCGTCGATTCACGTCATGGAGAAAATCGGCATGCGCTTCGAGCGCGAAACCACGCATCGAGGTTTTCGAGTGGTCCTATACGCAATCGAACGTTCGGCGTAGCAACTGGGCTTTCGGCGCGGTTCCTCACCACATTGTCATCCAGAATCCCCCCGATTTGTGGGGGGTGAGGGATCTGCCTTTCGCTTTTGAACGCTGCTCGACCTGGATTTACTGCACGCGCTGAATGTAGCGGCCTTCGGAGGTGTCCACTTTGATTTTGTCGCCCGTGTTGACGAACGGCGGAACGTTCACCACCAGCCCCGTTCTCGAGCTTCGCCGGCTTCATCACCGCGCTGGCAGTCGCCTTTTGGATGCTAGGCTCGGTGTCGACCACCGCAAGATCAACCGTGTCCGGCAGCAGAACGCCGATGGGTTTGCCGTCGTAATACTCGATTTTCACCGGCATATTCGGGATCAGATAATCCTTCGTATCGCCCACGATGTCGTTCTGCAGCGCGAGCTGCTCGTAGTTTTCCGAGTCCATGAAATGATGGCCTTCGCCGTCGCTATAGAGGTATTCGAATTCGAGTTCATCTACGACCACTTTTTCAATCGTTTCTTCAGCGCGGAACCGGTAGTCCATCATCGACCCGGTGCGCAAGTTGCGCATCTTCGTCTGCATCGCGGCGCGCTTGTTGCCAGGCGTACGATGGTCGACGCTGTACACCACGTGAAGATCGCCGTCGTGCTTGATGATCATGCCCGCGCGCAAGAGTGTTGCCTTGATCATGACTTCTCCTGAATTCCAATTTCGAGTTTCCGCCCGTGCGCCTCATTCCGTTTGGCGCCTGAGCGTACGCCGCCAGACCTCTCCACCTGATTCAAGGCGCTATCGAACGGTGCAGCGCTGCGTGAGATCCCCGGCGAGGTGTTCGGCGCGTTGACGATGCTGAACCGAAACACGCAATTATAACGGCCCGCGACGCGCACGGTCAATTACAACCCACCTTAGGTGTCGGGTAAGCTTTCCGACTAGCCGAGGACTTGCTTGTCGCTCCGAGGCTGGATCGCTAGTCGCGGACCGGATCGGTCGAGGACTTGCCCCGGCGGCGGGCGCGCTTTCCGCCGGTGTTTGCCCCTCTTGCAAGGATGGCGTGAGCCCCGTGGACTTCACGTTCTCCTTTTCTGCAGCAGTCAACCTTCCCTTTTCGAATAACGCATCGATCAGCGGCACCAAGAAACCCTTAGGGGCAAGAGGGTCTGCATTTTGATCGAGTATCGCGACGAACTCGGAACGTTTGAATATGCCTTTGGAAATCAACAGTTCTGACACCGCCATCAACTGCGCATTGAGCTTGATAATGGAGTCATCGAGAACCCAGGTCAGAGGAGTGACAATTCCCTCCTTTATCTTTGCCTCGACAGACGCTGCGCTAAATCCATATTTGACGAGAATCTGTTTTGCGGGTGGATCCTCTTGCGGCTCGCTGCGACGGAACCAACTTGACCGCCTTCGGCGTGCAGTTAGCAACCCGAGCAGCAAATGTTGTGTTCCAACAGACTTATGTCCCAGCCGCTTTCGCTCCTCCCATGACGCAAAAACAACTTCTTTCGCACGGGCTGACAAAGGCAGATTTCCCCCGTTTACTTTCTCGGCCGTTCGGGCTCTGCCGACGGCGGTCAGATTGCCTTGAAGTTCTCCCACGGCATTCGGGTTCTGGGGCAAGACAATAGCGAACAGCTCGGGGTCTTCTGCCAGCAGAGCGCTCAAAATATGCTCCGGCGTGATCTCCTGTGCGCCTTCCTTTATTGCCTGCCGGTGCGCCAGGAAAATGGCTCGTCTGGCCCTTGCCGAAAACCAATCAAAGTAGCTCATCCCGAGGTCCAATTGGGGCAAATGCAGCCGGCTGCGTACCCCCGAATCGCCCCACGTGTCTCCAACTTGTCGCATTGTAGCGCAAGACAGCTTGCAATCATGATTGCCTCCCTCGACAATAAACAGTCTCGTGGAGAGGTTCTCGGCGGGCAAATGTCCGACACCGTTTACATCCTGAGCGCGGTTCGCACGCCCATCGGGAAGTTCGGCGGCATGCTCGCGGATTTCACCGCGCCCGACTTGGGCGTCATCGCCGTTCGAGCCGCACTCCAACGCGCGTTCGGCTCACCGCTGCCCTGCGAGCGAACGCCTGGCGATAGCGCCGCGCCAGCCAAAGAAAATGTCTCCTGGCGCGTCGATGAACTCATCTTCGGCAACGCGCGTCCGGCCGGCGTTGGCCCGAATCCAGCGCGGCAGATCGCGTGGCGCTCAAGACTCGGCGACGACGTACCCGCGTTCACGGTCAACATGGCGTGTGCCTCAGGTCTGCGTGCCGTGCTTTTGGGTTGGCAGCAAATTCTTCTCGGACACGCGGACGTCATCGTCGCCGGCGGCGCTGAGTCGATGAGCCGCGTGCCCTATCTGATCGAAGGCCGCTGGGGCTTCAAGATGGGCAATCAACCGCTCGTCGACGCGATGTATCGCGACGGCTTTCTCTGCCCGCTTTCCAAACTGATTATGGGCGAAACGGCGGAGATTCTCGCCGGGCAGTACAAAATCACACGCGACGAACAGGACGCATTCGCAGTCGAAAGCCATCGCCGAGCCGCGCGCGCCGCGGCCGAGTGCCGATTCGGCGGCGAGATCGTCGCCATCGAGAAAGCCGACAAAAAAGGCAACGTCTCGCGCCTCGAGAGAGACGAGCACGTGCGTCCGGATGCAACGATCGAGGCGCTCGGAAAACTCGCGCCCGTCTTCAGCAAAACAGGAACGATCACGGCCGGCAATTCCAGCGGAATCACAGACGGTGCTTCGGCCGTCGTGCTGGCAAGCGAGCAAAAAGTGCGCGCCCTCGGCCTCAAGCCGCTCGCGCGCATCGTCGACGCCACCATCGCGGCTGTCGACCCGCGGATTATGGGTATTGGCCCCGTTCCAGCGATCCGCGCGCTCGGGCAACGCACCGGCACAAAAGTTGCGGACTACAACGCAATCGAATTGAACGAGGCATTCGCTGCGCAGGTAATCGCGTGCGATCGCGAGCTCCATTTCGACGCCGAGCGGCTGAATCCCAACGGCGGAGCCATCGCGTTGGGCCATCCCATTGGCTGCTCGGGCGCTCGCATCCTCACCACCCTCCTGCATGAACTAAGTAGCGAAACGCAGCGGCCCGCCAAACAAACCACTGGCCAGCGGGGTCTTGCTGCTTTGTGTGTGTCCGGCGGAATGGGCGTGGCAGTGGAAATCGAAACTGTCTAAGCTTCTAGCCGGAGCCATTCGATGCAAAAACGCACTCGCAATGTCGATACGGAAGTCATCGGCACCCTGGCGCTGGCGGCGCCAAAGCCGGAAGATTTTCAGCATGTAAAGTACCGCGTTGAGGGCCAGGTCGCGCGTCTGACGCTCGATCGCCCGGAGCACAATCTTCTCAACGAGAGGATGCTCGCGGAAGTGGCTGCGGGCATCAATTCCCTTGGTAACCGCAGCGACGTAAAGCTGATCGTGCTGGACTCAGCCGGCAAGGCCTTCTGCGGCGGAATCGAACTCGGCGAATACACGCAGCGTCGCGTGTTTCAGTTGCTCGAAGCGTTTCACAATACGTTCGCCGCGATGCTCGATACGTCGAAGCCGCTGCTCGTCGTGGTCAATGGGCCGGCGTTCGGCGGCGGCGCGGAGCTTGCCGCGCTGGGCGATCTGGTGATCGCGACGCCGAAAGCAAAATTCGCTCAGCCGGAAATCAAATTGGGCGTTTTCCCTCCGCTTGCCGCTGCAATCCTTCCCAACATTCTCGGCCTGAAGCTTGCCCTGGAGCTTGTGATGACCGGCGAAACAATGACCGCGGAACGCGCACGTGAATTCGGACTTGTGAACTGGCTCGTTCCCGAAAACGAGCTGCAGAAAAAAGTGGATGACGTAATCGCGAAGGTGACCGCGCAATCCGGGCCCGTTCTGACCATGGCGAAGAAGGCGATCCTCGGCAGCATGGGCCTTCCGCTGCGCGACGCCGTGCGCAATTCGATGAAGGTCTTCCTCAACGAGCTCGGCGACCTGGAAGATTCGCAGGAGGGTGTGCGCGCTCTCGTCGAAAAACGCGCGCCGCAGTGGAAGAATCGCTAGCCTCGCGCTCCTCACTTGCGTGAGATTGACACCAGCGCGGCGCGAACTTACACTGCCGAAGACAACTCAACCGGCTCGGTGAATGGGGAAGGCCGTGAAAATCGGCCACGGTCCCGCCACTGTGATCGGCGATTCCAGCGCGTACTCCGCGCGACGCCGAAAGTCAGGATACCTGCCAAGCCGGTCGAAGCTGACACTCTTCGCGAGAAAGAGTGTGGCGATGGCCTCGCTTCTTTTCGCGAGGCTTTTTTGTTGCTCGGCAGGAGACTATTTTGCTCGGAAGCTGGCACGCACGGATTTTCGTGGCGCTCATGACGCTCGGATTGACGGACGCAGGACTGCCCGCGTCCGTGACGCCCCGGCTTTCGCTCCCGAATATCCAATCCGTCGCAGTTGGCACGGAATCGCGCGTGGTCACCGACGAAGTCGGCCGCAGCGTTACGATCCCGGCGCAGGTCCGCCGCATCGTCTCTCTCGCGCCGAATTTGACCGAAACGATCTACGCGCTGGGGCTCGAAGATCGCCTCGCCGGCGACACGGATTATTGTGATGTACCCGCGGCAGCGAAAGCGAAACCCCATATCGGTTCGCCCCAGAATCCCAGCATCGAAGCGATCGTCGCCCTGCATCCCGATCTCGTTCTGGCGACCACATCCATTAATCTGCGTCAGACAGCCGATGCGCTCGCACGCCTCGGCGTGCCCGTCTATACCACCGATCCGCATGCCGTGCGCGGCATGGTCGATTCCTTTGGCCGCATGGCAGACCTGATCGGCGCATCGCAACAAGGCGCCGCGCTCGTGGCAGGGCTCGATGCCAGGCTCGACACTCTCCACACCCGCCTTGCGGATATTCCGCTAGTGCATGTTCTGTTTGTGGTGTGGCTCGATCCGCTGATCTCGATAGGGCAAAAAACATTTATCGCCGACGCGCTTCGATGGGCGGGCGCCGAGTCGGTTGTGCTTTCGACACTTTCCAGCCATCGACTCAGCCACTTCAATGCAAGTAGGCCAGCGAGAAACGCGAATGCCGCCCCGAGCAAACTAGGAACTGCCGCTGATGCGAAGGTGGCTGCGCCGTTCGCGTGCTCGGCCTGCACGACGCGCATCAATTCTCGCGCCACCACGACGGGAGTCAGAACCACAGCCAGCGCAAAACTGAACATTTCTGCGCGTGACTTTGCGACACCTAAAAGCATTCCCGCAGAGATGGTGGCACCAGACCGCGAGAATCCCCGAAATGGCAAGCACAAGTCCTTGTACGGTTCCGATAATCCCTGCGTCTCTAGCGGTCAGGTCATCTGTGTTGGTCAAACTTCCAGTTGGTTCCCTTTTTTCGAGGATACCTGTCACCAGAATCAGGATTCCCACAAGTCCTAGAGCTGGAGCGACAAGTTCGAGATGGTTGAACAGGTCCTCAATCTCAGCGCCTGGGACGCCGCGAAAATAGGTCTTCTCAATGGTTTTGATGATGGCTCCGCCAATCAATCCGGTGAGTGCAGTTGCCAACACAACGTACCCTGCACTTTTCTTGAAAGCAGCTGCGCTCTGGAAATAGGCGTCTCGCCACTGTCTCCAAAAATAAACGATTACAGCAAACATCGTGCCCGTGTGGAGCATGACCAGGAGCAAGGTCATGGGCGGCGAGGAAGGATCAAGGCCGAGCAGCTTTTCAGTCACCACCACATGGGCCGAACTCGACACGGGAAGCAGTTCCGCTAGTCCTTGCACCACGGCAAGGATGAGAATCACGGAGCAGCATTCCCACATTCTAAGGCAGCTTGGTATCAGGCAACTCGTCGTAAGTTTGAAATAGAAAGTGAAGTTACAACTTCGAGTTTTCAATATGGAGGCAAGTTACAAACTCAGGATTGTAACTGCCCCTAACGCTGGCGGCGTCGGGAGCGCTGGTCAGGAAATTTAGAACGTCTGGTAAAACGCATTTACCAGGCACGAATGGCGCGGACTGCAGATCGCCGTCGAATTTGGTAGACTCCGAATATCCGCGAAAAGTGCTGGTTCACATTTCCTGGGGAACCACGCCCCAGCTTTTTATCCCTCGGAGATGCCCATGAACACTTTCACCTCCTTTGACGGAATCCGAATCGCCTATCATGATGAGGGTGAAGGGCCAGCGGTCATCTTACTGGCATGGATTTGGGACTGATGGCCTGGGCCAGTTCGGAGATTTCGAGCGCATTCTTCCGATACTGGAAAAACGGCAGGCGATGTTCCGAGAAGTCTTTGGGGCAGCGCCTCCCCTACCGAATCCTCCCCTCGAAGGAAGGCCAGGCGTGGTCCGCTCACTACTGGCTGCGGGTGCTCGCACCATTCTACCGGACATGCGTGGTTTCGGAGCTTCTGACAAACCCAGGGAGAAAACCGCCTATGAAGATTCAGCGATGGCGCGGGATGTCATCTCCCTTATTGACCATCTCCACCTTGATTCCGTTGGCGTGATCGGCTTTTCAATGGGGGCTGGCACGACCGCGCGGTTGCTCATGTTGCACCCGCCCCAGGTAAAGTCTGCCATTCTCGCTGGGATTGGAGACTACGCTCTCAGGGACGGCGTTTTCGAATTTCCCAAAGATTGGCCCGTTCCAGACTCCGTGCCTCGCCCGATTACGCGTCAGGTGTGGGCAGAGGAGGGGGCAAAAATTTTAGAGCAGGGAGAAATCGTTCCTGGACACCTTGCTTCCGCGACTCTCATTGCGGCTCGGGCCACGGGAGCTGATCCAAAAGTTCTGGCGGCTGTTATTCGCGGTGCCGTCGCACCTACCTGGCCTGCGGAGGCATTCCGAAAAGTAGACATACCACTCCTAATACTCAACGGGAAGGCGGACGTGGCCAATCAAAGGGTCGAGGGGCTACTCAAAGAAATCCCAACGGCATGTTCCGCCGAATGTGATGGCGACCACCACTCCACCCCTTACCAGCCTACATTTCAGCACGCCGTAGTGCAGTTCTTTGAGAAAAACAATGGCGGCTGCGCCGTGCCAGTTAGTGTGGACGAACAAACAACCAACCAGCACCCTTGCACAGACCACACCATACCGCGCCTTCCCAACCAGTACCCCGACAAGATGGGCACTCAGCCCAATCAGTGTCTCCGCTGGCGCTCTGGATGCTTCCCATGCAACCAGGAACCCTGCACAGACCATGGTCAATTGCGGCGATGTTTCAGCCTCCGCCTTCTCCGCAGCCCTTATCAGCGCCCTCCTGGTCGTCGCACGGGGTCAGCAGGAAACCACGATGTTCGCCGTCGGAGAGCTGCCCGAATCCCGCGATCTGTCCGCGATCGTTGATGCTCAATGCTTCCAACAGAAACAAGGGGGAATTGGGAGGAATGACGGTGTTCAGGTCTGTCATCACGCCGTTCCGCCAGAGGAGCGCGACAGTGTTCCCGTTGAAATCGTCCGAGAAGCCAACCACCTGGCCCTTGTTGTTAATCCCGTTCGCGAGGCTCCCAGGAATTCCAGGGAGCGTACCGAGATCCCTGCATACCATCGTCCTTCGTCCACAGGAATGCGTGATGGGTTGTGTCGCCGGACAGGTCGGACTGACCGACCACTTGACCTCGGGTGTTGATATCGAAGGCGAAGTTGCCCGTTACGCCTCCAAGGTTACCGAGGTCGAACGGCGAACGGTGCTGCCAGAGCACGGCGTGAATATCGCCGGTCACACAACCGGTGAAGCCGACCGCCTGTCCGTTGTCATTGATCGCCGCCGCACCGCCATCAGCGTCACCGGGGAGCGGAGGGAGTTCCTGAACCTGGCCATCCTGCCCAGAACGGCCTCAACCTGCAGGAAAGCCGGGAGCAGGGATCTGAGTTGGGGGTCTCCGACTGCCCAACCACCTGCCCTCGGTTGTTGATCCCGCCGCCTGAGGCATTGTTCCCACCGAGCGTGGGCAGCGCGGTGATCACACCCTTTTGCCAAACAAACGGTAGACATATAAGTTGGGTGCCGAAACCACAAAAGTCCTCTCCATCGGATTGGGAGTGGATGTGTCCGAAAAACCTGACACTGCCCCAATTTCGTTCAGCGGCGAATTCCCAGAGTTATTACTGTTCGGCCCGCCGAGAGCGACTCCCGTAAAGCCGCCAGAAGGTGTGACAGTAATCGCGGAGGTGTTGCCGGCGGTTGCGCCCTGGTTGATTGTGATGGGAGGCGGAGAAGGTTTATTGACCGCGAAGTCCTGCGGCAGGTCTACCGTCACGAACAGGGTCGTTGAGGAGGTGATGCTCCCCGAGGTTCCGGTGACCGTGATCTGATAGTCGCCGATGGAAGTGGATGAGTCGGTGTTGATGGTGAGGATGGATGTTTGGGCTGCAGCGCCGGTGATGTTGACCGAGGCTGGATTGAGGTTCGCGGTACTGCAGGTGACGGGGTTGGTTGCGCCTGCCGGAGCCGAAGTTACAGCGCAGGAGAGATTCACGGCGCCAGTGAATCCGCTCGCGGGAGTGACAGCGATTGTGGAGGTGTTACCGGTGGTAGCGCCCTGGACGACAACAATATTGCCACCGTTTGTAAGCGTGAAGGCGCTCACGCTTGCCGTTATCGACAGGGTATGGACAAACTCGCCCGTGGCCGCGTCGGCGCCTACAACAGAAACGTCGTAGCTGCCGGTAGGCGTATTGGCCGGTGCGTTAATGGTAAGCGTTGAGGTGCCGCTGCTACCTCTGCTCAGCGCCACTGGTGAGGTGATGGAGCAGGTAACGGGGCTCGTGGCCTTGCAGGTCAGGTTCACATTGCCGCTAAAGCTGTTGACCGAGGCGACGTTGATGGTGACCGTGCCGCTCGACGCTCCCGCGCTGATGTTGACCGGCACGAGGGTGGTATTGGGCACCAGCGTGAAGTCGGAGAGCGGGTTTTGTAAGGGGCTGCTGAACGTGAATTCAGAGGGCGCGTAGCGCGTGTCACCGAGGTACTGGCCAACGGTGATGAAATTGGCTCCCTGCAGGATGTCCTGGCTGGTAATGGTCGCAGAGAACGTGGAGACGTCGCCCGTGGCGGGTGTAAGCGGGACCACGCCGAGGTCATAGCCGGAGGAGAAGAAGAGGACGTAGCCCGTTGGCGCCGTGGTTCCGCTGCCCGTAACTGTTCCGCTCACGATGAGGGTGGAGTTGGGCGAGATAGCGCCACTGAGACTGGCAGTGGTGACAGACGGAGTAAGACTGGAGCCGGCGACGACCACGAACGGATATTGGCCGGTGGTCAACGTCTCACTTGCGTAGTTGTTATCTCCGTTATAGGTGAATGTCACTGAGAGTGTTGGCGTCGACGGTGCCGAGGCCGGTGGCAAGGTTGTAACCGGCGGCAGCGTTGTAGTCGGGCGTGGTGCCGGTGCCCGGGCTCCTTCGCTTCGGTAACGCCGCCTACGATCGCAGCGCCGGTGCCCGCGGAGATGCAGTTGGGGCTGGACGGCGAATATTCGCAGGGCACGGAGTTAGTGCCGTGGGTGACATCGTGGAAGGCAGCAGGGTGCTGGAGACTTCAACGCGTCAAGATGTTGTCGGCCTGGCCCTGGCGGCCGTATTTCTGAACCACGAGCGCCATGATGCCGGCGAAGGCAGGCGAAGAGGCAGACGTTCCGCCAACGCCAAAAATCTGCACGACGCCGCCGGCGCCGAGGCCCGCGGTCTGGCAGTCGCCGTCGGTGGCGCAGATGGGATAGAAGCTGTTGTTGGCTCCGTTGGCGGCGAAGAGCGAAACGTCGGGCAGGTCGCGCACGCCGTCGCCGGGCACGCCAGTTCCGGATTGCCATGAGGGCTTGGAATAGCCTGAGAGCGATCCGGTGCATGCGCCAGTGGTGGTGCTATAGGAGCTGGAGCAGACTGCCGCGTTGCTGGCGCCGCCGCTTCCGCCGGTGAGCGTCGTCAATCCGTTGGAGGTGTACTGGTTGAAGATGTTCAAGCCGTACTGGCTGTTGTTCCAGGGCTGCTCGGGGATGTAACCCTTGATGGACACCGCGGGCAACTGGCTGATGACGGTGTTCCAGAAATTGCTGATGCCTGTGAAGCCGTGATTGCCGAGCCAGGATTCGATGGTGGAGATGTCCTGGTCGGAGGGTCCGAACTGCGCGCCGAACTGATCGGGGGTGAGCCACTGGTGGTAGCTGGGCGAGCCCGGCGTATCGGTCTGCTGGATGAGGTCGCGGAGCGCGGTCTCCTGGGCGGGAGTGCGCTTGAAGTAGAGTTGCAGACGATTGAGCTCCATGCCGTCGGGCGCGGCGCCGCGGTCATTGGCGGCGTTGGCGAGGGGATTGACGGTGTGAGTGAGCGTGACGCGCTGGCTGTCGTCGACGGGGCTGACGATGCGGACGGCGGGTGCGGCGTGCTGTGCGAGGGACGCTGCGGGAACAGAGGCATAGACTGGCCAGACACACAGGGGGAGCGAGTGCGAATTTTTCATAAGGAGCGGTCCTGGACCCTTTCTTTTGAGAGACCCTCGAATTTGAGAAGAGTTGCGGTCGTGGGCAACAGAATGACTGCTATTGGAAAGAAAAAAGCCAAATGGAAGAGTGGACCGCGCGGCTTGAGCGAATCGAACGGAATGAGCGATAACACCATCATAAGACGACTGGCCAAAGATACAGCACACGAAGATGTATGGCCGCGGCTACAGCAAGCGGGGCCGGGCGCGCGCCGATGGGCGAGCAATGATGCAAAAAGGGAGAGGACAGCAATGAACGGCGAGTTTCGCAATGAGGCATGCACTACGAAACAGCTAAATTGATGCCGAATGAAACAATGAATGAAACGCCGAGTCGAAGAGGCCGTTCCGAAGAAGTAAGACCGCAGGGCTCGGAAAGTTAGACGCTGGCGGACGGGGAAGGTTGATAAAAGCAGGGAACGGAAAGGCAGGGACCGAGAGACCGAGGGACCGAGGGAACAGGGAATAGCCGGTAGCCAGTAGCAGGAAACCGGACTCGGGATTGAGGGACTCATGCGGTTGGGAAGGGGTCGAGTGGGGTCGGTGGGATGGGAAAGTCTGGGGCGGGAGTGAGGTTGGGCACGGTGTGCGAGGAAAGGTGTTTGAGGGGTTGGCAG
>CAWBGW010000036.1:0-137552 GCA_963788345.1 uncultured Acidobacteriota bacterium | reverse complement strand
TCAATGTTGACCTTCATATCAACCAAGGTCTTATCGCCTGACTTGCTGGCATTCTCAGCCCACGCGCCAACGTGGAAATCATTAACCGCCTTCGGGTCATAAGCACTAACATACTGACCATTTACCCGAGGGTGATTATACGGCATGAATTTATTGTTCATGCTGCTATATGACTTTCCGATTTCATCCCTCTGGTACAGAATGCCATTCATCACGATATCATCAATGATAGGCACTACGTTTTTAACCACGTAGTGCTCTTTACCGTCAATGGTTTGCTTACTGATATTGCTTTCAGCATTGATGACGTTAATGATGTTGACTTGTTTTCTTTTCACTTAGCGAACCTCGCTGTTTTCCAGATACCACAGTGAATAAATTAAATTTTCAACCTGATGTAACGCCTACCCGTTACATTTTCTGATTTGTCTTGTCCTTTCTTCAATCTTCTTGATCTGCGCGTCCTGCACCTTGGCTTACATAAAACATGCCCACTATTGACGGAGTAAAAATACTCTCCGCATTCTGGGCATTTTGTTAACAACGTGCCGCAACACGGACAGTAACGCCGATCCATAACATTCTGGCCTTCGTCTATTTATCGTCGCGTGATTGTATCAGACTTATCTGGCGCAGTTATTGCGTTGCTCTAAAAGGACTCAGATATGTTATCTGACGAAATCACAACATCTTCTTCGAAGAGAGATTATCAAATGACTGAAGACAAAGGCATTAATATCGAGCACCACGACCACGACTATCACCCACATGGCTACGGTTATGGCGGTGGTTACGGCGGTGGCGCGGGTGGCATGGCTGTAGGCTGGGGCATCCTGGCATTCATCGCGTTTATCGTTGTTGTGTGGGCCGTGTGGACTAACCACAACCGTTGCAGCGATCAGCACGTTGATCACATGCGCGCAGTAGACCGCACTGGTTATGAAGTCTGGCTACATGCAGAAACAGTTGAACGACATGCAAAAAACCGAAGATTACATCCTGGCATCTCAGGTTAAATGGCATGACGATGAACTGCGCTTCGGCCAGCCATATGGCAACCACACTCAAGCCCCATGCGGCCCACGCCGTCATTACGGCCATGGCAGCGTGATCAATGGCTCTCCGATTAACGAAAGTCACAACTTTGCTGCTGAAAACAGCGCTTTCGGTTAATTAATTATGGGGGTTTCGGCCCCCAATAACTGAGGAAAAAGTTATGACTATTCGTATTAAAGACGAGTGCTACAAAGACGAGTGCGGCGGGCGTGAAGGTGCAGGGACTTCCATTTTCTTGGAAAGTGACAAGTGCCGTGAGCGTGATCGCGATTCCGGCGCGATGATGTCGCCGAGATTGCGATAAACGTCGTGATTGCGATGATGAGCGCGAAGAATTTGAGGAACCTCTTATTCTGGCTCCCGTCATTCCTGTTGCGGCTGGTGCGTTGCTGATTACCGCAAAATCTGATGCCACTACAATTCAGGTTTTAAATAACCCGGCTTTAGTTGCTACGTTCACCATCAGCATTGCACCGCTTGGTCGTAAAGACGTGGGCAACCTAGTTATTACTGATCTCGGCGGGATTACTGCTGTTAACTGGAGCGGCACAAGCGGAGTTTCTTCCGGTGCGCTTGCTTCTCCTGCTAGCTCCTTGTCATTGACATGGAACGGTTACGCATGGGTTCCAGCGGTCTGATTATTCCAAGGGGCGTCCTGCGCCCCTTTTTTTGTTGATTCGATTGTTTGTTTGAAGTTTATTTATTTAGTTATTAACTCAACTGATGAGGTTCATGATATGTCATTTTTAACTCTTAATGGTCTGAAAAAAGCACTGCAATACGTTCAAGAAAACAGCAAGAAAATTAAATATCACCCATTCGAACCGCTGAAAGGCATGATTGTTATTCCTAAAAACGTGCCTGATGATGATCAGTATCATCTGTTTTTAATTCAGAAATTTGAGCCGCGCCTGATTGATAAATTCAGTAACGAATTGACTTTACTGTCAATCAACGGGCAAGAGTTTTTGGATATCCTTTCGGATGATAAGTATATCGAAACTCTGCGCAATCAGATTCGCAAACTTGGCTATTCTGAACCCTCTGACCGCCAGATTTACAAGCTGCTAAAGCAGCAAATGGGCGACTACTCAGCGCCAGTTGTTAGCCCGGTAAATGATGTTATCAATGCCATCGCATCGCTAGCTGATAAGCGTAAGAATGAAATCGACGTAACGCCTAAATGGGCGCTTGAGCAGAAGCCTGATGCACTGCTGGCAAGCCAGCCAGAACCAGAATTGCCACAATCTATCGTGGCGGAAACCGTAGAAGTATTACAAGAACAAGAAAACCAGGAACCGGGCTATAATCGAAACACCGAAGAAAAAGAAGGTGTAAGCCATGCTAGACATGAAACAGATGTCATTCCTAACCAAAGCCGCCCAATCAGGGGCGGCAATTAATTTTGATTCTTGGGAAAAGAATCAAGGCGTAATTAATTTACGAAAGATAAAAAAATTCAAGGTGGATGGGAAAACCCACATCCCATACGGTAGCGAAGGGCAAATAAAGCTTGATGAGGCCGCTCGGCGTCAGATGCCATACATCAAAGCACTTTGGGATCAGATGAGTGGCGGGTTAATCGGTATTGGTATACCAAAGCCCATGAAGCAATTCATGAATGGTATGTTTGAGCGCATTAAGCATGATCGCGAGTATGCTAGGCTGGTTTACGATTTGTTTCCTACAATTGCAGACCGCTACGGCGTAGGAACTCAGGCCAACGGAAAGCCTAGGTTGTCATTTGTACGCATGAAAGATGATCCAGATTGTGCGAGGTTACGCCGATGAATATCCCGGGTGACATTCCTAAGATTTTGGCAAGCGAAGAGGTGAAAATCCTTAAGGCATTTGTTAAGATTATCTAGGCCCATATTTGCAGCGCAGATTTTTTAACATGGGGCCAGTCAATATGACGCAGGAAGAAGCACAAAAAAGCGCTGATGAGGATTTCCCGCCAGCGCAGGGACAAGATTTTGATAGCAGCACTGATGAATTTAAATGATTAAAGGGGCGAAAGCCCCTTTTTTATTACTTAACTAACGATGCGGCATACTCAAGCAGATAGAGTTTCGGTGCTAGCCAGATTTTTAGCCAATCGAAATTACTGAAAAGCAAAGCAAGAGAACCAACAATCAATAATAGCGAGAAAAGCAAGCCAAAACTGGTGATATCTGAATCATCGGCTTTTAATGATACTACAGCCAAAATAATTGAAATAATAATAAAAATAACAGAAAGAACTTGCCATAATATAGAAACAGTTGAGTTCCAAACCAACAACTCATTCACTACATCAGGTATTTGCGCCTGACTAAACGCCACTGCCGAATCAATACCGCTGGCAGCTTTTTCAACTAACCCGGTCAGCACCGTAACCGCTTTATCCGTTGCTTCGCTCATTTATTTTTCTCCATCATCATTTTAATAAACCCCGCCCAAACCGCCATTTCACGCTCAATCGCTTGATTTGCCATCTGCTAAGTAATCCTGTATCAGATCGAATAATTCCAACTTGTCTTGCATGGATAATTCAATCGCGAAGTTATCACGCTCACCATTCAGGCTATGGCTGATGATTTCAGCCAGACGCAAACCTTGCTTGCTGCCAAAGAGTTTTTTCGGCTTGGAGTATGGCTGCTTTTCTTCACCATTTCCATGGTTACTTTTTCTTTGCCGTCTTGCTGCGCTATCTCCAGCAACTCAGCGGCTTTTTCATCGGCATTGATGCCAAACCCGCGCTGAATTTCGTTAGCTGTTGCGTATGACGTTTTGCCATCTTTTACCAGCTCTTTCAGGCCATCACTGCAATCGTTAAGATCAATGTGCGCAGCAACGTAAGACGGCGACACGCCCAATTTCTCGGAAATTTCTTTGCGTGATAGGCCGAATGCCTCCATTTTCTGACAGGCTTTAGCGACTTGTAGCGGCAGCAACTTCTTACCCTGCGCGCGTTTGAACATCATTGAATAACGGTCTGCTTCGGTGCCGTTAAAATCCTTGCACTCAATGCGCGCAATCTCACATCCGAGTTCACGCGCCATCTGTGCGCCGACAAAGCGGTGTTGACCGTCAACAATGCGGCAGCGGTTATCAGGCATAATTTCCACTAACAGCGGGTCAGGAATATCGCCAGCCAGCCACATTTCACGGAAAGTTGCAGCGTGCTCCTGGTCAACGTTGCGAATATTGTTTTCTTCATCAATGTACAGCTCATCGAACGGCACCATGTAAGTTTTCTTTACTGTGATGCCAGTATCGTTACTTTTGTACAATTGCCCTAATGTTGCCATGTCCTACACCCCTCGTTTGTTTGTGATATGATTACGTTAGTAGATTAGCGGATTGAAGTCAACAATATTAATTTAGTGGGTAGATATGCGAGCGAGAATGAACCAGTTAGAAGTCATGACAAAGATTATCAGCGAGCGCCAGCCGATCACCCTGGCTAAGGTGCGGCAGTTTGCGAACAGCTATGTAGAGTGGCGCGGATACGAAAAAGAAGAGATGTATGATTTTATTAGAAAAAACTTTTATGTGGATAGCCAAAATTTTGCCCATGAGGAAAAACCGTTTAAGCAAAAAATAAAGTGCAAATACTAATCCCGGAGGAGTCATGTCAAAGAAGTTAAATTTTGTTATGGATGCTGCTCTTTTTTTGCTTGCATGCCTTAATGTTTACTTAATTGCCAATGGCAAGCCTATCACCCTGACTACTTACTTGTTTGGTATTGGTGTGGCGCTTTTCATTGGGTGCAGGATTGCTATTTTTTCGTTAAGAAAGCTGTTGACAACAAGGTAACGCTTTAGTAGATTGAATCACAGAGCGACCGCCTAGTAAGTGGCTTTCATAAGCACCGAAAACCTAGCTCTTTAAATCCGAGTGTTGCTTCCTCGCTTTTGCTGATAGCAGTGCATTCTCCGGATGGGGTAACCGGAACATAACAGGTAAGAGCATTGTATATTGGCTGTAGTGATTAAGTTACGCTGCAACGCCAAGATAAAAAATAATGCAATGCTCTTATCGTTGTGGTGAATGCGCAGGCTGATGCGACGCCCAGCGGTGCGGTTCAAAACCATGAGGGTCTTCCTCGAAAACAGAATGTGCCGGGATCAGCGCCGGCCACCACACATTAACACGGCCCCTTAGCTCAGTTGGTTAGAGCAGGCGACTCCATAATCGCTTGGTCACTGGTTCAAGTCCAGTAGGGGCCACCATTTTTGACAACAAACCAAAGGAAATAAAATGTTTGATTTTGATCTTGATCAAGAAGTAACGATTTCCATTTCCGGCGAATGTGGCTTTGTTAAAGGTCGCGCGGAATACCTGGAATCACACAATCAGTATTACATTCACTACAAAGCTGCCGATGGCCGCGCAGTTGATAACTGGTTTTCCGGTTCTGAGCTTGAGGCTGTAGAATAATTAATACAACCCGCTACGGCGGGTTCTTGTTAAGGGGATGAATGAAAAAACAATCATTGAGTATTTTGTCAATTCTCGGCCTTATTTTTGTAACGCTGAAACTGACGGGCAATATCGACTGGTCATGGTGGCTCGTTACCCTGCCATTCTATGGCGTATTTGCTTTTGCTGTCTTGCTGTGGCTGGTTTGCACTGTTCTGCAAACATTATTCCCAAGGAGCTTAAAGTGAAATTCAAATACCTAAAAGGCAGTGAGAAGGATTTCGAGGGTGCGCCTGAGTGGTGTACTGAGATTATTCATAATAGCAAAGCCTGTTATTTTGCTGAAAACTTTGATTATATGTGCAAAGCTGTGGCAAAGGATGAGATATTTGGCGGCGCTGATGCTAGGATTTCAAATCCCACGCTGTTTAAAATCATTGCCAAGCGCGAACCAATCCAAGAACCGGAAAAATCTCGGCTACGGCCTGGATTGCGAGGAATGCAAACCAATTAATACCGGGGATTGCGTAATCATGGATGGAAAGCGGTATATTGTTGGCGATGAAATAACTGCCAGCTTGAAACATGCTAAGGAATGCACCGCCGAGGAATTAAGCCACGCGAGGGCTTTATCGGCCAAGCAATTAATCAAAGCCATGGTGAGGCTTCCTGGTTAATAATTAATGAGATTAATGCAGCAATACGCAGAAACATGCGGCCAATATTTAATCCAGCTCGGAATCCATCTAAATATGAAAAGCCACGGGCAGAGCATTATCGTTGCGTGGCAAATGAATTTAAACAAATGATGGAAGATGAAAATATTAGATTTATGCATCAGGTGCGCAACGGATTTTTCAACATAGAAGGAAGTAAGGAAAAAATGGCAAACATAACCATGAATGTAACGGTTGACGATATCAAGCCAACCATTGACAAAATCATCAGCGAATTGGCTAAAGAGCAAATCGAACTATCCCTGCAAATCGTCAATGGCCGCCCGGTAATTAGTGACCAGTTCGGGCGTGGTCGTGAAAGAATTATAACACTGTTATTTATAATTCTGATAAAGACATATTGGCGCAAGCCACAATCTTAGTTAAGTTTAAGGAAACCAAATGACAACCGATTACTTCAAAGATGCCCCGCGTGGGCTGATACTGTATTTAAGAAAAAAGATTGTGAATCATTGATTTATGGTTTCACAAAGCGCGTAAAAAAAGAAGTTAACGGAGAAAAAACAGAGTATGAGCTTTTATCATGGCTAGATGCAAAGCCAGGTAAGGATATGTTTACTATCCTTGCGCACCGTGATGTTCAAAGCGGATTAGCTGAAACTCATGTTGGCGGTGATTTTTTCCATTCAATTCAACCCGAAAATGCAAACTCAATAATTAAATCAATTTGTGTTGATGGTAAGTTTATCCAAAAAGATTTTAAATTAACCAATTGTTATCTGAAACACTATAAATGCCCTAAAGGAAATCAAATGAACGACTACACTATAATTACCCCAGTGAGCGCCACCCTGGTTTAACTAACTGGCGACGATATCAGCATCCGTATTTCGGATAGCGATGCAGAGCGCTATCTTGACAAGAAAATGACCAGCGGAAAGCCAATTTTGTTTGCTTTCAATAATCACTACATCGAGCCGGTTAGTTACAATGCGCCGAATTTAAGCGGGAAGCTGCTTACTGGCGTGACGGTTAGTGTGACTACCGACTCACAGGCACAATAAAAAAGCCCCATTCCGGGGCTTTTCTCATTTCACCGCCGAACCGCATCATAAGCCCTTTCACATGCTAATCCCCTGGCTCTAGCTTCATCAGCGAAACTTGCGAATTCTCCCGCCATTTTGTCAGATTGTAAGAGCAGCTCGGCGAGCAAATCTGCGGCGCTGGCTTCTGCCTTGCTTGCTCTGGCAGTTTCGGATTGAGGCGTTGACGTAAGTTGGCGACCTTCCCGCGCAGGCTGTCAGCAGCATGATTAGCGGCAATAGCATCAGCCTGAACGCGTTGAATTTCTTTTTCTGCATCTTCTGTGACCTCGTCAATTTTTTCGTTGCTTTTGTTGCTGTAGCGACAGCGTGGCTACCTGTGCGGCATCCCATTTTTTCTGCCATCTTTATTGGCGTTATCATAGCCAAGCATGTAAATCTGATAAACACAGAAAACAGTCGAGCAAATTAAAAGCGCCAATACTAAAATCGATTTATACCTCATTCAACACCCCAACATAACAATTCCGCTTCCTGCTCACGGCGGGATAACTTGGCCGCTGCAATTATTGGATTTAACCCGGCAATCTTTACCCTGATCGAAAACCCATCTTTTAATCCTCTTTGCACGCTCCCGGCGTATCTCCTGCATTTAGCTTTCGCCAGAATGTTGATGATTTGCATTTTGTTACGCCAATATTCCAATAGCAAAATGATGCTACAGCGGCTATCTGCGGATCGGATAGCTTCACCTTGACGTTATCCTTAACCCATTTAATAGCGGCGGCCTCACCTTCTCTATTCAGCTTGTCACATTGCTCTGCGGTAAACTTCATGCCTTTGGTAACTGGCTTACCATCAATGCGTGTTACACCCTTGCATACTGTCCAAATCAACACGCCATCCTGATAAGAAGTTAATTTATTGCCCTCTTTTTCATCTAGGAATTGCGTTGTAATTGCACCAGCGCCAGCCATGGAAAGGATTAATCCGATGACTGCTTTACTCAGTTTTGACATCTTTGCTTCCTTATTTGTTAAGATACTTCGCATCCCAATCAGCTTTCTCTTTAGCAAGAGCCTCGCGCACCTTTGATGGTATCTGATGCTTACCCCTAACCAAAATAACCTCAGTTTGCGAACACAAGCAGCGGTATCTATTGCCATCTCTAGAGTAAAAATCCCTGACGTAATCAGTGCTTAAAACCGCGTTGTGATTTGCTGCATGGGTTCTGCGAGTGGTTGGTATCAATGCACTTATCCATAGTAGAGCTGTTTCAAGCCCTAATTCGCGCTTAGCCTCATCCGCCTCATCCCATCTTGCCTGCCTGAGAGCGCCAGTGATTTCTGTCGGAGCTATATTCTCAGCAGCAGATCTCGCTTACACCCAGGCGTTCTGATATGGATGTCACTACTGTTTTCGGGTTTCGGCCAGCAGCTACCGCTTCGGAAATAATTCCCGCCAAATCAGCGCGAGCCTTATCGCTTAATCCTTTCCAGTCTTCATATGTGCGAGCATATGCGATACCAATACGCTTGCGGTATGACGGACTCATCAGGATAGCCGACAGTGACCGCTCGATTGAGTAAGTCACGCTCATGGCCGCGAGATTGCTTTGAGCTAATCCGGTTCCTTGCAGATAGGATTCTTCGGTAATGCCGCCAATCCACAGCAAGTTAAGCTGATACCCGTCGAGCAACCACTGATCGAGAATCTCCATAATGCGCTCATTGGTCATCGCTAGCCGGGTGGCATCAACGTCATAAATCCAGTTGAATTCGTCTGCTGATACGGCGTTACTTGCCTGCTGACTTACTGGCAGAGATTCAAATAACGCAATGACATCTCGCTCAATGGCTGAATATCTGGCTTTAATCTGCTTGAATGCACGACGCAACAATCCCGCGCTCATTACCGGGTCTGTCCTTGACCTCGGCAATTTTGGCGCTGGAATGCGGGCCTTTATGGCATTGACGATCATTCTGTTACGTCATCCGCTGGCGGAGTTTCTTCCTGGCACCTTCTGGCAATTCATCTTCGCCGAGTGGTTCATAACCGCCCGACTGTCTACCCTCATCAATTGTTAATGCTGGCTTCATATTTGATTCAAAGAAAAGCTTATTAGCCTGCGCAAGTTTAAGGAATGTTTCAGCTTTATTCATTGGGCCAGGCTCGACCAGGGAATCCCATTTAATTAAATATTCGCCCCTTGATTCGATTATTCCGTATTTGGCGAACATATCCACGAACGCCTTGATTACGCCATCAACGAAATTAACACGACGAGCGCCGCCACGCATGTTGTAGTCGGTCTGGTCTTCGTCGGCCTCGCCAGGCAAGTCGCCCGGTCTGCTGGCCGAATAAGATGGTAAAGGCCAACTGCACAGATGCAGAGAAAGCATTGGCGGCAACTGTCCATGTCGGCGTAGGGTCGGCGGCTGCAACGGATAGTGGGGTTACATCTGCGCCAAATGTGAACATGGCAGCATCAATGGCAGAGTTTACAGCATCAACATCTTCATTTAATTTTGACTTTAACTCTTCTTTTGTCTCTGACACCAACGGCTCTCATCAGGGTATCAACGGTTACGGTTTCCGGGTAATTAATATGCAACTGTCTACTGGCGTTTTTCAGGAATCCCTCAGCCGCGCCACCCTGCGATTTCTGCATATCAATAAGCGAGTTAAAGCCAGCTTTTAGCAGTGGAACGCCATTTGAATGACTACCATCGTGCGATCCTTCCGCAAGAATAATAATGCGCGAGTGGTGTATATTGCGAATAGTTACCGGAGCGCCGTCGCTTTCACCGCCGATTGCAGCTTCGTTGAATGACCACATCAGAACTTTGCCGTAATCGTCACTTAACTCGTTGGTGCCCCATTCAATGGGTCGCAACTGTTCTTCCCATGCAGAGAGTATAGCCAACGATAGCCTTTTCTTTTTGCCTTTTCAGTGCAGCGGTATCAACAGGCTGATCGAGGGTGCGACTATCACGAAACCGGATAATAACCGCCGAATAGCGATTAATTAAATTCTTTTTGTCAGCGTCAATGATGGCAGGGAATGCGCGGCGCATTATTTTGTTAACGACCTTCTCCCAAGGTGTGTTTACTTTATCCTCGGACGCATCATTTTCGATAATTTCCGGCATGGTCTGCCAAGTTTTTGACAGAATGCGGGATACTGCTGCTTTTGCTGATGGCTGGCGTTCTTCTGCGTCACGCAGCATTTCAGGCGTGATGTGCTCAGGGTAGCCGAATTCGACACCAAATGCGATCGTGCTTTTGGTCAAGGCCCATTCCGCCAGATGCAAACATTTGTCGCTGACGTGAAATATTCTGCTGTACGCGTGAGTTGATGTGTAAGTCTCAAACTGTCCATTTTGCACCCTCAAGGTTATTGGATGCAGTATATCAGATTTCATGAGTGGCTATGGATAGCGCTTGAGGCCAGTAAAGCCGCGTTGCTTTTGGAGTGATAGAAAGACATCATCCAAGCACTTGAGCAATGTGTCTTCGTCGCAATCATATGCAGCCATGATTTTAGTATCACTGCATTTATTTTGTGCGGCGCAATACATCTCGGCCTTTTCTTTTGAAGTGAAAGTTTTGTATGAACGCATGATATCAATCCGCTAATAGTAGATAGGAGTTATATACTACTTTATTAGCGGATTGTCAATTATGATAAGAGCGCCACGATATATGCGGCACCGAGTAAGGCGCAGATGCAGAGGATTAGCGAAAGGTCAATTTTCATTTTTGAGCATTGCGGCGCGGCAGGCGTTCCACCAGCGCGCAGCTACAACGCAATCCCTGATTGAGTATCCGCCTATCCCGTCATCGACTTCCTGCGCAATTTGCTCAAATGTTTTTTCATCCGGCACCGCAGGCGCAGGCGGGGCGGTGAGCGCTCGCAATTTTGCTGGTACATCAGCCCAGCAACCTGCGTGTTCGTCCGCAGTTTCCAGCAAATCCTCAATTGCAGATATCGCAATTGATATCGTTTCACTCCATTCTTCTGGGTTTTCATCGTCATCATCCAGATCAACGGGAGAATCGCAGTGCGGACAATACCCATCGCATTCCGAGCGCTGCTCGTAGGTGAAGAACTTTCCGCATGACCAACAATTTTCACATGAAGCCACTGGCACGCTCTTCGCCTCCCTTACAGCCAGAAATCGGCCTTTGCTTTGGCACCCTCTTCCAGCGCTGCCAGCAGTGAGAGCACCACATCAGGGCTAACGGCGGCGATGAATGCTGCATTAGCCTGCTGCTCACTTTTGAAAGGATCGTCATACCCAGACTCAGAGCCGCCCCCATCGATTTTTGCGATAGCTGTCATTCCTTCCCTGAACTCGCAAGTAATCAGCGAGTCCTCTCCATCACGCCAGTCATCCTCCATTGCAAACCACGGCCCCGGCGTAGCGGCCAATGCTGCCGCTTTCAATGCTTCGAATTCATCCATTGCTATGCTCCCCTGCCGTGGTGTTTTGGTGGCTGGTACGCGGGTATGCTGTCCCACGTATCATTGATCAACTTAGTGCGGGCTTCTTCTTCTTTGGCTTTCATTTCGGCAACGCGCACTCTCAAATGCTGGTTTTCATCAAGCAGTGCGGTCACGTACTCTTGCGAGTAGAGCGAGCTTTGCGCCTGGCAACAAATATCAAATACATTCCCGCATTGCGCCTTGTTTAGAACATCACCATCTGCGTACATCACCGCAACAGGCTTGCTAAGTGCTTCTAATTTATCTGTCATGCTGTTGCTCCTGCATCATGAGATAGACTATTGCCGCCGCTCGAAAAGGCATAACTTCAATTGATGAAACCTGAACGCCTCTTTTTATGTATTTTTTTGCGTCCGTGGTTGCCGACGAGTAGCAATTGCCCATATGTATTAGTGAGATATTGTTACGCCACACTATCGGCCACATTGCTGACGGATCTTTGCAGTAGTCTGGAGGAGGCATGGACTCAGTTGTTGCTGCGCCTTTGTTATCGAACTCTGCTACAAGCTTGTTAATTTCAAGGTCTGATAGTTCGCTGTACTTACTCATGCTTTGCTTCCTCCAGCGGGATAGCGCCTTCTTCGGGATACTCTGCACAATGTGCAATCAGGCCGTGGTAATCCGGTTCGCCGTTATCACCCTTGATAACACCCTCACCGATCCACACTTCAGCGGTCATATCTGCGCAATCATCCGTCTGGGTCGATATACCCATAAAATCACAGATGTCGCATAAATTTTTAATTGTCAGATACATGCTTTGCTTCCTCCTGGGCGTCCCACTCAACCCACGCGCCTGAACCATCAATGTCAATTTCGCCACAGTGACCACATTTCATGCATGTAACTTGGTCGCCAGACCAAAGAAAATCATCCTGGCCAAACGTGGTAACTGCCGCCTGACCGTGACCGCATTTAGGGCAGTCATCAAGCCGTTCGATTGTTAGCGTTTTTTTCTGTTGTGTTTGCTTGCTCACTCTCTCTCCCCCGTGTGTGCTGCCCATGTGCGTACTTTTCATTTTCCTTTAGCGCGGCATCAAGTTTATTTTCAAGGTCGCGGATGTAGGCAATCAGCTTTGTTATTTTTACCGGCCTAACCGAACGAATAAAATTGCAAATAGAAGGCACGTAACCATCATCCCTAAGAGTCTGATGGATATTGGCGCAATACTTCCTGTCCTTATGGATTTCGATGTCGGTGATTATTTTCTCTATGATTTCCTTCATCCCCTAATCCCCACTAATTCCCGATGCCCGGCTAGCACTGTAGCGGTAACTGAGCATTTACGGTTGACAACCTCAACCAGGGTTTTCTTGCCTCGATAAGCCACGGTGTAGATTCGCGGCTTATCCGTATAATAGTTAGTAGATTGGTGCATGTCAACAGCTTTATGAGCTGCGACGATGTGCCAGGGTTCACGGTCGCCTAGGATTTTGGTTTTCATTGGTCTACATCCTTAACCGGGAATTTTTTGTTAAGCCAATAAGTTAGGTTTCTGGCTCTGCGGGTAATCGAGCAGCTCCAGGCGTGGCAATTATCATCAAGATAACCCAACACTGGAATAATAAAAACAAATGGAATTAAAGGCAGTGATATAACTACGCGAATTGTGTAATTCATTACTTTCTTTGACTTTTTCATTTTCCCCGATTCCCCTTCTTCTTGCTTGCTGTCATAAGCGTACCGTTAACAATAATATGCATAAGCCCAGCGCGGTCGTTTGCATAAGTGTAAACGGTGTTTCTAGTGCATTTTAATAGCCTTGAAACCTCTGATGCCGGTATTCACATCGAGCGCCACGACGGAGTTGCCATAAAGATCGTTGCCTTTGCGATCGCCGCCATAGAAGTCGCTGGCAGGGCTTCCGTAAGTCGTGTATAAGATGTCCCGTTGCGCGTCGACAGTCATCTGGAATCCCCAGTTGTTGACGCCGGTGCGATCCTTCCAGCTCTCGGGTTGTTCCCCAGGTTTCAACACCTGGTTCACCGGCTCTTGGCACGGAGTGGAACTCCCACACCTTCGCGCCGGTGCGGGCATCATAGGCGCGGGTGTCGCCCGGCAAGCCCGGAGCGTTGATCTCGGCACGTTCGCGCCCACGAAGAGCATGTTCTTATAAACGGTCGGAGGGGAATTATAAGGAACCACGAGATCCACCTGGCCTTCTTTGCCGAAGCCGGGATCGACCTTCCCGGTCGTGGCATTCAGCGCCACCATCATGTGGCCGGTGGTGAATAAGATCCGCGGAGGATTGTTCCGATCGCCGGGCCAGTAAGTCACGCCGCGGTTGTTGGGCGACCCGGAAGGCAACTCATAGCGCCAGATTTCCTTGCCGGATTCCGGCTGCCAAGGCAACGACACGCCCGGCCGCGGGCAGGTACATCACTCCATTGACGACGATGGGAGTGGCTTCGGAACCGCTGGCCCTGGGCGCCCCGCGGCCAGTTGCTTCCGATTTCAACGCGTAGGACCAGGCCATCGTCAGCTTCGCGACGTTCCTGGTGTTGATTTGTGTAAGAGGAGAATAACGAGTGCCGGCCGGGTCACGGTTATACATTGGCCAGTCGCCGGACTGAGCGCAGAGCCCGGACAGGGTCGCGAGGAGGAGCAGAATGAGTTTCAATAAACCAGCATACATGCAAAAAGGCCCGGCTTTCTTCTTCGTCGAAGAAAGCCGGGCCCACACAGGCCGAAGCCTGTGCAACCTTTAGAAGTTGTACTTCAGCGCAAACTGCACGATCCGCGGGCTGCCCGCAGTGGTGATCTGGCCGAAGGTGGCCGGAGTCGAGACCGCAGTCGCCGGGTTGCCAAACTGCGGGTGATTGAAGAGGTTGAAGGCTTCCGCCCGGAATATGATCGCTCTGTCGCTCCTTGATCCGCGTGGTTTTCATCAGGGAAAAATCGAAGTTGAAATTGCCAGGGCCCAGAAGGATGCCGACTCCGGAATTTCCATAGCCGGTTCCGTTTCCGATCTGCGGCAGATCCGCGCTGCAAAACGCGCTTGTGTTGATGTACCCAGGACCGCCGCTGGCGCCGCCCAGTCTCGCCTCGATCCCTCCCGGGGTCGCGGCGGTAGCATAGGTGGCTCCAGGGCACATCTGGGCGCGGGAAACGCCAGCGCCGTAAATCGTTCCGCCGGTAGCGTCGGTGATGGTCAGCGGAGTGCCATCCTGAACTGTGGTGACACCGCCCACGTTCCATCCGCTTAGCAGATATCCCAAGGCGCCGTCGTGTTTGCCGAAGGGTAGATCATAGGCGTAGTTGATGATGAACCGCTGCGGATGACTGAACCAAACCGGCCCATACTGCTGGGACAGGCTAGTCGGGTCACCGCTGTTCGCCGGAATTCGCGTTGGCGACGTCACTTTGCATATCGCCCAGATCCTTGCTCCAGGTATACGATCCCTGCATAGTGAAGCCATGGGAGAACTGCTTCCGGACGGTCACCTGGAGGCTGTTGTAGTTCGACTTGCCATCAAATGCGGTGCCCGTCAAGCCCCCGATATGTAGCCCAGATACTGTACTCGGGCATCGACGTTGGCAACCGTGTTGGTGGTTATGCCATTGATCGGGTTGCTCGGGCTTGCCAGCCCGGCGACATTGTATACGTGGTAGGTATCCACCAGGTTGATTCCGCTCGATCCCACATAGCCAACTTCCAGTATCCATTTGGGTGCGAATTCATACTGAATGTTGATATTGTACTGGCGGACCAGCGGCGTATGGATATCCGGATCGAGGAACGCCTGATCCAGGGCAGAGCCGGTGAGAGTGGCGGTGTTGTACCAGCGAGCAGGGAAGCTCAGAGGCGTGGTTGGATAGGGGTTCACGTTGCTGTAAGTATTTATTGGCCGACGGATAATCCAACGTGATCGAGTAAGGATAGCCCTGTTCCAGGCCGTGCACGAACCGGTCCCCGGCGATGCGATCGTAAAAGAGGCCGAACCCGCCTCGTATTACCAAATGTCCCTTTATCCGTGGGCTGCCACGCAAATCCAATGCGCGGAGCGAAATTGCTGAGCGGAGGATGGCTCGAGATGGGCGTGCCATTGGAATTGATGGTGACTCCCGCCGGGGGTTGTCCGTAGTGAGCGACAAAATTGTTGGGCACCACGTATCCGACTAGACCAGGGCCGGAGGTTGAAGGCGCGGTGGGCGCTGCTACCGTACCCATCAAGTTGGGCCAGACGTTGGTGAGGTTTCCGTACTTGTCGTTGTACGTACCGTCGAATTCCCAGCGAACGCCCAGGTTGATGGTCAATCGCGAACTGACCTTGTAATCGTCCTGCACGAAGGCGCTGTAATTGTGCTCCCCATAGTTGTGAATGATGCCGGTGGGTCCGCTGCGCACGCAGAACAAACATGCGGTGAGATCGCCGAAAATCGACCCAGTGGTATTGCCCGGATTTGCAGGGCTGCACGTGGCGTTGCCTGGGGCGCACCCTCCTCGTCCGATCAGCCAGTCGGCGAAGGACAGGTAGAACAAGAAGCCTCTCTCAAGACCCATGAAGGAAATCGGCCAGCGAGTGCCTTCCAGCCTCGAAGCCGGCGCGAATGGTGTGCTTGCCGTGCGACCAGGAAAGCTGGTCGGCAACTTGCATTTGATTGGTGGGGCTGACATCGGGCGCCAGGGTCCCGAACATGTCGAATGCTCCGGTGATGATCGTGACCGGCAGCTCGTGCTCCGTGGGAACGATGGGCGTCTGGCCAACCCCCTGCGGTGTTCCTGGAGTGGTATCGCTCCCAACCGCGTTGTTGCGTTGAAAGGAGATGCGGGCTTCATTCACGATCGTGTTGGTGACAATCGTCGTGAGCCGCAGAACGGCATTCGTATTGGAGTAGTAGTTACTTACCGGAGTACCTATCGGGTCACGCCGGGTGCGAAGCCCGTTCCATTGAACGGAGCAAGCTGCGGGTCCTGCGTGTAGAAATACTTGGCCGAGAACGTGTTCTTGCTGTTAATCAAATAATCCAAGTTCGTGATCAACTGGTGCTCGTGATACACAGCCGGGCTGCTCAGGAAGGTGCTTTGATACGCGCCCGTGGTATTGGTCGGAATGTAGTAATTGCCGTTGGGAAGCTTCAGATTGAGCATCGCCAGGGACACCGGGCTGATATTGGATCCGTCGCAGGCCACCTGCAGCTGTCCGGCAAAGGCGAATGCCGTCGAGTAGGCCGGGTTCCCGGGATGGTTCGCCGGACAATTGGCTGCTCCAAACGCCGCCAGCCAGCCTGGCGTGGAGCGATCACCCGCCGGTACCGGGGGCTCGAAAGAATGAACTGGCGCCCTGGCCGGCCACGCCGTTGAGCTGGCGGGTCTCCTGATAGTCGCCAAATATGAATATCTTGTTTTTCTTGATCGGTCCGCCGATGTCGCCGCCGAACTGGTTCTGGCGCAGAATTTGCTGTTTACCGCCGCCGTCAGCGTTGTCGAAGAACGAATTGGCGTTCAGGTCCTCATTGCGAAAGAACTCCCAAACGCCGCCGTGAAACGTGTTGGTCCCGCTCTTGGTAACCACGTTGACGTTGGCGCCGGGGTTCCGCCCGTAACTGGCGTCGTAGGTAGAGGTCTGGATCTTGAATTCCTGGATCGCGTCCGGATTTGGAATCCCGATTCCCGCGTAGATGCCGGAATCGTTGGAACTCCCGCTGTTGGCGCTGTTGTTGATGGCCACGCCGTCCATCTGGTAGTTGTTCTGGCCCGGATCGGCGCCATTCACGCTGTAATCCTGGGTGGCCTTGCCGAACTGTGGTCGCATTATTGACACTGCCATTCACGCCCGCGGAGAGACCGACAATCTGCGTGTAGTTGCGATTGCTGAGGGGCAGCTCGACCACCGCTTTCGAATCCACCGTAGTTCCCAGAGTCGAACTCTGCGTTTGCAGTGCTTCGGCCGACGCCTCCACCGTAACCTGCTCGGATTGCGCGCCAACTTCGAGGGTGCGGTCCAACTCCGGCGTCTCCGTAACGTTCAGCGTCACCGAGCCGACCTCGGCGAGTCTTGAATCCGCTCGCCGAAAACCGGACTTTGTAGTCGCCGGGCTGCAACAAGTGAACCGGTACTGCCATTGGCGCCGGTAGTCGCGGTGCGAACCTGGCCCGTGGTATTAGCGTGAGCCGTGACGGTCACGTTCGGGATGGAAGCGCCCGAAGGATCCGTCACGGTTCCGGCGAGGCCCGAAGTTCCGGCCGACTGGGCCATCAACAACTGCCCGCCAAGCGCTAACAACGAAGCAACTGTGAATCTTCGCGAACTACGATCTTTCTGAACTCCATGGATCTCCCTCTCCAGTTACGTACGAAACGAACTCGATTCCAGCGCATGTGGCTGCAATCGGGCGACCATTAACCTGTTCGAAAAGAGTCTATCGAGATAGTCCGGAAGTTGCGCGTCAAAACAGCGTCAAATTGTAAACGACTGTAATCGCGATGTGGAAATGGCCGAAAGTTAAATAGCCAGGAGTTCTTCCTGACAGCCACGCTGTCAGCCAAGCTTCCTTTTCCCCGTTTAGCTGTGATATAGTCCTGTTCGATCGGGAGTCAAAATAGCGTCAAATTCAAGGGAGACTGTAACCATGCGGGCCTCTGTCGGCCAAATTGCGTTCGGACCTTTCTGCCTTGACACCGAAGCTCCTCAGCTTGCTTCGGGATGGAGTTGCACTGGAACTGAGACCGCAGGCGTTACACGCACTGCGCGCTCTGATTCAAAGCAGCGGTCGTTGCGTGGACTACGCCGAGATGATCGGCGAAGCGTGGCACGGAATTTTCGTCTCGCGGCATACCGTAGCCGTAACGGTCGGAGAGGTCAAGAAAGCGCTGAAGGAATACGGGGGATGGATCAGCTATCACCCGAAACTGGGCTACCGGCTGGACGTGCCCCAATCCGAAGATCTCATTCGGAACGGTTGGCATTACTGGCAGCGCCACACCCGTGAAGGTTTTGAGAAGGCGCTGCGCTGCTTCCAGGAAGCCGCGCACCGAAGCAACACGGATTTTCGCGCTTTCGAGGGCATCTCGCGCTGCTACCTGATGCTGGCCACCTTCGCGATGCGGGGCCTCCGCGAGATGTACGCGACATTTCGCGAAGCGCACGAACGGGCTGTCGAATAAGCGGTATGACGCCGGACCTGCGCGGCGATCGCGCGCAGGGTCTGCATATCTTCGAGCTGAAATTCGAGGAAGCGGAATCGGAACTGATTCTCGCGCCAGCGCGAGAATCCCAGAACCGCGGGAGTATACATCCGGCTGGCCGTTCTCTACGCGACCATGAAACGGTTCGACGAGGCGTTGGAGGTTTTGGCCCAAGCGTACGCGGTCGACGGGCTCTGGCCGATATTGCCGGCGGCCGAAATCCTGGTCCGATGCTGCCGGGGAGAGTTCGACTCGCGGTGACGTGCGGAAAGAAAGCGCTCGATCTCCATCCCTATTTTTCACTCGGCCGTTCGCATTGCGCGCAGGCGCTGGAGTTCGCGGGAAGGCTCGACGAGGCGCTGATCGAATACCGGCTCGCATGCGTGATGTCTCCGGATTTCGCGCGGCTGCGGGCGGAAGAAGCGCGGTGTCTTGCGCGCACGGGCGCAAAGACGAGGCGGCGGAAATCCTGGGAGATCTCGAAGATCTTCGCCGGATCGACTATGTGGATGCATATCCGCTGGCTTTCGTTTACGATGCACTGGGGCGCCAGATCAGGCATTGGAAGAACTCGAAAAAGCCGCCGCGGAGAACTCACCCTATCTGTTCATGATGGATATCGATCCGCGGCTCGACGGCCTTCGATTCATCCGCGCTTCACGCGTCTGCGAAACAGGATTTTCCGCGACCACATGCCCGGCGGCGCGTTACCGAGCGGCGCAGAGACCGAGCGCGACAGCGTCGTCAATCCCGACCTACGGGCCGAAGGATTCGCACCGAGCGGCATCAGGCGGCTTCTTAAGCAGTCGCGCGCTGCGTTCGACGCCTGTCGCCTGAAATTAGTGTCCGGGTACGGACAGTGCGCCGTTTCGGCATCCAACAAAGAGCGTCGGATAAACTGATTCTCTTATGCCACAGATTGACGTGCCGCTCGTTCAGGGGCGGTTTGGCGCGACCTCGCGCCCGGACACGTGGTGGGTGCAGCCGCTGGTGGTATTCCTTGGCTTCTCCGCCTTTATCGTGTACTCCACGTGGGCCGCTTTTCAAGGCGATCACTACCGGTTCGGACCCTATCTTTCGCCCTTCTATTCGCCCGAACTGTTCGGTTCGGCTCAAGCCTGGTTCGGCCCGAAGCCGGCCTGGTTCCCGGCTTTCTGCCCTTCTCCGCCGCGTTCCTGATCCTCTGGGCGCCGGGTGGTTTTCGCCTGACCTGCTATTACTATCGGGGCGCATATTACAAAGCCTTCTGGGCGGACCCGCCCACCTGCACGGTCGGTGAGCCGCGCAAGAGCTATCGCGGCGAGACGTCCTTCCCGCTGATCATCCAGAACATTCATCGCTACTTCCTGTACTCGCGCTGATCTTCATCGTGCTTCCTCGCGAAAGACGCGTGGGAGGCGATGTGGTGGCACGATGGCTTCCACGTGGGCGTGGGCACGCTCGTGCTCACTCATCAACGTGATTCTGCTCGGCAGCTACACGCTCGGATGCCATTCGCTTCGACACCTGATCGGCGGAATCAGCGACGTCATTTCGAAATCTCCGGTTCGCAAGAAAGCCTATGACTGCGTCAGCTGCCTGAACGCGCGCCACATGCGGTTCGCGTGGTTCAGTCTGTTCTGGGTGGGCTTCGCCGATCTCTACGTGCGAATGTGCTCGATGGGCATCTGGACGGACTGGAGAATCTTCTAATGGCCGAATACCAGAAGTTCGAGTACGACGTGCTCGTGATCGGTGCGGGCGGAGCGGGTCTGCGCGCGGCGATTGAAGCCTCCGCGGCGGGCGTCAAAGTCGGACTGATCTGCAAGTCGCTGCTCGGCAAAGCGCACACCGTCATGGCCGAAGGCGGCATGGCGGCGGCGATGGGGAATGTGGACGATCGCGATAACTGGCGCGTCCATTTTGCCGACACCATGCGCGGCGGCCAATACCTGAACAACCCGCGCATGGCGGAGCTGCACGCCAAGCAGGCGCCCGACCGTGTCCGCGAGCTCGAAGCCTGGGGCGCCATCTTCGATCGCACCAAAGACGGCAAAATCCTGCAGCGTAACTTCGGCGGCCACCGCTATCCGCGGCTGGCCCATACGGGCGACCGCACCGGTCTCGAAATGATCCGCACCTTGCAGGATCACGGCATTCACCTGGGGATCGATGTCCACATGGAGCACACCATCCTCGACCTGCTGACCGATGCGGGACGCGTCACGGGCGCGTTCGGCTACGACCGCGAGCGCGGGCGTTTCAAGCTTTTCTCGGCCAAAGCCATCGTGCTCGGCACCGGCGGCATCGGGCGCGCTTACAAGATCACCAGCAACAGCTGGGAATACACGGGCGACGGCCAGTCGCTGGCCTATCGCGCCGGCGCGGCTCTGATGGACATGGAGTTCGTGCAGTTCCATCCGACGGGCATGGTATGGCCGCCCAGCGTGCGCGGCATTCTGGTGACCGAAGGCGTTCGCGGCGAAGGCGGCGTGCTGCGGAACAGCGAGGGCAAGCGCTTCATGTTCGACGACATCCCGGCCAATTACAAATCGCAGACGGCCGATAACGACGAAGAAGGCTGGCGGTATGTCACGGGCGACAAGAGCGCGCGCCGTCCGCCGGAATTGCTGACGCGCGATCACGTGGCCCGCTGCATTGTGCGCGAAGTGCGCGAAGGGCGCGGCAGTCCGCACGGCGGCGTGTTCCTCGATATCGCGTGGATCAAGGAAAAAATTCCCAACGCGGCCGAACACATCAAGCGCAAGCTGCCGAGCATGTACCACCAGTTCAAGCAACTCGCCGATATCGATATCACGCAGGTGCCCATGGAGATCGGACCCACCACGCATTACATGATGGGCGGCGTGCGGGTTGACGGCGAGACGCAGATGTCGGACGTGCCGGGCTTTTCGCCGCCGGTGAGTGCGCCGCCGGTCTGCACGGGGCCAACCGCCTGGGTGGCAATTCGCTTTCGGACCTGCTGGTTTTCGGCAAGCGCGCGGGCGAGCACGCTGCGGAGTTTGCCAAGGAACACGGCGGCCGGGAGCATCAATCCGCAACAGGTGGACGAGGCGGCGCGACAGGCGCTCGAACCGTTCGAGCGCACCGGCGGAGTCCGCCCTATGAAGTGCAGCACGACTTCAGGACATGATGCAGGACCTGGTGGGAATCGTTCGGCGCGAGGAAGAATTGGAGAGCGCGCTCGGCCGGTCTCGACGAACTGAAAGCCCTGCGCCCGAAGGTGGTGGTGCCGGGTAATCGCGAATACAATCCCGGCTGGCATACGGCGCTCGATCTTTGCAATCTGCTCACGGTTTCCGAAGCCATCACGCTTGCGCCATCGAGCGCAAAGAAAGCCGGGGCGCACATTTCCGTGACGATTATCCGAACAGGATGAAGAAGCGGCGAAATTCAACCTTGTCATTCGGCGGGCGCCGGACGGGTAAATGTCGCTCACGCGCGAGCCGCTGCCGGAGATGACGGCCGAGCTGAAGCAGATTATCGAGGAGATGAAATAATGGCGACGGCAACCTTTCAGATTTGGCGCGGCGATTCCAGGAGTCGGTGAGTTCAGGGACTACACGACGCCGGTGACGGAAGGCATGGTCGTGCTTGACGCCGTTCATGAAATCCAGGCAAATCAGGCGCAGGATCTGGCGGTGCGCTGGAACTGCAAGGTGGGCAAATGCGGTTCGTGCTCAGCGGAAATCAACGGCATGCCGAAGCTCATGTGCATGACGCGCTTAAGCCAATTGCCTCTGGATGCGCCCATCACCGTCGAACCGATGAGGACGTTCCCGTTGATCAAAGACCTGGTCACGGACGTCTCCTGGAACTTCGAAGTCAAGAAAAAGATCAAGCAAGTTCAAACCGCGCAAGCCGGATTCTCCGGACGGGTACCTGGCGGATGATCCAGGAGGATGTTGACCGGATGCAGGAGTTTCACAAGTGCATTGAGTGCTTCCTGTGCCAGGATGTTTGCCACGTGCTGCGCGAGCATCACCTGCACAAGGAATTCATCGGCCCGCGATTCCTGATTTACACGGCGAAGCTCGAGATGAATCCGCTCGACACCGACGACCGCGTGGGCGATCTGAAGGACAAGCACGGGATCGGGCTGTGCAACATCACGAAATGCTGCACGAAGGTCTGTCCGGAGAGCATTCACATCACGGACAACGGAATTATTCCGCTGAAGGAGCGGGTCGTCGATCAGTTTTTCGATCCGGTGGCGAAGCTGTTCCGGATGTTTAAGTAAGAACAAGTGCCGATTTCCCCGCGCTTGCGCTTGCGGGTTGTACGTGATACGTTACTACGTATAACGTAATAATCATGTCCGACCCCACGCTTCTCGTTCTCTCCAGCCTCGCGGAAGGCGATAAACACGGCTACGCGATGATGCAGGATATCGAGACGTTCGCCGGTATCCGGCTTGGTCCCGGCACGTTGTACGGGGCGATCACGCGTCTTGAAGAGCATGGCTGGATTCGGCCCGTGGGCGCGAGGAACCGGCGGCAGCCTTACACGATCACGCCTTCCGGGAGAAAACACCTGCAGCGGGAACTGGCTGCGCTTCAACAGATCGTCAAGACGGGGCTTTCGAGGGTCAGGCACGCATGAGACGCGTGGTGCGGTTTCTGATCCGGCTCTATCCGGCGAGTTGGCGGGAACGTTACGGAGACGAATTTGAGGCGTTGTTGGAGGACAGGCCGCCGGGCCAGTCCGCAATTTTCGATCTCTTGAAAGGAGCGATCAAGATGCAACTCTCCGTACCGGCGTTCCCGAAGCTGGCTCTGATGCTGGGTGTTATGGGTCTTCTGGCCGGGCTTGCGATTTCATTTGTGGTTACGCCGAGGTACGTCTCGCAGGCCGAGATGACCTTCCACTCCGTCACGAATTCCACGCCGCCGGATGTCCGTCGAAACCTCACTGAGCGCCTGGTGCAGTTTGAGAATGAAATTCTGAGTCGAACTTCACTCTCGAACATCATCCAGGACCCACATCTTGATCTATACAAGAAGGAACGCACCCGGACACCACTCGAGGACGTTATTGAAAGGATGCGCACCCGCGATCTTCGAATCAGGGTGGAAACGGCCGGGCAGGACTATTTGTCGTTCCAAGTCAGCTTTGCCTACTCCGACCGCCTGAAGGCTCAGCAGACCGTGCAGGTTCTGATAACCGAGTTCGTGGAAGCCAACCTGTACAGCCAGCAAAGTCAGGCCCAGGCAACGCGCGTAATTGCCTCCGATCAGGTTTACCGCCTTGAAGAGAGAATCGCGGCGCTGGAAAAGCGACTCGGAATGCCGTCGGCGTCGCACGGGCCGGACTTCTCGCCTGTTCCATTCGGGGGGACACAGCCTCAGCGTGCTCGATCCTCCGAGCCTTCCCGTCCAACCGGTCTACCCGGCTCGTACGCGATTCATGGCTGCCGGATTCGGCGCGGGCATAGTCGCGGCGGTTGTGATCGCTGTCGTTCGACGAAGAGCTCCACCGATACCTTTCCCCGCGCAAACGGTGTGACTTGGCGTCGAGCGGAAGCTCGGCGGCAGCGCCGAAGCGTCGCCCCACATAATTGTTATGAATGCCGGAGTTGCCGGACATCGTCGCGTACGTCGGCGCGCTCGAATCGCGCATTGTCGGTCAGACTCTTGAACGCGTGCGTTTGGGAAGCCCGTTCCTGCTGCGCACTACGCACCGACAATCGCCGATGTCGAAGGCCGCACCGTGCGCGAAATCCGGCGCATCGGGAAGCGCATCGCTATCGGAGTTGAGGGCGATCTCTGGCTGGTGCTGCACTCTGATGATCGCCGGCAGACTGCACTGGCGTCCGCCGAAAGTCAAGCTGGCGGGCCGGCAGAACCTGGCCGCTTTCGATTTTCCCGAGGGCTCGCTCACGCTCACCGAGGCGGGCGCTAAGCGGCGGGCATCGCTACACGTTCTGGCTGGCGACGAAGGTTTGCAGATCGGTCGATCCGGGGGGAATCGATGTGCTCGCGGCCGATCTCGATTCTTTCCGCGCGGCGCTTTCATCCGAAAATCACACGCTGAAGCGCGCTTTGACCGACCCGCGCCTTGTGAGCGGCATCGGCAATGCTTACTCGGATGAAATCCTGCACGCCGCGCAGCTTTCGCCGATGGCGCAAACGCAGAAGCTGAAGGCAGCTGAGTGGGAACGGCTGTTTGCGGCCACGCAGCGCACGCTCGAACTGTGGGTAGAACGGTTGAGAGCCGACGCGGAAGATGGTTTTCCGGAAAAGGTCACGGCGTTTCGGAAGGATATGGCGGTGCATGGGCGGTATGGTCTGCCGTGTCCGGTATGCGGAGAAAAGGTGCTGCGCATTCGATACGCCGATAACGAGACGAACTATTGCGCGCGATGTCAGACCGGGGGGAAGGTTCTGGCCGATCGCGGGCTGTCGCGGCTGCTGGGGCCGGATTGGCCGCGCACGCTGGAGGAGTTGGAAGCGCTGCATCGGAAGTGAGGATAAGGTGTCGAGAAGAGTCTCGACACGGCACGCACGAGTGCGTGCGCCACTCTTGTTCCTGACCTGTTACGCTGATTAGCGATGGCCGGGGAACTCAGAATCAAAGTCAATGAGCGGGCGTGGAAGATTACCGCGGCGCCCGACACACCTCTGCTTTATGTTCTGGCGAACGAGCTGCAGCTTCAGGGACCGCGATTTGGCTGCGGACTCGCACAGTGCGGGTCTTGTTCGGTGCTTGTCAACGGCGTCGAAACGCGTTCGTGCGTGACGCCGGTTTCCGCCGTGCAGGGGAAATCGGTAACAACACTGGAAGGATTGCCAGCCTGGTATGCGGCACAGAAGAAGCTTACAAAGGCGCCCGATCTGCATCCCCTGCAACAAGCGATGATCGACGAACAAGCCGTGCAGTGCGGCTATTGTTTCAACGGCATGATTATCAAGGCTTCCGAGCTTCTATCGAAAGTGCCACAGCCGGATGAAGCGCAGATTCGTACCGCGATGAACGGGCATCTCTGCCGGTGCGGAACCTATCCGCGAGTGATCAAAGCGATTCAACGCGCGTCGCGCACGATGGTGGCGGAGGTTGCAAAATGAACTTCCCTCGTCGCGATTTTTTGAAATCCGGCGGCGCGCTGGTGATCGGCTTCAGCCTGCGCGAGGCGCTTTTCGGCCAGAGTCATCTCGATACGGTGGCGCGCAATCCCGTCCCCGGGCCACCCGATGCCAAGCAGATCGACACATGGCTTGCGATCCACGCCGATAATACCGCGACGATCTTCATCGGTTTCGCGGAACTGGGGCAAGGCAACTCGACGGCCTTGCTTCAGGTCGCGGCGGAAGAGCTCGATCTCGATATGAGCCAGCTCAAGACCGTCCGGCTCGACACCAGCATCACGCCTAATCAAGGCGGCACTTACTCCAGCGCATCGATTCAGCGCGGAGGGCCGCAGGTGCGCACGGCAGCCGCGGAGGCGCGGTTTGCGCTGCTTCAGCTGGCTTCGAAAAGTCTGAACGTGCCCGTCGATCGACTGACGGTTGCGAAGGGCGTCGTGTCTGTCAAAGAGCAATCCCGCGCAATCCGTCACCTACGGGGCGTTGGTGGGCGACAAGCCCTTCCACCTCGCCTTCACCGGAACGGCGCCTGTGAAAACGCCCGCCGAGTTCAAGGTCGTCGGCACCCGAGTGCCTCGGCAACGACATCCCCGACAAGGTGAGCGGCCGATACGTCTACATGCAGCACGTGCGTGTGCCGGGGATGCTGCACGGCCGCGTGGTTCGTCCGCGAGGCCAGAGCGCCTATGGCGCCGGGCGCGAAGGTTCTGGACGTCGACGAAGCCTCCATCCGCAATATTCCCGGGGCCCGCGCTGATTCGCCGAGGCGATTTCATCGGTGTGGTCGCGGAAAACGAGTGGGACGCGGTTCGCGCCGCCCGTCAACTGAAGGTCACGTGGGACACGACACCCACGCTTCCCGGGCAGCGCGGCGCTCTACGAATCGATGCGCAACGCGAAGACCACCGAGCAGGTGGTTCTCGAACGCGGCGACATCGGCGGCATTCGGCGGCGCTGCGCACGTCGTGTCGCCAAGACCACTTACCACGGCCCTTACCAGGCCCATGCGCCGTTCGGACCGAACTGCGCGATTGCCGACGTCACCGCCGATTCCGCGCTCGTCATGTGCTCCACGCAGGATGTCTACGGCACGCGCGGCAAACTGTCCGCCATGCTCGGCATTCCGCCGGAAAAAGTGCGCGTCCAGTACTACGAAGGTTCCGGCACCTACGGCCACAGCTGTTACGACGATGTGGCGCTGGCCTCGGCCATCCTCTCGCAAGCGGCCGGCAAGCCCGTGCGCCTGCAGTTCATGCGATGGGATGAGCACGGTTGGGACAACTACGGTCCCGCGCACGTGGGCGAGGTTCGCGCCGCCGCCGACGCCAACGGCAAGATCGTGGCCTACGAATATCACGGCTGGCAGCATAACTGGAGCCTGCTCGAAACCTCCGAGCAGTTGGCGTTACGGAAAGCCTGCCGCCTCGATGGCCCGGAATGGCCGCGCAGGGTGTGAGCGCCGCCAACACCGGCGGAATTTACGCCACTCCGAACCTGCGCATCGTAAACCACCAGGTGCCCGGCACGGCCTATCTCAAAGGCGGGTGGCTGCGTTCGCCGCTCGATCTTTCGGTTTCGTTTGCTTCCGAGCAGGCCATCGACGAACTGGCCTATCTGCTGAACATGGACCCGTACGAGTTCCGCAAGCGCAACATCACCGATGACGCGCTGGATGGGAGTGCTCGACGCGGCGGCGAAGGCGGCGAACTGGACGCCCCGGCGCGCGGCTTCCCGAAATCCGACGCGAAGATCGTGACCGGGCGCGGGATCGGCCTGGGCACGCATCTGGTATCGTACGGCGGCGCGGTCGCGGAGATCGAGGTCAATAAGGAAACCGGCCGCGTGGTGGCCAAGCACATGTATGGGGCGCATCGACGCGGGGCTCACGGTGAATCCTGCGTTCGTCGAGAACCAGATCAGCGGACAACTGGTGCAGACCGCCAGCCGGATGTTCAAGGAAGAAGTGACGTTCAGCACCACCAATGTCACCAGTCTCGATTGGAACAGCTATCCGATTCTGCGGTTTCGAAGAGTGTCCCGAGGTCACGCCGGTGGTGGTGCAGCGCCTGGATCAAAGGTCGTCCGGCGCGGGCGAAGAAGTGATGGCGGCCGCGGCCGGTGCGATCGGGAACGCGTTTTTCGACGCCACGGGTGTGCGGATGCGGGAGTATCCGTTGACGCCGGCGCGGGTTCTGGCGGCGCTGAAGCGGGGCTGACGGATGGGCCCTCCCGGCGAACGCACATCTGCCGACGGCGAATGGACATTGGCACAGCGCCAAGTAGTTGACGCTCGTTTGGCTGAGGCCCGGAAGGGGCCGTATCACGGTCCGTTTGACAGTGCCGACGAGGCGATCCGGTTTCTCAGAAAGGAAATTCGGAGTCGGAGGAAGCGGGAAACACGACGAGCATGAAGGTTGGGCAGTGGGCTACTTTGATCTTGCCAAAAACATAAGATTCCCAACAACCGTCAACCCGATGCCGATCCAGAACGTGGTTGAGCGAAGTGTTTCAGGCCACGCGGACTGTCTTGGCCAAACGCCGGCGAGCGGAGGGTGGAAGGACAGGCCCCTTAGAGCGCGGTACCATGTGATTCAGCTGACCCCGATGGCTGAAAGCGAACGATTAACCTCTGGTCTCTCCGGCGTTGCTGGACAGTTTTTTGTTGCAGCCGAGTTATCGCGCCGCGGGTACGTTGCGACGCTTACGGTGGGCAACACGCGTGGCATCGATCTGCTGGTGGCGCGCGCGGATGCTTCCGCCTCTGTTGGTGTCGAAGTGAAGACAAAACAAGGGTCAGAAAACGAATGGATCTTGGATAAGAAAAGCGAGGTCGGTTCCAAAAATCTCGTATACGTATTCGTTAATCTTAACGACGGAAAGCCTCCAACGTTCCACGTCGTCCCTGCCAAAGTTGTGGCCAGTTACATTCGTGAGCGTCATAAGAAATGGCTCGCCGGAGGTGCTGGGCGAAAAGACGGTTCGATGCGTAAATTCAGGGACCCTGAAGACAGGTACCTAGACGGCTGGAAACATCTGTTCCCTGTGAAAAATTCAAAGTAGCCCACTGCCGGATCGTGTGGTCGTTTGACCTCGGTTTTCGAAGCTGACATACTGGCTCCGATTATGAACCGACTCTTACTCCTGATTATGGCTGGCAGCGCGGTCCTGTCCGCGGCTGGTTTGGAACCCGTCAAGATCGATACCGGCTTGGTCTCGGGCACCACCACGTCGAGCGACGATGTCCGTGTTTTCAAAGGGATCCCCTTTGCGGCGCCCCCAGTTGGCGATCTCAGATGGCGACCGCCTCAGCCCGCCGCGCATTGGGATGGCGTCCGCAAAGCAGACCAATTCGGACCCGTCTGTATGCAGCAGAGCCGCCCTGGTTCTCACACCGGCCCCGAGCGAAGACTGCTTATACGTGAACGTCTGGACAGGTGCGAAAGCAGCTACCGAACGGCGGCCCGTGATTGTCTGGACCTATGGCGGCGGATTCACCGGCGGCTCCGGCTCAGAACCCCGGTATGACGGCGAAGCATTGGCGCGCAAAGGAGCGGTGGTCGTAACTTACAACTACCGGTTAGGCGCGTTCGGCTTCTTCGCGCATCCGGAGTTGGACAAAGAGTCCGACCACCACACTTCCGGCAACTACGCCATGATGGACATGGCCGCGGTTCTGCACTGGGTGCAAAGGAATATAACCGGCTTCGGCGGAGATCCCGCAAGGGTGACGATCGATGGCGAGTCGGCAGGCGCAATGCTGGTATCCGCGATGGTCGGATCGCCCGAAGGCAAGGGACTGTTCAAGCGCGCCATTTCGCAAAGCGGCGCCTGGATGGGAATCGGCATCGGTAAGATGACCACACACGCGCAGGCGGAAGAAGCGGGGGTGAAACTCGCGCAGAGCATGGGTGCGGCTACGCTGGCCGATATGCGCGCGAAATCCGCCGCAGACCTGCTCAAAAATGGACGCGGCGGAGGCATTATCGTCGACGGCTGGTATGTGCCGGAAGATCTCTCGGCTAGTTTCGCCAGGGGCAAAGAAAACGACGTGGATGTTCTTGTTGGGTCCAACCGCGACGAAGGGACTTTCTTCGCTCGTCCGGGATCATCGCCGAATGCGGAACAATTCGCGGCGCGCGCGAAACAGCGCTTCGGCGATCTGGCCGATCGTTATGCAAAGGTCTATCCGGTGAGCAACGACGCCGAGGCCGCCGCCGCGCAGCTTGCCAGTGTGCGCGATGAGATGGGCTGGCATATGCGCACCTGGGCTCAGCTCCAGGGTAAGCGGGGGAAGGACAAGTCTTATCTTTACTTCTTTACCCGCGTGCCTCCCACGGTAGAAGGGCGGCCTTCGCGCGGCGCTACCCATACCGTTGAACTGTCTTACATGTTTAATAACCTTGCGCCGGGCACGCCATGGACGGATGTCGACAGGAGGCTGGCCGACATGATGTCGTCCTATTGGGTTAACTTCGCCGCTACCGGAAATCCGAATGGCAAAGGACTTCCCGAGTGGCCCGCGTACAGCGAAAAAGCCGCGCAAGCCATGGTGCTTGGAGACACCGTGAGCGTGGGAACCGGGATTCAGCCGGCGATCCTGGCGTTTTACGACAGCTATTACAAGACGCTTAACGGGAGTGCGGAGTAGTGTAGCGGCCGGCAGCGCTGTTAAGCAGAGGGCAAAGCAGTAATCTCACAAAAAAGAGAAATCGGAAGAGTTCGAAACACCGCGAAACAGACCTTCTGAAAAGCGTTCTGAAAACTGATATGCTGGCTCCGGACTTCAGGAGACGAGACAGCGGATGCAGAAGCGTTTTTTTGGGGCGTTAATCGCCGTTTTGGCGCTGGGGGGAACCTCAGTAGCCGCTCAAACCACGGCGGCCGGCGTACCCCGCATGAAAGACGGCAAACCTAACCTGACGGGGCTGTGGCAGTCCCTCGGCACGGCCGATTGGGACATTCAGGCCCACGGCGCGCAAGCGGGACCGTACTATCAACTGGGAGCGATCGGAGCGGTTCCTCCGGGCCAGGGCATAGTCGAAGGCGTTGAGATCCCCTATCTCCCGGCGGCGTTGGAACAGAAGAAGAAAAACTTCGCCAATCGCTGGAAGGAAGACCCGGTGATCAAGTGCTACATGCCCGGGGTGCCGCGCGCCAACTACATGGCGTTTCCGTTTCAGATCATCCAGTCGCAGAAAGACATTCTCATCGCTTACGAGTTCGGCTCCGAGAATCGTTTGATCAATATGGGCAAACCGCAGGAAGCTGTCACGGATACGTGGATGGGGACGTCGAACGGCCATTGGGACGGGAACACGCTGGTGGTCGACGTAACCGGCTTCAACGGCATGGCGTGGTTCGACCGGGCCGGCAACTTCGCCAGCGACAGCCTGCACGTGGTGGAGCGCTACTCGCTTGTAGACGCGAACACGATGAACTACGAGGCCACGATCGAGGATCCGAAGACGTTCAGCCGGCCGTGGAAGGTCGACGTGATTCTGTACCGCCACCGCGAGAAGGACGCCCGGCTGCTCGAGTTCAAGTGCGTCGAATTCACGGAAGAGCTGATCTACGGCGATCTCCGGAAGAAGGCGGGGAAGTGATTCAGGGTTTAGAATTAAATTACAGGAGATCTCGAATGAGTAAGCGAATCTTCGCATTGAGCAGTTTGATCGTGTTCGCCGCGGCGCTGCCGCTCGGAGCCCAGACACCGGCCGCGCTGAAGCCATCTGCCGGAGCTACAGGAAAGTCCTGGTCCAGTCCCAAAACGCCTTGGGGCGATCCCGACCTTCAGGGCACATGGACGAGCGACGATACATGGGGCGTACCCATGGAACGGCCCGTTTCCTATGGAGACCGGCTCTATCTCACCGAAGACGAACTGAAGGCCCGTGAACAAGCCGTCGAGCGGTCGAAGGAGCGGATTGAGCACCCCAGCGACGAGAATCACTCTCCCGCCAAGAGGCAGTTGGACGCCGCCGCCAAGGGTGAAACCGCGGCGCCGGCAGCCGGAGCGTTCGGCCGTGGCGTGGATGCGGCCCCGGTTCCCGGACAATTCGGCGAGTACGCCCGGCGCGCTTCGAAACAGACTTCGCAGATCGTGGATCCGCCGAATGGAAGAATGCCGGAACTGACCGCCGAAGGCAAGGCGAAACAAGCGGCTGCGCGCGCGCTGCGCGGCAAGACTCCCGAAACATGGACCGACTGGAGCATTTACGACCGCTGCATCACGCGTGGCGTGGCGGGTTCCATCATCCCGGTGATTTACGGCAACGGACTTGAGATCGTGCAGACGCCGGGATACGTGGCGATTCGCTACGAGATGGTTCACGATACCCGGATTATTCCGACCGACGGGCGCGCGCACCTGCCGCCGAGCGTTCGTTCGTACATGGGAGATCCGGTCGGCCATTGGGAAGGCAACACTCTTGTTGTGGAAACGACAAATTTCAACGATAAGATGGGCGTCGGCCCCAATGGCGGCGGCATCGCGGACAGCGAAGACACGAAGCTGACGGAACGCTTCACTCGCGTGGCGGATAACACGATCAATTACGAACTCACGGTCGACGACCCGAAGATATATACAGCGAAGTGGAAGATTGCCTTCCCAATTACGCACGAGCCCGGGTACCAGCTCTTTGAATACGCCTGCCATGAAGGAAATATGGCCATGCGGAACATGATCACCGGGACGCTCGCGGAAGAAGCCAAGGCAGCCGCGAAGAAGAACTAATAGAGGAATAATATGAGAACAAGGATTTGTTTTGCTGTTTTGGCGGCTGGTTTCCTGCTTACCGCCGCGCCGGTTTGGGCGCATCATGCGTTCGCGGCGGAGTTCGACGTAAACAAGCCGCTGATCCTCAAGGGCACCGTCACGAATATGGAGTGGATCAATCCGCACGCCTGGATCCACATCGACGTAAAGGACGCGGACGGCAAGGTCACCAACTGGATGATTGAAGCTGGCGCACCGAACGGTTTGCTCCGGCGCGGGTTCACCAAGCAATCTCTGCTGCCGGGCACCGAGATCGTTGTCGAGGGCTGGCAGGCCAAAGACGGATCGAACCGTGCCAACGGCAGCAATATCACGCTGCCCGATGGCAAGAAGTTATTTGTCGGATCGCAGGGCACGGGTGCGCCGACCGACAAAGACAAATAGAAAGAACAACACAGACCGACGTCTGTGCAGCCGCTACTTCAGGAAAGTCAGTAACGAGTAGAGCACCGGCAGCGCGAACATCGTACTGTCCACGCGATCGAGTATTCCCCCGTGGCCCGGCAGCAGGTCGCCGCTGTCCTTCACGCCCGCGCCGCGCTTGATCGCCGATTCGGCCAGGTCGCCCACTTGGCCTGCGACATTTGCCGCCAATGCCAGCAACCCGGCGGCGAGCAACGACGTGCCCCTGATCGCAAGTGGAAGGTAGATGGTTCCAAACGCGACGCCTGCCGCCACCGACGCCGCGGCGCCTTCCCAGCTCTTGCCCGGACTGATGGCAGGTGCGAGTTTGTGCCTGCCGAATTTCCTCCCGACATAGAACGCGCCGGTATCGCCAACCCAATTCACCATCAGGCCGAACATGAGCCAGTTGGGATTGATGTCGTGCAGTAATATGCCGGTTTTCCAGGAGCCAAAAATGTAGACGATCCCCAGCGCCAGCGCGGATGCCTGTGCGAAGCTCTTGGCGGGATCGTCCGCGAAAAGCGTCAAACACAATGCGGCCAGCGTACTCAGGACGATCGGCAGAATCGCATCATGTGGGGGCGCGATCAGAATCAAAATTCCCGCCACGTATCCCAGGGGCGCGAAAGATCCCGTAATTGCCGCGTATTCGCGAAAGCAGAGAAGAGCGAAGGTCGCGACGACCGCGAAAAAAATCCACCAGGGAGCGAACAATGCGGAGTAAACGGCGACAGGGAGCAGAAGAAGTGCGGTAACGACGCGCTTCATTGCGAGGAGACGACGATTCCGGCAATCTCCATCTCTTCGCCGGTGGCGTCTTCCGCGCCGATTTGGCGGCTCGAAAGTCCGCCGAACCTCCGCTCGCGCTTCTGGAAATCGAGAATGGCCCGCAGCAGTTCCGTGCGGTTGAAATCGGGCCAGAGCGTATCCGTGACGTAAAGCTCGGCGTACGCGATCTGCCAGAGCAGAAAGTTGCTGACGCGCATTTCGCCCGAGGTGCGGATCAGCAGATCCGGCTCGGGAAGATCCGCCGTGTACAGCCGGCGGGCGATCGTTTTTTCGTCGACGACCGTTATCACTTCAACAGCAAAATATCAACGGATTCTCGCGTTTCCATTGCTAAAGCTTCGCGGCGCGGAGACAATAGTTGCGATATGACTGCCGCAAGCGACACCGCCGTCGTCATTCTGGCTGCGGGCAAGGGAACGCGAATGCGTTCCGAGCTCGCGAAAGTGCTGCATCGCGCCGGCGGCAGGACGCTGCTCGAGCATGTGATGCGGGCCTGCCAGCCGCTCAAGCCGATGCAGGTACTGGTAGTTGTGGGGCACCAGGCGAAGGAGGTTGGCGCGGTCGCGACGGAGTTTGGCGGACAGCCCGTCCTGCAGCAGCCGCAACGCGGGACCGGCCACGCGATGCAGGTTGCGCGGCGCGCGATTCGGAAGAGCGCGAAGCTCGCGCTGGTGATTCCGGGCGACGCGCCTTTGCTGCGGCCGGAAACTCTGGCGGCGCTGCTCGATACGCACCGTCGCGGCGAAGCTGCGGCGACGCTGCTCAGCGCCGAACTTGATGACCCGACCGACTACGGGCGCGTGCTGCGCGATACCGAAGGCCGCGTGCAAGCCATCGTCGAAGAGAAGGCCGCGACGCCGGAGCAGCGCGCCATCCACGAAGTGAACTCCAGCATTTATTGCTTCACGCTCGAGAAGCTGTGGCCCGCGCTGAACGCGCTGCGCCCCGATAATTTTCATCGCGAACTGTATCTCACCGACGCGATCGGCCTGCTTCGGCAGCGCAACGAGCGCGTCCTGGCGCAGATCGCGCCTGACGCGAACGAAATCCTGGGCTGCAACACGCGCGCTCATCTTGCCGACGTGGACCGCGTGTTTCGCGCGCGAAAAGCTGCGGAGCTGATGACGTCTGGCGTGACGATCTATTTGCCGGAGACGGTGGTGATCGATCCGGAGGTTACCGCCGGAACGGACACGGTGATCGAGCCGGGCGCGCAGTTGCTGGGCAAAACGCGGATCGGCGCGCGCTGCAAAATTGGCACGGGAAGCATTCTGAAGGACGTTCGCGTCGACGACGACGCCTCCGTGGGCGCGCATTCGATTCTCGACTCGAGCCGCGTCGGCGCGACGGCGCAGGTGGGTCCGTTTTCGCGGCTGCGTCCGGGCGCGGACATTCGCCCCGGCGCGCACATCGGCAACTTCGTGGAAGTGAAAAACAGCGTGGTGCACGAGGGCGCGAAGGCCATGCACCTCACGTATCTGGGCGACGCGTCGGTGGGCCGCGACGCGAACATCGGCGCGGGCACGATCACGTGCAATTACGATGGCGTCGCAAAGCACCGAACCGACGATCGGCAATCGCGTCTTCATCGGCAGCGATACGGCGCTGGTTGCGCCGGTGCGCGTCGGCGACGGCGCGTACGTCGCCGCTGGCTCGATTATCACGGAGAATGTCCCCGCCGATGCGCTGGCAATCGCGCGCGGCCGCCAGGTGAACAAGCCCGGCTGGGCCGCCAAGCGCCGCGCCGAAATGAAGCGCGCCGCGAACGCCAAGTCGTCGAAGCCGAAGCGTCGTAAGGCAAGGTCTCGCCCGCGCTCGAAGCCACGTCGCATCGTTCGCCGCGCTGTCCGCCGCGCGATTCGCCGTTCCCGGGTCAAATCCCGGAAGTAGGCAAGAAATTCGACTCGCGCTCTTAGCTTTGTGGCTTCTCCGAGCCGGTTCTCTGCCGCTTTGGCGGGAAGCGGCCGTGAAGTGGACCTGCTTTGTCATACCTCATGTTCACTACACCCAGCTTCGTTATGGACGCAATGAACGGAGGTTCGTACTTCAGGCAGACCTCTCTGATTTTGGGTAAGGCGATGATCAGAACCTTCGCTAGTTCCAGCTTGTGGAGATTACCCGCCTTGAAAACGAATTCTCGGATGTTGTATCGAACAACCCGTGCGTGTTCGATGCTTTGATACCTAATGTTCTGATCCCGCGTGAGCAGCACCCACTTGTTTTGGCCTACGAAAGGTAACCAGACATGATCGGCTGTGCCGCTGCCAAAATGTGCCAAATGTCGTTCGTGTCGAATGCCGTTGCGATTGGAGAGCGTCTAGGACTGGGGCACAGTTGCAGAGATTCTCGTCTAGGTAGAGGACGAACTCGTCAGGCGGCGATTGGTATGGCCTGCTCCCACCGGATGGCTTCTTCGATTTCTCGCTTCGTTCGGCCATACTCCTCGGCCAGTTCGTCCACAGACTCCCTGGCGTTAAAACGAGCGGCTACTGTAGCAGTAGATATCCCCGTTCCAGCGATGACGGGCTTTCCGAAACCGACTGCCGGGTCGATCATGATGTACTTGGGTTCCGTGGAAACTCGATTCATCACAAACGGGAAGAATCTAAAAACGCCGCGTCCACTTCGATTCTCTGCAGATGAAGCTCCAAGAAGCCCGTGATTTCCAGCTGGCCATCCCGGCTGAGGTTGACCATCTTTCCGAGCTCTTCGGTAAGTATGTCCACACCATTTGTCTGCAGCAGTCTCGCCAAGAAAGGGTGCTCGGACGGAAACAGTTTGTTTAGGCTAGCCAGAGCCCTCCGAATCTTTGGCAATCGGAGATGGTGGACTTCACGCATTGCCATCACCATGTGGCATTCCAAAAGATTGAAATACGAAAGGCGATTCGGCAGCCGCCATCTTAACAATCGGCGGCATGCGGCCGAAGCCGACTAGCCAGTAACGAAGGGTCTGGTAGGGCGTGCGCAAGTACTCCGCGGCTTCCGGCACCCCATACGCCGGCTAGTTCGTAAAGTTCTTCTAGTTCGGTCTTCCCCACGGTGTCCTTCACGTCCGTAGAATAGACGAAAGTGACACCGGGTGTCACGGCTGCTTTTCCCTAGCGTTGCGCGCGAGCCCCATGTCTCGCCTTGACCGGCCTTGCGGCGGCCAGTAAGCTAGCTGTTTCCACTACGAAGGATTTCGCAGCATGGACACCATTCAAATCACGTTGCCGGACGGCGCGACTCGCGAAGTGCCGCGCGGCACCACTGCGGCTGAAATCGCGCGTCAAATCTCGCCGCGGCTCGCGAAGGAAGCGCTCGTCGCGCGCACCAATGGCGAGCTTGTCGATCTTTCGCGCCCGCTCGAGCACAGCACCAAGCTCTCGATTCTGACCGCCAAGGATCCCGACGCAGTGCAGGTGTTCCGCCACTCGGCGGCGCATCTGCTGGCAGCCGCGGTGATGGAGCTCTATCCGAACGTGAAGCTCGGCATCGGGCCGCCGATCGAAAACGGCTTCTTCTACGAATTCGTGCGCGACGAGCCGTTTACTCCCGAAGACCTCGAAAAGATCGAAGCGAAGATGCGCGAGCTCGCGGCGAAGGACATCCCGAACGAGCGCAAGATGATCCCCAAGCCCGAAGCGCTCGAGCTCTATCGCAAGTCGAACCAGGAATTCAAATGCGAGCTGGTGGAGGAAAAGGCCACCGAGCCGATGGTGTCGTTCTACACCACCGGAAAATTCATCGATTTCTGCCGCGGACCGCACATCCCGTCCACCGGGCGCATCAAGGCGTTCAAGCTGATGAACGTCGCGGGCGCGTACTGGAAAGGCCAGGAAGGCAATCCGCAGATGCAGCGGATTTACGGCGCGTGCTTCGTCGACCAGAAGGAACTCGACGAGTACCTGCACAAGCTGGAAGAAGCGAAGCGCCGCGACCATCGCAAGCTGGGCGCGGAACTCGATCTCTTCAGCATCGAGGAAGACGCCGGCCCCGGGCTGATTTTCTGGCATCCGAAGGGCGGCGTCATACGCAAGCAGATGGAAGACTGGCTGCGCGACGAATTGATTCGCCGCGGCTACGACCTCGTCTTCACGCCGCACATCATGCGCCGGCACCTGTGGGAAATCAGCGGGCACACCGGATTCTACAAAGACAGCATGTTCGGCCCGATGGAAGTGGAAAAAGACGACTACCAGCTGAAGCCGATGAATTGCCCCGGCCACATCCTGATTTACAAATCGCGGCTGCGCAGTTATCGCGAGCTGCCGATTCGCCTTGCCGAGCTTGGCACCGTGTATCGGTACGAACGCTCCGGCGTGCTGCACGGATTGCTGCGCGTGCGCGGGTTCACGCAGGACGATGCGCACATTTTCTGCATGCCCGACCAGATTGAAAAGGAAATTCAGGACTGCGTGGAGTTTGCGTGGGAAGTGCTGCGCGTTTTCGGCTTCGACCGCTACGAAGTGGAGCTTTCGGGCGGCGACGCGTCGCATCCGGAAGCTTATGCGGGAACGCCCAAGGAGTGGAAGCACGCCGAGGACGCGCTCACGAATACGCTGAAGCGCATGAACGTCACGTACAAATATATTCCGGGCGAAGCGGCATTCTACGGCCCGAAGATCGACGTGAAAATGGTGGATGCGATCGGCCGTCCGTGGCAGCTCACCACCGTGCAATTCGACTTCAATCTCCCGCGCCGCTTCCAACTCGAATATGTGGGCGAAGACGGCTCGCGTCACCAGCCGCTGATGGTGCACCGCGCGCTGTTTGGATCGATCGAGCGCTTTTTCGGCGTGCTGATCGAGCATTACGCGGGGGCCTTCCCGGCGTGGCTCGCGCCGGTGCAGGCTTCGGTGTTGCCGCTCAGCGAGAAGACCATCGACTATGCGCACAAGGTAACGCAGCAATTGAAGGATGCGGGCTTCCGCGTTCACCTCGACGACCGCAACGAAAAGCTGCAGGCGAAGATTCGCGACGCGCAGCTTCAGAAGATTCCCTACATGCTGATTCTCGGCGGCAAGGAAGCCGAAGCGGGCACCGTCTCCGTGCGTCATCGCGCGAAAGGCGATCTCGGCCCGCGGCCGCTCGAGCAATTCATCAGCGACCTGCGCGCCGAAATCGAATCGAAGACGATCTAAAAGGACGGCCCGGGGCCATAGAGTTAAATGAAGATATCAGCCGGATCTCTGCCCTTTCTCCTGCCTGCGGGCTTTCTCATCAAGGATTTCGTCGCGACCATTGTTGTTCTTTCAAACGAGCCAGGGATTTCAGCAGCAAACGTCCTCCACTATAGTCTCGCTCTTCTCCCTGCGTCGCTCGTGGTCCCCAACGGATGGGCCATGCCTGTGAACCTCTTGTTCGGATTTCTGCTCGGATGCATTCTTTACTTGGCGTTTCGCAAGCCTCGGCCAAGGGCTGAAGGCACACCGTGAGATGCGTGGGGCATCAGCGATAATGACTGCACTTCTCTCGCGGCGAAGTTTCATTTCGGCGGCGGGTCTGGCGTTGACGGGAAACGCTTTCGCGACGCTCCCAGTCTTGCGTGCGGCCGAGGACGTTCCTCCGACGCTCGACCACATCCTTCTGGGCATCGACGACCTTGACCGCGGCATCGCCTTCATGGAGGAGCGCACGGGAGTCCGCGCCGCGTTTGGCGGGGTGCATCCGGGGCGCGGCACTCAGAACGCGCTTCTCCGGCTGGGAACGCGACGCTATCTGGAAATCATCGCGCCCGACCCGAAACAAACCTCGCTCGCCGCCTATCCCGAGCTGCGCACAATGCGCGAGCCGCGCCTGCTGACGTGGGCGGTACACACCGACGATATCGCCGCCGTGGCGAAGAAAGTGACCGGCGCGGGCTTCGCGCTGATGGCCCAGAGGACGGATCGCGCGCGCGGCCAGATGGAAAAGTTCTTCACTGGAAGGCGCTTCGCCTGAAGGACGACCGCGGCGGCTTGCTTCCTTTCTTCATCGAATGGGGCCGCGATTCCGTGCATCCCTCAGTGGACGCGCCCTCAGGCTGCAATCTCGTTCGCTTCGCGGCCACGGGCAGCAACCCCGAAGAACTTCAGGGCGTGGTGGCACGCCTCGGCGTCGGACTGGAAGTCGAAGAAGCCTCCGCGAAACCGCAATTGCGGGCGCGAATCGCGGGAGCGAGAGGGACCGCGGAGCTTTCGTCCTAAATCCCCAACGTCCCGATTCGGTAAATGCGCTATTGCAGACGAGGCGCGAAGGCGTGCTATACTTTCTGTCCCGTCCTTCCTGGCGGGTTTTTGTTTCTAGGGGACGGCCAGCGGGCAGCGATCAACGAGTTCGCGGGGCCCTGGAGGTGGGTTTATCGCAGAGCGTAGTGGTGGTGGGGGTGGTGGCCTTCGAGTAAACGAGCGCATTCGCGCTCGTGAAGTCCGAGTGATTGCCGAAGACGGAGAGCAGCTCGGCGTGATGTCTTTGTTCGACGCCATGAAGAAAGCCCGCGATTCCGGGCTGGACGTGGTGGAAATCTCGCCGAACGCGGTGCCGCCGGTTTGCAAGCTCGTGGACTACGGGAAATTCCTGTACGAGCAGAACAAGAAGGCCCACGAGCAAAAAAAGCACCAGAAGAGTTCGCACATCAAGGAAGTAAAATTCCGGCCTTCCACCGCCGAGCACGATTACCAGGTGCGGAAGAACCAGATCATCCGGTTCCTGGGCGAAGGCTACAAAGTGAAGGCCATGATTTTCCATCGAGGACGCGAGATGGCTCACCAGAGCGTGGGCCGCTCGAAGATGGACCGCCTCCTGAAGGACATCATGGATCATGCGCAAGTGGAATTTGGGCCGCGCATGGAAGCAAATATCCTGCTGGCGCTTCTGGCTCCCAAGAAGGGCGCCGTCGCGACGCCGGCACGCCCCGCGCAATCCGCGGCCGGCGGCCAGGCTTAAACAGGGATTCAGAATGACGAGGGCATTGTGAAGAAGAACAAGAAAATGAAGTTGAAGACGCACCGGGGCGCTGCGAAGCGATTCAAGATCACCGCCACCGGCAAGATTATGCGCTGGCACTCCGGCAAACGCCATTTGCTGGGCACGAAAAAGCCGCGCCGCATGCGGAAGCTCCTCAAGGACGTCGAGGTAAATCCCGCCGACGTGCCGAACGTGCGCCGAGCGTTGCCGTACGGAATTTAGTTTCGGGTTTCACCGCGTTAGGCAGAGCGTAATCCGCCGCGGCGGGCCTGCCAGCCGGACGAGCTGAAATTTTCAGCTCGCTTTGCTCCTGCAGCGATTCACGCGGGAGCTCAACGAACACGCCGCGGAGATTTGCGCAGCAGCGATTGCTCCGTTCCCGCATTTGCGGGAAGCGGCGCCGCGCCTCCGCGCACCCTCCGCGTAACGATCACCGATTTCGAAGTCAACATAACAGGAGAATAGAGCAATGCCTCGCGTAAAACGTGGAACCAAGCGCCGCGCCCGGCGCAAAAAGCTGCTCAAGCACGCCAAGGGATTTTTCCTCACCAAGGGAAAGCTCTACCGGTCGGCAAAAGAGGCGGTGAACCGCTCGTTGCGCTACAGTTATCGCGACCGGCGAAATCGCAAGCGCGATTTCCGCACGCTGTGGATTCAGCGCATCGGAGCGGCCGCACGCAATAACGGCACCACCTACAGCCAGTTGATTCACGCCTTCAAGCTCGGCGGCATCGAGATCGACCGCAAGATTCTGGCGGACATGGCGGTGCATGACGCGGAAGGATTCACCGCGCTGGTCACCTCCGCGAAGCAGCATCTCGCGAAGACGCCAGCACCGGCGAAGCCGTCACAGCCCGCGGCGTAGAAGCACTGGCGCCTCGCTGACTGAATTGGTTTGTAGGGCACGGCATGCCGTGCCCGTCTTACCGGATCGCATGCCCGAAAAGCCTCCTATCGAGCAAACACTGACGGACCTGGGTGACGTCACGCCGGAGCGCGTGACCGCGCGCTTCGCGGAAGTGCGTCAACGATTCGACGACCAAGCCTCTGTCCATGCGTCAAACCAAGAGAGCTGGCGGATATTCACGATTGCGTGGACCGGACGCAAGTCCGGCTTCCTCTCGCTCATCGCCGACAATTGGCTCAAGCCCGCTTCGCCGGAGCTGAAGCGCGTCGTCGGACAGGAGCTGAACAAGCTCAAGGCGCACGTTGAATCCGTTCTCGCCGAGCGCGAGACCGCCATCAAGGCCGCCGCCGAACACTCCGCCGCCGCGCGCGACAAAATCGATCTCTCGCTTCCCGGCATCGAGCGCGCCATCGGCACGCGCCACCTGATCCGCCAGACGTTCGACGAACTCCAGCGCATTTTCCTTTCCATCGGCTTCAGCGTGGTGGAGGGACCCGAGATCGAAACTCCTTACTACAATTTTGAGGCACTCAATATTCCCGAACACCATCCCGCGCGCGACAATATGGACACTTTCTACATCGAAGGTACGCGCGCGCCCTACCTGCTGCGCACGCACACTTCGCCGATGCAAATTCGCACCATGGAAAAGCAGCCACCGCCCGTCCGGATCATCGTCCCGGGAAAAGTGTATCGCCGCGACAATCCCGATTCCACACACGGATACATGTTTCACCAGATCGAAGGCCTGGCGGTCGACACGGATATCACCTTCTGCGATTTCAAGGGGACGGTGGAATATTTCGTCCGTGAATTCCTGGGACCCGAAGGTGAAAACGCGCCTGCGCCCGAGCTTCTTCCCGTTCACCGAGCCTTCGGCGGAAGTGGACGCGACGTGCCACGTTTGCGGCGGGACGGGCTGCCGCGTCTGCAAACAATCCGGCTGGATCGAGCTGTTCGGCGCAGGCATGGTGAACCCGGCCGTCTACGGCTTCGTGAATTACGATCCCGAGCGGCTTTCCGGCTTCGCGTTCGGAATGGGGGTGGACCGCCTGGCCATGATGAAGTACGGCGTGCCCGAAGTTCCGCTCCTATTCCAGAATGACGTCCGCTTCCTCCGCCAATTTCCCTGAACAGAGACTTTCTACATTCAGGGCCGCGTCATGAAGCGGGCGGGTGCAGTTCGTACTCGTGTGGCGGCTCGGCGCCAAGCAGGTAACGCACAAAGTAGTCCCAGCGGCGGCGCATCATGTAAAAATACTCGTGGCCGTAACCGTGATTCTGGTTCGGCAGCAGCAGAAGATCGAAATCCTTGTTCGCTTTGATCAGCGCATCCACCACAAGCAGCGTGTTGTACGGCGGAACGTTGTCGTCCATCGTGCCGTGGGCGAGCAGGAGGTGCCCTTTCAAGTTTTTCGCTAGGCTTTGATTCGCCTGGTCGTCGTAGTTGGTAGTTCCGTCCGGACTTCTTCGCCACGAGTCCCTGGTAGCGTTCACCCCAGTCATCTTCGTATTCGCGATTGTCGTGGTTGCCGGATTCGGAGATGCCCACCTTGAAGAAGTCGGGATAGCGAAACATTGCGTCGGCCGTTGCATAACCACCGCCCGAGTGGCCCCAGATGCCGGCTCGATCGATATCAATCCACGGATACTTCGCGGCCAACTGCTTCATCCCGGACACCTGGTCGGGCAGCGTGTTGTCGCCCATGTTGCCGTAGTAAAAGTCGTGAAATTTCTTCGACCGCAGCGGGTTGCCCATCCCCTCGATTTGCACCACCACGAACCCAAGCTCCGCCAGCGCCTGGCAATCGCCGCGTGCTTCGGCGAACGACCAATTGCCCACACTTCCGCCCTGCGGCCCGGGATAGATGTTGTTGACGATCGGATATTTTCTGCTGCGATCGAGGTTCGTCGGTTCGAACATCAGCCCGTACAAATCCGTGACGCCGTCGCGCGCCTTCACCGTGATCGGAACTGGCGGCTTCCATCCGGCAGCGACCAGGCGCGAGACATCCTCCTTCTCGATCGTGGACAGCACTTTCCCGTTCTCGTCGCGGACCACCGTGACCCTCGGCACATCTGGCTTCGAGTAGCTGTCCACAAAGAAGTGACCTGAGGGCGACATCACCCCTTCGTGATTACCGACTTCGGGAGTCAGCAGCGGCGAGGTTCTTGCCGTCGAATCCGATGCGGTACAACTGACTGAAGTACGGATTCTCTTTTCGCGGCCATCGGCGAGAAAGTAGAGCATGCGGTTTTTCTCATCCACCCTCAGCAACTGCGTGACGGCCCATTCGCCCGACGTAATCTGGTTCTTCAACCGGCCCGTGGCCAAGTCGTAGAGATAGAGGTGAGACCAGCCATCGCGCTCCGAATACCAGATGACTTCGTTCGACGCCGGCAGGTAATGCCAGTTCACGCGGCCCTGGCCTGATTCGAATTGCGTGGCGGCAGTCTCGTCCAGGACGTCGCGCACCGCGCCGGTCGCGGCATCGGCGACGCGCAACTGTTCGTGCTTGTGGTCGCGCGAGGTGGAGACGAACGCCAGATGCGTCGCGTCCGGGCTCCATTCGACGTCGGCCCACTCGCCGCCCCGGCAGGCAAGGTCGTCGCACAGCGTCGAGCGGTGCTGATCGGGCGGAAGCTGCAAGCGAATCACCTTCGGGCCGTCCACGCTGATAATCACGCGCTGGATCGTGGTCACCACATCGTCGCCCGGAAGCGGATACTTCCACGCCTCGAGCCTGGGATGGCCGACCTTCGTTTCCACGAGATACATCTCTCCCGCGCCGCGCTGGTCCTGCTGGAACGTGGCAATTTTCTTCGAGTCGGGCGACCACAGCAGGATCGGGCGGTCGCTGTGGATCCAACCGGCGTTGTCCGTGGCGTAGCCGAAGTCCTTCACGCCGTCCGTGGTGAGTTGCGTCTCCTTGCCGCTCGCGACGTCGCGGACCCAGAGATTCCAATCACGAATGAAGGCAACGCTTTTGCCGTCGGGCGACTTCACGTCGTCGCGGGGCGCCGCGAAAGGCCCGGCCATTGGCGCCGCCGTTTTGCCCGTGGACGCGCAGCGGTTGGCTTGCAAATCGCAACTCCACTCTTGTCCGCGAAAGCTGAACGAGATCGACTGTCGATCCGCGGAGAACTCGAACGTCATGAATGGCAGGTGCGCCGCGTCATAAGTCTTGCCCGTCGCCGTGGACAGCGCCGCGGCCACCTTGGCGTGATCGAATGCCGGCTGGCGCGTGCCGCGAGCCGCGTCGAACAGCACGAACTCGATTCCGTCCGGGCCGACGTTGCGATACCAGAAACGATCCCCTGGCAACCACGTGGCGCGCACTCTGTGAAACACAAGCGGCGCTGTGTTGTAAGTGAGGAACTTTTCGGCGCGCTGGTAATCGGCCGCAGTGACGGCTGCGAGCGCTCGGCTGTTGAGCGGCAACCTGCGCAGCGGTAACCGCAACGCCAGCAGAAGCAACAAATAGAATCAAAATAAGTGCATGCACGCGAAATCGCATCCGCGTCCTCCAAACAATATCCGCCCAACTTGGGCGGGCGGTAGCATCGCCCTTGCTCACTTCCCAAGTCAAGCCGCCGAACCGCGAGCGGGCGGTTCCGTGAGTTTCAATTTGCGTCCGCGCCCCGGTTTACGCTAGCGTGGTTCGATTCGGATGCGTATCGCACGCTCGACAGACGAGCGCTACAATTTCGATCCGGCGGCACGTCCATGAAAATTCTCTACGACTGGCTGAAAGAGTTTGTCGAGGTGACGGCACCGGCGAAGGAGCTGGGTTCGCGGCTCTCGCTCGCCGGCGTCGCCATCGACTCGATTGAAGAGACGCCCGCCGGCCCGATGCTGGACGCCGAAGTGACGTCGAACCGCCCCGATTGCCTCGGCCACTACGGCATGGCTCGCGAAGTGGCGGCGATTTACCGGCTGCCTGTCAAGCCGGTTCACCCAAAGTTGAAGGAGTCTGCGGAAAAGGCCGCCGATGCGGTGCGCGTGGGAATCGAAGCGCCCGATTTGTGCGGCCGCTTCACGGCGCGCGTTCTGCGCGGCGTCAAGGTTCAACCCTCGCCGGATTGGTTGCGCCAGCGCCTGGCCGCGATCGGCCAGAACTCGATCAACAACGTGGTGGACGTCTCCAACTACGTAATGTTCGAGCTTGGGCACGCCTCGCACGCATTCGATTTCGATAAATTGAGCGAGCACCGCATCGTGGTGCGTCGCGCGAAGCCCGGAGAAAAAATCCGCACCCTCGACGGCATCGAGCGCACGCTCACGAAAGACATGTGCGTGGTTTGCGACGCCACCCACGCGGTGGGAATCGGCGGCGTGATGGGCGGCGCCGAAAGCGAAATCGGCTTCAGCACGCGCAACATCCTGATCGAGTGCGCCTGGTTCGACCCCATTGCGATTCGCCGAGCGTCGAAGGCGCTGGGTTTGCGCACGGAAGCGTCCTACCGCTTCGAACGCGGCGCCGACCCGGAAATGGCGGAGCTCGCTTCGCGGCGCGCCGCCGAGTTGATTCAGCAATTGGCCGGCGGGGAGATTCTGGCCGGAGTGGTGGACGTCTATCCCGGACGGAAACAGCCGCTGAAGATCGAATTCGCGCGGAAAGAACTTTTGCGAGTGATGGGCGCGGACGTGCCCGACCGCGACATCGAAGAAATTCTCGGGGCGTTGGGGTTTCATCCGGTGCGCATCGACGCGAATCGCGGCAGCGCGGGCTCGCTCGCGGCGCGCTGGGAATGCACGCAGCCGTCCTGGCGTCACGACGTCACGCGCGGCGTCGATTTGGTGGAGGAAGTGGCGCGGCATTACGGGTACGATAAATTTCCGCCGCGACTCCCGCCCGCGAAGCAGCCGGCGCATCGCCTGCCTCATGCGGAGGCGATGGACCACCTGCGCGAACGCCTGGTCGCCCTTGGATATCAGGAAATTCTCGAAATCCCCTTGGTGGATCCGAAACGCGACGAGCTGTTCCGTCCGGCAAATGTGACGCCGGCGGTGATCGGCAATCCGCTGGCCGAAGACGCATCCGTGATGCGCTCGACGGGGATTGTCAGCATGGTCGGCGCGATCGAATGGAACCTGAACCACGGGCAGCGAAATCTGCGCCTCTTCGAAATCGGCAAAGCCTACGAGGTGCGCAACGGCGAGCCCGTCGAAACGCCGGTCCTGACGCTGGGAGCAACGGGCCTCGCGCAGGAAAAAACGATTTACGAAGACGCGCGTGAGTTTTCGTTTGGGGACCTGAAAGGCGACCTCGACAACGCTGGAGCGCTCGCAGGCGGATTGTCGTGGCAGGCGAGCGGTCCCGAGTGGCTTGCTCCCGCGCGCGCCGCGCAGATCTCGCTCGCTCACCGGAATGGAGGCTCAGGCGGCGAGAAGCCTGTGGGCGTCGGGGGCCAGCTCGCGCAACGCATCGCCGACGAATTCAAGCTGCGCCAGGACGTTTTCGTCGCGGAACTGCGGCTCGAACCTCTACTCGCAGGAATCGAGGCGGCGCGCGCCGCGCTGCGCTTCACGCCTCTTCCGCGCTTTCCCGGCGTCGAACGCGATTTCTCGCTGGTGCTCGACGACGGAGTCTCGTTCGCAAAAGTGGCGGAAGCGATCCGTTCCCTGGAAATCCCGGAGCTTCAGGGCATCAAGCCCGCCGATCTTTTCCGCGGAGGCCAGGTGCCACCGGGAAAATTTTCGCTGATGGTTCGCGTTACTTTTCAAAGTGCGCAGGCGACCCTCACGGACGCGCAGCTTGGTGATTTCTCCTTACGCATCGTCGAAGCGCTTCAAAAAAACCTTGGCGCTACTCTGCGCGCATCCTGAAGAAATTCGCCCTCCCCGCGCGGATCAACGCAATGCTTGCACCCGCCTCCCGGATGAATGAAAATGGCCGCGTCCGGCCGGAGCGTGCGAACATGAAAATCGAAATTTACGACCAGAGTTACACCGTCAATTCGGGCCAGAGCGACAAATATCTTCAGGAGCTGGCGGCATACGTGGACGCGAAAATGCGTGACGTGGCCGAGTCGACCCACCTCGTGGACTCGGTCAAAGTCGCCGTCCTTGCGAGCCTCAACATCGCGGACGAGCTATTCACGCTTCGCGAACGCCAGCAGCAAATCGAAGGGCCGCTCCGCAAACGCGTCGAAAAGTGCGTCGACCTGGTCGAGAAGGCGATCGAACGCTCCAACTGACTCCAGCCGTCCGCTTTGGTAATTCCCTGAGTAACCGATTCTGGCTCCCGTACATCTGATGTACTATTGAACTTAGCTTTTTGCTTCGCCGTTTGAAATGCACCGTAGCAAGCTAACTCGGTTTGTCGTGGTTTCTCTGGCGCTGCTGGCGCTAATGGCAGCGGTGACGCTGGGCGGCGTCTGGCACCATCATCCAAATTCTTCCGAAGCGAACTGTTCGATTTGCCATTTGAATCACCAGCCGATCGGCCAGCCGCTCTCCGCCGATCGCGTTCCTTGTTTTGCCCCGATCGGAACGAAGCCTGAACCTCTGGAGCCGTTTTTCGCGCCCACTCCATTGGTCCGCCACGTTCCCGCTCGCGCTCCCCCGACCGCGTAATCTGCTTCTCGGCTATCTCTGGCCGCATCGCGGCCGATCCACTCACATGTAAGTCTCAAAGTGAAGGTGAAGGCGCTTATGCATATACAACGTGTGCGTTTTGTACGTTCCGTAGTTGCGGTCTGCCTGGCGGGACTGACGTTTGGTCCGCCGCTCGAGGCACAAACGCAAGGGCCGGTGCGGATTACTCTCGACCAGGCAGTTCAAATGGCGCTCGAGCACAACCACAACCTGCTCGCCGCCCGCACCACGATCCAGGAGAGCGAAGCGCAGGAAATCACCGCGAACCTGCGGCCGGACCCGGTCCTGCTGGGCGACGCGCAGTTTATCCCCTTGTTTCAGCCGAGCCAGTTCAGCTCGACGTACCTCGACAACAGCGCCCAGTTCGATCTGGGCCTCAGCTATCTCTTCGAGCGCGGCAGGAAGCGCCAGCACCGTCTGGAGGCGGCGAAGGACCAGACGGCGGTCACGCGCTCAACCGTCTCCGACAACGAGCGCACGATCACGTTTCAGGTGGCGTCGGGGTTCGTCAACGTGCAGCTCGCTGAGTCGACGCTCGAGCTGGCCCAGGAAGATCTGAAGAGCTTTCAGAACACCGTGGAGATCAGCGAAGCGCGATACAAGGCAGGCGATATCAGCGAGGACGACTACCTGAAAATCAGGCTCCAGATGCTGCAGTTTCAGACCGACGTATCGCAGGCGCAGCTTGCGAAGGTTCAGGGGCTCTCCGATCTGCGGCAATTGCTCGGATACGAATCCGTGTCCGCCGACTACGACGTTTCGGGGGATTTCGACTACCAGCCCCTGAAAGCCAACCTCGAGGACCTGCAGGCCAAGGCCTTGCAGTCGCGGCCTGATTTACGCGCCGCGCAGCAAGGCGTTACCGCAGCAAATAGCCAGTACACGTTGGCGAAGGCGAACGGCAAGCGGGACTTTACAGGCCAGATCAATTACACGCACGTTGCCGACGTCAATACGGCTTCGCTATTCGGCAGCATCCAACTCCCCATTTTCGACCGCAACCAAGGGGAGATCGCGCGCACCCACTACGCGATCGCCCAAGCGCAAGAACAGCAGGCCGCGACGAACGGCCAGGTGTTGACCGATGTAAGAGACGCATACGAGGGGCTGCAGTCGAACGATCAAATCGTGATGATCTTCCGCTCGGGTTATCTCGACGAAGCCAAACTGGACCGCGACATCAGCGAGTACGCCTACAAACGCGGTGCCGCGAGCCTTCTCGATTTTCTCGACGCGGAACGCAGCTACCGCGCCACGCAGCTCGCCTATCGCCAAACCCTCGCTTCGTATCTGCTCGCCCTCGAGCAGCTTCGTGAAGCGGTGGGAACAAGGTCGCTGCCATGAAACCGGCCCAAAGAATTGACCACGGGTGGGATTGGGGAATCGCTGCGTCGCTGGCAGTTGCTTTCGCGCTGGCCGGCTGCGGGGGAGGGGGAGAAAAGGCCAGCAAGATGACCTCGTTCTCGACGGCGGAAAGTCCCGAAGCCAAAGCGGAGATATTCTCGCTGCCCGCTGACCAGATGTCACACATATCGGTCGTGACGGTGCAGCAGGGACGGCTGGCGCGCACGCTCCGCCTCAGCGGCGCGGTGGAGTACAACGACTTCAAGACCACGCCGGTGATCACGCAGGTAGGTGGGCCGGTTAGCCGCGTCGTCGTTGCGCCCGGCGAGCACGTGAAAGCCGGCCAGGCGATGCTTTACATCGCCAGCCCGGACTACTCTTTGTTGCGCGCAGCTTATATCAAGGCGCGCGACGCCTCCCAGCTCGCGAATAAGTTCTACCTTCGCGCCCAGGACCTCTACGAGCATCACGCCATTTCCGAGGCCGACCTCGAGCAAGCTCAGTCGACCCGCAATCAAGCGCAGGCGGATTTGGAGTCAAGCGCCGACGCCATCCGCATCCTCGGCATTGCGGACCCGGAAACGATTGTCACCAAGCCTCCCACGCCGGAAATCCCGTTGTACTCGCCGGTGGCTGGTGAGGTGGTGGACCGGGAGTGCTCGGTGGGCCAACTGCTGGCGGCCGGCGCCACGCAGTGTTTCACGCTTTCGGACATGAGCTCGGTGTGGATTCTCGTCAACGTCTACCAGAAGGACGTGGCTTACGTGCACGTCGGCGACCCAGTGACGATCGACAATGAATCGTATCCTGAGGTTGTGCGCGGCAAAATCGAATACGTTTCTCCCGCGCTCGATCCCACCACGCGCACACTCCAGGCGCGCATTGAAGCCTCCAATCCCGGCGAGCGCCTCAAGAAGGAAATGTACGTCACCGCGGAGGTCCAGGCCGGCGTGATTCCGAACGCGCTGTTCGTGCCCAACTCCTCCGTGCTGCGCGACGAACAAAACATGCCCTACGTTTATCTGGAGACCTCCGGCAGCCAGTTCGCCCGGCGCGACGTCACGCTCGGCGAAAGCCAGGACGGAAAAACGCAAATCCTCACGGGATTGCAAGCGAACGACCGTGTGGTCGGCGACGGCAGCCTGTTCCTGCAGTTCCAGAATTCGCTTCAGCGCTGAGGGCGACGGAACTCGAATGATTCACCACATCGTTCAATTTGCTCTCCGGCAGCGCTTCCTGATCCTGATGCTGGCCGTGCTCGTCATCGTCGCCGGCACGGTCTCGTTTCAGAAGATGCCCGTGGACGCTTACCCCGACCTGTCGCCCCCGCTTGTCGAGGTCATCACGCAATGGCCCGGCCACGCGGCTGAGGAAATCGAGCGGCTGGTTACGCTGCCGATCGAGCTGCAGATGAACGGCGTGCCGCACATGGTGTTCATGCGCTCGATCTCGCTCTACGGCTTGTCCGACGTCATCATGACGTTCCAGGAAAGCACGGACGACTACTTCGCCCGGCAAGTCGTGTTTGAACGGCTCTCGACTGCGAATCTGCCTCCGGGCGTGACGGGCAGCCTGGCGCCCCTTTCGAGCCCGTCAAACCTAGTTTATCGCTACGTGATCGAGAGCCCCGACCGCACGCCACAAGAGCTGAAGACCTACGAAGACTGGGTGATTGAGCGCGCCTACAAGTCCGTGCCCGGCGTGGCCGACGATTCAGGCTTCGGCGGCACCGTGATGCAATACCAGGTGCTCCTCGATCCGGCCAAGATCTACAGCTACCACATTCCCCTGCCGCAAGTGCTGAATGCCCTGGCCGCCAACAACGCCAACGCCGGCGGCGGCTTTTACTCGCAAGGATCTCAGTTCTTTTACGTGCGCGGACTTGGACTCGTGAGCAAGACCGAGGACATCGGCCAGGTCGTCGTCGGGAACAACAACGGCGTGCCGGTGCGCATCCGCGACATCGGCGAGGTCACCATCGGCCACGCGCCCCGCCTGGGAGAATTCGGCTTCCAGAACGATGACGACCGCGTCGAAGGCGTCATCCTCATGCTCACCGGCGAGCAGACCCAGAACGTCCTTAAACGAGTGGAAGAGAAGACCACGGAGATCAACCGCGACCTGCTGCCGCACGACGTGAAAGTGCGGCCCTACTACGACCGGAGTGACTTGGTGCAAGTGACCATCGATACCGTGGAGCACAACTTGCTGCTCGGGATGGGCCTGGTCTTGATCGTCTTGATCTTCTTCCTGGTCAGTGTGCGCGCGGCGATCATCGTCGCTCTCACCATTCCGCTGAGCCTGCTGTTTTCTTTCATTTTCCTGCACGGGCGCGGCATCCCGGCGAACCTGCTTTCCATCGGCGCCATCGATTTCGGAATCATCATCGACGGCACCGTCGTGATGATGGAAAACATTTACCGCGAGCTGGCCGCGCGCCACGGGCAGGAATACAACCTCTTCGATGTGATACTGCAGGCGGCGAAGGATGTTGACCGGCCCATTTTCTATTCCATCGCCGTCATCCTCGCCGGGTACATTCCGATCTACGCGCTTACCGGCCCGTCCGGCAAGCTCTTCCACCCCATGGCGGAAACGATGTCCTGGGCGCTGCTCGGCTCGCTGATCTTCACGCTCACATTCGTTCCCGTGCTCGCCTCCTACTGGTTCACACGCGGGGTGAAGGAGAAGGTGAATCGCGCGTACGAGTGGTTTAAGGACGAATACGCTGCGGAACTTCGCTGGTGCCTCGACCGCCCGAATCTTACGATGATTCTGGCCACCATTATCTTCGGCGCCTCGCTTCTTCTGATTCCCTTCATCGGCGGTGAGTTCATGCCCCACCTGGACGAAGGAGCCATGTGGGTGCGCGCCACCATGCCCTACACAATCTCCTTTGAGGAAGCGGCCAAATTCGCTCCGCAGATCCGCAAGATCCTGATGGCTTACCCGATGGTCACCGAGGTCGGCTCGGAGCTGGCCCGCCCCGACGACGGCACCGACCCCACCGGGTTTTTCAACTGCGAGTTTTACGTCGGGCTGAAGCCGTACAAGGACGCGACGTGGAAGCAGGGACCGATTCGCAACAAAGCCGATCTCACCAAGGACATTCAGAAGAAGGTGGCTTCGTATCCCGGCGTGATTTTCAACTTCACCCAGCCGGCCGAAGACGCCGTGGACGAGGCACTCACGGGCTTGAAGAGCGCGCTGGCCGTGAAAATCTTCGGCCCGGACCTCCAAGTACTCGAAGACAAAGCGGTCGAGATCAAGCGCGTTCTCCAGCAAGTGCCCGGTTTCACCGAACTCACCGTCGTGCGCGAGCTGGGGCAGCCCAGCGTGCAGATCGACGTTGACCGCGAAAAAATCGCCCGTTACGGCATCAATGTTTCCGACGTCGAAGGCGTGATCCAGGCCGCGGTGGGTGGCCAGGCGGCCACGCAAGTGATTCAGGGCGAGCAGCTGTTCGATCTGGTGGTGCGTATGAAGCCCGAATACCGCTCGAGCGACGCACGCCATCGGCAACTTGCTGGTGCCCACTCCGTCCGGGCAGCAGGTTCCGATTTCCGAGCTGGCCACCATTCATCAGGGCAACGGCGCGTCGTTCATTTATCGCGAGAATAATTCGCGCTACATCGGAGTCCAATTCAGCATCGAGGGACGCGACCTGGCTCGCGCCGTGGACCAGGCGCAGAAGGCCGTGCAGTCGTCGGTCAAATTGCCGCAGGGATACCGCTGGACTGGGGCGGCGAGTACAGCGAATACGTCGCCGCGCGGCAGCAGTTCGCGGTCATCGGCCCGCTGGCTCTTCTGCTGATCTTCATGATCCTGTTCGCGCTCTACGGCAATTTCAAGTTCCCGATGACCGTGGTTATCGGCGTGGTGATGACCGAGCCGGTCGGGGCGCTGCTCGCTCTCAAGCTCACGCACACGACCGTTCAGCGTCTCCTCCGTGCTGGGCCTGCTCGTGCTCCTGGGCGTCTCGGCGGAAACCGCGATCATCGACGTTTCCTATATCAACAAGCTGCGTCTCGAGGGGCAGGGCATCCGCAAAGCCACGCTGGAGGGGTCGCTGGTTCGCCTGCGGCCCATCATGATGACCGCGCTGGTGGCATGCCTGGGTCTTCTGCCCGCGGCGCTTTCCACCGGCGTGGGCTCGGATTCACAGAAGCCGTTTGCGATCGTGATTGTGGCGGGACTCATCTCGCGCCTGTTCCTGGGCCGTATCGTGAGCCCGGTGCTCTATCAGATGGTCGCGCGCGAAGGGGACGTCTTGCAGGTTTAGGGGCGTCTGACGTTGGCGATGCGGAACCAGAAAGTTTGCGACTGTTGCCTCTGTGGGCGCGTCTAAGTAATATTCGAAGAGGGGGTGTACGTACCACCCAATGCCGCACCGCAGAACACATCGAGTGTTGGCCGCGCTTCTGGCGGGCTTTCTGCTCCTGTTTGCGTTTCAGGTCGCGACGCACTCGCACAGCAATTCGGTCGGCGACGACCACTGCCAGCTTTGCCATTTTTCGCATTCGGTGTCGCTCGACACTTCTGCTGCACCGGTTCTGGCCGCGCCGAGCTGCCGTTGCTCGGTTGACGCTCCCAATTTCGACTGATCCCAGGGTTGAGCTTCAATTTCGGCAGCTTCCTTCCCGCGCACCACCCACACAGGCCTAATTTCCGACTCGCGCTGTCTCCCTGCTCCCGCCGCACAACGTGACGGCGGAGCCCAATTCATTTCCTAACTGGCACCGGCGTTTTGAAAACGCCCGGCGCACACTCAAATAGGGAGAGTGACTTCATGAAACGCTTTGGCTTAATAATTCAGGGCTTTTTATTGGTGGTCTGCCTGCTGGTTGCGGGTTCGCCTGCAATGGCGCAGACGGGAAACGCCGGCACAATTTCCGGAACGGTCACCGATCCGTCCGGCGGCGTGATCGCGAACGCCACGGTCTCGATTCACAATCCGGTCAGCCAGTACGAGCGCTCGGTCACGACAGACGCCGCGGGCAATTTCAGCTTCCCGAATATTCCGTTCAATCCCTACCATCTCTCGGTATCCGTCGCCGGATTTGCTGCTCATGCCGAGGATGTAGACGTTCGCTCCGGTGTCCCGATCTCTCTTAAGATTGCGTTGAAACTAGCAGGTTCCAGCAGCACGGTTACGGTGGAAAGCGGGGGCGATCTGATCGAGAACGACTCAACCGCGCACACCGACATCGACAAAGCCATCGTCGACAGGCTGCCGCTCGAAAGCCCTCGTCTTCGCTTAGCTCGCTCGTAACACTCGCAAGTCCCGGCATCGCCGCAGACTCGAACGGACTCTTCCACGGACTCGGGGATCACGCCGAAAATTCGTTCTCCGTTGACGGCCAGCCAATCACGGACCAACAGAGCAAAGTATTTTCGAACCAGATTCCCGTCGATTCGGTTCAATCCCTGGAGGTCATCGACGGCGCGCCACCTGCAGAGTTTGGCGGCAAGACCAGCGTGGTCATCGTGGCGACGACGCGGTCCGGTCTAGGAGAGACCACGCCGCACGGCACCGTGACTGCTGACTACGGCACCTTCGGTACCTCGAACCTGGGTTTCGATCTGGCTTATGGCGGCCAAAAGTGGGGGGACTTCATCTCCTTGAGCGGACTGAACACCGGACGCTTCCTCGATCCTCCCGAATTCGTCGTGCTGCACGACAGGGGTAACGAGGAGAACCTTTTCGACCGCCTTGACTTCAAGCTTTCGGATAAGGATACAATTCAGTGGAACTTGGGATTCACACGTTCCTGGTTCCAAACTCCCAATACGTTCGACCAGCAACTGCAAACCTGCACGTTTCTATCCGCGGAGTGCTTGAATGGCGCACGCACCGTATACCCCGGGTGCCGTTGTGGTTGTCCCGAATCACCAACACTCCTCTGGGGCCAACCGATCAGCGCTCGCAAATCAGAACCTTTAACATTGCGCCGACTTGGACCCGGCTGTTGAGCTCGGATACCGTGCTCACTTTCGGTGCCTTCGTGCGGCACGACCAATATAACTACTACCCGAGCAACAATTTTTTCGACGACCTCGGGCCGCTTCAGGATGAAACCGTCTCTCAGCTCCGGTTCCTGACGAACGCAGGTGTCCACGGGGCCTGGTCGTACGTCAAGGGGATTCACAACATCAAGGTCGGAGCCACATACGAACAGACATTCCTTACCGAGAGCGACCGTTTTGGAATTGTGAATCCCGCGCTGCTCGCAGGAGCTGGCTGCCCGGACTCCGGCTGACCCCAATGCGCACTCTCAGTAGCCATACGACTTGACCACTGGCGGGCAGCTCTACCACTACCGCGGGCACACCGACGTCAAAGAGCTTGCGCTCTATGTCCAGGACACCATCACCAAGGGACCTTGGACCTTCAACATCGGTATTCGCGGCGACCTCTACAACGGCCTCGATGCCATTTCCCGGCAGCCGGAGCCTCGTGCTCGGCATCGCCTATAACATCAAGCCGACAAACACGGTGCTCCGCGTTTCCTACGCTCGCACAATGGAAAGCCCGTTCAACGAGAACTTGATCCTTTCAGGCACGGGATGCACCGACCCCGTAGTCAACGCGATCATGATCGTCGCCCAAGGCTTCGCCTGCAACTTTACGACTTATCGACCGCTGACCCCCGGCTTTCGCAATGAATTTCACGCCGGCCTGGAGCAAGCCTTCGGCAAACACTTCGTCCTCAGCGGCGATTACATCTGGAAGTACACGCACAATGGCTATGACTTCAACGTGTTCGGTACCAGCCCCATTTTCCTGCCTATCGAATGGCACAATTCCAAGATTCCGGGCTTTGCCGTTCGCGGAAGCGTTCCGGATTTTCACGGCTTCACGGCGTTTATCGTGATGTCGCACGTCGCTGCGCGCTTCTTCCCGCCAACAGTCGGCGGAATCGCGCCTCCGCCGCCGCCCGCCGTATTCCGCATCGACCACGACGAGATGTTCAACCAGACGACGCATCTACAATACCAACCGTTCAAGCGCGCGCCGTGGCTCGGGTTCAACTGGCGGTACGACAGCGGACTCGTGAGCGGCTTTGTGCCCTGCGAGGCCCAAACTGCGACGTGCTCGTTTTCGACATCGAGTGCCGATCCCTGGGGGCAGCGGGAGCTAGCCGACATCCCTGCGGGTGACATAGCCTTGGTGAATAACCTCAACGGATTGCCCCTTACCGCCGATCAGGAGTTCGAGGCCGGGCTCTTCTGTAACGGGGTGGCCGCGACCCCGACAATGCCCACCGGCACGAAATACGCAGGCTGACCAACGGGTCCTTTTTACATCTGCCCCGCGTCCCAGCTCACTTCCAACTTGGTGAAAATACCGGCGCCGAACACGGAAAACGACGACCACAATCCGCAGCGCATCCCGCCGCGGAACTTGTTTGACGTGGCCGTCGGCCACGACAACCTGTTCAACGGCGACCGCTACAAGTGGAGCGTCCGCTTCACCGCCATCAACATCACGAACAAGGTCGCGCTGTACAATTTCCTCTCGACGTTCAGCGGCACGCACTACGTTACTCCCCGCGCCCTGACCGCCGAGATCGGCTTCCACTTCTAACTGCTCGTATTCTGGCACACCACACCGAGACTCCTTCCGATACGGAGTCTCGGTGCGCTTTTTCCTCACCGTTCGAACTCATATCCTCGCGGCCCGCGACGGCGCTCTTTCTAGTTAGCACTCGCGAACCAACGATCGCCAATTTGGATGTAGACGCGAACACCCATTGCCTCTATACGAAGAAAGTACTGTTGCGGGGACGGGAGGTGGCCATGAACCAATTGCTGACTGAAACTGCCGTTCGAGCGGCGCGATACGCGGCAGGCATCCGGGATCGGCGAGTCGCACCGTCGCCTGACGCCATAGCTCGCCTGGAAACGCTCGGTGGCCCTGTGCCGTCGAACCCTTGCGACCCTGCCGAGATTTTGGCTCTGCTCGACGACGTAGGATCGCCCGCCACAGTTGCGACCACTGGTGGGCGCTATTTCGGATTTGTCATCGGCGGCACTGTGCCCGCGGCGCTGGCGGCAAACTGGCTTGCCGGAATCTGGGACCAGAACGCCGGTTTGTCCGTAATGTCCCCAGTAGCGGCGAAGATCGAAGAAATTGTTCTCGCTTGGATTGTTGCTCTCTTGGGCCTGCCACCGAATTGCGGCGCCGGCCTCGTTACCGGCACTACGATGGCGAGCTTTACTGCTCTCGCGGCAGCCAGGACGGCGCTGCTCAAGCGTGCGGGATGGGACGTTGAGGCAGATGGGCTGTTTGGCGCTCCGCCGATTAGGGTTGTTGTGGGAGAGGAAGCTCACGTCTCGTTGCTGAAGGCGCTCGCCCTATTGGGATTGGGGCGTTCGCGCGTAACCTCGGTGCCGACCGACGGCCAAGGCCGCATGGTCGCCGATGCGCTGCCTCAACTTGATGAACGCACGTTGGTGTGCATCCAGGCCGGGAATGTGAATACCGGAGCGTTCGATCCCGCCAAGAACATCTGCGAGCGAGCGCACGAGGCCGGGGCTTGGGTCCACGTTGACGGTGCGTTCGGCTTGTGGGCAGCGGTCTCGCCCAGTTACGCACATCTGTTGGACGGTGCGGCAGCCGCCGATTCTTGGGCGATTGATTGCCACAAGTGGCTCAATGTGCCCTACGACTCGGGACTCGCCGTTGTTCGCGAGCCTGAGCATCTCCAAAGTGCAATGGCCGTGACTGCTGCTTATCTGCAGACCGGCGGCATGCGCGAACCTTGCCATTACACCCCCGAATCCTCGCGGCGCGCGCGCGGAATCGAACTCTGGGCGGCCATTCGGTCCCTCGGACGCGACGGCCTCAAGGAATTGATCGAGCGCAATTGTGCTTTGGCGAAGGTTTTTGCCGAGCGCCTCCAGCGAGCCGGGTTCGAAATACTGAATGACGTCGTCTTGAATCAAGTTCTCGTGTCCTTTGGCAGCGCGGATGAAACCCGGCGCGTCATTGCCGAGGTGCAGAATGAAGGAACCTGCTGGTGTGGCGGAACGCAGTGGCGCGGACGCACCGCCATGCGAATCAGCGTTTCAAGTTGGGCAACGACTGACGACGACGTCGAGCGAAGCCTCGGCGCAATTCTCAGAATCGCAAAATCGGTTCAGCCATCAAAACCCCGCGCTTACGATTCCTGCTAAAATGAAGTGCGGAGATGGCCTGCAACGCAGGTGACGTTGCGAAAGCCTTTTGAACCAACACTGGATCCCAGGGAGCTCACGTCGTCCTGCCCTTGTGCACGCCCCGGCTTCGGTTGGGGAAGCCTGAAAGCAGGCGCGGGGCACCCACTTATTCGTGGGGTTCAGGGCCTAGCAACGCACGGCGAAGTGGACCCCTCCGCGTTTCCATTATCTTTTCCCGGTGAACTCCGCCGTTCTCTGTGTACTCTGTGTTCAGCGTTTTGGCTCCAGGAAAGGTCAGCTTGAAAATCCTCTTTATCGGAGACATTGTGGGATCGCCGGGCCGCAAGATCGTCCACGACCGGCTTGCGGACATCCTCACGCAGCGGTCGATCGATCTCTGCATCGCGAACGGAGAGAATTCCGCCTCCGGCTTTGGCATAACGCCGCGGCTCGCCGAGGAGCTTTTCGCGTCGGGAATTGAAGTGATCACCGGCGGAAATCACATCTGGGACCGCAAGGAGATCTTCGATTTCTTCCCGCACGAGCCGCGCCTGTTGCGCCCCGCGAATTTTCCGAACGGCTCGCCCGGGAAAGGACTCTTCGTCGGAGTCGCGAAGAATGGCGTCGGCTACGCCGTTCTGAATTTGCAGGGCCGCACGTTCATGACGCCCATCGACGACCCGTTTCGCGCCGCCGCACACGAGCTGGCGCAGGTTCCCGCCGGCGTGAAAGTGATCCTCGTCGACATGCACGCCGAAGCAACTTCAGAGAAGCAGGCCATGGGCTGGTATCTCGATGGCAAGGTGACCGTGGTTCTTGGCACGCACACGCACGTCCAGACCGCCGACAATCACGTTCTCCCCGGCGGCACCGCTTACATTACGGACGTCGGCATGACGGGCCCGCACGATTCCGTGATCGGCATGGAGAAACAGACGATCGTGCAGCGCTTCCTCGATGCCATGCCGGCGCGCTTCGCCGTCGCCGAAGGCGACATCCAAATGAACGCGGTGCTGATCGAGGCCGACGAGGCCACCGGCCGCGCCCACTCCATCGACCGCCTGAACTTCCGTCTCGACTGAGGATTCTATACGGGTGAATCCAGAAGAACGCCTGTTACGTCCCAAGAACGGGGAACTTTGCGCAGGCATCGCGGGAATGAATATACGCATCTCGCTTATTATCATGGGGCCGTTTAAGGGGTGGGTCGTGTCTCGTCTCAGGTGGTTAGGTGCTGTTGGGCTGGAGTCGATTGGGCTCCCTCTCGTCCTCGTCGCGTTTGCGTTTCCCGTTGCTGGACAGGGCCTCAGGACCGTCGTCGAGTCGCATGACAGGGTGTTCTCAGGAGTCGGAGCCGGGGTCACGGCGCTCAAGCGCGATTCCTCCGGGCGATACTACATTCTTGCGAAGCCCGAGACTGTGATCTCTGTTTTTGGCCCTGACGGTATCCTCATCGGCCAGATCCCCAATGCCAAATCGAACGGCGCTACGATTCGCTATGCCGTTGACATCGACCTGAATCCAGACGGCTTCCTTGTCGTTGCCGATCGCGGCGAAAACGCAATTGACGTTTTTGCGCCCGATGGCTCGTTCGTGTCCAGGACTCCCGTGATTGCTCCCACCTCTGTCGTCGCTCTCTCCGACGGCCAGTTTGCCGTCACAAGTTTGGTCTCAAAGCGCCTCGTGCAGGTGATTGATCAGAATGGAAAGGTCGTGCGAAGTTTCGGGGACCCCATCCAGGCGGAGGACCAGCCCGATAAACAACCGCCAAACAAAGAGCCGCTGATGAATCTCGGAAGGGTATCCGGAGACTCCGCAGGCGGCATTTATTTTGCGTTCACATCGGTTCCGGATCCGACGGTGCGGCAATACGACCGGTACGGATATGTGGGATATGAGGCCTTGATTCCCGCGCATGTGTTTGGAGAAACGCCCACACCACCCAATGACCGTTTTGAATACACCTTCGGCTTTTCCGACGAGTCTTTCTCCGACCAATTTCGCAGCTCCGTAACCTTGGGTTCGTCAGGCGATCTCAAGTTTAACGGCGGAGTGGGAACGGGTTTTGGTGAAGCTCTGAGGCGCGGAGAAGGGTTTGACCAAGCGATTCAGCAGCAAACCAATGGGGGCGGAGGCGGCCCCTTTGGAGCCATGTTCTCGGGACAGGTATCGAGACAAGGAACAAACTTCCAATTGGGCATGGGATCCATGGGCGGGTTCGGCGGGCGAGGTCGCATGGGCTTCGGGAGCGTCAGCGACCAGACAAATTCGCAGGGCGCCGCTCTGCGGTTCAATTCTTCCGACAGCAACGATTCTTCCGATCTCAACCAGTCCTCATCCAGTGTCGACGCTTCCAGCATGAGTGCTGAGCTTCAAAGCAGCTTCGGTTCGAATGGCGCGGGAACGACAGACTCGTTCAACGATTCTGCGGCCCCGCCGCCCACAGGGGGCGGACTCAGCCAGGGTGGCCTGCCTGCATCCTTTGTGCTCGGCTCAGGGTTCGGCGGGTTTGGCTCTCGGCAAGGTGGCTTTGGCGGCGGCTTCGGCGGACACGAGGGTGGGGCGGGAGGTGCCGCAGGCTCGGGCTCGCAGCACTCCGCGGGGTCAGGAGCGGGTTCAGGAATGGGAATGCACGGAGAGGGTTCTTCGCACCTTGGATATCGCGGAGGGCGTTTCGGTTCTAACTCATATGCCTTCACTGGCGGCGTGCGCGTGAACCTGGGCGATCTCGGCCGAATTTCGTCCTTTGACAAGCCAATCATCACCGCCATGGCAGCCGACCCGGAGACCCACGAGATTTGGGCTGGGATCGGCGACACGCTGGTTCATTTCAATAGAGACGGAGATCCCGTCGGACTCTACTACCTGACCCTGAGCGGCGGGACGGCGATAAAGCCTGCTGCGGTTCTCGTTGAGCCCGATCGCATTCTCATCGCCGCGGACCCGTGGGGAATATTCGAATTTGCCCGCCCCGACAAGGCTGCCTCCGCGCCGAAGCAGCAACTCAATATCGTCCCGCAAGTCGTGCCCCAACCACGCTGACACGGAATCGATCGGTTCGAAGCTGAGTCGCGCGCTAGTTCCGCGATCGGTTCGCCTCTCGCCCGAGTCATCCTTATTTTTCGGTCCCTGCAAGAATTTCCACAGGCTCTCCTCGCTCATAAGCTGTGGAAAACTCACATAGGCCCCCGAGCAAGACTCTGGTGCTTCGCTGAATCGCATACTTCATTTCTGGCGGCAGACAATCGAACTACTTGCCTGTTTTTCGGGCTCGAACGCGCTCGGCCGCGGACGAAACTTTTGACACCGTTGCCAAAGCGAGAGGCTATCCGGTCGATTCACAATGGAATTTGCCTTGTGGAAAAACTGTGAATCCCGTGTGAGTGCGCGGTTTCAATTCGCTCAGTTTTCTCTTGCTCATTGCATCGCGTTTAGGCAGAATCCCGGCTCGCGTTTTTAATGTTGCTGTAACTTGTGGGCGAGCACTCATGAAAGCCGCAGGGCGGGCAAATCTCTGCGGCGTCGAGCCTGCACGGTCCAAAACGAAAAAGACCGCATCGGAGCCATTGGGGGATTTCCACAGTATTTCCACATCGGTGGAAATCGCAGTAAGGACTGACTTTTCTCAAATGAATACTCTCTGGGACAAAATCCTCCAACAGGTGGAACGTCGCGTCAACCCTCACAGTTTCGCCACCTGGTTCCGACCCACCCGGCAGGAGCGCGCCGAAGACAACCGCGTCGTCATTCGGGTTCCGACGAAGCTCTTCGCGAAACGGCTGAAGGAAACGTACGGGGACATCTTGAAGGCCGTCCTTGTGGAGATCGGGCGTCCTCAGCTGATCGTCGAGTTCGTCTCCGTCGAATCGGAGCCTGTTCCCGGGGTTTCGCCGGTTTCAGCGCCACCGCAGGCAAGGCTCGATTTCGAATCCGCCAACAACCAACTGAACCAGCGCTACACGTTTGAGAGCTTCATCGTGGGAGCTTCGAATCAATTCGCTCACGCCGCGGCAAAGGCGGTGGCCGAGCAGCCTTCGAAGTCTTATAACCCGCTCTTCCTTTACGGCGGAGTGGGTCTCGGCAAGACCCACTTGATGCAGGCCATCGGCCACGAACTCAAGAAGCGCAACCCGGCTTTGCGGCTCACATACCTCAGCGCCGAGAAATTTACCAACGAAGTGATCGCCTCGATCCGCTTCGAGCGCATGGCCGCTCTTCGGGATCGCTTCCGCAACATGGATGTCTTGATGGTCGACGATATCCAGTTCATCGCCACTCGCGAGCGGACCCAGGAAGAGTTCTTCCACACGTTCAATGCGCTCTACGACCAGCAAAAGCAGATCGTGATTTCTTCCGATTGCCCACCGAAAGAGATATCGGCCATCGAGGAACGGCTGCGCTCGCGCTTCGAATGGGGACTAATCGCGGATATCCAGCCTCCCGACCTCGAAACCAAGATCGCGATTCTGCAAAAAAAGGCGGAAAGTGAGCGAGTGCACCTGCCTGACGACGTCGCCGAGTACATCGCTCGTGCCATTAAATCCAACGTCCGCGAGCTCGAAGGCGCGCTGATTCGATTGATGGCCTACGCCTCCCTCACCGACGTCCAGATCAATCTTCAAACCGCGCAGCAGGTGCTGAAGAACCTCATCGAAACGCAGGAAAAGAAGGTGACCATCGAGCAGATTCAGCGCGCCGTTGGCGAGCACTTTGGTTTGCGTGCACAGGATCTGAAAATGCGGAGCAACTCCCGCGTGATTGCTTTCCCACGGCAAGTTGCCATGTTCCTTGTGAAGCAGCTTACCTCGTCATCCCTGCCTGAAATTGGGAAGCAATTCGGCGGCAAGCACCACACTACGGTTCTCCATTCGATTCATAAGATCGAGGCGCTTCGCCAGGTCGACAAGGATTTCAACAAAACTCTCAACAGGCTACTCGACTCATTTGGATAGGTTTAAGCGTTGGGTGACCGGCTGGGCGCCCTTCCGCCAGTGAAAGGTTGTGGAAGACTTTCGCGGCTTAATCCCCGGCCGGTTTTTTCCGCAGTCGCGCACAGAACTTCCACAGTAGTGGCTCGGATGCAAATGAAGTAGTGACGTGAGTTAAACTGTTTTCCGCATAATTCACAATTGCGGCGACGGCGACGGTTCTCTTATATTCATAAATCATATAAAAAGCTGTTACAGTAACCGCAGAAAGCAAAAAACGAGGGACTGCACCTGATGGAATTCAGCGTAAAGAAGTTCGACCTGCTCGAGGAGCTCGACCTCACACAAGGTGTCGTCGAACGCAAGACGACAATCCCTATCCTTTCGAATCTCCTATGCGAAGCGAAAGGCAATCGGCTGTCGATTACCGCGACTGACCTCGAGCTCAGCATCCGTACTTCGTGCGAAGCCAAGGTCAAAAAAGAAGGCGCCGGCACGATTCCCGCCAAAAAACTTCTCGACTTGGTTCGTTTGCTGCCAGATGAAGAGATCAAGTTCAAACTTCTTGAAAATCATTGGGTCCAGATCACCTGCGACCGCAAAAATTACAAACTGGTGGGAATGTCGAAGGATAATTTCCCGGCTCTGCCGAGCTTTCCACACGCGCTCGTAAAGATTCCAGCCAAACTCCTGGCAGACGTCATCTCGAAAACAACCTTCGCAATTTCACTCGAGGAGTCGCGCTACACGCTGAATGGTGCGCTCCTGGTACTCAAGCCGAATTCGCTGACCATGGTGGCCACCGATGGTCACCGCCTCGCGATGGTCGAGACCGATCACAAATTCGAGGGTTTCTCTGCCGAAACGCGCGTGCTCGTCCCCAAGAAAGCGATGACAGAAATTCAGCGCCTCGCCGCGCAATCGAGCGACGATAGTGCTATCGATTTTGCGCAGGATGAAAGCCACTTGTTCTTCCAGTTTGGCGGCCGCCTGCTCACATCACGCAAACTCACCGGCCAATTCCCAAACTATGAAGCCGTCCTGCCACGCGAAGCGAACAAGACCGTCGTCCTCGAACGCGCTGAATTGCAGGACGCGCTGCGCCGCGTTTCGCAACTTGCCGACCAGCGCTCTCACGCCGTGAAGTTCATGCTTGCGAAAGAAGGCCTCGAGATTTCCGCTTCGAGTCCGGAATACGGCGAAGCGAAAGAAACCATCGAGAAGGAATTCAAGGGCGATCCCATCGCCATCGGTTTCAACGCTCAGTACCTGCTCGATTTCCTGGGCGCCGCCGCCGATGGCCCGATCAGTTTCGAGTTGAAAGACGATCAATCCGCCGGCCAGCTGCGGCCCACGGGCGACGAATCCAGCCGCTACCGCTATGTCGTAATGCCCATGCGCATTTGAGCTTTGGGCCGGTGTTTTCCTTGCAAGAGACGCCAAAAGTCATACAATTTTGCGCATCACTGCCGATCGTTTTAAGCAGCATTTAACCACCCGTAAAACAACCCGCAAATCATTGAAAATAAGTGCGATAAACTCCCGCTAGTAGGCCGATTTCACTTGTGAAACCCACGACTCTTGAGTAGAATTTAACTCGGTTCCAGATTCCTCCTGTTTGGCACTTTGTACGGCCTGAATTCGCGCCTTTTACGCTTGTTTACCCAGAGCGCTCCGCAGGAGCGCGAAGGGTCTGCGCCAGAGCAAGCGAAGCGAGTGAATCGCCGCACAACCCCCGCAACGGGGGAAACGAAGGCTCCGCCACATCCGCATGGTGCGGACGGGATGGAGCGCTGAAAAACCCTTCGAGTCCCAGCTCGGCAAGAGTTTCGAGAAATGGGGCCAATGGGCAAGGCAAGCGTCGAGCACTTCCGCGCGACACGCCTTCCCTGATGCAGTGAAACGAATTCTCGGCAAACGACCGAACAACATCTGAGGAGACGTACGACTCATGGGTGATAAAGAGACTCCGGCCGCAAAAGGCCCCGGTGGGCACAAGTACGACGCGACCTCGATCAAAGTCCTCGGCGGAATCGAAGCCGTTCGCAAACGCCCCGCGATGTACATCGGCTCGACGGGCGAGCTTGGCCTGCATCACCTCGTCTGGGAAGTTGTCGACAACTCCGTCGACGAAGCCATGGCCGGCTTCAGCGACGAAATCAACGTCACCGTCCACGACGACAACAGCGTCACCGTAATCGACAACGGCCGCGGCATCCCCGTCGACATGCACGCCACGGAGAAAAAGCCCGCCGCGGAAGTCGTCATGACCGTGCTGCACGCCGGCGGAAAATTCGACAGCGACACCTACAAAGTTTCCGGCGGCTTGCACGGCGTCGGCGTCTCGGTCGTCAACGCGCTCTCCGACTGGCTCGACCTCGAAATCTGGCGCGATGGCGAAGTCTGGGAGCAGTCCTACGAAAAGGGCGTTCCCACGACGAAGCTCAAATCCTCCGGCAAAACGAAGAAAACCGGCACGAAAGTAACCTTTCACGCCGATCCGTCCATCTTCGATAAAACCGTCTACACCTTCGATACGCTCGCGCAGCGTCTTCGCGAGCTGGCCTTCTTGAACAAGGGCCTGAAAATCACGCTCGACGACGAGCGCGCCGGCAAGAAAACCGAGTTTCGCTTCACCGGCGGCATCTCCGAATTCGTCAAGCATCTGAACCGCGGCAAACAGACGCTCCACGATTCGCCGATCTACATGGAAGGCAAGCGCGGCCAGGTGGACATCGAAATCGCGCTGCAATACAACGACAGCTACGCCGAAAACATTTTCTGCTTCGCGAACACGATAAACACCGTCGACGGCGGCTCGCACCTCGCTGGCTTTCGCTCCGCTCTCACCCGCACGATCAACTACTACGCCAGCTCGCTCGGCATGCTCAAGGAGCAGAAGGACGAAGTCTCGATCAATGGCGACGACGTGCGCGAAGGCCTGGTGGCCGTCGTTTCCGTGAAGCTGCCGCAGCCGCAGTTCGAAGGCCAGACGAAAGGCAAGCTGAATAGCGACATCAAAGGCCTCGTTGAATCGCTGGTGAACGAGCGTCTCGGCGAATACTTCGACAAGCACTCCTCCATCGCCCGCCGAATCATCGGCAAATGCATTGACGCAGCCCGCGCCCGCGAAGCGGCCCGCAAGGCCCGCGAGCTCACGCGCCGCAAGTCCGCGCTCGACTCCAGCGGCCTCCCCGGCAAACTCGCCGACTGCCAGGAACGCGACCCGGCCCACTGCGAGCTGTTTATCGTCGAGGGCGAATCGGCCGGCGGCTCCGCAAAAGGCGGACGCGACCGCCGCTACCAGGCCATCCTGCCGCTCAAGGGCAAAATCCTGAACGTCGAAAAGGCGCGCTACGACAAGATGCTGGGTCACGAGGAAATTCGCGCCATCATCACCGCTCTCGGCACCGGCATCGGCAAAGACGATTTCGACGCCTCGAAACTCCGCTATCACAAAGTGATTCTGATGACGGACGCTGACGTCGACGGCAGCCACATCCGCACGCTGCTCCTCACGTTCTTCTTCCGCCACATGCGCGCGCTGATCGAGAAAGAGAACATCTACATCGCGCAGCCGCCGCTCTATCGCGTGAAGCGCGGCAAGATGGATCGCTACATCCGCGACGAGCGCGAATTCTCGCGCGAACTGATGAAGCGCGCCACCGAAGAGCACGTCGTCAAGGGCAAGGACGGCAAATCGCTCGAAGGCGGCGCCCTCACGCAATTCCTGCTGAACATTCAGGAGTACGACCAGGTGTCGGCGAAAATGGCGCGTCGTCTGCGCGACCCGAAACTCGTCGAAGTACTCGCCGATAGCGAGCTCGAAAAGAAAGCCGACTTCGCCGACAAGAAGAAGCTCCAGGAACTCGTCAAAGCCATCGAGAAAGCGAAACTCGATCTCGACGCGAAATTCGAGTTTGACGAAGAGCACAGCCTGCATGAACTCCTGCTGAAGAATGGCGGAGAGCGCCGCATCAACTGGGCTCTGGCGGCGTCGCCCGAATACAAACGCCTGCGCACTCTGCGCCAGGCCATCGCGGAAAACGACAAGCCGCCCTTCACCATCGCGCACAACGGCGACAAGACCACGAAAGACAGCGCGACGCAATTGCTCAGCTACGTCCTCGAGGACGCGAAGAAGGAATTCACGATCACGCGCTTCAAGGGCCTGGGCGAAATGAATCCCGAGCAGCTCTGGGCCACCACGATGAACGCCGAAACGCGCACGCTGCTCAAGGTGCAGGCTCGAAGACGCGGTCGCCGCCGAAGAAATCTTCGCCACGCTGATGGGCGAAAACGTCGAGGAACGCCGCAAATTCATCGAGGAAAACGCCCTCGACGTCGTCAACCTCGACATTTAGATGGCGAATCGACTTGCCCCCGGCCAGACAGGAACGTGCCCTCACTGCGGAAAGGGAGTCCAATTTCTGGGAAGTAGCAGTGGCTCACACCCTTCTGGTGCTGTGACGCAGGCTGGCCAACCGCCGCCAGCGAATACGCCAAATGGCTGGTGTGCGGACCCGGATTTCCCAGACAGCAGAATGGAGATCGTCACCCTTGACTGCCCACTCTGCAAGCGGCCGATTGTCGCCCTTCAGCGTTACAAGGGGCGGGTGGACCAGCAACCCGGTTCCAACCCGCCCAGGATGATCCACAACTTTGTGCTGACGGGCGTGACGTTTATTTGGCCCGTTGCAGGCTTCCGGAAACCGATTCCCAAGGCGGTCCCGAGGAACATAGCTGGAGACTACGAGGAGGCAGCCCTTGTTATCCCGCATAGTGAGAAGGCGAGCGCTGCGCTGTCGCGGCGCTGTCTTCAGGCGTTGCTTCGGGAGGCAGCTCACACCAAGTCGAGGGACCTTGCGGACCAAATTGGAGAAGTACTCCAGACACTACCTGGCTACGTGCAACAACAGCTTGACGCTGTTCGGAACATCGGTAACTTCGCTGCCCATGAGCAGAAGTCAAAGGCAACGGGCGAAATCATCGATGTCGAGCCCGGAGAAGCAGAATGGAATCTCGACGTGTTGGACCTCCTGTTTGATTTTTACTACGAGCAACCGCGCATGGCCCAAGAAAGGCGGGACGCGCTCAACAGAAATTGGCGGAAGCAGGCAAGCCGCCGATGAAGTAGCGGGCCGCTCGCAAGCTGCAGGAGCAAAAGATGGAAAAACTCGTAGCGCTTAAGCTAACCGAATCAGAAGTACAGCGCCTCATAGCTACTATCAAGCCTGCTTCGAAGAATCTCGGGGCAACCGACTGGGAGATTGCAGTGAAGCTTGAGACGGCACTGAAGGCAGCGCGGACGAGCTAGACGATGTGCGATCACTCTCAGTCTCGGGATGATCTCAGGTGACGCTAAGTGTTCTATCAGCTTTCATGGCAAACATTACCGGGCCTGCGGGGGCTAAGCTGCTCGGAATTTCGCGCGACGCAAACGAACGCACCGAACAACGAGCAGGGCGTCGCCTTCGAGTGCGCCAGCGACGCCGACCGTGACACGCTCCTGCGCGAACTGGAAACCCATTTCGCGCCGCAGCGCTTCTCGAACAACGCTTCGGCCTTCGAATCAGTGAAGGCCTACGTTCTCGAGCGCGCAGCCAAACAAACGTAGCTCACAATCGCCACTAATCACTAGAAGCCATCTCATAAATGCCTCAGGAGGATCACAGCGCAAGCAAGTTGAACCATCCCGAGGAAATTCTCTGGGTAATACTCCCAGCGAATGACGATGCGACGATAATTATGGAGCCACGCAAACAGACGCTCGATTTTCCAGCGACGACGATAGCGCCGCAGCACGCGACGATCCTGGGTGACGGGTCTGCTCCGGTTCCAGCGGTGCGGCGCGATCAGTTCCACTGGAGATGTTCGCGGACCCACTGGTCCAACGGATCGCTGTCGTACGCTTTGTCGCCGATCAATCGCTCCGGTGTTTGGCGGATGAATCGCCGCTGGAGCGTGGGTTCGACGAGCGTGGCTTCATTCGGCGAAGCGCTGACCACGTGCACGGCGACAGGAAGACCATGGCGGTCTGCGATTGCCATGATTTTGCTGCCTTTGCCGCGTTTTGTAGGGCCGACACCAGAGCCCCTTTTTTCGCCGAGCTGAAGCTGGCGTCGATGAAGGCTTCGCTTAGATCCAGCTTCCCGCGGTCGCGTAAGATCTTCGGCCAGTTTCTGCAGCAAACACGTGAACAGCCCCGAGCGCTGCCACTGTTGGAAGCGTCGATGACAAGTCTGATAGGGCGGATAGCGATGAGGCAGATCGTGCCAGGGAGCCCCGGTGCGTAAGACCCACAACACTCCGTTCAACACCGCACGCGTATCTTGCCACGGTCGGCCTCGCCCATCTCTCCGCCGCTTGGGACGAAACTAGCGGTTCGAGAAACGCCCACTGGGCGTCGGTGAGATCCATGCATCTGATTTACGCTGTTTCGCATAACTTGCAATCGAGCAATGGCTTAAATGTGTTTATGAGATAACTTCTAATCACTATTCACGAAAGGTCGGAAATGGCGGACGAACAGAATCAGTCGGTAATGACGCCGGTCGATATCGAATCGGAAATGAAGAAGTCGTACCTCGATTACGCCATGAGCGTAATCATCGGGCGCGCCTTGCCCGACGTGCGCGACGGCCTCAAGCCCGTCCACCGGCGCATTCTTTTCGGAATGTATCGAGCTCGGGCTCACCTCGACGAAGGCCTACCGCAAATGCGCGAAGATCGTCGGCGAAGTCCTCGGCAAATTCCACCCGCACGGCGACTCGCCCGTCTACGACGCCCTCGTCCGCCTGGCGCAGGATTTCAACATGCGCTATCCGCTCGTCGACGGCCAGGGCAACTTCGGCTCGGTCGACGGCGATCCGCCGGCCGCGATGCGGTACACAGAAGCGCGCCTCTCGAAAATCGCCGAGGAAATGCTCGCGGACATCGAAAAGGAGACCGTCGATTTCGTTCCCAATTTCGACGAGAGCGAGAAAGAGCCGGTCGTCCTTCCCACGCAGATTCCGAACTTGCTCGTCAACGGCTCCTCCGGCATCGCGGTCGGCATGGCGACGAACATCCCGCCGCACAACCTGAAGGAAACAGTCGAAGCCGCGATCCTGCTGATCGAAAACCCCGATACCGCGCTCAAGCAAGTGATGAAGATCGTTCCCGGCCCCGATTTTCCCACCGGCGGCTATATCTACGGCCGCGAAGGAATCGAGCAGGCCTACAAGACCGGCCGCGGCAGCTTCCAGGTCCGCGCGAAGGCCGCCATCGAGCAGCGCGGCAAGGACCGCCAGGACATCGTCGTCACCGAATTGCCGTATCCAGGTGAACAAGTCGCGGCTGATCGGGCACATTGCCGAGCTGATCCAGAACAAGAAGATTGAGGGTATCTCGGACATTCGCGATGAAAGCGACCGCGACGGCATGCGCATCGTCATCGAAGTGAAGCGCGACGAAGAGCCGGAAATCATCCTCAACAAGCTTTTCAAGATGACGCAGATGCAGGAATCGTTCGGCATGATCCTGCTCGCCATCGTCGCCGGCCAGCCGCGCGAACTCGGCCTGCTGCAACTGCTTAATCTATTCCTCGAGCACCGCATCGACGTGGTTCGCCGGCGCACGCAGTACGAGCTGCGCAAGGCCCGCGAGCGCGAGCACATCCTGCTCGGCTACCGCATCGCGCTCGACAACATCGATGACGTGATCAAAATCATCCGCGGATCGGCCAGCCGCGCGAATGCACGCGAGAACTTGCACGAGTTCTTCGAAAACAAGACGGTTCGCGTCCTGGTCGGCGGCAAGGAAACTGCGATTCGCGGCGTGAAGCTCGACGCCAAGAAGTACTCCATCACGGCCGCAGGCTCGGGCGAAGGGCTCGGCCTCAGTTACATTCAGATCGACGCCATCCTCGAGTTGCAACTCCACCGTCTAACGCAGCTTTCCGTCGACGAAATTCTCAAGGAGCTCGCCCAGATCCGCGAGCGCATCGCCGAGCTCACGGAAATCCTCTCGAGCGAAAAGAAACTGAAGGCCGTCATCGTCGCCGAGCTGCGCGAAGTCCTCAAGACCTACGGAGACGATCGCCGCACGCAAATCGTCGACCGTGTCGAGGAAATCCAGCTCGAAGACCTGATCAAAGACGAAGAAATGGCCATCACCGTCAGCCACGCCGGCTACATCAAGCGCACCTCGGTGGAAACCTATCGCCACCAATCGCGCGGCGGCAAAGGCCGCATCGGCGCCAAGACGCGCGACGACGATTTCGTGGAGCACTTTTTCACTGCGTCGGCGCACGCCTACATTCTGCTGTTCACTTCGAAGGGCCGCATCTACTGGCTGAAGGTATACGAAATTCCCGAAGCCGCCGCAGCCACTCGCGGCAAAGCCATCAACAATATCGTCCGCTTCCAGGAAGGCGAGAAGCTCACCGCGGTCGTCGCCGCGCGCAATCTGGAAGAAGAGAGCCGCTACGTTTTCCTCGCGACGAAGAGCGGCACCGTGAAGAAAACTGCAATCGCCGAATTTTCCAACCCGCGCCCGTCCGGCATCATCGCCATCAATCTCGATGCCGGCGACGAGCTGATCGGGGCGAAACTCACCGACGGCACGCAGATGATTTTCCTCGCGAGCCACGACGGCCAGGCGATTCTCTTCCGCGAGACGGAAGTTCGCTCCATGGGCCGCGCCGCGGGCGGCGTGAACGGCATGGATCTGGCGAAGGGCGACTACGTCGTCAGTATGGAAGCTGTGCAGCCTGATTTCGGCATCATCGCGAAGGAGTTCAAGAAGGAAACGCGCAACCTCGAAGAGCTCGAGAGCGACCACATCCGCGAATCGATCACGTCGTTGATGCTCACCGTTGCCGAAAAGGGCTACGGCAAGCGCACGCCGCTTGCGGAATATCGCGTCACGTCGCGCGGCGGCAAAGGCGTCATCAACCTGAAGTCCACCGACCGCAACGGCCCGGTCGTCGCGGCCGTGCAAGTCCGCGAGGATTCCGACGTGATGATCATCACACACCAGGGCAAGGTGATCCGCGTGCACTCCGGCGAGATTCGAGAAGCGGGCCGCTCGACACAGGGCGTCCGCCTCCTGCGCCTCGAAGAAGGCGACCGCATCGCCGCTGCGGCCGCAATTCTCGAAGAAGAAGCCGCCGCCGCGCCGTCGCCGGAACCCGAGAAGAAGTAGGGGGAGCCGGCTGATGGAGAGAGAGGTTGAAATTAGAACGGCGGATGGAACGGCAGACGGTATTCTCTTTCAACCGGACGACAACGGCGCTTTTCCGGGCGTCATTCACCTGACCGATATCGGAGGCATTCGCCAGTCCCATCGCGACATGGCGCAACGCCTCTCCTCGCAGGGCTACGCCGTCTTGCTGCCGAACGTGTTCTACCGGACGGGCAAGCCTCCACTATTCGATTCGCCGTTCAAGCTGGGCGAGGAGAAGAGCATGAAGCGCCTTGCTGAGCTGAGCGGGCCTTTGACGCCGGAAGCAATGGCGCGCGACGCATCGCCCTATGTCGATTTTCTCTCGAGCCGCGAATCCGTCAGCCGTGGTCCTCTTGGCGTGGTGGGTTATTGTTTTACGGGAGTCATGGCCCTGCGGATCGCCGCTACTCGTCCTGATCGAATCGCGGCCGCGGCTTCGTTCCACGGAGGCAGCCTTTACACCGATGCTCCCACCAGCCCGCATTTGCTGCTGCCGCAGGTGAAAGCGCGTCTTTATTTCGGCCACGCCTTCGAAGATCGCTCCATGCCGAAGGAGGCGATCGACAAGCTCGACCGCGCGCTCGAAGCCTGGGGAGGCGAATACGAAAGCGAAGTATACGAGGGCGCCCGTCATGGCTGGACGGTGCCGCAGAGCGATAACTCGGCCTACAACCAGCCACAAGCCGAGCGTGCCTTCCGCAAGCTCAGCGCACTCTTCGCAGAAACTGAAGCTGTGAAAAAACCTAGGCGAGAAATGACAGGTGGAACTGAATGAGCTTTTTTTTTGAGTTGCTGAGTTTGTTTTCGGGAGGCCTTTGGTCGTTCACTTTTCCGCTTTTTGTTTTCAGGTGGCCGTTGGTGCTGGTTGGAGTCTGTTGAGGCGGATCCAATGCTGCAGGTTGTAGGTGAGGCAGGCCCACAGCATTTCCATTTGCACTTTCCGAAGGCCACGCACGTGAAACTGACGCAGGCCCAGCTTGCTCTTGATCCACGCATGACAAAATTCCACGACTCTTCCACGCCGACGATAGTTCGCCCGCGCTTCTTCGGTTTCCATCTTCTGCCGGAAGGCTTGAACGGCAGCGTTCTCCTCCAAACGTAGAATCCCTCGGCCGCGGCTCTGATTTTCCGGGCAGCACTCTGGTTTGTGGACGCAAGGTTGACAGTCGCTGATTTTGGCCTCGTACAGATAGGTGACGACCCCCCGCTTCTTGTTGTTGTGACGTCCTTGGGGCCGCAGCAACTTGCCCTCGGGACACACATAGCGATTCGTCTCGGGCTGAAAAACGAAAGCACTCGGAGGCAGCCGGTGGGGAGCGGTCCTCCCCGTGGTCGCGTCTTCTCGAGGCATACTCCCAAGAAAATCTATCTTTCGTTCGGCCATCTCTTCGATGGCCGCTCGCGTGGTATAGCCCGCGTCGGCCACCATCTGCCCCGGTCTTCGCTGCAACCGTTCTTCGATGCGTTCCACCGCGGGAAGCAACTGGCCCGTGTCGTTGGCTTCCTGTGTTACCTCTACACCCACAATCAACCCGTGTGCCGCATCCGCGGAAATCTGTGCGTTGTAGCCAAGCGCCAATCCGCCATCGGGCAATTTCATCCTTCGCGCTTCCGGCTCGGTGACGCTGATGCGCCCCTTCCCCGGCTTCTTTTCCCGCAATTTTTCCAACTCCCCAAGGGCCTTTCCCAAGCGCTCCTGCCGTTCCCGCTGCGCCCTGGCGCGCGCTTGCTTCACTCTCGGGGTGCCTTCGTCGTTCCGCGGATCGCCCATCTCCGCCACACGCCGCCGGGCACGATCCCAATGTTCCCGAATGCTGCTTTCCCACTGGTAACTTCGCGGGCTCGCCACTGCGCGAATCTTCGTCCCATCCTGCATCACCTGTTCCAACGTGATCAGTCCCTCTTTGCTGAGGGCTGCTAATACCTGTGTGAACAGTTCGTCTAGCTCTTCTTGCTTCTCCACACGAAAATCCGCCAGCGTGTGGTAGTTCACTTCGTCCAGTCCCGTCAACCACTGGAAGGCCGGATCAAACTCGCAGCGTCGCGCCACTTCGCGCGCCGACCCAATCCCCTGGGTGTAGGCGTACACCCACAAGCTAATCAGCAGTTGCGGATCGAACGCCGGCCGTCCGCCTTCTTCCGCATTGCTCTCAATGGCTTGATAAAAGGCACTCAGGTTCAGCCGCCCCACCAATGCCCAAATGGCTCTCGCCAGATGGTCCTCCTCGACCAGCCTCTCCACATCCACCGCTCGCCAGCTCATCTGCTGTCGGTTCACTGGACGGATCAACGCCTGCTTGCTTGTCGCATTTTCTTCGCTCATGCGCCGAGCATACCCAGCTTCGCTTTGTTTTCAAGAACTGATTGAGCTTATTTCGGAACGTTTTTTCACAGCTTCAGAAACTCTCAAGTAGCGGGAACCTACGATTCCGGCGGCGGGATGTAGTAGCCGGGGCGGGTGCGCACATCCACTCCGGGCTTGTCGACTGTCACTTTGATCTCGTGATAGCCGGACGGCTCGTCGCCCGGCGGCTTGTAGCCGAGCGTGTATTGCGCATGAAGCTCGCCGCCGATTTCGTCCATCGCCTTCTCGATCGACCGGTCGCGCATCGTGTTCACGTGCAGCCCGCCCGTTGCCTTGCTGGCAATCTCCAGTGAATTCGGGCCAATCGCGTTCTTTCCAGTCTTTACCAGCCACACCACGAGCGCCATCAAGTCCATGTTTCCCTGCACTTGCTGTTCGAGTTCCGGCGTCGGCGGCATTCCGTTCGGCGTGGGCAACGGATACGTGCCGGGAGGCCCGAGTTGCGGCGGCTGATATTGCCCCGCTGGCTGGCGCAAGTCGGCTGCTGTGGTGCTCAGACCGATCGAATACACCGTGACATTCGCCAGCTGCGCGTGCCGCAAAACGTGCCCGAGCTTGCTTTCGCTTCCTGAGTCCTGCGCTTCTCCCACCACCACCAGGATGCGCCGCCGCACAGCTGGTCTTTGCTCGAGAAGCTCGATCCCGCGAGACATCGCGTCATACAAATGCGTGCCCGAAGATCCCACGGGCAGCCGCTCGATCACGCTCTCGACGGTATCAACGTCCGTCGTGAAGCTCTGGAGCAGGTCCACCGTGTCGTCGTAGCCCAGGACGGCAGCTTCGGAGGTCTGGCCCATCACGGTTTCGGTGAATACGATTCCGGACTTGCGGATTGCGGGCAGCATCGCTTGGACGTGCGAGCTAGTTTCGGCGACGAGCACAATCGACAGCGGATCGCCGCCCAAATCGAAGTGGTTTATCTTTTGCTCGGCGCCGTTGTCGTACACGTGGAAATTCTCTTTGGTCAAATCCAATACCATCTCGCCGGTGCGGGGGTCGACCACCGTCACAGGGGTAGTCACTACGTTCACGCGCGCGCGAATTGCGCGCTTCTGCAGCTCGGCTGGGGGCTCCTTCTCGGGCTCGACGCCTGGCTTGGGACGAAGCGGACCCGCGGGAGCCCCCTGTCCCCGGCACGGCGCAGCGAGAGGCATGCAAGCAATCGCCAGCGCGAAGAACCACAGCATAGCGAAGGTCGATCTTTGACGCTTCATTTGGGGCCACTTCATTGGCTTCACTTTATTACGATTCCCCGCGCACGTGGCCCGTTGCATCGAGCCGCGGCTGGGCCAAGCGTTAAGGACGCGAATCCTCGAACTGCCACGGCTCGAGGCGAAAAGGTAATAGAATGTTCGTTCGCTATTTTATGAGGGGGAAAGAATGAGACGTTCGGGGCACCTGCCGATGCCGAAGCTGGCTTATCAAGACAAGAAGTTCATGGAGAGTCTGGGAGCGCGTCCGCTTCGGATCATTGCTGAGTATCTCGATCCTCTGGCGCGCCTGCGAAAGGAGAAAGTGGCCGACACAATCGTGATGTTCGGCTCGGCAAGAATTCCTTCACGCGAGCGGGCGCTCGATCATCTGCACGAGGTTCAGCACAGCTCGCGCGGCCGGCGCAACGGCGAGTGGCGGGAAAAAATCAGCGCCGCGCGCTCCGATCTAGGCATGTCGCGGTACTACGAAGAGGCGCGCGAGCTTTCGAAGCAAATCACGCAGTGGGCCATGACGCTTGGAACCGACCCCAAGCGCTTCGTCATCTGCTCGGGCGGCGGCCCCGGAATCATGGAAGCGGCGAACCGCGGCGCGGCCGAAGCGGGAGGTTCCTCGATCGGCCTGAGCATTCAGCTGCCGCACGAGCAGCGCCCCAATCCGTACATCAGTCCCGAGCTCAATTTCTGCTTCCACTATTTTTTCATGCGCAAGCTGTGGTTCGCGCAGATGGCAAAAGCCTTGATCGTTTTCCCCGGGGGCTTTGGCACGATGGACGAGCTCTGGGAGATGCTTACGTTGATGCAGACAGGCAAGCTCTCCTCGCATCACCTGATTTTGATTTACGGCCGAAAATACTGGGACAAGGTCCTTAATTGGAAGCACATGGTCCGCAGCGGAACGATCAACGCCCGCGAGTACAAGCTGCTCGAGTTTGCCGACACGGTGGACGAGGCCTTCGATCGCGTCCGCGAGGACATGGAAAAGTCCCACCTCGTGGTAGACGAAGACGACTTCATGTAACTCCGCTCACAAGCACCACGCAAGGCAACCGCAACAAGTCTTCGCACGTCCCTTTATTCAGGCAGCGATGCAGGCGGAGCTACCCAGCGGGCTCCAGGTTGCCCGACTCTTAAAGAGGAGGCACTTATGTTCACGAGAGCAAAGCTACTCGCAATCGCGCTGGGCGGATTTCTCCTGCTCGGCGTTGCAGGGGCGGCCAGGGCGGCAGATTGGGATCGTGGCTGCGATCGCAAGATCGCGCATGAACAACGCGAACTGGATCGCGCCATCGAGCGCCATGGTTATTGGAGCCGCCAGGCCCAGAACGACCGGCGCGAGCTCGATCGACTCTACGCTCGCTGCCGGGACCGCGACGGCTACCGCTAAGCCCGCAAATCGGAGTGGACGCTCTAACTCCGGCCTGGATTCTCCTGCACCTCAAATCCAGGCCGGAGAAACCGCTCCAGCGGGCAGGCGTTAGCTCGCAGCGAGTGGCTTCGTCCGGGCAAGTTGCGTCCTTACGACTTCACTCACCAAAAACAAATCCGTGAGCAGCGCACGGAGATGAATTGAAGCGTTCAGGTTGTCGATCAGTTGGGAGCTGATGGACGGCTGCGTCAAGACGAGCTCGATGGCGGCCAGTGAATCGCGCGCATCGCGGTCGAGCACGGCAAAGAATGCCTTGTAGCGTTCGGCCGACTCGAGGTGTTCTTGGTTGATCGCTGTCGCGCAGCCCTCTGCGAGACCAGAAATCGCCGCTACGGCGCGGCTTAGGTATTCGCGGATTTGCCTGCCTGACTGGTTGCCTTCGTCGCTGGGAAGCCCTTGCGCCGCGTAGGCCAACATGAACTCATAGCATTCTTCGATCGTGTCGCAGCGTTCCGAGATATCAGCCAACATCCGGTAACCCCTCGGCCTTCGCTCCCTGCGGTCTCGCAGGCGGCGCTGAGACTTCAACCGGCCATCGCGCTGGATCGTGTTCCTCCAGATAGAAGTCGCGGCTCATCCAACCGAAGATCATCGACTTCGTGATCGGCCGTTTCTCCGGCCGCAGCCCAAAATAGACATGCATCATGATTAGCGCGATCAGTCCGACGCCCGCGAGGCCATGCAGCACGTACATCATTCCCCAGGTCATGTCGCTGAATAGATACGGATTGCGAGGAAAAAAGACCGAGCGCACGCGAGACATCATGAAAACACCCGTCACGATTGCAGAAAGGCCAGCCACAATGATCGCGCCATGGTAGAGCTTGTTTTCCAGCGGATACTTCGCGAATCTTTCCGGCGGCGGCGCGGGCTTCCCCATAAACCGAAGTAATCTCCTCCGCGCGTCGCGGATGTCAATTCTGTCGGGCCAGATCGACCAGAAATCCAAGAAGAACGAAGCGTGGAAGATGTGAAATAAAACGGAAGCCGTCAACACAGCTCCCGCGATCCAATGGTATGTGACCCAGTCAAACTGGACGCCTACCCTGGGAAGGAAAGCGGTAAAGAGCAGCGTGAACATGGAAGCCGCCATGATCCAGTGAAACGCCCGCGCCACCAGCGAATGACGGGGAACCCGGGCGGGAATCTTTGCGGGGTCGACGGGAGCGGCATCGGGCTCGAACTGCCTCGGTTTCGCGAAATACCGCACATAAATCGCATGGACGATAACGAAGAGCAATCCTCCGATTGCCGCTACCCATATCAAGAACCACGCAATGTGGATGGGGACAGTTTTCCCCCATGGATCTATAGCCCATTGTAGGGGGTCCACTTTGCCTCCTCCACGCCTCCGATGGCGCGTTTCACCAGGTTTCTCATCAGCGGGATCTTGTAAGCATTGAACTGCAAGGGGACCGCTCCCTGCACCGCCAGTTTCCCCGCCATTTCTCCGGTTGCTGCATTCGGCGGCTTGCCCTGGACCGCGTCTTCGACAACCTTCAAACGCAGAGGCCGAGCCGCGGCTGCATTCACCGCAATGCGGATTCGCTCGATGCTGCCATTCGAAACCACCATCGCTGAGGCCACGTTGAGCAGCGGAAAGTCCCACACATTTCGGTCCCGCACTTTCTCGAAATAGAATCTCGCACCGGCCCATGTGGACGGAATACGAATCGCCGTCAGCAGGTCTCCGGGCTTCAAGATGTGCAGCCGCGTGATATCGATTTCAGGACCGATGAAGTAGTCCTCGGCGTCCACCACGCGCTCACCCTTGGAAGTGCGAATCACGAATTTGGCGTCGAGCGCAATAAGTGCGGGAGCAGAATCGGAAGGATTCACCGCCACGCAACGGTCCGCATGCAGAATCGCGTGCTCCCGGTTGCGGCCTTCCGGAGTGTCGGCGTAACAGATGTTCCCGCCAGCGCGGTAGCAAGGCCAGCCGGCGCGGTAATACCAGCAGCGAGCATCCTGTGACACGTTGCCGCCAAGCGTGCCCTGGTTCCGAATCTGGGGCGAGGCCACCAATTCCGCAGCCTGCGCAAGCAGACCGTACTTCTGCTGGACGATAGGATTGTCTACTACTTCGGTGAGCGTGGTCATCGCGCCGATCTCGATGCCGTCGGCTGTGGTGCGAACTCCCTTGAGTTCCGCGACGCCACTCAGATCGACCACAACCTTCGGCTTCTTGATGCGGTCCTTGAGCCAGTCGAAGCTATCCATGCCTCCGGCCAGCACCCAGCCGTCCTCGCCCTGTTGCTCGAGCACCTTTTGCGCATCCGCAATTGAGTTCGGCTGAACCAACTCGAAAGCCGGCATGACGTCTCGAATTACAGCCATGGCCTCTCCTATAAGTAAGTCTCCGCTAAATGTGCGCCGTTAGCGGATCTTGCATGGGACGTCCCGCTTCGAGGGACGTGAGAATGGTGTCCGCGTTGACCGGAGCACGCTGGAAGATCTCGTCTCCCAGCGCATCGGAAAGCGCGTTCAAGATCGCGGCGCACCCGCCTCCAACGGGCGGCTCGCCCACACCGCGGGCGCCGACCGGCGTTTCCGGATCAGGAATATCGAGCGCCGCCCATTGCATGTCGACGGGCACATCCAAAATTGTTGGCGGCTTGCTCTGGTAAAAGCGCCTCGTAAGCATTGCGCCGTAATGAGGGTCGAACACCCACTTCTGCCCGAGCGCATGCCCCATGCCCAGAACCGACCGGCCCAGCACCTGGCCGCCAAGCGCGCGGGGATGAATTACCGAGCCCACATCCGCGTAGGCGAGGAAATCGACGATGTCGTACTTGCCGGTTTCCACGTCCACTTCAATCTCGGCAAAGCTCGCAACGTAGGAAAATGTCGCGCCATCGCGAGGGTAATTGTCCTTCGCGGCCGCCAGAAGGCCCTGTCCCGCGAGCGCGGCTGCCGACGCCTTCGTCCGCTTGTTGAGGTCGGCGGATACTTCGTGGCCGTCGTAGGTGCCGCCGAGTTCAATCGCGTGCTTCGCGGCCTGCGCCAAAGTCATGCCGGCGCCTCCGCCCTTGCGAAACACGCGCTCGTTGGCAACATCGTAATTCTCTGGCTTGCCGCCGAGCTTCTTGGCTGCAATCTCCTTCAGTTTTTGCCGGGCATCCATCGCGGTCGCGTAGGCAGCGCGTGTCATCGCGTGGGTAGTCTGGCTGCCGCCGGAAACGCAGGTGAATGGCAGATTCTTCGACGAGTCGCCCCACGTGATGTCGCACTTCTCCCACGGCACTCCCAGAACTTCGGCTGCCGCGCGATGCACGTCGATCACCGACTCCGTTCCCAGGTTGCCGATTCCAGACTGGATGCTCACACGGCCGTCCGGCTTGATAATGAGGATCCCATCGAAGCCGGTCGTGCCTCCTACATAGCAACTCAGTGACACGCCCACGCCGCGCACTTTCGTACCGATCCGTTTCGGAGTGCGCGCCACCCTCTCGCTCCATTTGAACTGTTCTGCCCCGCGATCGAGGGCTTCCTTCAAGAACGCGCTTGTCGCATAAGGCCGCTTGCCTTTCACCTCCGGCCCGAATGGCGCCTTGCCTTCCGGGCAATTGATTCGGCGCGCGGCGACTTGGTCGAGCCCAAGCTTGCGCGCAGCTTTCGCGATGACCGGTTCCATGATCACGATGCCCTGCAGGCCGCCAGGCGAGCTCTGCGCACTTCTTGGCGGCGTATTCGTGAGTATTGTGACTCCACGCCAGCGCATCGCTTCCGGTTGATACAAGAGAGACACGATGCGGCCGGATGACGGGACATCGCCGTTTGCGTCATACGGACCATTGTTGGAGATCACGAACATGTCGAGCGCGATGATCCGCCCATCCTTGGAAAAGCCCACTTTCACCCGCCCCATCATGCTGGGCCGCGCACGGCCAATAAACGTCTCCTCTTCGCGGCTGATCCGCATCATCACCGGCGCATTGGCTTTCTTCGATAGCAGCGCCGGAATAATCAGCGAAATGCCCGCCGTCACCTTGCTGCCGAAGCCGCCCCCGGTGTATTCGCTGATGAGAACTACTTTGCTGACATCGATGTTCAACCATCTCGCAATGGCAGGAACGGTTTGCGCGGTGCTCTGCGTGCCGGTGTGAACGTAGACTTTTCCGTTTTGCCAGTAAGCCAGGGCGCTGCGCGTCTCAAGCGGCTGATGGCTCGTGTCCGGCGTCACAAACGTTTCATCGAGCACCAGCGCTGCATTCTTGAACCCCGCGTCGATGTCTCCGTACGACCATTCGTCGGGCGTCTTCCCCATCGGCAGGCGTCCGTACTTCGCGTCGGCGAACTCCGCCTCGGTCCACTTAAGCGCTCCAATCGTGGGAGGTGGAGGGCCTTGTGGCGGAGCTCCCGCGACGGCCGGGGGCATCGGAGACTGCACCCAGACGTTTCCATCGGTTCTGGGATTGGGGCCACCGGGTCGCAAGGTGTCGAGCGGGTCGATGACGAAGGGAAGCGGCTCAAAATCGATTCGAATCTTTTCAATCGCTTCAGCGGCCGTGAGTTCATCCACCGCGGCCACAGCGAGAATCGGCTCGCCTTGGTAGAGCGGTTCCATGGTGAGCGCGCGCTCAGCCTTTGGGTTGGCCCGAATCACGGTGCCATTGTCGGTGAGTGAGTCGGCGGGAGGCGGAAGTTCATCGGCCATGAGAATCGCTCTCACGCCGGGCATTGCAAGCGCCTCGCGTACGTCTACGTGTTTCACACGCGCGTGCGGCAAGGGGCTTAGCAGCAGCTTGCAGAACAGCATTCCTTCGGCGCTATAGTCCTCGGCGTACTTTGCTTGCCCTGTAACTTTCGCGTAAAGGTCGGCAGTCACGTAATCCTTGCCGATCAATTTGTGTCCAACTCCGTATACACGCGGGGTCGTTTCGACAGATCCAGAATCTCCCTTAGGCACGGCTCGCCCTCCTCATGTTCTCTGCGCCCCGCATCATCGCGGTGAGGATTTTGTCGTAGTCCTGGCACCGGCACAGATTTCCGGAGAGGCCCTGCGCCAGTTCGCTCCGCGTGGGATTTGGATTCGTCTTCAGGAATGCCACCGCCGCCATGATGAAGCCCGGCATGCAGAACGCGCACTGGAAGCCCTGTTCATCGATGACGCCTTGCTGAACTGGATGTAGCGTGCCGTCGGAGCTCGCCAGTCCTTCGATGGTGAGGACTTTCCTATCGCGCACCGTGTGCGTCAGCACCGAGCAGGCGTAGTGCGGCACGCCGTCGATCAGCACGGTACAAGAACCGCATTCCGCTCGGTCGCACCCCAGCTTCGTGCCCGTAAGCCCGAGCTTGTGGCGCAAAGTCCAGGCGAGGGTTTCTTGCTTCATCACGTCGGCACGGCGCTGCTGCCCGTTGACGTTGAGTGTGAGGAGTCTTTCTCCCGTGCCGCCGGCAGTCTGGCCCAGCAGAGTGGACGCGCGGAAGAGGTAGCCTACAGAGGAAACTGCAGCGCCGCTCGCGATGACCCCTTTGATGAAGTCGCGCCTCGAAACCACATCCCGTGCGCTCCCAATCGTCTTTGGGTCAACGAGGTCGCTCATCGCGAGGGTACCTCCGGGGCATTGTTAACTAAATCGAGGGGAAGGAGCAAGTCTCCTTCCCCTTTTGGTTTGCGGCGGGGAAAAGCAGGTCGTGATGACACAACCTTCGCACTCCCATCTCTGAGGATGCTACGCCAGACGCGGGGATTAGTTCTTCGACACTTCGAGATCGGGCTGGAAGACCGCGTCGAAACGCAGCTTTTCGTGCTTGTCGTGGACCAGCACGACCGGCGAGACCCGGAGTGACTGCTTGCACGTCCGGCACGCCGTCATCTCGCCTTGCAGGTCCTGAACGAACCCGTCCGTGAAATGATACGCCGCGCGCGGCCGCCGAGCCGCCTTGGCTCCCTTTGCCCCGCAATGCGGGCACGTGAATTCCACGCGGTCGTCTAGCGGATCGCGGTTCAGCGCCGCCCAGCCTGTATACCGTACGCCGATAGTTTCAATTGAATTTTTGCTCATGATTCCTGCCCTAAGACCCCTTTTGAACATTTCTGCACACACGTTAGACGCGCGCGCCTGCTTCCAAGGTGCAGGCATGTGACCAAAAACTCTAAGTCATTCCTGTCGAATCGTTTGCAGACGAGCCTGGCTCGCGAGATGGCTTGCAGCACGCACTTAGCTACGTTTCCCGGCGTTACCTGGGGAACCGCCCGCCCGGTCCGGTGTCTATCACATGTAGGGATCGCGACCTTCCGGCAGCAAGGCAGCAAGCGAGTTTGGCGGGCCTAAGTCGCCGAACCGTTCCTGATTCGCTTTTTTCGCACGCAATTTCGACAGGGAGGAGTGTGTCTATGAGCGGCCTTGGAAATTTATCTCAATGCATGGTTGATAGCGATCCGGAAACCATCTCTCGAGCGCGGCGCCTGCGGCAGAAAGCCCTGGTGATCTCAGTCTTCCTTGAAGTTGTCTGCCTGGCGGCGATGCTGTTATTGCCGCTGATTACTCCCGGCGTTCTTCCGCACGGCTATATCATGACGCCAGTCCCGCCATACCACGGTGGCGGCGGAAACCCACGTGCGGCGCAACCTCACCCGATACGTGACCACGGCCCGCGTCCGCGTCCCCTGACCACCAACCAGATCATCTTTCGTCCGAATTACTCGCAGACACAGTTGAACGTTGACGCTCCGATTCTAGACGACAATGTTGGCCCAGACTCCCCGAGCGGTCCGGGCCCCGCTGGACCCGGCGTGCCCTTTTCCGTTGGCAACCACGGACCACGTATCGAGCCGCCGCGCGAACCGGAGCCTGTCCGGCCGATCCGGCAAACGGTGAGCGAAGGCGTTATGGAAGGAGCGCTCATTCACCGCGTCGAACCGGCCTACCCCATCATTGCGCGAAATATGCGCCTTTCGGGCATCGTGCGCCTGCGCGCGATCATCGCCACCGACGGTTCCGTTCAGCATCTCGAAGTTCTAAGCGGCAGCGAAATTCTCGCACGCGCCGCGCGCCAGGCCGTCGAGCAGTGGCGCTATCGCCCCACGCTGCTCAACGGCATTCCGGTCGAAGTCGAGACCTACATCACCGTCACTTTTGTATTGGGCGATCGGTGAGCCGCGACGAACGAGCGGAGTTCGAATCCGGAAGCCTTGTAGTGGGGACTTTTTCGACGGGCTGCTAGAGCAGCGGTTCGCCGGAATTGCGGGAAATGATCTCGCGGGTCTCGTCGCGCAGGCGCACGATTTCGTGCCAGTCGTTTCCCGCACTCGGATTGGGTACCACGAGCGGCCCGAAAATGACGGTCAGCCTGCCCAACCTCGGCAGGTGCGTTTTGTCCCGCAGAATTTGGCGCGTGCCGCGAATGGCCACGGGACAGACCGGCCGTTGCGCGTCCACGGCAGCTTTGAAAGCTCCCAACTGGAACGGCCGAATGCCGGTGATCGGCGTGAACGTCCCTTCGGGATAAATCGCCACCGATTCGCCCCGTTCGAGCGCCGCTTTTACCTCGTCCGCCTGACGCACCCGCGCCTCCGGATCGTTTCGGTCGAACATGAACTGGCCGCTTCGGCGAGCCATCGTCCCGAACAACGGCATATTCACCACTTCGCCCTTCGCGACGAACCGGACGCCCGCCGGCAGCAGCGCCACCATTGCCACCGTGTCCGCGTAACTCGCGTGGTTTGGCGCGAAGATACAGGCACCTGACATCGCCAGCGCCGCCAGCGTCTCCGATCCTTCAATCTGTACGCGAATTCCTGTGCACCAAAGAATCGTGCGCGCCGCGGAATGGATCAATCGCGAAGCGCGGCGCGGATCGCGTGTGAGCGAGACGGCCGCCCACAGTGGCGCAATCACTGCTCCCGTTACGGTGAGCGCGTAAGCACCATAAACGCGCTGGGCCGCACCCCGCGCGCCGCGAGTCGCCAAAGCCCAGGTTCGCGGAGCCGCGCCGCGCACAGCCAGCTTCGCGATCTGCATCCACGGCGCCTGCTGCTTCTTGCCGAGTTTTCCTTCCAGGTAGAGCCGCCGCGTTTCGCTGCGGCGCAGTTTTCCGCTGGACGTCTTGGGAATCGATTGCGGCGGAAGTATTTCGATCACGTCCGGCGGCAGACCCATCCCTTTGTGGACGGCGCGCGAAATGTCGGCAGCGATGCGCTTCGAATCGGCGGCGTTGCGTATCTCGGCCGTCACGACAAGTCTCTCCGTGCCGCTTCGCGCGTCAGGCGCGCCAAATGCCACCACGCAACCCGCGCGCACTCCGGCCACTTGTCCCGCGATCTCCTCAATCTCGTGAGGATAGAGATTGCGTCCGCCCTTGATGATCACGTCTTTTGCGCGCCCAGTGATGAAGAGCTCGCCATCAGCCCAGTACGCGCGGTCACCCGAATTCAGCCAGCCTCCTTCGCGCATCAAGTCGCGCGTCGCGCTGGGATTCCGATAATATCCGGACGTCGCCGAAGGGCCGCGAAACCACAGTTCGCCTTCAACGCGTTCCCCGGCGTCGCGGCCTTCTCGAGTCACAATCCGGCACTCCACGTCCCGGAACGGCCGTCCCGCGCCAACGAATTCCAGCGGCGCGGAATCGTTTGCGCTCGCGGCCACCGCGCGGCCCGATGATTCGAATGTCGCCCGGTCGATCCGGTCGACCCTGCTTCCAGATCCGGGCGGTGGCGCCGATACTGCGAGAGATCCCTCCGCCAGGCCATATACTCCGAGCAGCGCCCCGCGATCGAAGCCGTAGGGTGCGAAACGCGCCACAAATCGGTCGATCGTATCCGCTTGGACCGGCTCCGCTCCGTTCAGCGCAGCCCGCCACGAACTCAGGTCCAGCCCCTTCAGATCCTCATCCGCTATCTTGCGAACGCACAGCTCATACGCAAAATTCGGCGCGGGGCTGATCGTCCCTCGATGATGATGAATCGCCCAGAGCCAGCGCGCCGGCCGGCTCAGGAAGGCCACCGGCGACATCACCACCAGCGGAATCCCCGTGAACAACGGCACAAACCACGCGCCAATCAATCCCATATCGTGATAGAGCGGGAGCCAGCTCACCGCAACGTCCCCCGTCCCCAGGTCAATCCCTGCAGTAATCGACCGGATGTTCGCCAGCAGGTTCGCGTGCGTCAGCGTGACGCCCTTCGGATCGCCCGTTGAGCCCGACGTGTATTGCAGAAACGCGATGTCTTCGCCGCGCGCGTGATGAGAAAGGTTCTCCACCGGCCGCCATTCTTTGCTCGGGTTTTCCGGGACGGCTGGCGTCGCGCAGAGCTTCTCCGCGTTGAGCACCTCCCGCAGTGTTGGGACGCGCGGCTGCAGCAATCGGGCAAGGCCTTCCGCCTGCCGCCAGGTCACCAAAAACCGAGCCTCGGCGTTTTTGAGGATGTTCGATTGCCGCGTCGCGTATTCGGCGATGCGATCGGCGCGGAACGGTGGATAGATCGGAACCGGAATGCCGCCCGCCAGCAGGATGCCGGCGAACGTCGAGAAGAATTCCGCGCACGTCGGCAACATGATCGCGACGGTTTGGCCCGGTTCGAGTCCGCGCCGCGCGAGCTCCGCGGCAGCCTCGGAAGCGCGCTCGTAAAGCTCGCCGAACGTGATCGTCCGCAGCGCGTCATTTTCCTCGTAAAGGTGAATATGCGCGCGGCCTGGCTCGCCGAGCCCGCGAAGGCGGATGATCTCCGTCAGCGATTCGGCGGCGCGAATTTTCCGCTCGAGATCCGGTCTCAGCGTGGCGGAATGTCCCCGGACTGGAGACTGAACAGGCGACTTCGCAAAAGCGACCATCGGGAGCAGCCTTCGACAGCTCGCTCTCGTCGACGTCTTCGCGGAGAATGGCCTCGACCAGGTCCTCCACGGAATTCGCTTCGGCAACCACCCGCTCTGGCAGCCGAACGCCGCAGGCGTTACCCAGGCGCAGCATGAGCTCGACGCGCTCGAGGCTCCCGAGTCCGAGTTCGCGCTCGAGGTGTGCTGAGGTTCCGCGGGCGCAGAGATCTTCCAGTCCTCGCGAGTTCCCCAGCTCGGCAAGGAGCTGGCGCACCGTCGCAAGGGCTTGCGCCTCGACGATGGCTTTGCGATCGAGTTTTGTGCCGGTAGCGCCCACGATGGCAGCGTTGGATCAGCGTCGGGTCAGCGTTTGGTCTTTCGATGCGTCCCGGGACGCGGGATAAAATCCTCCCCGGAGCCTATCACCGCGACGCCCCCGGTTCAACTTTTCCACCCTTGCCTGCCGGAAACCAGCCAATGCGCGGACACTCAGTCAATTCGCCACCAGGCTGGGGCGAACAAACCTCGAATTCTCAATGGGGTACGTTCGTACCGGGACGAATTGAACCGATTGGGCTATCGACGCTGCCGGCGGACCACAGGCATTATGGCTGAGTATTCGGGGGCGCTAACGCGACCTCGAATGTCTGCACCTCCATCACCCCCATGCCCACGAGCGGCCGGCACCCCCACCGGCCGCTCACTCTTTTGGCGGGTGCTCTGCTCTCAGCCAGTCCGAGCCGTGGGCTGGTGACAAGGCTCGGAGCAGTCGCTTCCGAGATTTCAGCCAAAACCAATCCCATTGAGATTATTTATCGAAATCATCTCCAGTTGACATTGTTCGAATCCGGGATTATATACCTCCCCAGAGAGTGGGGTGTTTTGTGGGGTGTCTGCGTTTTGGCGAATGCTCGGGGGAGCATCCGTCCAGCGGGTCAGTTTCGCCAATGATCATTCCGCAATTCCACCCACCTTATTAAGGGGCGACTCCTGGAGGTGTACCGTGAAGCATTTCGCGGGTTTGCTGCGCCTGGTGGGTGTCTGTGCATTGACGTTGGTCGTCCTTGGTTTCCTCATTCCGCCCGCCCGCGGCCAAGACGTGGGCAGCTTGCAAGGAACCGTCACCGATCCCTCCGGTGCTGCGGTCAGTGGTGCCAAAATCACCGCCACCGATCTTTCCTCCTCCGTCACGCACGTGACGACTACAGACAAAAGTGGCAGCTACAGCTTTACCCAACTTCGCTCCCGAGCAGCTACAAAGTCGAAATCGTGAAGGAAGGCTTCAAGACTTTCATTCAAGCGAAAGTAAGCGTACTCGTCGCGACTCCGACCCTGCTGGACGCCCGCCTCGAACTTGGTTCGGTGTCGCAGCAGGTGATCGTGGAATCGGCCGCCGCCCCGACGATCAACACTCAGGACGCCACCGTCGGCAACACCTTTAACGAGCAAGAGGTGAAGGATCTGCCGATCCTGGCGCGCAATGTCGTCAACCTGCTGACCCTTCAACCAGGCGTTGTTTTCACCGGCATGTCCGACACCGACAAGCTGAACATGGGATCGATCGCCACCATGGATACCCGCGAAGGCGTCGTCGACGGAATCCGCGGCAACCAGACGGACGTGACCCTGGACGGCGTCGATTCGAATGATTGGCAGAACCAGTCCGCGTTTACGAGCGCGCTGCCCGTGACGCTCGATTCCGTCCAGGAGTTTCGCGTCACAACCACGAACGCGAACGCGACGAACGGTCTCACGGGTGGCGCCCAGGTGCAGATGGTCACCAAGAGCGGCTCGGACCAATTCCATGGAGCCGCGTATTGGTACTATCGCACCACGGGTGCGTCCGCCAACTCCTGGTTCAACAACGATAACGGCGTCGGACCGGCCGAAACTCCAGCGAAACCACGCTGGCGGCGCGTTCGGCGGTCCTATCAAGAAAGATCGCGCCTTCTTCTTCCTCAACAACGAGGAGCGGCGCGATGCCATCGGCGGCCGTTCGAGCTACCGCACTGTCCCGTCCGATTCTCTGCGCGACGGCGTCCTGATCTACCAGTGCGATCCGACTTCCGCTGTCGCCTGCCCCGTCGCGACCGTGCAAGGGACTGACAGCAAGCCACCCGGTCGCCGCCGGCTATTTCGGTATCCCCACGGTATCGCACACGGTGCTATGCCGACCAGCGTGCAGAGCTTGGACCCCGAAGGGATTGGGCGTCAACCCAGCCATGGTCCCTTACATGAGTCTGTTTCCGCACGGAAACGATCCAACAGTAGGGGACGACGCGACCGGCACGGGAGTCGTTGCGAACTTTATTGGATATCGATTCAACGCTCCCGAGCTTACCAGCAACAACATCTACATCGCCCGCTTCGATTACAACATCACCGCCGATGGGCATCACGCGATTTTCTGGCGCGGCGCCATGCAAGGACTCAGGACGGATCTGGTCGGGGCCCAATTCCCCGGAGAGCCGGCGGCGCAGGACTTGTTGAACAATAGCCGCGGCTTACGCCGTTCAGTATCAGGGACAGCTTAGCCCTACGCTCGTCAACACCGTCCGGTACGGGTTTCACTCGCGAAGGCATTGCGCTCTCCGGAACCATCGGCCCGTCGTTTGACGTACGCGACTTCAGCGACGTTCAGAACTTCGGCGCGCGGCCCACCAGTCACGTCGTTCCCGTCCACGAGATCAACGACGACCTGAGCAAGACGAGAAGGCCACACACTTCAGTTCGGTGGGGTCCTTCGCCTCATCACGAATGACCGCATCAATGAATCGGAGTCGTTTCCCGCCTTCGACGTCAACGACGGCTTCTGCGTTGGGTGCGCCGCTGTGTCCAACGAAATTCTGGCGAATGCAATCCAGCGCCACTCCACGCTTGCGCTCCCGTCAAATCCCACGGCCATCACCCGTGCGTTCATGATGCTGACCGGTCCCATATCTCAAGTGAACGCCACGTATTTTGGCAATCCCGTCTACGAGGTGCTATTCAGCCGCTAGGGTCGCCCGACGCCCGGAGCTTTGCCGAGCGGTCCTTTGAAGTGTACGGGCAGGATAGCTGGCGGATCCGTTCGAACCTGACCTTCACGTTCGGCCTGCGCTACGGCTACGAAACTCCCGTGTGGGAAACCAATGGTCTACGAGGTTGCGCCGTCGGTTGACATCATGACTTGGTTCAAGCAACGAGTCAACGAATATGGATAACGGGATTCCTTCATCCGCCTCGCCGCTCTTGCAATGGGTTCCTGCAGGAAAGGCCAATCACGAGCAGTTCGTGGTACGAACCCGACTATAAGGATTTCGCCCCACGCCTTGCCTTGGCATATTCCCCCGATTTCGATCACGGTATCGGCAACGTGCTCTTCGGGGGCGCGGGAAAGTCCTCGATTCGTTTGGGCGCTGGAATCTTCTACGACAATATCGGCCAGCCCATCGCGGTCTGTCAGCGATCAGAATGGATCGCCGGGCACAGCAACCTCCTTGACCAACAGCTCGCAGGCAGTTTTGCCTCGGTGGCAGCGTCTGCCCTCCACACGGCGACGCCTGCTCCCCGCTTCGCAGGCACTTGCACCCTTACCGCAGGCTGCACTGGGTTGCCGCCACTTCCCTGTGTTTTTCACTCCTCCCACGTCGGCTACATTCCCGTTCACGCCGGTGGCGAATACTTCGAACCTCGGATTTGCGGTGGATCCGGGCCTGCGCACGCCCTACTCCATCCACTTCAATGCCGACATTCAGCGTGAATTGCCGCATCACTTCGTTCTGGACGTAGGATACGTAGGCACGCTCGGGCGGCGGCTGCTCGGGAAAATCGACTATGCCCAGTATCTCGACATCAAGGACACGATGGGCGGCCAGGATATGTGGACAGCCTATCGTCAGATCGCGAAAATCGCCGACATAACCCCCAGAACAACGCTACGCCGTCCATACCGCCGACGATCTGCCAACGGATTGAGCCGAACGTGGCGGGACTCTCAGCAGATTGCCCCGGTCTCCTGGTTCACGAATATGCTGCCTAATATGCCGACGTTTGCGGCGCAATGGACTTGCAATCCGAAGCCCCGAACTACGCAGCATGTATTTCGGGCTACGAATCGCTGACCCCGACCCAGGCGTTCTACGCGTACGCCGTCCAAGATATTGCTCGGCTTTCGGCGGTGGGGCCGAGCTGGTCGTGCGCGTTGTATCCCATCGACGCTTTCGTAGCCCCCGGGCCCGGCGACCTCAATAGTCCCTGGAACACGACGGTGGATCCGAACGGAACCGGCTTCGTCCAGTTCCAGCCACAGTTCGCGACTTTGCCCGGCTGGACCAACTGGGCAAACTCGAACTATCACAGCCTTCAGATCTCAGTCCGCAAGAGCGTTGGGATCGCCAGCTTCGCGGCCAATTACGTATTCTCGAAGTCCATCGACAACGCGTCCGGCGCAGAGAACGTCGACCTCGGCGACGGCGGTTCTCCCACACAAGCGTCTGGCGCCCTCATCCAGAATCCGTTCAATCACCGGCTCGGGCGCGGCCTCTCTGATTTCAACCTGAGGCACAACTTCAACGGCGACTGGGTGGTCAATCTGCCGTTCGGGCGTGGCCAACACTTCTTCGGAAGCGCCAATCGCCTGCTGGACGCGCTCGTAGGCGGATGGGAAGTATCGGGAGCCGTGCGTTGGCACTCGGGTTTCCCGGAAAGCCCCAGCAATGGCTTCGATTTCCCAACCAATTTCTTCCTCACCACGAACGGTACCTTGACGGGCCCGTCTCGAATCCAGCCTCACCCGCCACGGCGCAAACGGCGATCCCGAATATCTTTGGCTCAACGCCGCAGGTGCAGGCGCCTCCAGCTTGGCAGAACTTCGACTTCACTCTGCCGGGGCTTCCCGGTTCGACGCAACGTCATCACCGGACCCGCATATGCTGCGACCGACGTGGGTGTCAGCAAATCGTTCAGAATAACCGAACGCACGGCGCTCAAGTTTCAGGTCCGAGCCTACAATGTGTTCAACAGCGTCAACTTCGACGATGGTACTCTGTCGCTCGACCCCACGAGCCCAGGAACCTTCGGCGAAACTAACCGGAACAGCCGGACCACGAGGTGGCGCACGCGAAATGGAGTTCGCGGCTCGCTTCGAGTTCTGAGCGAACTCGTTTCTGCTCGACTAGGGAAGGCCCTCGTTCACGCGAGGGCCTTCTTTGTTTCTGCCGATGATTCCGCGGTGTAAACTCCTTTCGCTCCACCGTTCGAGTCCTTCTTCGTGGCAAGCCGGAGTCCGTGTGAAGGCTAGATTCGACAGAGAGACGCTGACGCCGCCGAGCAGTTCTTCGAGGATCGCTTCTGGCGTGCGGAGGTCTTGCTCGTCGGTTTCGACAAGCTTCCCAGTCAAGAGCTCTCAAGGGATCAAGTCGAAGAGCCTTTTCGAAGCGGCCGAAAACTCGGAGTGGTGAGCTTCACGGAAGAAGCGACCGTTCCCATGGGTAAGGCGTTTGGAGCGGAACTCGATGAGCGTCTCTACACCGACCTATCCAAGCTGGTTCCCGGGAACGCAGTCACACCCACAGAAGAGTTCTACATCCGCACGGGAGCCTCGCGCCTTCTCGATAGCGCAAAGCTTTCGTCTGTCGCCGTGGGTGGCCTCGTGCAGCAGCCATTCGATCTCAGCGTCGCGGACCTTGCGAAGCAAGCAAAGCCGATGGGTCTGCATGTAATGGAATGTGCCGGGAATGTTCGCGCGGTTCATTTCGGGATGATGAGCGTCGCAGATTGGACGGGCCTCGATGTTTCCGCGATCATCGAAGCCGTCAAGCTCAAGGCGGGCGCAACCCGCGTGCTGATCTCCGGCTTTGACACTTATGCGGCTCCCTCCTCAAGCTCCGTCCCAGGTGCGAGCTGGATCTTCACGCTCGAAGAATTGAGATCGGCGCGCGCTTTTCTGGCCACCGAAATGGACGGCCAACCACTCAGCGCGGATCACGGAGCCCCGGTCAGGCTGATTGTGCCCGGCTGGTACGGATGCGCCTGCATCAAATGGGTGAATGAGATCACTCTGGTAGATGAAGGCGCAGCGGCGACTTCCCAGATGCAAGAGTACGCGGCGAGGACTTTGCAGAAAGGCGTCCCGCGGCTTGCGAAGGACTTCGAACCCGCGAGCCTCGATCAAGCCGCGATGCCGATTCGAATCGAGCAATGGGCTATCGGCGGCAAAATCACATACCGCGTTGTCGGAATTCTCTGGGGTGGCTCCCAGCCGGTGACCGCCCTTGAGATTCGATTCAATCCCGAAGAGGACTACGTTCCGGTGGATCGATTCCAGCACAGCGCCGATGACCCTTGGAGCTTCTGGACCCACACTTGGACGCCGCAGCGACCAGGGACGTACATGATCCGGCTGCGAGTGAGAGAGCCTCGCGTCCGGGCGCGCAAAATGGATGCGGGCTACTACCTTCGCACCGTCGAGATTACGGAAATTTGAGAATGCCTCGAAAACAAGATTATCGGAAAGCTGAACATCGAAGGTTCAAAGGACGCGCGACTAAGCGTATGGGCTGCCTCGCTTTCCTGGTGGCTTGCATTTTATCGGCGTCGCTTGCCGCTCCGGCACAACACGAAGGTCACGAGGACGGAGGAATGGTGCCGCGCGAGATTCTCGCTCGCCCGTTGCCGCTCCGTCAGGGCATTGGCGCGGTCCACGAAAAAGTCACCACGTCATCGTCTGACGCCCAAGCCTTCTACGACCAGGGGCTGGCCTATCTGAATTCCTTCGTTTGGATCGAGGCGGCCCGGTCTTTTAATCAGGCGTTGCGTTTCGATCCCAACCTCGCCATGGCGCACCTCGGCCTGAGCGACGCCTACATCGGTTTGCAGGATATCTCTGTCGGCCCGCGCCGAATTCGAAAAGGCGCAGGCTCTCTCCGAAAATGTAAGTGACCGCGAGCGCGCCCGGATCACAATTCGCGCCAAGCAGATCGAATACCTTGAGGACGCCGCGAATCTCCAGAAGTATTTCGCCTATCGCCAGGCCATCACCGACGCGCTCCGCATAACTCCCGACGATCCCTGGCTTTGGATCCTGCGGGGCTTCGCCGACGAAGGATCCCCGCTCGCCCACGGTCAAGGAGGCACTGCGGATACGATTGCGTTCTACCAAACCGCGCTTTCTTTCTCGCCGGACAATTTCGCCGCCCACCATTACCTTGCTCATACGTACGAGAATCTCGCCCTCACAAAAGACGCGCTGGAACAGAGCCAAGCGTATGCGCGGCTGGCTCCGGCCATCCCGCACGCTCACCACATGGTGGGTCATGATCTGCGCCGGCTGGGACGCACGGAAGAAGCGATTCAGGAATTCCTCAAAGCCGAGCAATTGGAGAATGCCTACTATAAGGCCGAAGACATCCCCGCGCGCTACGATTGGCACCACGCTCACAATCTGAATCTGCTCGCGATGTGCTACCAGGCGCTCGGACAAATGAAAGCGGCGGAAGCCGCCTACCGCGAAGCGTTTGCATTGCCCGCTTATGTGGATCTTGCCGACTACAATCGCAAATCGTGGCCGCAGTTCTTGCTTGACCAGGGCCGGCCGCAAGAGGCGCAGGCGGCAGCGCATGAATTGATCGCCAGCCGGTGGGCGTTGGCGCGATTCGGTGGCCATGCGCTGGCAGGACAAGCTCTTCTTGCAATAAACCGCACCGAAGATGCTGGGAAAGAACTCTCGCTGGCCGAGCAGGAGAGTGAGCACGTTCCTGCTTCTGTGATTGCCAGATTGCCAGATGCTGCCAAGCTCCGCGCTGAGATTCTCCTGCAGGAGAAACACTGGGACCAGGGCAACGCGCTAATGAATCAGATCGAAGATAGTATCGAAGCCGTTCCCGGTCCCGATGCATGGAGCGAAGCGTTGTTTGAATTTGATTCCATCGACCGTATCGCGCGCCAAGCAGGTGATTGGGACTTGGCAGAGTCGACCGCGCGAAGGATGATTCGTCACGATCCGAGCTATGCGGGCGGATACTATAACCTGGGTCTGGTCGCAGAGCATCGCGGCGACTCGGCCAACGCCCAACAGGATTTTGCTACCGCCGAAAAGCTGTGGAGCAAAGCCGATCCGGATGTCCAACGATCCCACGCACAGAATCACAACTAGGACCATTCGCTCACGCACTCAAAAGCCCGGGCCGCTCAAACGGCTCGGGCCTCTTATCGTTGTTTGCTGGAAGCTGCGGCCGGGGACGAAGCCGCAGCCGGCAGACTTCGAATGTCTGCGCCTCCATCACCCCCATGCCCACTTTTTATGTAGCTCCCCGGCCGGTTCTTCACGCCCGCCCGAGACCATTCCCATTTAGATTATTTGTCGAAATCATCCGCGGTTGACTTTGCTCAAACGGAACTATATACCTTTCCGCAGAGGGTGGGCTCCAGGTCTAAGGGTTTGCTTGCAAACCCTGACTCTCGAGCGTGGGGTTTTTCTTCGCTTTTGGCGAATGCTCGGGGGGCATGCTTCTACAGCAGTTTTCGCCGGGCGACCATTCCGCAGTTCCACCCGCCCTAATGAGGGCCGATTTCTGGAGGTGTATCGTGAGGCATCTTGCCATTTTTTCTTGCGTGCTCCTGTCCGTATTCGCACTTCTCCTCGGTAGCCCCACCTCTTGGGGACAGGCCGCGACCGGACGGATCTTCGGCACCGTAGTCGATCAACAAGGTGCTTCGGTACCCGGCGCTACGGTCACGGCAACCGACGAGGCCACCCACGTCTCGAACACCGCGACCACCAACAACGAAGGCTCTTTTGAGGTCTTGAACCTTGCCATCGGAACGTACACGATCACCGTCGAGCACGCCGGATTCACAAAGTACGTTACGAAGGCAAACAAGCTCCTCATCAACCAGTCTCTGAAATTCGAAATCACCTTAAAGATTGGGACGCCCAGCCAAACTGTAACGGTCGAATCTCAGGCCACGCAGGTGGAGACCGAGAGTCCCACCCTGGGCCAATCCGTCACCAGCCGCCCGCTCGTCAACCTTCCTTTGAACGGCCGGAACGTGCTCGATCTCGCCCTGTTGCAGCCCGGTGTCACGGAAGCGGATCCTGACTTCGGTGCTCCGGGGATGCCGAGTACGGCGGTGTTGTTCAGCGTAGCCGGAGGCCGTCCCGATTCCGTCACCTACCTTCTCGACGGAGGTCTGAACAACAATCTGCTCAACAATGCTGTCGTTCTGAACCCGAACCCGGACACCATCGCCGAGTTCCGCATCCTCACGAGCGATTACACCGCGGAATACGGACGCAACAACTCCGGGATCGTCAGCGTCGTCACCAAGTCCGGCACGAACCAAGTTCATGGCAGTGCCTTCGAGTTTGCGAGAAACGACTTTTTCAACGCGAACAGTTATTTCAATAAGCTGGAAGATCTTCCAAGAGACGATCTGAAGCGGAATCAATATGGCGGCACGCTCGGCGGGCCCATCACGATACCTCACCTGATTAGCGGCAAAGATCGCTTCTTCTTCTTCCTCGGATATCAGGGGCAGCGCCTTTCAGAAAGCCAGGTAGAGTCGGAGACGTCTACGTTTACGCCTGCCGAACTCGGAGGGGACTTCTCGCAGGCATCCGCGGACCCGTTCACCAGTAATCCGATTCCCGAACCCGGCGTTCGTTGCTTCCTCTCGGGGCTGCCCACGGTCGCGTCAGACGGTGTCACCTTGCTAGATCCTTGCACGGATCCGAATACGGGTAACCCTTTGCCCGCGCATTCATTCTTTCAGGCGAACGCGGCTAAGGCCGCAAATGCGATGATCGACCCCACGAAAATCAACGCTATTGCCGCCGAGTATATTGCCGCGGGGTGGATCCCAACCTCGCCGACAGGCTTGATCTCCACGCCGGGGAGTCATACCGATAACGACAACGAACTCACCGGGAAGCTCGACTTCTTGATCTCCTCTAAAGACAAGCTGGCGGTCACGCTCGGCGGAAGCAGAAATCCCACACTCGATCCCTTTGACTATGCCACCGTCGGAGGCTTTCCGGATTTGGCCCACTACAACAACTACCTTGGCAACATCGCTTACACCAGAACCTTTTCGCCCGCATTGGTGAACGAATTCCGCTTTACGGCGCAGCGCAACAATCACCTCCAAGCGAATCCAGGAGCAAGTCTGCCCACCGCGAGCGCCTTGAACATCAACACTCATCCCGACAATCCTACGGGTCCTCCCAACCTTTTCTTTGACACCGGCTTGGACATCGGATTCGACGAGCATGGGCCGACGACGGAGATCAACAACACATACGGCTATTCCGACACGGTGACTTGGGTAAAGGGCAGGAACACCTGGAAATTCGGAGGCGGGTTTTCGGCCTATCAGAACAATACGGTGTACGATTTCTACGTAAACGGTGAATTTGACTTCTATGGACCCGGCGGAAACGGCACCGGCTACGGCACACCCAGCGCAGACCCCAATTTCAGCTTTGGCAGCAGCTTCGCGGACTTCCTGCTGGGAGCCGTCAATAGTTACTTCCAGTATCCCGCCGCGCCTTCCAATATCCGGAGCAAGTCCACATACGGGTTCGTGCAAGACGAGTGGCGGGTCAGAAAGAATTTTACGCTCAGCCTCGGACTCCGCTACGAATACAACTCGCCTAAGCTCGACACCGAGGGAAGGACCTTTTCTCTCTTGCCAGGGGCGCAGTCGACTGTGTTTCCGAATTCGCCCGTCGGCCTGGTATATCCGGGGGACGCAGGCGCTCCGAGAGGCGTGAACTTTCCCGACACGCACAATTGGGGGCCGCGATTCGGATTTGCATGGGATCCGTGGAACGACGGCAAGACAAGCCTCCGCGGAGGCGTCGGCATCTTCTACGACGTCTTGAAAGGCGAAGACAATCTGCAGTTCAACGGCCAGCCCCCGTTCTTCAGCAGCGCGGGCCTATTCTTCGGCACCGTTCCCGGAAATCAGGTGGGCGACGTTCAATCCTTTGCCGATCCTTTTGGTTCGGCAGGCGTCCCGGATCCTTTCCCGTCCAAGCCACCCAACTCCAACCTCGATTTTGGCGCGTCCGGATTTCTTCCGATCAATTCAGCCGGGGGCGTTTACTTCGTCGATCCCCATCTCCACACTCCCTACACCTACCAATACAATTTGAGTCTCCAGCACGAGCTGGCGAAGAACCTGGTGGCGGAGGTCAGCTACGTGGGCAGCAGCTCCAAAGGCCTCACGGCGACTCGAGGACGTGAATCCCTTTGTCCTGGGAACTAACAATCGAACCTTGAATCTGGCGGCGCAGAATGCCGACGTAGCCGCGTGGTGCTCTGCGAACTCGGACCCCAGCCAGTGTCCTTTCGCCACCGCGCCCACCTTTGCAAACGTCGGGTTCGCGAATTACAGCAGCCTCGAAGCGTCCTTGACCCGGCAGCCTTTCGAAACCCGGTTCTTTGGGACCACGTACTTCACGCTGGCTTACACCTACGGCCACGGAATCGACACGTCATCGGGGTTCCGGAACCGGAATTCGCAGGTTCCGTTCTATAACATTCAACAATTCCGCGCCTCGTCGGATTCTGACATCCGTAACCGCGTCACGTTCAGCGGCGGCTGGGACTTGCCATTCGACCGAGCATGGGAGTCTGGTCCGAAGTTCCTGACAAAAGGTTGGAGCCTGTACCCGATCGTAAGTTGGCGAAGCGGCTTCCCCCTGGACGTCGCGGCTGACCTCGCAGACCGTTTCGATCCGTCGGCTCCGGGGCCTTCGGGAGCGGGTGACCCTTACTTGGTGAACTCGGTGTTTGCTTCCGGGTTCAGCAGTGTCCAGTACATGAATCCGAAAGCGGCTGGCAACTATTTCTTCAATCCCGCCGGCTTCAGCAACACTCAAAACGCCGCCTCAACGCCCTGCAACGCTCAGGTTGCCAACGAACTGCCGTCGGATGTCTGCGCGGTCGCAACTCCCTCGCTGCGCACCTATGGTCTGCCTCGAAACACGCTTCGTGGGCCGGGGCGCACGAATTTCGATCTCGCGCTGGCAAAGACAACCCGCATCTTCGAGAACCTGAACGCGGAACTTCGCCTCGAGGCGTTCAACATTCTCAACCATGCTGAGTTCTCGAATCCGGACACAGGCATCCTCGACTTCACGTTCGGACAGGAGACCAGTACGTTTGACCCGCGGATCGTTCAAATCGCTCTACGGCTGACGTTCTAACGGATAGCTGACTCTAGGAACGCAAAGGCCCGGGCCGTTTAAGGCGGCTCGGGCCTTTCTTCATTGTCCATTTGGCTGCGGCCGGGGACGGCGCCGCAGCACGTGAAAAATCTAGAGAGGGAACACCTGCACAGCTGCTATCGCGGGCGCCCAATCGGTCGGTAACTCGCGAGCGGTCGCGGCCGCATCCGGAAACGTGGCGCGAGCGGTGGCGGCACATTGTGCAGCGGCCCGCCGCAATTGGCGCACGCTTCCGGCGCGGCGCCCTGGATACGCAGCCAGTGTCCGCGCGCTGAACAATCCGGATTCAAACACTGAACCGTCCAACCCGGCAGATATTGCATCGATTCCTCTCGTTTTAGTGAAATCTGCCAGCCTGCGGCGGGAAGGGAACTGCTCACCGCCCGGCTGCCCCGAAGCCCGACCCAAAGTCTCCCGAATCTTCGTTCGGAAACTGTTGGATGCGCGGGATTGTGCGCCGGGCGCTCTAGTGTGTCAAGCGGAATATGCGCTATTACTAGTGTGCCGGTTGCGAAAAAAAACCGCAGAGCCGCGCTGCGGGTCACCCGCGGACTAACTGACGCTGCAAGGGCGTCCGCCCCCGCGACGTCACTGTGGATTGCTGGCAGGCTTCGTGTCGCTGCTGGACGCGCTCTGGTTCAACTTCGATGTCAATTCGTCGATCTTCTTCTGCGCCGCCTCGATTTCCTCTTTCTTTGCGCCCATGTCATCTTCTTCCGCCTTCAGCTTCGCGGCGCCGTCTTTGTCGGAGGCATAATCGGTCTTGCTGTAGTACATCTGCTGGTCGAGCCCATACTTGCGCGTGAGGATATCGAGGTCCGTGGTCAAGCTTGCTAGATGCTCTTTCGCCTCGGCGAGTTCCGCCGTAAGCGCAGCTTTCTCGCGCGCATCCGTCGCAGAATCCTTCGCAGCATTGGGAGCGTTACTCGTTGTTGCGGCGGGAGTCGCGCTTTGCTCGGCGTTACTGCTGCCGGAACCGGACTCGTCGATCACGCTGATACGCATCGGGTTTCGACGGCATGTTTTCGTTGTCCCAAACCTTGGTGGTCTTCGGCGCATCCTTCTTTTGCTCGCGAGCGCGTCGCGCGGCTGCGGCCAGCGAATCGTCCTGCTTTTGGTCGGACGCCTGCGCCTGAGTGGACTGGCCCGATTGACTTGACTGGCTCGATTGCTGCCGCGCCGCGGCAAGACCCGGCGCCCAAACAAGCAGGCCGACGAGACCCAATTTCGCGATTTTCATAAACTCCTCCCCGAGGGCCGAACCACCACAGCCTATCTTAGTCGCGTGCTTGCGGCGACGGCAAATGCCATTGTGCGCAGCGCCCTAAAAGACACCCTGTCCGCTTTGGCAGGGCCTTCGCTGGTCCTTTGTGCCTGTCCCGCCTTCGAAGCTCGTCCCTTGCCTCGCGCAGCCGACAGAGGCATACTCCGTGGCTCGCTGACGAGAAGCGCGCCGCGCTTCAGGGGGCAAACATGAAAAGGTTGTTGCTTTTTCTCGTGTCCTTCGGCCTCGCTATTTTCTGCACCTCTGCCGCACGCGCCGCGTCCCTTGCGCGTCCGCAGATGTCCTCCGCCGCTCCCGCCTCGGATGCGCCCCAAGCCTCCGCAACGCAGCAGCCGGAGAAGAAAGTCACTGAATACACCCTGCCGCCGGACCTCTACCGAAAGGCGCACACGCTTGGCCAGATTGCATTCTGGGGCCAGCTGGCTGCCACCTTTTATTCCTGGATTATTCTGTGGTTTGTCCTGCGCTGGAGGCTCGCGCCGAAGTATCGCGACTGGGCTGACAAAGCAGGCACGGTCAAATTTCTACAGGCCTTGGTCTTCGCGCCTCCTCTGATACTGACGATCGCGGTCCTGAACATCCCCTTCGACATCGCCCAGGAATGGGTCTTGCGGAAATTCGGAATCAGCATTCAGGGCTGGGGATCGTGGGCCTGGGACTGGACCAAAGGGCAAATCGTATCTCTCATCATCGGCACGATTCTCATCTGGATTCTTTACACTGCGATTCGCAAGACGCCGCGGCGGTGGTGGTTCTACTTCTGGCTCGTTTCCCTGCCGCTCCTTGTCCTTCTGATTTTCCTCCAGCCTCTCGTCATCGATCCGCTGTTCCACAAATTCGAGCCGCTCGCTCAGAAGGATCCTGGGCTCACCATGAGCCTTGAGAAAATGGTTCAGCGCGCCGGACAAGAAATTCCGCCGGAACGAATGTTCTGGATGAACGCCGGTGAGAAGACCACCGGTTTGAACGCCTACGTCACCGGCCTCGGCGCGTCAAAACGCATCGTCGTCTGGGACACCACCATCGCGAAAATGAACACACCGCAAATCGTCTTCGTGGCGGGACACGAAATGGGCCACTACGTTTTGAATCACATCTGGAAAGGACTGGCCTTCGGCGCCGTGGGACTGTTCGTCATTTTCTATCTCGGTTTTCGCACGATTGGCTCGGTGCTCGCCCGGCGCGGAGAAGGGTGGCAGATTCGCGCGGTTGACGATTGGGCGTCTCTGCCGGCCCTGCTGCTTCTCATATCGGTGTTCTCATTCATCGGCGGGCCCATTGGAAGCGCCTTCAGCCGCTACGTCGAGCATCAAGCGGATCAGTATGGCCTCGAGGTTACGCACGGGTTGACGCCGGATTCCAGCCAGGTGGCCGCCCAGGCCTTTCAGGTGCTCGGCGAAGTGGACCTGTCCGATCCCGACCCGAATCCTGTCGACGTGGTCCTCTTCTATGATCATCCGCCCATTCCCGATCGCGTTCGCTATGCCCTGTCGTACGTCCCGTGGGATCACGGCGAGCAACCCGAATTCGTGAAGTGACGCGTCTCCTGCTTGTCGTGCGCCTTTTGCTTCATCTGTGTTTATCTGTGTTCATCTGTGGTTCCAAGGTTTCACGGCCTTGTCGCTCAACCCTACTTCTCACGCAGACTCTTTAGCCCCCAAGCCAAGAACTTCTTGGGATGCGCCCATTCACCGCGCGCGAATCGTCATCGAGATTCCATGCTTCGGCCGCAGCGTCACAAGCGGCTCGGGCACCACCGGCCGCCCCGGCGCGAGCCGAAACTGAAATTGCTGCGCCAGCGTTCCAATCACCAGCGCCGACTCCAGCATCGCGAATCCCTGCCCGATGCAGCGCCGCGGACCATCGCCAAACGGAAAATAGGCTCCCGGCGGCAACCGGTCCGCCAGCCCATCGAGCCACCGTTCCGGGCGGAACGCGTCCGGCTCGTCGTAATATCGCGCATCGCGATGCATCACCCACTGCGACATCAGCACCGTCTCGCCCGGCCCAAAATCGTAGCCGCCGATACTGAACGGAGCGATCGCCGTTCGTGCCAGCAGGTACGCGGGCGGATACAGGCGAAGCACTTCGCTCACCACCGCATGCAAGTAAGGCAGTCGCGCTAAATCCGCCACGTCCGGCGGACGTCCGCCAAGGACGTCGCGCAACTCCTCCTGCAGCCGCGTCTCTGCCGCGGGGTTTTCGCTGAGCAGATACCACGTCCACGCGAGCGTCAGAGCCGTCGTTTCGTGGCCCGCGAGAAACAGCGTCATCGTTTCGTCGCGAAGCTGTTTCGGAGTCATTTGGCTGCCGTCTTCGTCCATCGCGCCCATCAGCATCGACAGCAAGTCGTTCCGGTGATTTGAGCTTGGCTGAGCCTTGCGTTCCGAAATGATCCGGTAAACCAGCGAGTCCAGGAAATCGTACTCGCGCGTCGCGCGTTTGTTTCGCGGCGTCGGCCAGTTGGCCGGAATATTGATCGGCTTTCGCGCGCGTCCCAGCGAATAGCGCATTAAGAAACTCATCGCATGGCCCACGTGCTTCGCTTCGCCAGGAAGCGTCGTGCCAAAAAGCGTGCGCACGGCTGCTTCGAGCGTCAGCGCCATCATCTCCTCGGCCATATTGCGCGTCTCGCCGTTTCGCCACGTGCGTCCCTGCGCTTCCGCGCATTCCACCATCGCCGACGAGTATTCGTTGATCCGATGCCGGTGAAACGCGGGCTGCGCCAGCCGCCGCTGCCTCCGCCAGAAATCGCCTTCGCTGATCAGCAGTCCCTGCCCCAGAAGCCGCTCCGTCGCTTCCTTGCTCAGCGTGCTCTTGTGAAACTTGTTTTGCTGGAAGATCAGCACCTGCTGGATGTAGTCGGGGTGATTCAGCAAGATCCGGCTCTGCATAATCACCGGGATCCGGACGATATCGCCGTATTCACGCGCCGCGCTCCGCATCACCTCCAGCGGATTGCGCAGCAGGTTCAGCGACACACCGAGGAACGGCAGCCCCTTCGGCCCTGGTAATGCGCGATCTCCGTTTGTCGTCATCGTCCCTCTAAAAGTACGCCCCGCGTTCTCATTTTACTTCATGATTGTTGGACCCCGCTGCCAGCCGCCTGAATCCAATCAAGTGGTTTTTGTCGCTCGCCCTAGGATTGGGTAAGATACATGCCACCAGAACTTGAGTTTGGAACAGGGGATTCCGTGGAAGTCGAACAGCCCGATTGGCTCGCGCAGATGGAGGGCGTCCTCGAAACGCTCAATGAGGGCGTGATCGTCGTTGACGATTGCCAGCATATTATTTTCACGAACTCCGTCTTTCTCGAGATGACGGGCTTCTCGCCGGACGTATTGCTCGGCCAGCCGTCGACCCAACTCTACAGTGCTGAAGATGCAGCGTTTATTGAGACGCAGCGGGAAAAGGGGCTGCGCGTCGGTCATAACCGCTTCGAGTTTGTGGTTCCCCAGAAGGACGGAAAACGCCTGCCGGTGATCATCAGCGCGCGCACGCTGGAAGATCCCGACGGCCGCCAGTTCGCAGTCATTACTTTCGCCGACATTTCCGAGCAGAAACGCGCCGAAGCCCAGCTTCGCGAGGCAAACGTCAAGCTCGAGGAGCGCCAGAAGGAAATCGAGGACGAATTGGCGCTCGCGGCCCGCGTGCAGCAAACCCTCGCGCCCAAGTCGCTCGTATGGGGCGGCCTCCGGGTCGATACGTACTATCATCCCGTTCGCAGCATCGGCGGCGACTTTGGTCTTGTCGCCCCGCAGAATGACGATCATCTGAATCTGCTCGTCTTCGACGTTTCCGGTCATGGCATCGGCGCGGCTCTGGTCGCGAACCGCCTCTACAGCGAGACGATGACGCAGCTTCGCGCGCGCTCATCTTTCGGTGACATGTTCCGGCAGTTGAACCGCTTCGTGATGCAAAACATCGGCAGCTCCGTTTTTTTCTTCACCGTAGCTGCCGCGCGAGTTGATCGTGCCGCGCGCCGCATGGTGTTTGCCGGCGCGGGGCACCCGCCCGGCATGGTCGTCACGCCCGGACAGGAGCCGCGTTTGCTCGAATCCCGCAGCATGGTCTTGGGCGCGCTCCCCGAAGCCGTCGACCGGGAAGCGACCCTCGACGTGGATCTCGATCCCGGCGATCGCATTGTCCTATACACGGATGGCATAACGGATGTCTTCGATTCCAACGGTGAGATGCTTGGAGTGCCTGGCGTGCAGAAATTTGTGCGCGAAACTGCGTTGCTGCCATTCGCCGAAATGAAGCAGGGAATTCTCGACCGCGTTGCCGAATGGCGCGAAGGCCCGCCTTCCGACGATGTCTCGGTCGTCCTGGCCGAAGTCCTCTGACGCCCTTGCGGTGAATCCGATGGCGGACCTCGATTTTTCTCTTCACATTCCCGCGCCGCCGAACGAAATCTTCGCTTTTTTCGTGCCTCAGCGCATGCCCCTCTGGTATGGCGCGGAAATGGATTCTCAGTTTGAAGCGCAGGGAGGCTCGTCCGAGTTTGCCACCGGCCAAAAAGTGCGCATCACCGGGAAGCTCGGCCGCCGCGAAGTCGCGCTAACGGTCGTCGTCACCGCGTACGAATGGGAACGCCTTCTCGAATGGAAATTTCAGGATTCGTTCGGCGTGCGCGGCTTGCAGCGGTGGGAGCTTTTGCCGGTTGCGTCGGGCACGCGCCTGAGCATGCGCGATTCGTATGACATGCCGGGCGCGCTCGGCCGCTTCTTCGATCGTATTTTCACGCGTCACGCAGTCGCTCGTCGCGACCGCTCCTGGCTCGCCCGCCTGCAACAGCTCGCGACGCGCGCGTAATCCTGGCCGCTACGCGCCTCCATGCGCTGAGGCGCGATTGTACTTAGCCCGGCCGGGTTTCAGCTCTTGATGATTCAAGCCCTGAGCTACTGAAGAGCAAGCCGAATTCCGGCAGCGAGCGCGTCTCGAAGAAATGAGTCCCCGAGGGCTGACTGACACGTGAATCTGCTTTTCGATTTTTGGAGGTTGCGTATCCGACGATCGCAGTCTACGTCGCCACAATCCGCAGGAACTTCTTCTTGCCCACTTTTAGCGCCACCATCTCGCCCGGGTTCAGCACCACCATACGCTTCACGTCTTTTTCAACTTTTCCGTTTACCTCAACCGCGCCCTGCTTGATCAAGCGCTCCGCCTCGCTTCGTGAATCCGCCAGGCCTGTCTCCGTCAAAATCTCACGCAGCGGTCGCGTTCCCCACGCCAATTTCATTTCGGGTACTTCCGTCGGAGCCTTGCGGTCGCGGAAAACCAGCCGAAACTGTTCCGCTGCCTTCTTGGCCGCCTCTTCGCCGTGAAATCCCGCCACGATCGCATGCGCGAGCTGCATCTTCGCGTCCATCGGATGCAGCACGCCGATGCTCACTTCCTCGCGCAAGCGCACGATGGCCGGTGAAGGGAAATCCGTCAGCAAATCGTAGTACGACCACATCACCTCATCGGAAATCGACATGATCTTGCCGAACATCTCCGCGGGAGCTTCGGTGATCCCGATGTAATTCCCCAGGCTCTTCGACATCTTCCGCTCGCCGTCGAGTCCCACCAGAATCGGCATCGTGAGCGTCACCTGCGACGGCACGCCGTACTCTCGCTGGATCTCGCGGTGCACCAGCAGGTTGAACTTCTGCTCCGTAGCGCCGATCTCCACATCGGATTTCAGCGTCACCGCGTCGTACGCCGTCAGCAGCGGATACAGCAGCTCGTGAACGGCAATCGGAAGGTTCTTTTCCAGCCGCGAGCGAAAATCCTCGCGCTCCAGCATTCGCGCCAGCCGGTAGTGGGCGCAGAGACGCACCACGTCATAGCTCGACATCTTTCCCAGCCATTCGCTGTTGTAGCGAACTTCCGTCTTATCGCGATCCAGAATCTTGAAAACCTGCTCCAGGTATGTCTTGGCGTTGGCGTCCACCTGTTCGCGGCTCAGCGGAGGCCGGGTTTCCGATTGCCCGGTGGGATCGCCGATCATGGCCGAAAAATCCCCGATCAGGAAAATCGCCTGGTGCCCCATGTCCTGAAAATGTTTCAGCTTGCGCAAAACCACGGTGTGGCCCAGATGAATATCCGGCGCCGTCGGATCCACACCCAAATACACGCGCAGCGGCTTGCCCGTCAGAACCGAATTTGCGAGCTTCATCTTCAGCTCGTCTTCGGGAATGATTTCGGCTGTACCCTTCTTCAGGTACGCAAGCTGCTCCAGCGCGGGTTTGAATTTCACCTCGGCCACTATTTCGTCTCCGGTGTAATCAGCACGCGACGCCCCTCGATCCGGTATCGCCCCTCGATCACGATCCGCACAGCCTCCGTGTAAATCCGGTGTTCCTCGCGCAGCACTCGTTCCGAGAGCGTTTCCACCGTGTCGGAATCCTCGATCGGCACCGCAGCCTGAACGATGATCGGCCCGGCGTCGAGATTCTCGTCCACAAAATGCACCGTACAACCCGTGAATTTCGCGCCGTGCTCCAGCGCCTGCCGCTGCGATTCCAGTCCCGGAAACGCCGGAAGCAGCGACGGATGAATATTCAGAATGCGATTCGGGAACGCCCCAACAAAATAGCGCGACAGCAGCCGCATGTAGCCCGCGAGACAAACCAGTTCGACGTTCTTCTCGCGCAGCGCCGCCACCACCAGTTTATCGTACGGCTCGCGCTCAAGCCCCTTGGAAGGAATCGTCTGCGCCGGGATGCCGCGCTCGCGCGCCTTGTCGATGCCCAGCGCCCCTTCGCGATTGCTCAGCACGATCGCAATTTCGGCATTCGGAATGCGCCCGGCCGCCACGCTATCGGCCAGCGCTTCGAAATTCGATCCGCGCCCCGACAGCAGCACGCCGATCCGCTTCGTCATGTCCGCCCGAAAGTAACACAGACCAGTGGCGAGTGACGAGTGGCTAGTGGCGAGAAACTCCCGAAGTCGCGGGTGAAGGTGCGGCGAACGGCAAGCGGTGTTTTTGTCGCGATTAGGTTTTGCGATCTCCTTTCGTTGGAAGGCATTGTGGCGATTTTTGATTTTGGCGTTGTCGCGATTAGCCGCCACGGCGGCCGGGGCCTTTTCTTCGCCATTTAGGAAACAGTGGCCAGTGACGAGTAACCCGCCTGAATGCGGTGGGGCTAGCGAGTGGCGAGAAAAGAATCGTCCCGGCGAATTTGCGACGAGCTCGCCGGGACGAGGAAAGGGCTCGACTAAGGACCGTCTTCCGCGACCTCCTAGAGGGCGACAGACGCTCATTGGTCGGCGTCCACGGAGTGGTCGAGGCTGGCGCGAGAAGGGCGGTCCCGTAATTCGGGACCGGAGGTAAGTGGCTCGGGCCGCTCGCGTTCCCAGGACTGACGTCCTGGGCTACCGTCTGCCGTCCCTACCGGGACTTGGGAAATTTCGTCATTCAGCCGGTTGATGAGTTCTACGTGAAGCTCATTTTCAGGTGGTTCGTCCAGATCTTCGGGGCCGTGGGGATCGGGCCAGGGCTCGCGGCTGGTGAGGATGCGCAGGGTGCGCGGAGGTTCGACCCAGGCGCCATTCGTGTTGAGGTGGGCGTAGACGCGGACGGCGCGCGTGACGGGATCGAAGTCAGCGGGAGGGCAATCGTCGATAGTTTCGAGGTAGCTTTCGAGGACGCGGCCGATTTGACTTCGTCGCTCCTCGAAGAGGTTGGTGGCGTGCGCGTGGCGGTAGATGGAGTTGCGGTCAGCGATGGCGTAGTCGCGAGCGATTTTGTGAGGGCTGCGCCAGCGAATGAATTCGCCCTCAATGGCGTCGCGATCGGGATGTGAGCAGACCATGCAGCGACGCGAGTGGCGTTCGAGATCAGGAGGGCGGTCCCGCCCCAACACGGCGGGCAGGCGCGGCTGGCAGGTGCGCGAACCGGGAGGTAAGGAAGCAGGAAGTTCGGATGCGGCGGTGGAGTTCTCGTTGGCTAATTCGTCGGGGCGGCTGGCGGCGAGTTCGATTTCGCGCGAGGCACGCTGGGCGTCTTTAACGGTTTTTTCTGCGGCGATCATTGCAGTGTATTCGTCGTGGTACATGTAGTGCTTTTCGTCAGGACCGGTATCGACGAGATGCATTGGGAAGGTTCTGCAGCGGCGGCGATTTCCGTTAGGTGGAGTGGGTTGGTATTGCAGAAACTGGTTCCAGTCCGTTCTGTATTCCATGTTGTGTCGTTCTCCGGTGTGGGCACACTTCTTCCTGTGCGGTGAATCGGCCGATTCGCAATTTCGAATCGGACTCGGCACCGTCGAGCCACACAAAACGATTTTGACGTTAGTTTGGGAAGAGCCTTTATAGCATAGTAAACAGGAAAATGCAAGAACTATTTGACAGACTAGATCTCACAGTACCGGACAAGCGACGACGCCCCCGGCGATTGGTTAGTTTAGTAGACTTCAGCGAGTTGACCGAGGTCGCAAACCACAGCGGAGGGCCTTACTCGATGTTCTTGAATGCTTCCATGAGCTCGCGTAAAGACTCATCACATTGTTGACAGAGCACGGGAAAATGCTGCCGATAGGTTTGATGATCTGCAACTACCTGCCGCTTGATCTCCGTCGCAGCCTTCCCGGACGCGTGTCCCTTCAGCTTCGATCGAAGGTCATGGGCGGTCCTCAAGGGACTGACAATTCGCCGCGCCTCCACGGCTTCGTATCCTAGAGCGATGAGGCCTTCCTGCACCAGTTGCAGTGAGCCGGCCTTAGGGTCGAGCGTACGACCACGAGACGACGCATGTTTCTTGAGCCATTTCGTCTCGAAACCTTCAACCACAACTTGGTCGAGTTGCAGAATCTCATTTGACCATTCGTCGGGAGAAGCGGTCACAGGATATTGCACCTGATCGAGCAGTCTCTCGGAACGTAGCGTCCACCACGGCACTTGTTGGACATACAATTGTCGCGCCGCGTCTTTAAGGCTGCTTAGAGGATCATACTCAATGTCCCAGCTTCCTTCGAAATCTGTCTTGAACGCCCTCCTTGAAATCGGCGCTTTAGGATATTCGTTGTAAGCCTTCCAGTGAAGTTGCTCCTCAAATGGCAGGTCTCTCAGGTACACAAGATAAGTGTGAACTTGACCAGCATCATTGATGTCGTAAGTTTCCAGGTGCCACGTCTCGCGGCATGAAATGGAGCGATCACCTAAGCGGTATTTCTCTGAGTCGGCTTTATACTTGGTGAGAACTTCAGGCCGGAAGAAAGCGGGGCTTAGTTCGAATGGCAAATCCGATTTGGTGAAATAATTGGCGGTGCAACCAGGTGCACAGGAGATTTCTTTTGCGACTCCGTTCTTCCAGTCGAACGCGACAAATGAAGCATATTCCTGTTTAGCTCTGCTGATGGGATCCAACCGATTGACGAGCAGATTTTTCGAAATGTAGGATCTAACGATCTGAAAACCTCGAATGTAGCTTCCATTCCCCGGCTCGATGTGCGAACGATAGAAGAGTTCTCCGCGAGAGCTGAGTTCGCTGCTATGGTGACCGTTCCAGCCCGAGAAGCTCCCAGAACGAAACCGAGTGAAGTCAAACGTCCGCACCAGCGCAGAGTCTGTGAGAGTGATGTATTCTTGAAGGAGTTCAGTTTGGAAAATCACAGCCCGGCCGACAAAGCCCTCTCCTTTTCCCGAGACCTCTACGATTTTTACGGCTTCCTCGATGTCCCCATGCTTGTCGATCCTGCAATAGGCGTTTCGCTCTGCGACGAAGTGAATGCCGAAGATGTGAGTAAATTTCTGGAGAATCTCACAATATGCCTTACTGCCTAGACGGCCATCGAAGTGCCGTGCGAAGACCAACTGTTCGCCACTCTCAAGGGTTTTTGTGCCTGTGCATTCGAGAGGCTGCGATATGCGAACGGATGATGGTTCAGAGGAGCAGTATTCAATACCCCATGAGCCGCGCGGGTTGAAGTTCCAAGCCATCAAATCGTCAACGTCCGGAGGACTCAAGGACGCGACTGGGGCTGAGACGGTATTGATAAAGCCGAATGGCATGCTGAGATAAGCGACGAATTCAGAGTGCCTCGCGTTCTCCTCCAAGAAACACACGGCATCCGCTAGCTCTAACCAAGCGTTAAACGCCACTTCCTCGGTCGGGGCGGTCGACATGGCAGTGAGGATCTCGGCCAGACGCGTCATTTCGCTCCATTCTACAACAGGCGACGAAAAAGCGAAACTGGGATATGTAGCGACAATCGTTTCGACGCGATAGCCAGTGGCGTGATTCCGTTGCCGGGCGCAATGCCCGCGGTTCTCAACGTGAGAGTCCGGCATGCGCGGGACGATGGTATGTCAATCGTCCCTCCGGGACTCATTTCTTTTTTTGTCCTCCTTTTCCCGGCATTCCGCTTCGCTGCATGCCGGGCTAAGTACAGTCGCGCCTCCGGCGCTTGGTTCTAGGACTCGTTCTTCTTTTCTATGCGGTTCCCGGTATTCCGCCGCTCTTCCGATGCCAGGGTTTGAATCATCAAACGCTGGAACCCGGCCGGGCTAACTACAATCGCGCCGGCGCTTGGTTAACGAGGCATGAGCCAGATGCTTTTTGGGACCACCGCCTGCCTCCGGACCGGCCTGAGCGCCGCTGGTTGTCTTTGGGCTTCTCCCCTGAGCGTTACCGATAGGGTGGCGACGCACGGTTTAGTTGCGGTCTGTTAGTTCCACGGCGTTCGCAAAATGGCAGGAGATTTCGTGGGGGGCGTGTCGAGCTGCTTTAGCCGCGGAGCGGCGATTGTACTTAGCCCGGCATGAAGCAAAGCGGAATGCCGGGAAGAGGAGCATAAAAAAAAGAAATAAGTCCCGGAGGGACGGTTGACTCAGTCAGGCTCGAGGGCAAATCCATTCTTCTCGAGAAAGTCCTTCCACTCCTGCGCAAAATCCCGCTTACGGTGATGTTCGCGCTGGTTCCGAATGTACGCTTGGGTTTTGGAAAGCAGAGAAGCGCTGACGCTGAAGGCCGCATACCCGGCCTGCCATTGGAACTGCCCGTCGCCGAAATTCTGGTTGCACCACTTCGACGATCCAGCCTTGATCAATTGAACGGCCTTCGCCAGCGCGACGGTCGGCGGAAGCGCAATCAACACGTGGGCGTGGTCGTCGAAGCCGCCGATTGCGAGAGGTGTGATGCCGTTGCTGCGCGCAATCCCCGCCATGAATGACCACAGGCGCGGCTGCATTTCAGCTGGAATGATTTTTCGGCGGTCTTTCGTGCCGAACACGCAATGCACACGGTTGGCAACGTAGGAGTCCCGCATGCGCGCGACGATAGCACGGCAATCGTCCCTCCGGGACTCGTCTTTCTTTTTTATTCAGTTCCCGGCATTCCGCTTCGCTCCATGCCGGGCTAGGTACGGTCGCCGCTCGGCGGCCTAAAACCGACGGCTTGGTTGGCTCGAAGCGGAATGCCGGGAACAAAGAGGAGGAAAGAGTTAGTCCCGGAGGGACAGTTGAATCAGTCAGTAATATTTTAGAGAAGGAGTTTGCCCGAATACACTACGCGCGCGCTTCCGCGATTGAAGTTCTCGATCCGGCCGACGAGGTAGAACTTCTCGCGGCGCCGCTTCAATTCTGCTTCCACGCGCCCCACATGCTTTGCGGGAACCACCAGAATCATTCCCACGCCGAGGTTGAACGTCTTCAGCAACTCGTCGCGGTCGATACTTCCAATCCTCGCGAGATACCGAAAGATCGGCAGCACGGGCCACGACCCCAGCTGAACCATCGCTTGCACGTTTCGCGGCAGCGCACGCGGCAGGTTCCCGGTGATGCCTCCGCCGGTGATATGCGCCATCGACGACACCCATCCGCGCGCCAGAATATTTTTCAGCAGCGGCCAGTACGCCCTGTGGGGTTTCAACAGCTCCGCGCCGATTTTGTTGCGGACGTCGGCCACGTACGTATCCGGCTTGAGCTTCGCCACGCCGAACACCAGCTTGCGCGCGAGCGAATAACCGTTGGTATGCAGCCCGCTCGAAGGCAGCGCGATCAGCGCGTCGCCAGGCCGCACGCGGCGCGGATCCAGTTGCTTCGACTTTTCCACGGCGCCCACGATGAACCCGGCCAGATCGTATTCGCCGGCCGGATAAAAATCCGGCATCTCCGCGGTCTCGCCGCCGATCAGCGAGCAGCCTGCCTGTTTCGCGGCGCGGCTCATTCCCTCGATCACCTGTTCCACGATGCGCGCGTCCATCTTTCCCATGGCCAGGTAATCGAGAAAGAAAAGCGGCTCGGCGCCCTGCGTCAGGATGTCGTTCACGCAATGATTCAGGATGTCCGCGCCCACCGTCGAGTGGATTCCGGCGGCGAACGCCACCTTCAGCTTCGTCCCCACGCCATCCGCGCTGGCCACCAGCACTGGCTCGCGCCACCGTTTTCGATCGAGCTGAAAGAGCGCGCCAAACCCGCCGATCGGCGCAAGCACACCTTTGCGGAAAGTCCTCCCCGCCATGGCGGCAATGCGCCGCTTGGCTTCTTCCGCAACGGAAATGTCTACGCCTGCGTCGGAATAACGCATGGACTTCGCCTGTTTCTTCGCGAGGGCTGGAGGGGTCAAAGAATTAGAACAAATGGAACAGTCGTTTCCACCGTACTTCGCCGGGATGGATGAACACGCTGAGATACGTGGCAAACCGTTCACCCACGTGCCCGGGATCCCAAACTTCCTCGGGCGCGTCGATCGACATGTAAATCATCACCGGTGTTCCGATGATATTTTCTCGCGGGACGAATCCCCAGTACCGGCTGTCGTAGGAATTCTCCCGATTGTCGCCCATCATGAAATATTCGCGCGGCGGTACAACTAACTCACCGTTGACTACGTGGTGCGGCAGTTCCTCCCTCCACTCGGGAGTCAGCATAAACTCAGAGCTACCAGTGGGTGGGTATTCTTCGCCATCCATCGGTCCGCGCGAGAAAAACGCATAAGGTTCCTTAATGGCTGTACCGTTGACGTACACTTGCCCGCCAACGATCCGCACACGGTCCCCTGGCACACCAATGACTCGCTTGATGAAGTCTGGATTCCCTTCGTTCGGCAGTGGCGCGCGGAACACCACTATGTCCTGGCGCTTCGGGTTGCGCCACAGCGGCACGTGCACGTTGGTGAAGGGAATGCCCGCGTCGTATCCGATTCGGCTCACGATCAGGTGATCGCCGATCAGCACCGTATTTTCCATCGAGCCGCTCGGAATCACGCGCGCCTGCACCAGCGTTCCTTCGATCAACAGAAACGCCACAATCACCCAGAACCACGAAACCACTTCGCGCCAGACGCGGTCCTTCGTCGCGTCCTGCCGCTTCGCCTTCTCCACCGCCACCGCTTCCGCCTCAGCTGCCACCGTGAGCCTCCGACCCCATTTCTATCAGCACTAGAAAGTTCGAAACAAACGCTTCCAGCGAATCTCGCTGGGACGAATCAGGGCGGTGAGGTACGTCTCGAAGCGAGCGCCCATGTGCCCTGGTTCCCACACGTCTCCGGGCGCGTCAATGGACATATAAATCATCACCGGTGTTCCGATGATATTTTCGCGCGGAACAAATCCCCAGAAGCGGCTGTCATTCGAATTGTCGCGGTTATCGCCCATCATGAAGTAGTGTCCGGCCGGAACCACCAGTTCGCCATTCACCACATCCTTGGCCATTTCAGCACGCCATCCGGGAACTTCCGAAAGGAACAGTTCCGAGGCTCTCTTTGGGAAGTTTTCCCACGCGAGACTAGCCGCCCCCGAGCTGTGAATTGCGTGTGGATCATGGATGGCCGCGCCGTTAATGTAGACTTGCCCCTCGACGATCTTGATTCTGTCGCCGGGGATTCCGATGCAGCGCTTGATCAGATCAGGAAATCCTTGATCTGCCAACGGTGCGCGGAAGACGATGATTTGCTGCCGCTGCGGGTTGAGCCAGAGCGGCATATGAACGTCGGTGAACGGAATACCGGCATCGTACCCCATGCGGCTGACGAGCAGGTGATCTCCGATGAGGACGGTGTTCTCCATCGAGCCGCTTGGAATCACCCGCGCTTGCGCGACGCCGCCTTCGATCAGGATGAATGCGAATATAACCCAGAGCCACGAGACGATCTCGCGTCCCACGACGTTGTTCTTCACCCCAAGCCGCGGTTTCGCGTTTTTCTTTTCGCCTGGCACGCTTTCGCGCATCTCAGCTGCCACGATGAGCCTCCACCTCGAGTTGCACCAGCTCGGTCGGATAGCTGCCGGTGTAGCACGACGTACAGAATTTTCTTTCTGTGTCTTCTACCGCGAGTCGCAGCGATTCCAGCGAAAGATATCCGAGTGAATCCGCGCTCAAGTACTGGCGTATTTCTTCCACGTTGTGAGCCGACGCAATGAGTTCGTCGCGCCGCGGCGTGTCCACGCCGTAATAGCAGGGCGAAATCGTCGGCGGGCAGCTGATGCGCACGTGAACCTCCGCGGCTCCCGCCTCGCGGACCAGCCGCACGATCTTGCGGCTCGTCGTGCCGCGCACGATCGAATCGTCCACCAGGACCACGCGCTGCCCTTCGATCATCCGCCGCACCGGATTCAACTTCAGCTTCACACCGAAATCGCGGATGGCCTGCTCGGGCTCGATGAACGTGCGTCCGATATAATGGTTGCGAATCAGCGCCATGCGGAACGGAATTCCTGAATCCGCCGCGAAACCAATCGCCGCCGGCACGCCCGAATCAGGCACCGGCGTCACAATGTCCGCTTCCACGGGATGTTCGCGCGCCAGTAGCCGCCCCAACCGTTCGCGGCTCTGGTTCACGGGCCGCCCGAAAATCACGCTGTCGGGCCGCGAGAAATAGACGTGCTCGAAAATGCAGTATTGATGCGGTTTTTCCGGCGCAAACCGGATCGATTCGATCCCGCTTCGCGAAATCCGCAGCATCTCGCCCGGCTCGATTTCGCGCACGTATTCCGCGTCGATCAAATCGAACGCGCACGTTTCCGACGCCACCACCCACGTGCCGCCGATGCGCCCCAGGTTGAGCGGCCGGAATCCGCGCGGGTCGCGGATCGCGTACATCTCATCCCGCGTGAGCATCACCAGCGAATACGCTCCCTCCACTTGGCTCAGCGCGTCCGCCATCGCGCCGGGAAGGTTTCGCGCGGCGCTTCGCGCAATCAGATGAACGATCACTTCCGTGTCGCTCGTCGTCTGGAAAATCGACCCGCGATGCTCCAGCCGCCGCCGCACCTCGATCGCGTTCGTCAGGTTGCCGTTGTGCCCCAGCGCGAGCTTTCCCTTGTTGCAATCGATCACCACCGGCTGCGCATTCATCACCGTTGTTGTCGCCCGCAGTCGAGTAGCGCGTATGCCCGATCGCGGCGCTGCCCGGCAGGTGCGCGATCACGGCCGGCGTGAAAATCTCCTGCACGTGTCCCAGCGACTTGTGCGCGTACACATCCGTGCCGTCGGACGACGCGATTCCCGCCGCCTCTTGCCCTCGATGCTGCAGCGCGTACAGCCCCAGGTAAGTCAGCTTCGCCGCTTCCGGGTGGTCGAAAATCGCCGAACACGCCGCATTCGTCATGGAAGTGATCGTCTTGAAAGGTTGAAATCATTCGCTTTCGAGCGCCCTTTGCAGAGACTTTTCCCAGATTCCGCGGAACGAGCTTGCGTCCCCTTCGACTACCAGCCCACCTTACATTTGATGCGGAATTCGCCCCGCGTGACCGCGCCGATCCGCTCAACCCGCACGTTCCATTGTGCCGCAATCGCGCTGATGCGGGCAACAGAATCAGCCGGCGCCGATACCACCGCGCGCGCCCCTCGTTCGCCAAACAGCGCGAACTCCGCAGGCTCGCCGGGTGCCGCCGATTCGAGATTCACCTCTGCCGCGAGACCCTCGCTCGCGAAACACGATTCCGCCAGCGTCACGGCAATCCCTCCGTCGCTCACATCATGCGCCGACGCAATCGCATGTTCGCTCGCCAGCTTCACCAGGCAATCGATCAGCCGCTTCTCGCGCGCCAAGATCAATCGCAGGAGGCGTCCCCGCCACCACGCCTTGAATCGTCTTCGCATATTCCGACGACGAAAACTCGCGCTGCGCCTCTTCCACCGAGCGCGCCGCGCCTGCCCGCATCAAGCAAAACGATAACGTCGCCTTCGTTGCGGAAGCCGGAACCGAGCGCGTCGTCCGCATTCTCGAGCAGCCCCAGCACGCCAAGAACCGGCGTCGGATAAATTGGCTTGCCCAGCGTTTCATTGTAGAAGCTGACGTTCCCGCCCGTGATCGGCGTTTCCAGCACGCGGCAAGCTTCCGCGATGCCGTCAATCGCCTCGGTGAACTGCCACATCACCTCCGGCTTTTCGGGATTGCCGAAATTCAGGCAATTCGTCGCGGCGATCGGACGCGCGCCCGTGCACGCCACGTTGCGCGCAGCCTCAGCCACAGCGTGCATCGCCCCCAGCCGCGGCGCGAGAAATCCCCAGCGGCCATTTCCATCCGTCGCCAGCGCGAGCGCCCGCTTCGTTTCCTTCAGCCGCAGCACAGCGGCATCGCCCGAGCCCGGCCCGATCCGCGTGTTCGTCCGCACCATCGAGTCGTACTGTTCCGTGATCCAGTATTTCGACGCAATCGCAGGCGAAGCCAGCAGCCGCCGGAAATTCTCGGTCAGGTTTTGCCCCGGCGGAAGAAACTTGACGAGTGCGGTTTCAGTCGCCGCCGCAGGCTTCGGCGCCGCGACGGGCCGCTCGTAGCGCGGACCCTCTTCCGCCAGCGCGTGCGCCGGAATTTCGGCGGCAAGTTCTCCGTGGTTCATCAGCCGCAGCATGCCGTCGTCGGTGACGCGCCCCACCTCCACCGCGTCGAGTCCCCACTTGTGAAACACGTCGAACACTTCTCGCTCGCGCCCGCGCTCCGCCACCAGCAGCATCCGCTCCTGCGATTCGCTGAGCATCATTTCGTACGGCGTCATGTTGGTTTCGCGCTGCGGCACGCGCGCGAGTTCGATTTCGATCCCCATCCCGCCGCGCGACGCCATTTCCGAGCTCGAGCTGGTCAACCCCGCCGCGCCCATATCCTGAATCGCCACCACGGCCCCGGTGCGCATCGCCTCCAGGCACGCTTCCAGCAGCAGCTTCTCCATGAACGGATCGCCCACCTGCACGTTCGGCCGCTTCTGCTGCGATTCCTCGCTGAACTCCGCCGAAGCCAGCAGCGACGCGCCGTGAATGCCGTCGCGCCCCGTTTTCGCTCCCACGTAAATCACCGGATTGCCCACGCCGCGCGCGCGCGCGAAGAAAAGATCGTCCCGCCGCGCAATCCCCAGAGCGAGCGCATTCACCAGCGGATTGTTCGAATAGCACGGCTCGAATTGCACTTCGCCGCCAACGGTCGGCACGCCAAAGCAGTTGCCGTAAAACCCGATCCCGCGCACCACGCCATCAAGAATGTTCCGGTTCCGCGCAATTTCTTCCTGCGTCGCATTTCCTGTGCCTGGACCGGGCGAGATTGGCCCGAACCGCAGCGAATCAAGCACCGCAATCGGCCGCGCGCCCATCGTGAAAATATCCCGCAAAATTCCGCCAACGCCCGTCGCCGCGCCCTGAAACGGCTCGACAAAACTCGGATGATTGTGCGATTCAATTTTGAAGACCGCGACAAGCCCGTCGCCGATATCCACCACGCCCGCATTTTCCCCGGGCCCCTGCACCACATGCGTTCCGCGCGTCGGCAGCCGCTTCAAATGAACGCGGCTCGACTTATACGAGCAGTGCTCGCTCCACATCACGCTGAAGATTCCAAGCTCGGTGAAATTGGGGTCGCGCCCAAGGATTTTCTGGATGCGCGCGTATTCGTTCGCGGTGAGGCCGTGCTCGGCCGCAAGCTGCGGCGTCACTTTGATTTCAGTGTCGATCATTTGACCTAAAATGTCTCGTTTCTCGGGCAAATGTTCGCAGCAAACAGCTTCAGGCGCAAGCCCATGCCCTGGCCTACGGATGCCAGTCGAACAAACCGGGATCGAATTTGGTTGCAGGCACGTGTTGCCTTAGGTCGTCCAGGAATGCTCCCTGGCGGCGCAGGTAGATATTGTGCTCAATGCGAGTTCCGTCCCGGCCTGTAACAGCCACGCTATAACCTGTAAATGCCCAAAGCCTGTATCGTTCCTCCTGCCAGTCCGAGCTCACCCGCGACACCTCCGCCCAGGGAACGAAGAGTTTGCGGAACCCATACAATCCGTAAGAAGCGAGGCCGGCTGAACTCGCCACGATCGTCTTCGGACGCGCTATCACGAAGGCCAAGAGAAGCAACAGAAGCAGCCAAGAAGGCTTTTGGCGCCCCTGGTTCGCGTCACCAGAACTTAGACTCAGCGCGATCAGGAAAGCCGTGATCATCAGGAAATAGAAGATCCGCCAACCAAGTTTTGGAGCGAATACGTCAGATCCTTCCTTACGAACCGCGAAGAATTCGAATACTTCCAGAACCGATAGGAACAATACGGGGACAAGAATCCGTACCGTGTCCGTCATGAAGGAGCATCCCTTCCAAGGCTTATGCGGGGATGCGCTCGGCGCGTTCGGAATGCTGACCTGCTAGGCTCGCGACGATCGACCGGAAAATCACGAGTCCATCGGCCGATCCCAATGGCAATTCCACCGCGCGCTCGGGATGCGGCATTAAGCCGACGACGTTGCGTTCGCGATTGCAGATTCCAGCGATCGCGTTGAGTGCACCGTTCGGATTCGCCGCGAAATCGTCGACGCCTGCCGTGCTGCCGTCCGGATGAACGTAGCGGAAAATCACTTGCTCGTTGCGCTCCAGGTCCGCCAGGGTCGCCGCATCGCAAAAATAATTTCCTTCCATGTGCGCGATGGGCATCTCCAGCACCTGGCCGCGCTTGGCCGCGCACGTGAACGGAGTGTCCGTGTTCTCCACGCGCACGTGAACCTGCCGGCACAGAAAACGCAGTTGCTTGTTGCGCATCATCGCGCCAGGAAGAAGCCCCGCCTCGAGAAGAATCTGAAATCCGTTGCAAATGCCGAGCACGAGTCCGCCCGAGCGCGCAAAACGCTCGACCGCTCGCATCACGGGAGAGAACCGCGCGATCGCGCCGGTGCGAAGATAATCGCCAAACGCGAATCCGCCGGGGATAATAATTGCGTCGAACCCCGAAACCTGCTCGGATTGGTGCCAGATAAGCTCTACCGGCTGGCCGATGACGGAACCCACCGCGTGGTACGCGTCATCGTCGCAATTCGATCCCGGAAATTGCACGACGCCAAATTTCATTTTTGGCTTCCCCCGAAAAACTCATTCTAGCACAGCGATCGCGCTCTCCTACGGGATGATGACCCCCGGAAGCCCGCCGAAATGGGGATCACCTGTGACGAGTTCTGCATTCTGCGCCATCGCGCTCGCGTAAATGATGGCATCCGCCATCGGCAAACGATGAATCAGACTGATCCGTGCGGCGCTGATCGCTAGTCACATCGTCGAGCGGCACCACCGTTCGTCTCATCGCGTTTGACGCAAACGCGTCCGCGGCGCTCTTGCCGCTCTCCATCAGCAACTTCTTGTAAACTTCATAGACCACGATCGTGGGAACGATGACGTCGAAATTCCCCGCAACATACGGGGCAAACCTATCCGCGTTGACGTCGTCGGTCAGGTACTCCAGCCAGCCCGACGAGTCCACCACGATCCGCTTAGAATCGTTCACTGTGGTCGCGGTAGTCATCGCGCCATCGAATTCCTTTCGCGATGCCGCGCAGTTCCTTGATGGAGCGCGGCAGCGAAACGTGGAGCGCGCCGTCGAGCGCATAAACAAGGAGCTCTTGGCCCGGCTCGATTTTGAGCTCTTCGCGCACTTCCTTAGGGATTACAATTTGGAACTTCGGTGACACCTTGACTTTGGCCGAGCTCATGGACGAACCTCTAAGCCATGATATCGATCATCGTATCGTATGTCAAATTCTGGTCGATATGTATCGATGACTACTTAGTAGCACGAGGCACGCAAGTTACACAAATGAAGCGGTTTGACATCATCGAGCATCCCGCCGACGTCGGCTTCCACGCCTACGGTAACAACGTCGCAGAGCTCTTCGAGAACGCTGCTTTGGCGATGTGTTCTTTGGCCTGCGTGCCGGATAAGATCGAAGAGCGTGAAACGCGCGAACTCTCGGCCACTGGCGCCGACCTCGAATCCCTGCTGTACGCATGGCTGGCCGAAATCCTCGCAATTGCCGATGCCGAGCAGTTGGTCCTCCATCGAGTGGCGGTCACGAAAATTAACGAGCCGCGCCAGGGCACTGAGGGCGACGTGCGAGGAATCGCATTCGGCGAAAAGTTCGATCGCGAGCGTCACGCCGCCGGAACCTACATCAAGGCCGTGACGCTCCATCAATTTGCAGTCGAGCGCACAGCAGAAGGCCTTCGCGCGCGGGTGTTTCTGGATTTGTAGCCAGCTGACTCTGCAAGATAGCGACGGCCAAACAGCGGCTACTTCTTGCGGGCGGCTTCGAATGTGTCCCACGCGGCGTCGGGTATATCGATCGCGTCGTTGAACTCTCCGGCGCCGCGGAGCCACAACCCTCCGTCGATCACCACGCATTCGCCGTTAATATATCCGGCTTGCTCGCTGACCAAGAAGGCCGCTAGATTCGCCAGTTCCTCGTGCCGTCCGAACCGTTTCATCGGATGATAATTCTTCGCGCGCTCCTCAAAATCCTTCGAAGGCATCAGCCGCGACCACGCCCCTTCGGTCGGGAACGGCCCCGGCGCGATCGCATTCGACCGAATCTTGTAGCGCGCCCATTCCACCGCAAGCGAGCGCGTCATCGCCAGCACTCCCGCTTTCGCGCACGCCGACGGCACGACGAATCCCGACCCACTATTCACCGCCGCATACGTGGTAACGATATTCAGGATGTTGCCGGGCTGTTTCGCCGCGATCCACTTGCGCCCCAGCGCCAGCGTGCAATGAAACGTCCCTTGCAGCACGATTCCCACCACCGCATTAAACGCATTCGGCGAAAGCTTCTCCGTGCGCGCGAGAAAATTTCCCGCCGCGTTGTTCACCAGCGTATCGATTCCGCCAAACGGCCGGCCAAACTCTTTCTCCGCCGCCGCGATCGCGTTTTCCACCGCACTGAAATCGCGAATGTCCGCGCAGGCGTACCCGGCATGCGTCCCCTTCGCGCGAATCGCGTCGGAAGTCTCTTTCAGCGGATCTTCGCGGCGCCCCACCAGAAACAGGCTCGCTCCCAGCTCCGCAAATCGCAGCGCCATTGAGCGCCCAGGCCCGTGCCGCCGCCGGTGATCAGAATCGTTCGGCCCTTGAACAGGTCGGTCTGAAACATGAACATCCTCCGAAACGTAACGGCCGAGCCACTCAGTTCGCACGCCGGCAGAAAGTCCTTGGTCAGCGGATTCTGCGGTGTCTCGGCTTCCCAAAAAATCGTCACGATCCACCAGCGCTTTCCGTCGAAGAACAATTGAAAGCTGTTGATGCCGCGAGCGAAGGGCGCGGCATCCTTGGCATCGTGTCGAGACTCATACGTGCTGAAGGCCTGGAGGATGTGACCCCATCGCTCCGTGTGTCGCGCGACTTCCTTCTCGTAGAAACCGGCGGTTTCAAATCTCGCGGACGCGCGAGCTGATGTAGTCATCCGCCGAAAGCGTTCGCACGGCGACGCTGCCGTCCGGAGTGGCGCCCGTTGGAATCAATCGCGCGCCCGGCGCGAAGAGCGAGCGGAAGCGATCCCAATCGCGCTTCTGCCCGGCCGGACCGGAAATCACATCGTAGGTCGCCGCCAGGATCGCATCCGGCGAGGATACGTCGGCGGGTCTCGCCGGAACCGCGGCGGCCGCCTGCGCTGAGCCGGCCGCCCCTTGAGCCTGCTCTTGAGATTGAGCTTGGCTTTGCACGCGCAGGGTGAACAAGCCTAGGGCGGTCGCGATGAACGTCAAAAAAGACGAACCGGGTTCGCGTCATGAAAGAATCCTCCGTCGGACGGAAAGCTTACCCGCAATCCATTCCTAGGTGTTTCTTTTTCGCGTCCGGCTAGAACTCCACGTGAAGGCGCATTCCCGGCACCGTCACCGGGCCCGCGCGCCATGTTGTAGCCGGGATTATTGATGTGCTGCATGTCGGCCGAAACAAAAAAGCCGCGCCACACGTGCGCCGTATAGAAGCCCTCGAATATTTTCTCGGGGCCATACGTCAGCCCGCCGTCGCCGAGCAGAAAGCCCACTCCTCCCAGCGCGAGATATTGCTGGTGCGCTGCCACGATGCCGTTCGCCACAAACGCCACGCCCGCGCGGTCGTTTCGGCGATGCCACGCGCTCCCTTTCGAAAAACCGCCCAGCTCCAGCGTTCGATCCACTTCCGTGTACGCGAACGACTCGTTGCGTCCGTCGCTCCAACCAAGTCTTCCGAAAACGCCCACATCCGGCGTGATCTCCTGCTCGAAGTTCAGCCCAAATCCATATTTGTGGCGTCCCTGCTGGCGCGTCGAAACAATGTTTGGGGTCACCGTCTTGCCATCGAGATAATCGGTGACAGCCTCGCGATAATTTCCCATGTTCGCGTGATTCAGATAACTCAGCAGACGAACCACGCCTGCGCGGTGCGCGATCCGGCTTCCGCGCGCCTCCAGTTCGAAGTTTTCCGCGCGCGCACGCGCGAGGTCCGCATCCAGATTGATTCCGTTCGCCACCTTCGGCATCATCGTTTCGCCGAATCGAGCCGTGAACCAATGATCGTCGTATTCCAAAATGGCACCGTCGGTGTAACCGCGCGTATTTGCGGCATAGTCGTACGCCCCATTGTCATCCACGGTCCAGTTCAGGAATTGCAGGTGACTATCCGACCCCCAAGTATTTAGGTCGAAGAAGTCGACCAGGTCGAATTTGCCGATGCGGAACTCGATCCGTCGGGCCGGAACCGACGTGGTTAGATGAAGCTCGTCGCGCTCCTCTTCGACTCGCTCATTCGTTAGCGGGATGATCTGCCGCAACATGAGCCGCGCAAGATACGGTGTCGCTGCAAGCGGTATACCTTGTACGGTCCGCACAGAATCCAGGTTGGTGTAGCCGGCGAGGCCGTTCGCGCTCCCGATGCCGCCGCCGGTCGCATACTCTGCGTCGGCGAACACTTCCGTCGTGTGCGTGAGTTCGTAGCCGGTATAAAGCGTCAGAATGTGCGTAGTGGCGCTCTGGGACGTCGGCGTTAGGCTGTTGGGTCCGGTGTATTTTGCCGGGAATGTCGGATGCCACTGGAAAACGACGTTCGCCTGACCCGAAATCCAGTAACGGCTGGACTCCGAATGCGGGAAAACTGTGACCGGATCAGAGTCAGAGTCTTCGGGCGATGGGGCCGCTTGGTCCGCTTGCTGTTGAGTTTGCAGAGTTTGCGTGGACTGCGTAGAAGTTTGCGGCGATGAATCAGTCTGCGTCGACTGAGCCCAGGCGCCCCACGCTCCGCAGAGATACACCGCCAGCAGGCACATAACTCGCAGGCCGAGTTTGGCGAGAGCACGGCTCATCACGAAGTGGAGGAATCGACCGTTCGCGTGATTCAGTTTCCACGCCGAGAGAGTAAACCACGTCTCAGTCCCAAATCCATGTGAAAATCCCGCCAAAAGCGGCCTCGCAGACCCGGTTGCGCCCGGCCTTGAAGCTTGCACAGCGGCCACGCCTCCGAAGCGGCTCGAGCTCGGAATTTTCGTTCCGGCCCCAGGCATCCGATTGCCCATGGCAACCATCTTTAGTAGTCTCTAGGTTTGCTCGGCTGTCGGCGGTTCCGACCTATTGACCCAGGGGTGAGGAATTTGCGGGTGAAATCTTGGCTGGCCTTCGGGCTTCTCATTGCGATGACGCTGGCGTTGCCATCGTGCAACGAAATCGTCAACTATCCTGTACCAACGATCGCAGCTTTAATACCCCCCAGTGTCAACGCCGGCAATCCGCAATTTACGATCACTGTCACCGGCTACAAGTTCACGCCCTCGTCGCAGATTCTTTGGAATGGAAGCCCACAGTTTCTCCCGTATTTCCAGTCGATCAACATTATTACGGGGCAGGTACCTGCCGCGCTCGTCCAAAATCCGGGCACGGTGCTGATATCCGTCTTTACGCCTCAGCCCGGCGGCGGCACCACGACGACTCTTCCCTTTGCAATCAACCCCCTCACGACGCCAATTCCCTCCATTTCCAAGCTTTCGCCCACATCCGTTTTGGCGGGTAGCTCCTCGTTCACGCTTATCATCACTGGATCCAATTTTGTCGCAGAGTCTTCGGTCACCGTTAACGGTGTCAATCGCGCCCCATCTGTCGTGAACTCCACAGAGCTCGAAGTGGAAATGAGTCCCTCGGATGTCGCGACCGCTGGTGAGGTTCAAATTGCCGTCGTGAATCCGGAAGGCCCTTCCTCGGCGCCTGGCGGAGGCAGCTCCACGCCCGTCAACCTGCCCGTCACAAACCCAGTCCCGACCCTGACCTCCCTCTCGCCTGCGAACTTCACAGCCGGGACCCTCTCGGCCACCACACTCGGCGTAACCGGATCCAGCTTCGTACAAAGCTCCGTCATCGAGATCGACGGTTCTCGGCGCACTACCACGTTCAACGCCAGCACTCAGATCCAAACTACACTAAGTGCCGGCGACTTAGCCGTTGGCGGCAGCCACCAGATTCAAGTCGTGAACCCTGGTCCCGGCGGCGGCTCCTCGAACATTCTCGCGTTCGCCGTCACCCCGACGCTGACCGCGGGCCTCCCTGTCCTGATCGACGTGGGCTACGAGGGCGCAGAGGCCAATCAGGGCGTGTGCGGGCAGAACTGCGCCGTGGGACCACCCACACTCACCACCGCCGGGCCCTCGATCAGCTCGACTGGCGCCTTTGTCGCGTTCGCCTCAACGTCCACCAACTTCTTCTTGAACCAGGCCAACGCGGGAAGTGATATCTTCATCCGCACCACCTGCCTCGGCAGTGGCGGCTGCACGCCCATTACATCCGACGTCAGCATCGGGCCGAGCAAAGTTGCGTCTAACGGATCGAGTTCTGAACCCTCCATCGACACCAACGGGTCCCACGTCGCCTTCACCTCGACGGCCACTAACTTGGTTACGGGAGTTCCGTTTACCCAGAGCAACCGCCAGGTCTATTGGTTGCCGGTATGCCTTTCGACGGTGACAACCTGCAGCCCCGGCGAACTTGTCTCCCTCTCGGCGGACGGCATCAACCCTGGAAACGCCGACAGTTACAATCCCTCTATCAGTCCGGATGGCCGTTACGTCGCCTTCGTTTCCACCGCTACGAATCTGGTAACCGGAGTCACGCCGGACGGCGTCACCCCGCAAGTCTTCCTTCACGACACTTGCAACGGCCCCACCCTCAGCAGCACTTGCTCCCCAACCACTTATCTTGTTTCCACACCTGACGGCATCACTCCAGGCAACGCTCCAAGCTCCGAACCGAGCGTCGCGAACGACGCCACCTATGTTTCCTTCACATCCAGCGCCTCGAATTTCGGCGCCACCGCCCCGAACCCTCATAGCGCTCAGGAGATTTTCGCGCGAGAGACGTGCCTTGTCACCACAACCTGCACCGGCGTCACAACGCTCGTCTCCACGCCCGATGGCGTCACACCCGCGAACAACATCAGCTCCGAATCGCAGATCGTCAGCGCCGGACGCTTCATCGTCTTCGCCTCGACGGCCACCAATCTCGTCGCTGGCGCCGGCCCCGTGCAACAAATCTACATGTTCGACACGTGTCTCGACGTGACCACCACAACTTGCAGCCCGTCCGCCACTCTGGTTTCGACGCCCGACGGCACCACGGCTGGCAACGCGCTCAGTGAACACCCCGGCATCGGTCAGGGCACGGGCGTTTCCTCCACATCCACCGTGGGCGAGTTCGTCGTCTTCGCTTCGAAATCTTCCAATCTCGCCTCCAACACCGCCAGCGGCTTCGAAAACATTTTCGTCCGCAAGACCTGCCTCGGTTTGGCGACGGACGTCACCACTACCTGCATCACGGCTACCGTCCTCGCCAGCCAGCCCTTCGGCACCACTCCGCCTCCGGCCAACGGCAACAGCCTCATCCCCGCCATCAGTGGCGACTGCCACACCGTCGCCTTCCTCTCCTCCGCCAACAACCTCGTCCCCAACGACACCAACAACTTCACCAACGTCTTCCTCGCCCTCACCACCTTCTGACACGCATCCGCTGCCGAAGGGCTCTGCCCGTCGCCATCGAAGCTCAGGTTCCAGGGTGGAAGCCCCGGACTTTAGTCCGGGGAGCACGGCGCTTTGTGCCGTGCGAAAACGAGCCCGCCCCAAGAATGGGTTGTTTCTCGTCACTCGTCACTCGCCACTGTCCCCATGTCATCCCGACAGAGGCGTTTCTCAGCCGACGAGGGATCTCTCTCCAGATTCGCCTGTCATCCCGAACCCAGTCGCGTCGGGTTTCAGGGTTTGTACTTGCAAACCCTGACGTGAAAAGACCGAATGGGGGTGAGGGATCTGCTTTTGCCGTCCTTTGAATCCCATTTCCAATCCTTCAATATCGTAGACTTCGGCGGGTGACCGACCCTTTGCCCCGGGCTTGAAGCCGGGTGCCCCAGGCTCCTTCTTGAATTTGTTGTTGGCGAACGGTCTGATCGCAAGCTCCAGCTCACCCAATTAACCGAGGCCGACAACTCCACCCGCGAGGGGTGCCCCACGGTTCGCGGTTTTCCGAACCGTGGGTCTTCCGACCCTCGGAATCGCCCTTGACACCGACGTGTCACCGGGGCATACCATCGCCAATCAAACAAGCCCGTGCGAGGAACCATTTCATGACCCGCGGTCTGGTGCGACGGTACGGCTGCGGCAACCTACACTTCATCACCTGCAGTTGCTATCGACGGCTTCCTTTGCTCCGTTCCGTTCGCGCGCGAAATCATTTCGTCCAGATCCTTGGTGAGGTGCGTGGCAAGTTTGGATTTGCGCTCGTCGGCTACGTAGTCATGCCCGAGCACGTTCACCTTCTCATCGGCGAGCCTCCCGACGGCACGCCCTCCGACGTCATGCGAATCCTGAAACAACGTGTCTCGCGTTCGCTGCGCGGCCGTCGGCGGAAACGGACTTCGCGAGCGCAGTTGCAACTTTGGGACGGAGCTCGAGCGATCGCCGCTCCGCAGTTTCTGGCAGCGGCGATTCTACGATTTCAACGTCTGGAGCCGGAGGAAGCGAAACGAAAAGCTCAACTACATGCACATGAATCCGGTGAAGCGAGGGCTAGTACGTAGCCCCAATGACTGGGCGTGGAGCAGTTATCGCTTCTACATGAAAAGCGGAACGGTGCTACTAGCAATGGATATTGTCGAATAAAATGGCGTTAAAGCACCCACCGTTCGAAAACCACGAACGATGGGGCACCCACGGGTTGGATTCGTTGGTCTCGGTTACTGGTCGATGTGAGGCTTACGGTGATGCGCTTCACCAACACCGAAACCAGAAAAAAACATGGGGCACCCGGCGTGAAAGCATCAAACAGCGTCAAGCAGAGCAGGTGGAGAAGGGGGAAGAAAGTGGGCACCGTGATAGGATTGGGCGTGAAGAACGATACTTGCGCCAGATCGAAAACAGACTCGGTGGAAACCAACAATGACTGTGAATTACGATCAAGACCGCGCCGAAAGGCTCACGAAACTTATCTTGGCAAACCCAAACGCGCCTCAGGTCGGTGTTGTAGCGAATGATCTGTTGAGGGAATATCACCGAGGCTATCCACTTGAGAACCTTCGCCCCCTTTTAGTCCACGATGACCCAAGTGTAGTGAAGACCGGAGCATTTATCGCCTCCGAGCTCGGCGCGAAGGGAAGCCCTCTCCTCAGTGATATTGTGCGTCTAGTCGGACATCCTGAAAAAAGCGTCATATTTGATGTGATCGATTGCGTTTTGCTCTGGGCTACGCCTTCCAACAAATCTGAGCTGGCTTCAGTCGTTACGCTCTTGAGCGACCCGGAATCTGGGGTCCGGTGGAAGGCAATGGACTTCTTATCCCGTGCGAGCGCAGAACAACTGGGGGCAGCGTTGTCTTTCCTTGAAGGGAAGGAGCCGAACTCAGTGAATGTGCGCGGGCTTCGATGGTTAGTCGGGAGTCACGCGAGCGTTCCACAGGACGTGAAGACTGTCCTTCAAAGCCAGGAGGAAGTTCTACGCAAATATGGAGTGGTGGCCGCGAGCCGAATGTACAGGACCAGTCCAGAACCCTTGGCTTATGCTGCGTCTCTCAACGATCCCGACGTCAAACACTTTGCTGATACCACCATCGAGTTGACGGGGGCACATTCTTGAGTCGCACTATCCTCCTCGACATATTCGTCCGGCCGGGTGCCCCAGGCTCTCCCTCTTGAACTTGCGTTGTCGAACCGTCTGATCGCAAGCTACAGCTCACCCAATTAACCGAGGCCGACAACTCCACCCGCAGGGGTGCCCCACGGTTCGCGGTTTTCCGAACCGTGGGTCTTCCGACCCCTCGGAATCGCCCTTGACACCGATGTGTCACCGGGGCATACCATCGCCAATCAAACAAGCCCGTGCGAGGAACCATTTCATGACCCGCGGTCTGGTGCGACGGTACGGCTGCGGCAACCTACACTTCATCACCTGCAGTTGCTATCGACGGCTTCCGTATGCTCCGTTCCGTTCGCGCGCGAAATCATTTCGTCCAGATTCTTGGTGAGGTGCGTGGCAAGTTTGGATTTGCGCTCGTCGGCTACGTAGTCATGCCCGAGCACGTTCACCTTCTCATCGGCGAGCCTCCCGACGGCACGCCCTCCGACGTCATGCGAATCCTGAAACAACGTGTCTCGCGTTCGCTGCGCGGCCGTCGGCGGAAACGGACTTCGCGAGCGCAGTTACAACTTTGGGAGCGGAGTCAAGCATCGCCGCTCCGCAGTTTCTGGCAGCGGCGATTCTACGATTTCAACGTCTGGAGCCGGAAGAAGCGAAATCGAAAAGCTCAACTACATGCACATGAACCCAGTCAAGCGCGGCTTAGTGCGTAGCCCCAATGACTGGCCATGGAGCAGTCATCGCTTCTACATGAAAAGCGGGGCGGTGCTACTATCAATGGATGTCGTCGAATGAAGGCAAAGACCCACCGTTCGAAAACCGCGAACGATGGGGCACCCATGGATTGGATTCATTCGCCTCGGTTACTGGTTGATGTGAGCCTTACGGTGATGCGCCTCGCCAACACCGAAACCAGAAAAAAACATGGGGCACCCGGCAGGCCAGCAAAAACAGGATTAGGAGGCAACAGCCAAAAGAGCCATGATGAATGAAATCCAAAAGAAACTGTCGCTTGAACGTATTCGGGAGAACATCACTCGAAGCGGGCATCATGTTTACGTGGTCTCAGGGGGAGAAACACCGCGATTTGCATATACTATCGGGATGAGCGAGTCGATTGGCGTTGAGCTGATTTTGGCGGGCGCTATCTTCTACATGTACGACGAAGTGGTGAAAATCATCAACGACATCGCGGCGCAGCTTAGAACACACCGTGATCGGACGACTTTTGAAGTTGACGCTAGGTTCGTTCGCCCTGCCAGGAAGCGCATAGCAGTTGGACAGCGAAGCTCATGTTGGGCGTGTTCGACTATTACAAAAGGCGTGATATTCCGGCGCTTCAGATTCTTCCTGATAAAGCTCACTGGACAATCGATGTGCCAAACATGAGTGTCCCATGGAGCGCGTCTTCAGAACCTGTATGGCGATGGCTCGACGAGCCGTGGACCTTTCCCGTACCCAAAGACTCGACGGCCGCAACCAACCTTGCGGCGCTTCGCGGAGAGCGAATCACCGAGGCGATGCGTTGGGAGGAAAACGAGTGGGAAATGTTTGCAGGACCAGGGCCCGATGTCGAGGGAGACGATATGCGCGTGGTTGCCCTGGGTACTCTCGTCGCCGCGGACAAATCGCTCGTGCCGGTTGTGAATCTAGCGACGCAGGAAGGACTCTGGCGCGATGCTGACCCGGACTCAGAGTGGCATCCATGGCGCAAGAGGGGCCAGGGGACGATTCAGTGAGGGGGATCAAAATGAAATCCTAGCCTGATTAGATGACGTTGTCGGCTCCTTCTCCCGAGTAGACTTGGTAGCGCTAAACGACCAAGGCTCGGGAAGAAGGAGGGTCGCCGATTTCGCGAGGTCCCCTGCTTGGTAGAGGTCTATCGCTTGAGTGCTTCCCTGACGTCTCTTGCTGTACAGGCGGGTGGGCCAGCTCCTCGCTCTGTGAGTTATAGGACTACTACCGTAACGTTGTAACTACCCATCCGGCGAATTTTATGCTACCATGACCCGTTTTTATGAGCTGCCAAGTTGACACCGCGGACCGAAGAAGGGGTAGATGCGATTAGCTACATCGCCGCAAATACAAAAAACAGGAGAAGACGAGGCATGAGTCACTTCCTCAGTCGCCTGCTCGCCGTGGCGAGAGGTTCCTCCTCGCGCCTGCGCGACTCCCGCTGTTCGCTGCCCCCTACCCCCTGTCTCCCCACCCCGCGGAATCGATCGGTACACTTTGCAAATAGAAATCGTCCCTAACTCAATGAAAACAAGCGCGGAAAAAAATTTCAATCGGTACACTTTCACGGTGAGGCGCAGTCGCCCTTGGCTCTGTGCCCTCGCGATCCTGTCCGCCGGGTGGCCCTGTCCGCTCGGACGCTTCGCCCGATCTTCGTCCCCCGCCGCGAACTCCAAGAATGACACCGGGATTAGAAATCGACGCAAATGACTGAAAACACTCACCAGCAACCGTCTCTAATATACCGTAGGGTAGAGGGGGGTATTGCCGATCCGTCGACGATCCGCATCCCGAGCGACCAGCGCGAGCCGAGGGGTCCCTCGCCCTCACCCCTCGTCCCTCAGTGCCTGGCCCGCTCCATCACAGCCTCCCGCGTCGTCGCCAGCGTGAACGTCAGCGACTCGCGCGGCACGCTTGTCACGTACCCGCCAACCAGCCAGCCGAGCCCCGTCGGAATGTCTCGCGTCAACGACACAGTCTGGCACTCGACGTACGTGCCCCCATCCTTCTGCTCGAACCGCCAGTACGTGTTCATCCGCCAAAGAAAACCGTCGCCCTGCCCCTCAGGCAAGAGATGCTCGCTCGGTTTTCCCGCATCGTCCACTTGCTGCACGCGAGTGGTGCGCGACCGGCTCCACGCCCGCGTCGCATCCACGATCGAGTAATGAACGTCATGCTCCGTGTCGTCCACTGACGTGATCACTTTTCGTTTGTAAAATCGCAGGTAAATCACGTAGTCGTCGCCCGCGTGCCGCAGAATTTTCGACCGCGCGACGTCCGGCGCGTAGTAATCCTGATGATGGTCGTAGTCCTCGACGAGCGCCAGCGTCTGCGCGAGCGTCGCGCCGGGAATGAACGCCGTTCCGATCCAGTGATGAATCATCCCGCCCGGACATTCGATCCGCTTGCCGTCGTCGAGGTCTCGAGCCGCTCGATCACCACCTCGCCTCCGCGCACCTGCGCGTACGCCGCCGCGCGCCGCTCTTCCGGCAACCGCTCGACCCACAGGAAACCTCGCTGCCGATCCGCCAGCTCCGAATCGATCTGCGCTTCCGTCAACTTCGCGTAACGGTCGAATGCCTGCACCGTCTTCTCCTCGAGCTCCGCCGCACGCGTCGGCAGCGCCAGCGTCAGCACCAGACTCACGATCAAGGCCATCGCGGTGCCCGCAGCCGCGACGCTCTCGTTGGCCTGTCCGGTTTTCCCGTCACACGACGCTGCATCCGCGCACCAGGCCCTTCGCCGCCGCGCGCCCGCCCACTGAATCCACTACACTTGGCGCGAGCCAGGCGGCGCGAGCATGTTCTCGAAAAAGCCGTGCAAAGGGGCTTGCCAAACGATGCTGGTAGGGGGAAACCGCGATCACTTTGCCATTTCACGATAGGCCCTTCCCGGTGAAGGGGTCGGGGGAGGTATTCAACGGGAGGGCTTGGACGGGTTGGGTAGCATGCCCGGCTGCCTTTCTCGGAACCGTCGTCCCCGCATCGCAAGCTCCCAACCCACCGACTATCGTCGAACAATAGACCCCGGCGGAACAATGGCCCCCAAGACTCAAACCGGGTACCGCAAGGTTCAGTACTCCCAAACCGACTTTGGCGCGGTAACTTAGTCGTTCCGTCCCGGACCGAGCAGGCACGCCGGAGCCGCCGGAATTTCCCTTCGACATCTCCAGAGCGATGCGAATCTCGGCCCTGTCGGTAGCTTTCGGGGGGCAAGAGTGAGCCATTCAGCCGACATATTGCAAGGCACTTTGGATCTGCTAATCCTCAAAACATTGCTTCTTGAGCCGATGCATGGCTGGGGCATCGCGCAACGAATTCGGCAGGTATCGAAGGAAGTCCTCCAGGTTGACATTCTACAAGAGCAATGCGAACTCGGCCCTGTAGGATAACTAGGGGGGGCAAGAGTGAGCCATTCAGCCGACATATTGCAAGGCACTTTGGATCTGCTAATCCTCAAAACATTGCTTCTTGAGCCGATGCATGGCTGGGGCATCGCGCAACGAATTCAGCAGGTATCAGAAGGAAGTCCTCCAGGTTCAGCAGGGATCACGCTACCCCGCGCTTTACGGCCTAAAGAGCGCAAAGGACTGATCGAAGCAGAGTGGGGAGCGTCCGAGAACAATCGCCGCGCGAAATACTACCAACTGACGAGGGCGGGCCGCGAGCAACTGCAGAAAGAGCTGGCCGAATGGGAACGGCTGTCGTCTGCAGTCGCCCTCATTTTGCAACGAGCCTGAAGTTTGAGAAGGCCGGGAGCTTCAAAAATGAGATCTAGACGCCGCTGGTTTCGACCAAAACGAGAGTTCGAGCTGGAGATGAATGAGGAGCTACGCTTCCACATCGAGCGGCAGACAGCGGCGAACATCGCCACGGGAATGACGCCGGATGAGGCGAGAAGGCAAGCAGCCATCCAGTTTGGCGGATTAGATGGCATGAAGGAAAACTGCCGCGAGGAGCGGCGTGGATTCTGGCTCGAAACGGTTTGGTCGAACATCCGTTACGGCCTGCGCATGATGCGACGAGATCCTGGGTTCACGATCGTAGTCGTGCTCACGCTAACGCTGAGCATTGGCGCGAACAGCGCGGTGTTCTCCGCAATCGACGCGATTCTCCTCCGGCCGTTGCCGTTTCCAGATGGCGATCAGTTGATAAGGCTGTCGCATCACAACCCCAGGGTGAAAAGCCCGCAAACATTCGTGGCCCCTGTCCGGCTGGAAGATTGGAACCGGATGAACTCGACATTTCGGGCGATCACGGGATACTACCTCGAAGACGCGTCTGAAACTTCCGGCCCTCTGCCAGAGAAGCTCACGCAGGCGCTGGTCGCGCCTCGATTCCTGCAGGTGTGGGGAATCGCGCCCGCGGTCGGCCGCGACTTTACTCCAGAGGAGGAACGATTTGGAGGGCCGGGCGCGGCTCTCATAAGCGATCGATTCTGGCGTCGGCGGTTCAATGGTGATCCGAATACGCCGGGGAAAAAGCTGCTGATCGGCAAATGGTCTTACACGATCGTCGGAATCATGCCCGCTTCGTTTCTGTTCCCGGTTCGCGACGTGGATTTCTGGTCGCCAAGCGCTCCCGATGCTCCGTTCGCCCAGAGCAGAGACTCGACTTGGTTTACCGTTATCGGGCGGATGAGACCGGGCGTGACTCTGGCGGAAGCGCGCGCGAACCTGGCAACCGTCCAAGCGCAACTCGGCAAGCAGTACCCAAAACCAGATGCCGATCTCGCGGTCGAAATCGAACCACTGAAAGAAACTACGATCGGCGGCGTGCGAGGCTCTCTCTGGATTCTGTTCGGCTCTGTTTCGCTGCTTCTTCTGATTGCATGCACAAACATCGTTGCTTTGCTTCTAGCTCGCGCTTCGCAGCGCCAGCATGAAATTTCGGTTCGATTCTCGCTCGGCGCTAGTCGTACTGCGATCGTGAGGCAATTACTGACAGAGGTATTTCTATTGGCGGTGACCGGCGCTACATTCGGCTTGATTGTTGCCGGGGCGGCGTCCAAGGTGTTTCGCACTCTTGCCGCAAATCTGCCCCGCGTGGAAGAGATTCACCTTGATTCGCGAATTGCGGTGTACTCACTGGCGTGTTCGGCGATTGTGACGCTCTTGTGCGGCTTGTTTCCCGCGATTCATTGCGCGCGTAGGAGCATATTCGGTTCATTGGCGCAGGCGAGCGGCACGCAGGTATCGACGCGCAATCGGCTCCAATGGCTGCTTGTCGGTGTTCAAGTGGCGCTCGCCGTAACGCTGCTTGCCGGGGCGGGTTTGCTCGTTCGCAGCTTTCGAGCTCTCGGGCGCGTGTCGCCGGGCTTTGAACCCAGTCACGTTCTCACGTTTCACCTCAGCGCGTCGTGGGGAGAGACCTCAGACCTGAAGGGTCTCGAGCGGCGCATCGATGGTGTGATCGATTCCCTGAGTAACGTGCCTGGCGTCGAATCGGCAGCGACTTCGGCGGTACTTCCTGGCGTTCCGTCCGAGTATCAAACAGAATTAAAGTTCGCGGAGGGGCAGGTCGATCCGGGTCGCAAGATCATCGCTGAGAGCCGCTTCGTTTCGGTGGGCTATTTCTCGACGATGCAGATCCCCTTTCTCGCGGGAGAACCTTGCCGTGAAGAACCTGGCGGCATGGACGTTGTTGTGAATCGCAGTTTTGCAAATGCGTATCTCGCTGGATCCTCCGCCATCGGCCACCACTTACAAGTGCAGGGCCAGGCCTTCGCGCCAACCGGCCAGATTCGCGGAATTGTCGGCGACGCCCGGGAAGAAGGCTTGAACCGCGAACCTGGTCCTGTTGCGTACTGGTGCACGAGCGCTCCCCTTCCCGATCCGTTCTATCTAGTACGCACTCGTACCGAACCCATGGCGTTGGCTGAGACCATCCGCAAGAGACTTCACGAAATCGAACCTGCCCGCTCGGTATTCGGCATTGCGCCTCTTGCAGAGCATCTGGACGAAGCTTTCGCAGAGAACCGCCTTCGCATGGTGCTGCTGGGTTTCTTCGCGGCAACCGCCGTTTCTCTCGCATGTGTGGGTTTGTATGGAACGCTCAGCTACTCGGTCACGATGCGGCAGCGTGAGGTCGGCTTGCGTCTGGCGCTTGGGGCCCTGCGGGGGCAAATCGTAAAGCAATTCCTGTTTCAAGGATTGGGCGCGACCTTTGCTGGTTGCGTAGCCGGGTGCGTTCTGGCAACGGCGTTCGCGCGCGTCATGTCCGGAATGCTCTACGGCGTCTCACCAACGGATGTGGCAACGTTATCGGCGGTGGTTTTCATTGTCCTGCTGGTCGCAACGCTTGCTTCTCTCATACCCGCCATCCGCGCAGCCCGCGTCGAACCCATGAGGGTGCTCCGCAACGAGTGATTGATAGGAGTTTGAAACACTGCGACGTTGCATTATTTCACTGCGGCGGGGAGATGGAGCGTGACCTCGGTTGTCTTCCCATTGCGAATCAATACCCGCCTCATCCAATCGGTGAAAACTCCGTAGAGGCTGGCGCGCAAGTCGTATTGTCCGATGGAATACCGATCGAACTCGAAGTGTCCGTTGGCGTCTGTGTGCGTTGCGTGTGGATGCAGACCGTCTGAAGTTTGGATGATCACAACTGCGTCCGCCACCGGGTTCCCGTGGGAGTCCACCAAGGTCCCTGCGAGCGTGCCTACTGCCTCGCGCGCGCTAGCGCCCGCCAAGATCATCAGGATCGCGGCCAAGAGAAAAATGGAAGTCAGGCGCCTCATGACGGCCCCTTTTGCGCCGGCCTCAATTGCAACTCCACTTCCGTCTGTTTGCCCACGTTCACTTCGATTATGTGCTTCCACTCGCTGACGAGCCCGTTGTGCGTCGCCCGCACGTCGTAGTAACCGTGAATCAGCTCGGGAAAGAAAAAGCGGCCCTGCGAATTCGTCTTCGTTGCGTGAGGATTTCCGCCCGTTGCCGACTGCATGGTCACGGTCGCTCCGGCTACAGGTTTTCGTTGCGCGTTGAGCACCACTCCGGCGAGCGTGCCCATACCGCCAGTCTCTTGCGCGGGCGCCGCAAATGCCAGCATCACAAGAAGCAGAATGGCAAGCGCAGGTTTTTTCATCCGGGCACTCTTCCCTTGTACCCATCCATTTTAGGCGCTGGAAGTGACTTGTGCCTCGCGTGTTAAGCGCTGGTTTCAGCGTCGGTCACCTGTACCTGCGGCCAGTTCGGCTAATACTTGTAGTGGCGGCTCGCGGCGGCGTGCGCCGGCTGATCCTGACGGCCTGTGTCGGGGTTCAGGCCACGCTTGAGAGCGATGAAATACGCGAGGAGTTG
>CAWBGW010000035.1:0-11390 GCA_963788345.1 uncultured Acidobacteriota bacterium | reverse complement strand
GGCACCGGCGAATCGCAGGTTCGCGCAACCCTCGGTCTCTCCGAGCGGATTCCGCCGCTGGACGCGAAGATCGTAGGAGTCGCCGCGACAACCGACATCGCGCTCCTCAAAGTGGACGCGAAAAACCTCCCGGCCCTCGCCTTTGCCGACTACGCGAAGCTGAAGAAAGGCGAGATCGTTCTCGCGTTCGGGAACCCCGAGGGCCTCGAGAACTCCGTCACCATGGGTGTTGTGAGCGCGGTGGCGCGGCAGGCGAATCCGAGCGTCCCGGCAATCTACATTCAGACGGACGCTCCGATCAATCCCGGCAACAGCGGCGGCCCGCTCGTCAACACAGACGGCGAGATCGTCGGGATCAACACCTTCATATTGACCGAGTCCGGCGGGAGCCAGGGTCTCGGATTCGCGATTCCCAGCAACGTGGTCCGGTTTCGTCTACACCCAGCTTCGACAGTTTGGTCACACGCATCGCAGCATGATCGGCGCGGACATGCAGGACATCACTCCCGATTTGGCAGCGGGCCTCAATCTCTCTCGGCAGGATGGCGTGATCGTCTCCGATGTTGAGCCGAGCGGCCCCGCGGACAAAGCTGGGCTGCAGATTGGGGATATCGTGCTGAGCCTCGACGGACGTTCGATTGGAAGCGTTCCGCTGGCGGCGATGATTATTTCCACGCGTCCGAACGATGCCGTCATAGACGCGGAAATCCTGCGCGGGACGCAGCGCGTCAGCCTTCAGATTCCGGTGACGCAGCAACGCAATGAGGTAGATGAATCGCTGGACCTCTCCGATCCGAGCAAGTCCCTCGTGCCGAAACTGGGCATCTTTGGCGTTGAGATTACCGACAAACTCGCCGCGAAGCTTCCGGATTTGCGATTTCCGTCGGGAGTAATTGTCGCCGCGATGGCCGCGAACCTTCTCGAAGTGCAAACGGATTTGCAGCCCGGAGACGTAATTCACGCGTTCAACGGTAAGAAAATCGAGACGCTCGCTGCCCTGCGCGACGCATTGCAGGCCCTTCCAGCGGGTTCCGCAGGCGTCTTGCAAATCGAGCGCGACGGAAAGCTGATGTACATCGCCTTCGAAATGGACTGAGAAAATCGAAACGTTATGGCGGAGAGGGTGGGATTTGAACCCACGATACCGTTTCCGGTATGCTCGCTTTCGAGGCGAGTACTTTCAACCGCTCAGTCACCTCTCCGCGGTCGTTTGCTGTTCGTTTAGCTTAACAAACGCTCACCCCACCCACAACTCCATGCGTCGGCCACCCGCTCGTTCGTCAAACTAATTTGCGAAGCCGCGCGAACTGGTACTAAGATTCCCCGGCTTTGGGCAACATTCGAACAGGTGACCCAATGCCGACCGCGAGGAATTTAGGCCGTACGATTTTCGCCGCCTGCCTGCTGGCATTCCTGGCAACGATGGCGACGCCGCGCGTCCTCCGCGCCGCACCTCCCGCAGATTCCGACGGCCGATTCGATCCCGTTGCCGACCCGCGCGCCATCGTCACCGTCGGCCATGCGCGATTCACCATTCTCACGCCTCAACTCATTCGCATGGAGTGGGCCGCCGACGCCAAGTTCGAAGATCACGCCTCGCTCGTCTTTCTGAATCGCAAGCTGCCGGTCCCGCAATTCACGCAAGAGAGCGCGTCCATGGGCGGAGCCAGCATCCTCTACGATTCAAACCAGCGCGCTCACCCTGAAATACAGGGACTACGGCACGGGCAGCAAATTCGCGCCCGAAAATCTGACCATCACATTCCAGCTAAATGGCCAAGACGTCGTCTGGAATCCCGGCGTCGAGGACACGGGCAACCTGCTCGGCACCGCGCGCACGCTCGACGGTGTCCGCGGCTCGAACACCAAGCTCGAGCCCGGCCTCGTCTCGCGCGACGGTTGGACGCTCGTTGACGACTCCACGCGTCCCCTTTTCGATTCCGCCGATTTCTCCTTCGCGCAGGGCGAAAAGAGCCCGTGGCCCTGGGTGATCGAGCGTCCGCCCGGCGACCGCCAGGATTGGTATTTCTTCGGCTACGGCCACGACTATCGCGCCGCGCTCTCCGATTTCACCCGCGTCGCCGGAAAAATCCCGCTGCCGCCGCGCTTCGCGTTCGGCGCGTGGTGGTCACGCTACTGGTCCTACACCGACCAGGAGTTCGAACAGCTCGTCCAACAATTTCAGTCTCATCAGGTTCCGCTCGACGTCCTCGTCATCGACATGGACTGGCACCCCACCTTCGGCACGCGCTGGTGGGACAAAAAGACCGACGCATCGGGCCACAGCCTTGGCTGGACGGGCTACTCCTGGAACAAACTGTTGTTCCCCGATCCTCCTGCATTTCTCGACTACGTTCATCAACAAGGCCTCAAGGCCACGGTCAATATGCACCCTGCCTCCGGAGTGCAACCCTGGGAAACTCGCTACCCGGAAATGGCTAAAGCAATGGGCATCGACCCCGCCACCAAGCAATACGTTCCCTTCGACATCACCAACAAGAAATTCGCCACGAACTACATGAACATCCTTCACCACCCCCTCGAACACCAGGGCATCGACTTCTTCTGGCTCGACTGGCAACAGGAGCAAAACACAAAACTCGCAAACGTGAATCCCACCTGGTGGCTCAACTACGTGCATTTCACCGATCAGGAGCGCGAAGGCAAGCGGCCGCTGCTCTTCCACCGCTGGGGCGGCTTGGGAAATCATCGTTATCAGATCGGATTTTCAGGCGACACGATCTCCGTCTGGGACTCCCTCGCCTTTCAGCCGTATTTCACCTCGACTGCCGCGAACGTCGGCTACGCCTATTGGAGCCACGACATCGGCGGCCACATGCCCGGCACCATCGAGCCCGAACTCTATCTCCGCTGGATTCAGTTCGGAATCTTCAGCCCCATCCTCCGCACCCACACGACGAAGAATCCCGATTCCGAGCGCCGCATTTGGGCCTATCCCCAGCCTTACTCCGATCTCATGCGCGACGCATTCGTGCTCCGCTACGCCTTGCAGCCCTACATCTACACAGAGGCGCGCCGCACCTACGACACCGGCGTCGCATTCCTGCATCCGCTGTACTACGACTCGCCCGAAGCTCCTGAAGCCTACGACGCAAAGGACGAATACATGTTCGGCGACAACGTTCTCGTCGCGCCCATCTCTCAGCCCACGGGAAAAGAGTCGCAGCTCGTGAAGCGCTCGGTGTGGTTGCCTGAAGGAAACTGGATTGAATGGGATACGGGCGCGCGGCTAACAGGTCCTGTGTCGACGGAACGCACGTTTTCGATTCGACAAATTCCCGTCTACGCGAAAACTGGCAGCATCATCCCCATGCAACCCCAGATGCGCTACACCGGCGAGAAACCGGTGGACCCGCTCATTCTCACCGTTTTTCCGCCGGAAGACGGTAAGGAGTCCACATATCGGCTCTACGAAGATGCGGGCAATACTCCCGCCTACAAGCGCGGTGAGGCAGCCTGGACGAGCATTCGCGCCTCGGCCGCGGTAAACGGAACAGCGCTGACGTTGACAATCTCTCCCGTCGAGGGACGCTACAACGGGATGCGCGCGTCGCGTGCCTATGAGGTCCGCTTGCGCGGAACGTGGCCGCCGGCGTCCGTCACCGTGAATGGCGCGATCGCCTCACGCACCGAAACCGCGCCCGGCTGGAGCTATGACGCCACCACCCTCACGACAATCGTTCGCACTCGCACCATCAGCACCGCGAGCCCCGTCACAATCTCCGTCAAGATCAAGCCTTCCCTCGCGCCGCAGCGCGCCCTGCTCGAAGGCTTCCCCGGCAAAATGACGCGCCTCCGCGAAGCCTACGACATCTTGAATGCGACTTGGCCAAACGGCTGGAGTCCGGACGAGTTGATCGACGCCATGCAGACTGCCGACCGCATCGCCTACCACCCGCAAGACGCCTTCGGCGAATTGAGCAGCCTGCAGGAAAAACTAGCCGCGTTGCCGAAAGCCATTGAAGGAATGCACGCTACGGAAGACTCGCCGGAGTTTAAGGCCGCCATCGCCGCCAATCTCTTCGGTCAGCCACAGAAGCCGGAGGAAGACATAGTCACGCGCTACCACAATTTGGTCGACCTCGGCCTCGCGCATTTGGCCGACATTCTCCCGCCTCAGTGACCAGTCGCAGCCCTTAGGAGCGCTTTGATATACTGACTGCGATCCCGCCCTCCGGAGGCAGAAGATAACTTCCGCAACGCGCCGCGCCAGAGTCTTCATCGCAACTTTGATCCTTGTAGTGGTCACTGCATCCAATTGCAGCGGCTACGCAGTGCTTTCGCACGAAGCAATCATCGACTCCGCCTGGGACGCGGCCATCAAACCGGCCCTCCTGCAACGATTCCCTAACGCCACGCACGACGAACTCAAGACGGCTCACGCCTATGCTTACGGTGGCTGCGTGATTCAGGATATGGGCTACTACCCTTTTGGGAGCAGGCTATTTAGCGACCTTCTCCACTACGTGCGCACCGGCGATTTCATCGAAGCGCTGCTCCGCGATTCAAAGGACATAAACGATTACGCGTTCGCTCTCGGCGCGATGGCGCATTACGCCGCGGATAACAACGGCCATCGCATGGCCGTGAACTTGTCCGTCCCCATGCTCTACCCCAAACTGAAGAGAAAATACGGCGACGTCGTCACCTACGACGAAAATCCCGCGGCGCATCTGAAGACGGAATTCGGCTTCGATGTGATTCAGATCGCCCGCGGCCGATACGCTCCCGACGACTACCGCGACCACATCGGATTCGAAGTGGCAAAGCCGCTCTTGCAGCAAGCGTTTCAGGAAACCTATGGCCTTAAGCTCGATTCCATTTTTGCGGATTACGATCTTGCGGTCGGCACTTACCGCTGGAGCATCAGCGCGGTGATACCAAGCATGACCAAAGTCGCATGGCAGACCAACAAAGATGAAATTCAGAAGGAGATTCCCGGTATCACGCGCAAACAGTTCCTCTACCATCTCTCGCGCTCGAGTTACAAAAAGAACTGGAACGAACCCTACAGACGGCCGAGCTTCGGCACGCGCTTTCTGGCATTCCTGATTCAGTTCATTCCGAAGATCGGCCCTTTCCGGGCGCTGTCGTTCAAAACGCCCACTCCGGAGACCGAAAAGCTCTTCATGGCCAGTTTCAACGCCACCGTCGAAGACTACGAGAAGCTCGTTCAGCAGCAGAAAGATTCCGGCCACGTCATCCTGGAAAACGACAATATCGACGTCGGCAGCGTCACCGGACCGGGTCAATACCCATTGGCCGACCAGACCTATGCCGACCTGCTCGATCACCTCGCGCAAGACCACTTCGCGAGCGTGACGCCGGAGCTTCGCGACGTGCTTTTGAATTACTACGCCGATGCGAACGCACCGCAAGCTACGAAGAAAAACAAAAAAGATTGGGCGAAGGTAATCAAGGAAGTGAACGATCTGAAGGCTGCCGCGCCGAGTTCCACGCCCGCCCCGGCAACGCCGGGAAACTAGAAACCAGCCCGCTCCGCAGCTTTTCTCTCTTCTCTTCGCTCTGTTGAACTCCCTCGTCGACGCTCCGTTCATCACCACTTTGTCATCCCGCCTGCCCTGAGCTTGCCGAAGGGCGGTTTGGGCGGGGTGAGGGATCTGCTTTTCGCTTTGGAGGCCGCTAGACCTAGGATGTCAACAGACCCTTTTTCTCTTTTTCCCTTCTCTCTTTTCCCGCTCTGCTCCCTCACACCAAAGTCCGTCCGCCGTCCACCGCCAGTATCTGCCCCGTCACAAAGTCCGACGTCGCGAAATACGCCACCGCCTCCGCAATGTCATCGCCCGTCCCCACCCGATGCAACGGCACCCGCTGGATGTAATCCTCATCCGGCTTTTCCCCCGGAAATTGAATCGTTCCCGGAGCGACGCTGTTCACCAGAATCTCCGGCCCCAGCGCGCGCGCCAGACATCGCGTCAACATAATCACTCCCGCCTTCGACACGCAGTAGTGCGTGTACGCCGGCCACGCTAGGAGCCCGCCTAGCGACGAAATATTGATGATGTGTCCGCGGCCTCGCCGCTTCATCATCGGCGCAGCCGCCTGCGCGCACAGGAACTGCGACTTCAAATTCGTGTCCAGAATGCGGTCCCACTGCTCTTCGGTCAACTCCTCGAACTTCGCGGCAAAAAACATTCCCGCGTTGTTCACCAGGATATCCAGCCGCCGGAATTTCACTTCGATCGTCGCGAAAATGTTCTCCACGTCCTTACGTTGCGCCACATCTCCTTCCACGGCTAGCGCCCGCCGCCCCATCCCCTCGATCTCCCGCGCCAGTTCCTCCGCCTCGGTCTGCGACGTCATATAGTTAATGACAACGTCCGCCCCGTCCGCCGCAAGCCTCAGCGCAATGCTCCGCCCGATCCGCTTCGCAGCGCCCGTCACCACCGCAACCTGCCCCAGCAGCGGCTTCTCCGCCATAACCACCTCCGCCTTCGACCACACCTTAGCATCGAACGCGAGGGTGTCAATTGGCGAGGCAACTGACGAAGGCGGACGTGAGCTACTCCCTACTGCGCTTCCCAATCCTTCAATTTGATTTGTGGAATTACAAGGGAGCGGCTGAAGTGATCTTCAGGCTCGTACACTCGAATGACGACGCGCGAATTCGGAAGCTGCGGCCCGTCCACCGGAAACTTCGCCAGCCCCGATGGATCGCGGAACGGAAGATTCGTTCCGAAACGCGCGAAATTGTCGGGGAGCGGATTATTTCTAAATGGCCCGTAGTCTGACCAGCAGAACAACCGCGCCGGGTTTCGCGCTCCGGTGGACGCATCCTCGAGAAGCGCGGTCCCGCATATGGGCCCGTCTCCCGGCTTCCATGCAGTGCAGCTCTACGATGGTTCCGGCTTCGTTCATTTTCGTCCGGCACCAGCCCCACCCAGGCATCCGCTCATCTCCATTCAGCGCAGGCATGGCATACGACCTGGCAAGACCGAATAGCGTCAGCGAATAGTTCACCCGAACTTGCGTCAGTTGATCCTTCGCGCTGGCGTAAACCGACATAGGCACTTCGATTTGTTGGTAGATCGGCGCCTCTTCAGGATTTGGTCCCTCCCTCGCGACTTCCAGGCCGTCCCCAACCCCGTGGTATATCGCCCGCCCGTCCTGGCCGGTCAACCGCACCTCGACGCGATCGGTCAACAGAATCGCATCGTTGCCGACGCCGTCAATTTTTAGCGGTAAAAACACTTCGGCCTTGTCTTGCCCATTACCCCGCTGGACGTCTTCTGAAGCGGCTAAGCCGGACGGCGATTTGAATTTCCCTCGCACCGGATCAAACGCCACGGTTGTGAGCGCTCCAGCAGTTGGTTTTGCAGAAAGCCGCTCCTGCACGGCAAATGCGGGATTCCACGGCAGAAAGATCGAGGTGAGGAGCAGCAATCCGAAGCCAACCACCAGAAAGCGCGCCGCGATCGTCTTTCTGCGAAAATATTGAAGCCCAAGGATGATGCCCGCGGCCAGCGCAACGAGCGCAAATCGGAACATCTCTCCAATCCATCCAATCCCGCTGTGCGTTACGGCAATCAGGGTCCCGTGGGCGGACGCGTTCGCATAGCCGGCGACTGTCAAGAATGCTCCTATGATGAACGTGCAGCCGCACCCAAAAATAAACCCCTCCGTCATGTTTCGAGTCACCGACGCAAGAATGAAGATTGGCAGAATTATAAAAAAGAGAAGAAAAATGACGTACGACGCCGCGGCCTGCAGGGACGATCCCAATGAGAATCCGTTTGCCAATCCCTGGAAAACATTCGCCGCAAAAATCGGCCCCGCCACCGTGAGAACGACAAACAAGAACTTCTCGAGCAGCAAACTTCCGCGCCGAATTGGCCGCGCAAGCCAGTCCTGCCGCACTCCGGGAAGCGCCTCGAGATGAACGATCGCGGCAATCAGAAACATGCTGCCGAAGAATGCGAGAGTCGGCACCGATTCCACCAGCATTTCGAGCATGGGGTCTTCGCCGAACAGTCCCTGCTTGAAAAGGATGAACGCCGAAATCCAGTGAAGCAATGCGACTGCTATCACGAAACTCCACACCAACTTCCAGTCCTTCTTGAAAATGTGCCAGACCATTGCCGCCTGCCTTTCGCCTACGCTCCGCCGTCGCGCGCCGCTCGTGCCAGAGTCGTAAAGATCGACCGCAGCGCCATCGGCTGCGCGTCGATTCCCCGCACGCCTTCGACTCGCGAACGAATCCGCTCGCTCAGGCCGCTCTCGTCGAACCGCGTGTCGACAAACGTCAGCACGTTCCCGATGGTCCGCATTTGCATCCACTCTTTGGGCGCCTGCCTCGGCTCCGCCGCCTCTACCTCGAGCGTCACATGCACTTCGCGGAACCGTCCCGTCAGATCGCTCATCGATTCCTGAAACAGCAGCTTGCCCTCGTCGAGGAACGCGACGTGCGTTGCGACGCCGTCGATTTCGCCCAGTTCGTGGGACGAAATCAGAATCGTCATCTCGCCGGCCTGCTCGAGCAGTCCTTCCATGAATTCGTCGCGCACCAGCGGATCGAGCCCGCTGAACGGCTCGTCGAGAATCAGCAGCTTCGGCCGGTACGGCAGCGCGCACAACAGCGCCATCTTCATGCGCATCCCGTGCGACAGGTCGCCGATCTTGCGCTCCAGCGGCAACCGCAACTGACGCGCGATCGATGCTTCTAGATCGCGGTCCCACGCTGGGATAGAACGGCCGCAGATAGGCCACGTATTCCCCCACGGTCAATCGCGGCGGCATGTCCTGGTTTTCGGAGACGTATCCGATTTGTGCCAGTTCGCGTGGCGAGATTCTTCGCGAATCCACGCCCAGGAATCGTCGCGCTTCCCCGTGTCGGCTCGAGAATGTTCATCAAAACCTTGATCATGGTCGTCTTCCCCGCCCCGTTTGCGCCGATCATTGCAAACGCGCTCCCCTGCGGCACTTCGAAACTCAATCCGCGAAGCGCGTCGAATCGTCCGAACTTCTTCCACAGATTTTCCACGCGAATCATTTGCGGCCCACCTCCTGCGGCTTCTCCAGCTTTGCCCACTGATCTTGAATCGCCTGAACGACGTCGTCGACATTGAGTTCCACCCGCTTCGCCTCGACCACTAGCTGTTCCACTTCGCGTTGCAGCAACCGTTTGCGGTCGCCTGCCCGCGCCTCCGGAATATCCGCCACAACGGTTCCAATTCCCGGATGAACTTCGAGCCAGCGCTCCTGAATTAGGTGCTGCACCACCTTGTGTGCCGTGTTTGGATGAATCTTGAACTCAGCCGCGAGCGCCCGAACGGAAGGAAACGCCTGCCCCGCCCGAAGTTCGCCGCTGATGAACGCCTTCTTCACGCGCAAACACGAGCTGGTCGAAGATCGACTCGCCCGGCCGCAACGTGAGTCGGAATAGTGTCACACGCGCACTGTGACACACATGAGCCACTGCGTCAACTTCCATCCCCAAAGCCCGGGGCAAAGCGCTCCTGGAGTCGGTGAACTTCGATGTATGATTTGCTGGCGCAGCGCGCGTTCCCGTGCGCGCACATCTTGAACTACAAATCGGAGGCCTTCGCACGTGAGACACCTCAACTGGCTGCTTGCTTGCCTTGTACTGGCTTTTCGTTGGCGCTGCCGTTTTCGCGCAAAGCCCCGATTGGAACGCGCTCGGCAAGCGCTGGTGGTCACACATTCAGTTTCTCGCCGACGACTGCCTCGAAGGCCGCGACACCGGCAGCCGCGGCTTCGAGAAAGCCGCCAACTACATGGCTGAGCAATTCCGCGCCGCAGGTTTGCAGCCCGCCGGCGTCGATGGTTATCGCCAGCCCATGGATTTCGACGTCGTGCGCATTGACGAATCTCGCTGCTCTCTCGATTTGCTGCGCGACGGAAACGTGCAACCGGTGAAACTCGGCGACGATGCCCTTCTCGGCGTCAATTCGCACGCGGCGGAAAATGTCGAAGCCGGCGCCGTGTTCGTCGGCTACGGGCTCACAGTCCCCGAATCTGAACTACGACGATCTGGCAGGCCAGGACGTGAAGGGCAAAATCGTGGTCTTTGTTACCGGCGGCCCCGCGGACATGCCGGGCCCGATCAAGGCACACTACCAATCCGGCGAAGAGCGTCGGAAGGCGCTTGCGAAAGCAGGCGTGATCGGCACGATCTCCATCCGAATCCCAAGAGCCGCCGAAGTTCCCTGGTCGCGCATTGCCGCGATCACGCTTCCAGCCAAGCATGGAACTGCGCGACCCTGGTCCGACGTCCCGCCTCCGCTCCAAGTCAGCATCACATTCAACCCGACGCACGCCGAGATGCTCTTCGCGGGCAGCGGCCACACCTTTCAGGAAGTTCTCGCGGCGCTCAATGCCGATAAGCCTCTGCCGCACTTTCCTCTCGCCGTGAAGGTCCGCGCGCGTCTCGGCATGACTCGCTCGGAAGTGAAATCCGAGAACGTCGTGGGCGTTCTCCCTGGCAGCGATCCAGCACCTCAAGAACGAATACGTCGTGGTCAGCGCGCACCTCGACCATCTCGGAATCGGCGAGCCCGTCAACGGCGACCGCATCTACAACGGCGCGATGGACGACGCCTCAGGCGACGCATCGCTGATCGAAATCGCCCGTGCGATGAAAGATTCCGGAGCAAAGCCGAAGCGCTCGATTCTCTTCCTCTCCGTCACGGGCGAAGAGAAGGGCGAGCTCGGCTCTCAATATTTTGCTGCGCATCCCACCGTGCTCCGGCCCCATCGTCGCCGACATCAACATGGACATGTACCTTCCACTCTTCCCGCTGAAATACCTTGAAGTCCAGGGGCTGGGCGAATCCACGCTGGGCGACGATATTCGCGCGGTCTGCCGAAAAAGCCGGCGTGCAGGTGCAAGCCGATAAGGAACCGGAGCACAATCGTTTCATCCGCAGCGATCAGTACAGCTTCATCAAGAAGGGAGTTCCGGCGCTTGCCTTCAAGTTCGGTTACATTCCCGGGACGCCGGAAGAGAAAATCTTCAAGGCCTGGTATGCCGAGCGCTACCACGCGCCCTTCGGACGACCTGAGCCAGCCCGTCGACATGGCGGCCGCCGCGCAATTCAACGCCATCCTCGAGAAACTGGCGCTGCGCGTCGCCGACGCCGATCACCGCCCGGAATGGAAGCCCGACAGCTTCTTCCGCCGCTTCGCCCACTAGCATGACTCCGCCGAAGACCGCATTGAAGTGCTCGACCAGGGCGCCTACTGGCGTTACGTTGTCATCCCGAATCCCCGCGATTTGTGCGGGGTGAGGGATCTGCTTTTCGCCCCGAGCTTTTCGCGTCACTGCAGCTTCTCCATGACCTCCGGACTTTCTCCGTGTCCTCTGTGTTTCGCTTTTCTCTTCTCCCTTT
>CAWBGW010000034.1:0-19705 GCA_963788345.1 uncultured Acidobacteriota bacterium | reverse complement strand
GTAGGGCAGGCGATTGATCGCGCAACCCGCTATTTGCTGAGCGCTCAAAATCGCGAAGGATACTGGTGGGCTGAGCTCGAAGCGGACACCACCCTGGAATCGGACTACATTCTGTACCTGCACGTTTTGGGACAGCTCTATTCCGAAAAGTCACGAACCGCCAAATACATCCGCGACCGCCAGCTTCCCGACGGCGGCTGGAACATTTTCTACGGTGGTCCTGCGGAGTTAAACGCGACGGTAAAAGCCTACGTGGCGTTGCGGCTGGCGGGGGATTCGTCTGTTGCGCCGCACATGGAGTCGGCCAAGCGGAAAGTTCATGAGCTCGGCGGGCTCGAAGCGACCAATTCCTACGTGCGGTTTTATCTGGCGATGGTCGGGCGCGATCGATTGGAGCATCGTCCCCGCGATTCCGCCCGAATTGATGCTGCTGCCGGAATGGTTTCCGGTGAACCTCTACGAGATGTCCTCGTGGACGCGCGGCATCGTGATTCCAATGGCGATTGTTTCCACGCTGAAGCCGGAGTGGCGTTTGCCCGACGGCATCACTTTCGACGAGCTTTTCAAAGTGCCCGGCGCCAAGCCTCCCTCGCTCGTGTGGGACAAGCAGGTAGTCTCGTGGAAGAACCTCTTCCTGGCGCTCGACCGCGCACTGAAGCTGTACGAGCGCTTGCCCTGGAAGCCGTTTCGGAAGGCGGCACTGGAGCGCGCGCGCCAATGGATGCTCGAGCGGCTCGAACGCAGCGAAGGCCTGGGAACGATTTACCCGGCGATGATGAACTCGATCTATGCGCTGCTCGCGATGAACGGGGAGTCCGAACGATCCGCTGGTGGCGCGCGAGATTCGCTTCCTCGAACGTTACGAAATCGAAGAGCACGGCGCGATTCGCGTGCAGCCCTGCATTTCGCCCGTCTGGGACACCGCGATCGCGATGGTTTCGCTCGAAGAGGCCGGACTCGATCCGGCGCACCAGTCGCTCATCGCGGCCGAGCGGTGGCTGCTCGACAACCAGATTCTTGGCCCTGGCGATTGGCAAGTGAAGAATCCGAATGCCGAACCGGGCGGCTGGGCTTTCGAATTTCGCAACGATTTCTATCCGGACGTGGACGACACCGCGTTTGTGCTGATGGCGCTCGGGCGCGTGGCCGATCCTGAACCGGCACGTTTGCAGGCTCGATTCGCCGCGGCCTGGAGTGGCTCGTCAGCATGCAGAACAGCGACGGCGGCTGGGGCGCGTTCGATCACGAGAACAATCTGCACATTTCTGAACAACATTCCGTTCGCGGACCACAACGCGATGCTCGATCCGTCGACGGCGGACGTGACCGCTCGCGTTCTCGAATGCCTCGGGCAAATGGGATGGCCGGCGACGCATCCGGTGCTGCAGCGCGCCCGCGCATTCCTGCGCCACGATCAGACGCCGGACGGCTCCTGGTTCGGGCGCTGGGGCGTGAACTACGTCTACGGCACGAGCGGCGTGTTGCGCGCGCTCGAGACGCTCGGACTTTCCACGCAGCCGGACTGCCAGCGCGCGGCAGATTGGCTGCGTTCGGTGCAGAATGCCGACGGCGGCTTCGGCGAGTCGATTCTTTCGTATTACGACGCGTCGCTGAAAGGAAAAGGCCCGAGCACGGCTTCGCAGACGGCCTGGGGATTGATCGGGTTGCTCGCCGTGGTCGGTCCGAACGACGCCGCCGTTGAGCGGGCGGTGGCGTGGCTCGTAGAGCATCAGAATCCGGACGGCACGTGGGACGAGAATGAGTTCACCGGCACGGGTTTTCCCTGCGTGTTTTATTTGAAGTATCACCTCTACCGAAATTCGTTCCCGCTCTACGCGCTGGCGCGCTATGACAACATGCGCAAGGGCCGTCAAGAAATTTGTCGGTGTACAGGTTCGCGCCGACGAAGTTGAGCATCAAAATGGACATGTGGGGGTAATGGATGAGGGTTCCTTTCAGTTTGACCGCCAGCATGACGGGCTATCTCGCTCGCAAGAGCCTCAGCGGCGACAAGAAATTCCCGCTGGTGATGATGCTCGAGCCGCTGCACGCCTGCAACCTCACCTGCACGGGCTGCGGCCGCATTCGCGAGTACAAGTCCACGATCAACGAGATTCTGACCGTCGAAGAGTGCCTGAAGGCCGTCGACGAATGCGGCGCGCCGATCGTTTCGATTTGCGGCGGCGAGCCGATGATCTATCCGGAAATCGGCCGGCTGACGAGCGAAATTCTCGCGCGCAAGAAGCACATTTACCTCTGCACGAACGGGATGTTCATCCGCAAGCGCCTGCGCGATTTCAAGCCCACTTCGCGGCTTTTCTTCAACGTGCACCTGGACGGCCTCGAGAAGACGCACGACATCTGCGTCGAGCGCGACGGCGTGTTTCGCGAAGCCATCGACGGCATCAAGGCCGCCAAGGCGGCCGGCTTCCTGGTGACGTCGAACACCACGATCTACAAGGAAACCGACATCGAGGAAATTGCCGAACTTTTCGCCTATCTGCAGACGCTGGGCGTCGACGGTCACATGCTCTCGCCGGCCTATTCCTACGCCGCCGTGATGACCAAGGAAATCTTCATGTCGCGCGACGAAATTCGCGAGAAATTCCGCCAGGCCAGCCAGCTCCTGGAGCGCTACAACATCGTCACCTCGCCGATCTACATGGAATTTCTGCGCGGCGAGCGCGAGCTGATGTGCACGGCGTGGGGCAATCCCACCTACAACCCGCGCGGCTGGAAGGGCCCGTGCTACCTGATGACCGACGCGCACCACCACACGTTCAAGGAATTCATCGAAACCGTGCCGTGGGAGAAGTACGGCCGCGGGCGCGACCCGCGCTGCGAGGATTGCATGGTGCACGCGGGCTACGAAGCGTCCGCGGTTCTCGGCGGCAACAAGAAGCTTGGCGACACCTGGAAAATGCTCAGCTGGACGGTTTCCGGGAAGATGGGCGGAATGCTGAAGGGCAAGCCCGCTCCGGCGAATGGCAAGACGAACGGCAACGGCCACCACAACGGCAACGGACATTCGAACGGCAACGGAAACGGCATCGCACGTCCAAGCCCGCTACTCCTGTTCGCAGCGCAGGAGGACGAGGTATTCCGCATTCTATGACCACCCTTGTCACGGGTGCCACCGGGTTCGTGGGAAGCCACGTCGCCCGGCAACTTGTCAGCGCAGGACATCCGGTTCGGATTCTCGCTCGAAAAAACAGCAATCTGCAGCCGCTCGAGGGACTGCCCGTCGAGCGCGTCGAAGGCGATCTGCGCGACGCGGTTTCGCTCGAACGCGCGATGAGAGGCGTTCGCCGCGTTTTTCACGTGGCCGCCGACTATCGTTTGTGGACGCGCAATCCCGACGAAATTTACGAAAGCAACGTCGAAGGCACGCGCCTGCTGCTCGAAGCTGCGAGACGACGCAGGCGTCGAGCGAATCGTCTACACCAGCACTGTCGCGACCATGGCCGTTCCGGCCACGACGGCGGCTTTGCCGAACGAAGAAACGCGCGCGGCTCTCGACCAGATGATCGGCCACTACAAGCGCTCGAAATTCCTGGCAGAGCTGGAAGCCATCAAAGCCGCATCCGCGGGCGTGCCCGTCGTGATCGTGAATCCCACGGCGCCGGTCGGGCCGGGCGATTGGAAGCCCACTCCGACGGGCCGCATCATCGTCGATTTTCTGAACGGCAAAATGCCCGCGTACGTGGACACGGGCTTGAACGTGGTGCCGGTCGAAGACGTTGCCGCCGGGCATCTGCTGGCTGCCGAGAAGGGCCGCATCGGCGAGCGATACATTCTTGGCGCGCGCAACATGACGCTGAAGCAGATTCTCGATGCGCTCGCGCAGATTACGGGCCGTCCCGCGCCGCGAGTGAAAATGCCGCACGCCGTTGCGCTGGCGGCGGGATACGCCGACCAGTGGATTTCGCGCCTGACCGGCCGCGAGCCGCAGATTCCCGTCGAGGGCGTGAAGATGTCGCGCCACCGCATGTTCGTCGAGAGCGACAAGGCGGAGAGGGAACTCGGCTACAAGCCGGGCTTCCGTCGAAGCGGCGCTCGAGCGCGCGGTGCGCTGGTACGAAGAGCATGGCTACGTTCGAGGCCGCGCCGGCAGCAAGCCGGTCCCGCACGCAGCGGCAGCATGAGCGTTGGCATGAAGATTCTCGTCACATTCGCGCTCGAAAATGAATTCGCCCCGTGGCGTGCGATGCACGATTTTCGCTCGGGAAAGTGGGGCGCTGCTGAGGCGCACTTCGCTGAGATTGGCGGCGCGGACGTGGGAGTTGTTTTGACCGGAGCCGGGCCCAAGCAGGCGGCATTGACTGCATCCGCGGTGATGCGGAGCGAATCGGATTCCATCAGCCTTTGCATTTCCTCGGGGCTCGCGGGCGGATTGAAAGACGCCTACGAGATTGGGCACGTGCTGGCCGCGAAATCCGTGTTTTCCGAGGCCCCGCACGCCGACTTGCCGAGTCACGTTCTGGACAGCAGCCCGGCGCTCGTTGCGTTTGCCGGCGAATGCGGCGCCACAATCGTGGATCAATTCTATAGCGCGCCGCACGTGGTGGGGCGTTCCGAAGAGAAGCGTCATCTGGGGAAGGTCGCGGACGCCGTCGAGATGGAGAGCTTTGAGATCATGCACGAAGCGGCCGCGTTCGGCATTCCGGCCGTCGCCATCCGCGCGATCAGCGATCTCGCAGGCGAGGATCTGCCGCTCGACATGGATGGCGTGTTCAACGAAGAAGGCCGCGTGAGCATTCCGCGCGTTCTCGGGCAGGTCGCGCTGCATCCCGGGTCCCTTCCCGACCTCATGAAACTTGGAAACCAGAGCAAGCGCGCGGCGGAATCCCTGGCGCAGTTCTTGGATCGCTACGTTCCGATGCTGGTCGACCGAGCCAAAACCCTCGAAACGAACGCAGCGACGGCTGGCCAATGAGCCATACAGCCACACAAATCGGGGCGCACGAAGCCGAGCGGAAGCATTCGGGGCATATGCGCGCGGGCGTCTACCGCGGCAAGGGCCGCGTGGTCGTCGAATCCGTGCCGATTCCGGAGATTGGCGAGGGCGAAGTCCTGTTCCGCGTGGCGGCATGCGGCATTTGCGGAACGGACATCAAGAAGATTCACCACGGATTCGTTCAGCCTCCGCAGATTCTGGGGCACGAGCTTGCGGGCACCGTCGTGCAGGTCGGCCGCGGCGTAACGAAGTTCAAGCCCGGCGATCGCGTCGTCAGCTTCCACCACATTCCGTGCGGCGGCTGCTTCTACTGCGAGCGCAAACTCTTCTCGCAATGCGCGGGATACAAGAAAGTCGGGCTTGACGGCCGGTTTCGACCCCAACGGCGGCGGCTTCGCCGAGTACGTGCGCGCGATGCCGTGGATCGTCGAGCGCGGGATGATCGCCTTGCCGCCGGACGTGACGTTCGAAGACGCCACATTCGTCGAGCCGGTGAACACGTGCCTGAAAGCGGTGCGCAAAGCGCGCGTCGCGCCGGGCGAAACAGTCCTGGTTCTGGGCCAGGGTCCCATCGGCATGCTGCTGATGTTGCTCGCGAAGCACGAGGGCGCGGATGTGCTTACGAGCGACCCCATGCCGGGCCGCCGCGCAGCCAGCCTGCGCTTCGGAGCATCTAAATCCTATGACCCGGCCGACGGGCGGCTTCTCGAGGAAATTCGCCGCGAAACCGAAGGACAGGGGCGCCGACGCGGTCCTGGTGGCCGTGCCCAACCCGTCACTAGTCCCGGAGGCTCTGGCCCTCGCGCGGCCCGGAGGTCGCGTGCTACTGTTTGCTCATAACGATCCGGTGATGCAATTGAGCTTCCCAGCGGCCGCCGTGGGGGTCGAAGAAAAGGAAATCCTGGGAAGCTACAGCGCTTCGGTGGAGGAGCAGGAAGAATCCGCGGCGCTGGTATTCGAGCGCCGCTTGCCGGTACGCGACTTGATCTCGCACCGGTTCCCGCTCGAACGAATCGCAGACGCGCTGGAATTGGCCGCGCGCCCGGCGGATGATACATTGAAAGTGGTGATAACGCACGAATGAGAATGGAACTCAACGGACACATGACCGCGGCCGTGTTGTACGGCCGTGAGGACATGAAAATCGAACGGGTGGATATCCCGTCCCTTGGCGACGACGAAGTTCTGGTCAAGGTGGAAGTGGCGCTGACGTGTGGCACGGACCTGAAAGTCTGGAAACAGGGATCGCATCCGCGAATGATTCATCCGCCCGCTTTGTTCGGCCACGAGTTGGCGGGCATCGTGGAAGTGAAGGGCGGGGCCGTGAATGGCGGCGTGCGGCAGGGCATGCGCGTGGTGCCGTCGAATTCGGCGCCTTGCAACGCTTGCGTGTATTGCCGCAAGGGCCAGCCGAATCTCTGCGAGGATTTGCTGTTCAACAACGGCGCCTACGCGGAGTACATCCGCATTCCCGGAAGAATCGTGCGCCAGAACATGCTCGAGATTCCGGATCAGGTTCCGTTCGTTGACGCGGCCATGGTCGAGCCGCTCGCCTGCGTGCTGCGCGGAATTCACGAAACGGGAATTCAGGCCGGCGATACCGCGGTCGTTGTCGGTTGCGGACCGATCGGGCTGAAATTCATTCGCATCCTCTCGGGCCGCAAGGTTCGCGTGATTGCGCTGGGAAAGCGAAAGAGCCAGATTCGAGCGGCGGAACGGCTGGGCGCGATCGCGGCCTTCGACGTCTCGGAAATCGACAATCCCGTGAGCCTCGTCCGCCAGTTGACCGACGGCGCGCGCGGCGCCGACGCGGTGATCGAGGCTGTCGGCTCAGCCGTGACGTGGCAGTGGGCGCTGCAGATGGTGCGCAAGGGCGGCACGGTGAATCTTTTCGGCGGATGCCCGCGCGGAACGCAAGTGAATTTCGATCCGGCGGCGCTGCACTATTCCGAAATCACCATCAAGTCCACGTTCCACCATACGCCGCGGTTCATTCGAGAGGCGCTCGAGACGATCGTGCGCGGCGAAATTCGCGCCAGCGATTTCATTACCGGCGAAGTCCCGCTCAGCGAACTGCCGCACGTCTTCGAACACATGAAGCATCGCAATGGCGAGTTGAAGACGGCCGTCATTCCCTGACGTTTCTCGGCGTGTCGCCTGCGTGACTGATCCGCCGGCGGTTGATAGTTTTTCAAGTCCCCATCGAAGAAGACCCGGCCACGCGCCGGCGTTGCTAAGTCTCAATGCTAGCCACACCTGAACTGGAAATCGCGCGCAATCTTCCCGCCGCTGGCTGCTCGCCGGAAGAGGCGCAGCGCTACACGCGCTGGCTCGCCACGCATCACTACGAAAATTTCAACGTGGTTTCGTGGCTCTTGCCGCGCCACCTGCACCAGCATTTCTACAACGTCTACGCCTACTGCCGCTGGGCGGACGATCTCGGCGACGAAGTTCCCGACCGCGCGAGAGCGCTCGAATTGCTCGACGCCTGGGAAGACGAGCTGCGCCTCTGCTACTTTCACGGCAAGAACCCGTCGCATCCGGTCCTGATCGCGCTGCGAGAAACGATTCGCGCGAAAGATATTCCCATCGAGCCCTTCAGCGATTTGCTTGCGCGCGTTCCGGCAGGACCAGCGCGTCCAGCGCTACGCCACCTGGGACGATGTGCTCGACTACTGCGTGTATTCGGCCAATCCCGTCGGGCGGCTCGTGCTGTACGTCTGCGGCTATCGCGACGAAGAGCGGCAGCGCCTTTCCGATTTCACCTGCACGGCCTTGCAGCTTGCGAATTTCTGGCAGGATGTGTCGCGCGACCTCGAAAAAGGCCGCATCTACATTCCGCTCGACGCGCTCGCGGCGCACGGGCTGAGCGAGGCCGACATCGTCGAGCGCCGCTTCGACGCGCGCTACGTCGCACTGATGAAGGACCTGATCGCGAGAACGCGCGAGCTGTTTGCCGCGGGACTGCCGTTTGGCTGAACGCGTGGATCCCGCGCTGCGAGTCGATATCGAACTATTCAGCCGCGGCGGCCTCGCCGTTCTCGATGCGATCGAGCGCAGCGGCTATGACACGCTGAATCATCGTCCGTCGTTGTCGAAGCCGGCCCAGCTTCGATTGCTTGGCCGAGCGCTGGCCCAGCGCGCGTTCGCGGGATCATCGAGCCGGCGATCGAAGGTCTGCCGTCCGGCGACGCGACGACTACGGGATCAGCTTCTGCGCCGCCTGGCCGGTGCTCCAGGGTCTGCCGCGAGAGACTCCGAGGCCGTCCGCGATTCCTACTCGGAGTGCAATCGAATCGCCCGCGCGGCGCACAGCAGCTTCTACGTGGCGTTTTTCGGCTTGCCGCGCGAGAAGCGCAACGCGCTTTGCGCGCTCTACGCCTTCAATCGCCTGGTCGACAACGTCTCGGACGAGCCCGGCGACGTCGAATCGAAACGCCGCGGCCTGGCCCGCTGGCGCGCGCTGCTCGACGAAGTCGCGGCGGGCAAGACGGACGGCCACGTGATTCTGCCGGCGCTCGCGGACACGATTTCGCGCTATGCGATTCCCACGCGCTACTTCCACGACTTGATTCTCGGCGCGGAGATGGATTTGACGATCGCGTCCTATCCCACGTTCGACCGCCTGTCCGAGTATTGCTATCGCGTGGCCGGCACGGTGGGGCTCACGTTGCCTGCACGTTTTCGGTTTCAGCGATGCAAAGGCTCCGGATCTCGCGGAAAAACTCGGCCTCGCGTTTCAGTTAACCAATATTATCCGCGACGTCCGCGCCGACTTCGAAATCGGCCGCGTCTATTTGCCGCAAGAGGACCTCGATCGCTTTCATTGCCAGGCTCGGGATTTGAGCGGACCGCTCACGCCGCAGTTGCGTGAACTCCTCGAGTTCGAGGCGGATCGCGCCTGGCGTTTCTATGATGAAGGAGCCCGGTTGATTCAGGATGTCGATTCCGACAGCAGAGCGACGCTTTGGGCCCTGGTTCGGACGTACAGCAGCCTTCTCGATCGAATCGAAGAGCGCGGGTTCGACGTCTTTTCTTCGCGCGTCTCGCTTTCGACTGCGGAAAAACTTCAATATCTCCTGAAGGCTGGAATGAGTGAGCGGTGGAAAAAGGATGCCCTCGCAAAGCGTTCTGGTGATCGGCGGCGGACTGGCGGGGCTGTCTTCCGCCGTCGCGCTGGCTGAAGCGGGCTGGCGCGTCCGCTTGCTCGAGAAACGTCCGCATCTGGGAGGGCGCGCCACTTCCTACACGCTGCCGGACGGAAGCGAAGTCGACAATTGCCAGCACGTCACCCTCGGCTGCTGCACGAACCTGGCCGATTTCTATCGCCGCGTCGGAGCCGGAGACAAGATCCGCTTCTACGACCGGCTCTATTTCGCGGATGCGCAGGGACGGCGCTCCACCATCGAAGCATTGCCATTGCCTCCGCCGCTGCACATGGCGCCTTCGTTTCTGCTGTTCAGCGCGCTGACGCTTGCGGACAAGCGCGGCATCGCGAACGCGATGCTCGCAATCGCGCGGGCAGGCGGCAGCGCCCTCCGATATTGAAGGCCTCTCGATGCTCGATTGGCTGCATCGGATGAAGCAGACGCCGGCAGCCATCGAACGGTTCTGGCGCGTCGTGCTCGTCAGCGCGCTCGACGAGGAACTCGACCGAACCGACGCGCGCTATGGAATCGAAGTGTTCTGGAAAGCGTTCCTCGCCAACAAGTCGGGATATCGCGTGGGGATTCCGTCCGTGCCGCTCGCTGAACTTTACGAAGGCTGCCGCGACGCCGTTGCAAACCAGGGAGGGGAAGTGCGGCTCCGCTGCGGCGTGCGCGCGAATCAATGTCGAAGGAGGCCGCTTCGTGGCTGCCGTGCTCGACGACGGCTCGCGGGTGTTTGCCGATGCTTGCGTCCTCGCCGTTCCGCACGATTTGGTGCTCGCGCTGCTGCCCTGGCGATATGACCGAACGTGGCGCGGCGCTCGAGAGCCTTCGCAAAATCAAGACGTCGCCGATCACCGGCGTTCATCTTTGGTTTGACCGCCCCGTGATGACCGAGCCGTTTCTCACCCTGCTCGATCACAAGACGCAATGGATCTTCAACAAGTCGCTGCTCTCGGCGAAAGCTGAAACCAACGGCCAGTTGCCGCGTCCAATCAACCGGACATCTCTCTCAGCCGCAACCGATAACGAAAACGGCCAGTATCTGCAACTTGTGATCAGCGCGTCGTACGATCTGGTTCCGCGATCGAGACAAGAGATTATCGACCTCTGTATGCGCGACCTTGCCGATGTGCTGCCCGCTGCGCGGGAAGCGCGGCTTCTGAAAGCAACCGTGATTAAGGAAGTGAATGCGACGTTTTCGCCCGAGCCCGGCGTGGACCGATGGCGTCCCGGCCAGGAAACCGCGGTTCCGAATCTCTTTCTTGCGGGCGACTGGACACGGACGGGCTGGCCTGCGACAATGGAAGGAGCGGTGCGCAGCGGGTATCTCGCTGCCGAATCCTTGCTCACCGGTTTTGGTCAACCCCGAAGGTTTCTGCGCCCCGATTTGCCGTTCGAAGGTTTCTGCAAATTGTGGGCCGATCGCCGGGTTTCAGGGTTTGCTCGCAAACCCTGAGCCTGAGAACGTTTCAGAGTTTGTCCTGAGGCTTCGGGACAAACCCTGAGCCTCAGATCGATGCGGTTCTGTCCGTGGGCCAACTGAGGAAGGGGACGCACGCCTGAGCGCCACTGCCAGATAATTTGGACTCGGCCATCACCACGACTACGCGCGTTTTCAATTGTAAGGATCACGGGGGCTTCAGTTAGCAACCCCTCGGAGGTTTTCATGGACCGGAAGTACAGACAAAGAGGATATGAGGATCGGGATTCTCGCGACAAGAAGCGGGAACCACGTCCCGATCGTCCGAACGAACCCAAGCCCAAGCAGGAGCTGATGGGGCCGCGCACGCCGCGAATGGTTGGGACGGTAATGCGCGCCCGCTGCTCGAGCTGCGGCGCCGTTCTGGCGCCAGGCTTCGACCAGAGCGGCCAGTGTCCCAAGTGCCACACCGAGCTTCACTGTTGCAAACAGTGCGTGCACTTCGATACGGGCAAGCAGTTCGAATGCACGCAGCCGATTCCGGAGCGCATTGCCAAGAAGGACGCGAAGAACGACTGCACCTTCTTCGAGTTTCGCATGACCGTCGAGAAGGACACGTCGCCCTGTGAACTATGCCACCAACACTCCCGCGGCTCCGGCTCCGGGACGCCCGAACGACGCGCGCAAAGCCTTCGAAGATCTCTTCAAGAAGTAGCCTCGCCCTTAAGGAACGCCACGGCGTCCCGTCAATCCATATCCTTCACTGTTCGGAGTGTGTCTTATCGCGGAGGAAGAGGGAAGAGCGTGGGCTCTTTCGCCGGCTCGGTGGCAATCGCATCGAGCTGCGGGTAATGGCTGCGCAGCGGTTCCGGCACTTTCACTTTGCTCTTCGTCAGCAAATGAACCAGCTGCAGCGCGTTCACGGCCGCCTTGCCTTGGAAGTGATTGTTCGCGACCACGAAAGTTACCTTCGCGTCCTTCGCGGCGTCGCGGATGCGGTCGGCCCAGGGCAGCAGTTCCTGCTCTCCATACAAATAGTTGTAGCGCTCGTGACTCGGCGTTTCCGGGATCGTCGCTGAACCACGTGTCGTAACGCCGGCCGTGCAGACGAAAGTAGCCAATCTTCGACGTGACGCGCTTATCCGGCTTGATCGAGCGGCCGATCAGCGGCTGGTCGATATTGCAGATTCCCACCCCGCGTTCGTGCAGCAGGTCGTAGAACTTCTTTTGCGCCCAGGACGCATGACGCACCTCGACCACCAGCGGATAGTCCCCGAACGTGTCGAGCAGCCACTTGAGGCGCGTCAGATTGTCGGGCGTTTGATGGAACGAAAACGGGAATTGCAGCAACACGGCGCCCAGGCGCTTCGCATCGCGCAGACACGTCGAATCCGAGGCGAACGGCCTTCTCGTCTTCCGCCGCTGCCGTGCCCTCATGCGTGAACTTCTGCCAGAGCTTTGTCCGTGAAGAGAAAGCGCGGATTCTGCGAGACCTGCTCGATCCATTGCGCAGCGAAATCGGGCTCGCAAGGGGCTGTAGAACGAAGTGTTGATCTCGATCGCATCGAAAAAGTCCGCAAGATACGTTCGCTTCGTGAAAGCCGCGCGGCCTCGGCGTCGGATACACGATTCCGTTCCAGTCGTTGTACGACCACCCCGCCAGCCCCACGAGGACTTGCGGACCCGTGGCCAGTGCGACAGATTCGGATTTTCGCGGTGCTGGCATTTCGGCGCGACCCATATCGAGCGTACGACGCAATTCCTGACGATGTCAACGCGCCAGACTCGCATCCGCATCGCAGCCTGGCCGGACGGCCAGTACCGCGCGCGCAAGAAAATCGTCACAAATGTTGCAAGCCGCATTACACAGCGCTATCCTGAAATTGCCTCGTATGTGGACACCCCTTCAGGCAGTTGAGCAAATGTTTCCAAGGTGCTCGTATGAAAATCGACTACAGCAATGTTCATGGCGAAATTCGCAAGGAACTGGAACATGAGTCGCAACATCACATCGAAAAACTCGGTCGTCTGCTGAAAAAGTATCCGCCGGATTCGGTCCACCTTCACGGCCGTCTCGAGAAAACCACGCGCCAATCGGAATTCGAACTTTCGCTGAACCTCGTCCTGCCCACGGGCACGCTGCACGCCACCGGCACAGGTTCCGACCCGCGCGCGTCCGCGAAGATGGCCTTCACCGAAATCGAAGTCCAGGTGAAGAAGCACCAGGGAAAGCTGCGCAAAGACTACCTCTGGAAGCGCAAGCGCGCCGGCATCGCCTTGAAAGCGTACGAAGTCTCCGCCACCTGACGCACCCGCCCGGCGCGACAACGCGCCACAAGGTATTCGACCCCAGCGGTGTCGTCGTTTACAATCTCGGCACCGTGAACCCTCCCGCGCCGCAATTGACGCCCGACGCAGCCAGTGCAAATCAGCGCGTCCCTCGCAGGCGCTGGGTCATCGCGTCGCTCCTCGGCTTCGGCGTTCTCGTCAACTACTTCGATCGCGTCAACGTTTCCGTCTCCCAGGATGCTCTCCACGCGTCCTTCGGAATCACCACCGTGCAGTTCGGCTACCTCCTCAGCGCCTACAGTTGGAGCTATGCGCTGATGCAAATCCCGTCGGGCTTCCTGCTCGACCGCTTCGGCGTGCGCAAAATCGGCCGCATCAGCACTCTTCTCTGGAGCGCCGCCTGCTTCTGCTCCGCCGGCGCGTTCGGAATCCGAAGCTTCTTCGCTTCGCGCCTGCTGCTCGGCGTCGGCGAAGCCCCCACGTTTCCGGGCTGTTCGAAAGCCGTGGGCTACTGGTTTCCCCGCAGCGAACGCAGCCTCGCCACCGCCTACTTCGACGCCGCCGGCAAATTCGGCGCCGCCTTCGGAGTCCCGCTGATCGGCCTTCTTCTGCTGCATTACGGCTGGCGCTGGAGTTTCGCAGCGACCGGAATCATCAGCTTCGTTTATTTCCTCGCGTTTACGCTGTTCTATCGCAACCCCAACGAAGACAATCGCCTCACCGCCACCGAGCGCCAATTCATCGTCGCGGGCGGCGCGCACGTCGAAGGGTTTCGCGACGCCAGCCAGCAAGCAAAACAGAAAGTCCCGTTCGCGCACATGCTGCGCCAGAAAAAAGTCATCGGCCTCGTCCTGGGCTACGGCTCGTACAACTACACTTTCTATCTGCTGCTCACATGGCTGCCAAGCTATCTCTCCAAATCGCTCGGCGTCGACCTCCGTCATTCCGTGCTGTACACCAGCGTCCCGTGGGCCATCGGAGGTTTGACGGATCTGATCGTCGGCGGATGGCTCGTCAACGCGCTGATTCGTCGCGGATGGGACGCGAGCCGCGTCCGCCAAACCGTGCTCGTCGTGGGAACCAGCCTCGGGCTTGGAATTTTCGGCGCTGCGTACTCGCATACTCCCGCGGGAGCCGTTTTCTGGATTACGTTTTCGATGGCGGGCCTGTCGGCGGCGTCGCCGGTCGGCTGGTCGATCCCTTCGCTGATCGCGCCCGAGCGCGGCGTCGGCACGCTCGGCGGCATTCTGAACTCCGGCAACCAACTCGCCGCCATCGTCGCGCCCATCGTCACCGGCTACATCGCCGACCGCACGAACTCCTTCGCGTGGGCGTTCGGAGCGGCAGCCGCGATCATGGTAGTCGGCATCGCCGCCTACATCTTCCTGCTAGGCCGCATCGAGCCCATCGCCGATCCCGCCTAGCACCCCCGCTTATCCGTGCTTTTTCTGCGGTTTCTGCGCCTCTGCGGTGAACGTTTTCTCCGTGCCCTCCAGCTTTTCTCAGTGTGCTCTGTGGTTCATCTTTTGTATTTTGCCTTTTTCATATTTCGGCCGCATACGCCTTCTTGTTCGCTCCCATTCAATCAATCTGCAGATTATAGAAAAAGCCGAATCGCAACTCGATGTACGGGCCATGGAAGTCGGTTGGCAGCGGTGAAAATGGACCTGACGTAGTTATTCCTTTCAGAGCGGCGCTGTCCAAAACGTCGATCGTGGAGCTCTTCTCCACCATCGGGTCTTCGACTTGGCCGTCACTGCGAATCTTAAAGCGAACCATCACGATGCCTTTTTCGCCGTCCCGCGCCTCCTGGGGCATCGATCTGTACCAATTCTGTCTAACTGTCATTACCAGATTCTGAAGGTATGATCTGAAATCGACGCCCTGAGTGGGCGTGAGAAGCGTGACGCCTGGCTGCATTCCTGCAGGGCGCGAACCCAACTCCGCTGACATCGATTTCGCCGCATAATCCTTCGTCTTCCCCGTCCGCGAATTGAAAACCGCGAAGCTGCCATCCGTGTGCGCGATCACTTCCAGATAATTCGCCGCGTCCGCCCCTTGAGGATTCGCGATGAACTCCTCCGCGACGTTGTGCGCCGCGCCGCCCTCATCCGAATAATGCACCTGCCACAAATTCTCGAGTCCCGGCGATTTCTCGATGATGTCCCACACCGACGGCGACCCGCCCTTCTTCGCGCCGTTGTCCATGATCGCCACGCGCGGCGCCAAGCCCCACACCAGCGCGGGGCTGCTGCTCTGGTCCCAGCCGTGATGCGAGACGATATAAATGTCCGCGTGACCCAGCTTGTTCACCGGACACATCAACTCCACTTCTTCGTCGTGCGTCAGATCGCCCAAGTCGACGATGCGCAACTTGCCAAAATTGATGACGGTCCCCAGCGACCGCCGGTTTTCCGTCTTGTCCTCTGGATATTGCGGCAAGCCCGCGCACGCGGGATTTTCCTGCCCGCCGCCGGGAAGGGGATTGGCAATCGTCGCCGCGTCCGCGCTTACGACGGTGGCTTGCACTCCCTGAATCGGCAGCGTGTCTCCCGGTTTCGCCACGATGTGCTGATATTTTCCCGTGGCCAGTAATTTCCGGTACGCGCCTTCCACCATGACGGTGGGCGCGTCCGTGGTCTCGCGAAGCTCGCCGTGGTCGATGAACGTCCCGATGGGAATTCGGTCCGCGAGTTGCGGCGCGCCGCCAACGTGGTCGGCGTGAAAATGCGTAATCAGCACGTAGTCGATTTTCGTGACGCCCGCCTTCTTCGCCGCCGCGACGATGCGGTCCGCATCGCGCCCGTTGAAGTCCGGCCAGCCCGTATCGATCAGCAGCGATTGCCCCGCCGGCGTGACGAACAAGGTGGCCTGCCCGCCCTCCACATCCACAAAGTAAATTTGCAGCTCCTTCGAAGTTTCCGCCGCCGCAGACGTTGCGTCAGTCCTGGAAGGGCGGGGCTTCAGCCCCGCCGTCGAGCTTGGTTTTGTGTCAGCCCCGGAGTTCACTCCGGGGAGCGTGGCCTTTAGGCCACGCGAAACGCTAGCCCCTGAGGGCGTGCCTTCTCCCGAAGCAAACTGCGCCGCCATCAGCAGCGAGAGCGCGAGCAAAGCGCCAAGTCCCGCCGCGAGCGATGCTCTTGTCCGGATCCCCGAAACCTGAAACCCGAAACCCAGGCCTCGCTCCCTGACACCTGAAACCTGAAACCCGAAACCTGCAGCCCGCTTTTTCATCCCATCTCCTCGCTCGCAGCAGTTGCCGAGCGCCGAAATCATCATCCACCGGCTGACTCGGGTCAAGGCCGTTCTGGTTTTCCCGGGAACGCCAATCTCCCGATTGGCGGGGAAGCCCCCAACAAGACGGCTGACAGGCCGCCATTCAGGAGAATGGCGTTCCCAGGGGCGAAAGTGCGGCAAACCGGAAATGCCATTTTTGTCGCGATTAGAAAATGTCTTCTCCTTTTGTGTGACAGGGTTGCGGCGATTTTTGAATGTGGGGTTGTTGCGATTAGATTTTTCTTCGCCTTTTGCTCGTTCTTCGCCTCTCGCGCGATTCTCACCTGAAGCCGCGTCCCACAGCGCACTGCTTGTCGTCATCATAAAATGATTCACGGTAGCAGATTCGGAGGCGGTTGAAAATTCGCAGAAATACGGATTGACAAGGCGAAAAGTAATCGAAGAATCGGGACAAGATTCGCCAAAGCTCCTGCTTCTAACGATTTGGAGAGAGGGATACGGCGCAGACAAAGACTGCCCGGGCGTCTAGCCGATATCCAGGGCCATCTTCAGCGCGTCGCCAAGCTCAACGAGTTTGGATCTCGGAAGGACCCCCACATAGTTGGTCAGGTCAGATTTGCGGATGCTCACGAGGTTGTCGCACATGATCCAGCTTCGATGCTTGAGTCCTTCGTCGGGGCCCACTGCGACTTGAGTGGACAATCCTGCACCGTTGGTAAAGACGGGAGCGCAAACGACTGTCGAGAAACGGGAGTCGATCACTGCCTGGCGGCTCACAATCGCGAAGATCCGATATTGCTTCGGATCGCCACCCGGTTTGAAGACCCGGTACAGTTCTCCTCGTCTCATGCGTGGGCCTCAATCTTCGGAGGCTTGATATTCCATCACGTCGGCGGCCTCCGAGTTCAGCCGATCGGCCGCGGCATTGATGCGTTCCAAGTCGCGGGCGTGCGTTTTGCGGCGGCTTCGGTCTCGAAAGTAACCGCGAAGGATGTCCTCGATGAGGGCCGAGCGAGAGACCTTCGAGCCGGCGAGATCGTCAACCTTGGCCAGGACGTCCGACGATAGTGTGATAGAAATCTTCTCTTTCATCCTACTATCATACCACCAATGCTTCGGTCTTGAGGCCCGCCGTTTGCAGCGCAAGGTCGACCGCCTGCCCGGCCTTTCCCCGGGAACGCCAATCTCCCGATTGGCGCCCATCGAAGCGCCATTCAGGAGAATGGCGTTCCCAGGAGCGCCTGTCACGGGCGGACTTGTTGGAGGATTGCAGGGGAATTAGAATGCTCGTTCAGGAGGGTGAGCATGAACGGCTCGGACGCATCCGGCTACAACTCGATGCGGAACCTACGATGGTCGCCCGCGGAAAAGGCAGTTGCCAGAAAGGCTTTCGACCTGGCGCTACATAGGGAGTTCAAGGCTGTTATCGACGAGGCCCGCAAGAGGATGGCAAAGGTCGAGCAAGTCTCCGCATTGTGGGAGTTGGAGCAGTATCTAACTGAGCGGCGCAAAGAGATTGATCTCAGGTACGACTACAGGTACTCAGTCCTGCCTATCGTCTTCGCAAACCTCATCAGCGAAGGCCGCCTCAGCGAGCGAGAATTGAACGGCCTCGGAGAAGACAAGCTCAGATACGTTCGCGAGTACGCCAAGAGTTGAAAGTCAAAGGCACGCACCCTTTGCCTCCCGAGGCTTCGGGACCGCGAAGAGTGCGGCACCCTGAGGAGCTAACCTGAGAGGCGGCCCTGAAGGGTGCTCCACCCGCCGGTTGAATATTCGCAGCAATATCGGATTGACAAGGCGGAAAGTAATCGAAGATCAGCGATAAACTGGCGTCCCTTTGGGCGACCGGCTATGGGTGTTCGTTCGCAGTAAAAGCTCCGTCAGGACGCTTGACGCAAGTGAAATGGCGGTTTCCCCAAGCCTTGATTTCGTGGCCGTCCGCTTTTTGCGGATGCTTTGCGGCGTAATCCTGGCAAGCGCCCGCGACGGACTGCAGTACCTTAGCGTCCTGCATTTTTTGACAGGAGTTCGGCGTGCCGTCAATGTCCGGGATGACAAGCTGAACGTCAGTGGCGCACGCCAGAGAGCGGACGCTGTTGTAATTCTCGGTCAGATTGCTGCGGCTGGCGGTGACGAGCGGGTCATTCGTAGCTGGCAGTTCTGCGAATGTCTCCCTGTCCTTTTCCAGAAGGGCGATGGACTGCAACTCGAAGTCCCTGTCCTGCGACTGCTTCTGCTGCTTCAAGGCTTCCTCCTGCAATCGGAGGGTGCGGCGGGCTTGCGCGTTGGCTTGCGCCTGCTTCACGGCATCATTAAGAGCCTGAGAGGGATTGGTCGGTTGCTGTGACGGAGGCTGGGTTTGCGTCGAACAGTTTGTGTCCACCGTCGAGCTGCTGGTCGCCGTGGACGTGCAATTCGTTGTGCTCGTAGTCTGACCTAGAGCGGGTAGTGCCAAAACGAGCATCGCTAATGTAAAGGCTGAGAGTTCCATGAACGTCCCCCCACTCTTGTTACGGTTTCGCGGTCGCTACGGCTTGTCAACCTACTCGAACGCAGGGCACTGGGTCAGTTTGAAAGTTCAGGCTTTAGGAGGTTCGATCGGAACACATTCCTCATAAAGCCGTCTCTTGGCTTTGGCGGCCCGCACGTATCCTGCTACGCCCGCTATTCCGAACAGCGCCGCAAGTCCAATCGATGATAGAAGGGCGGCCAGGTAATAGGGCTTTTGGCTTGCCATCGCGACCTGAGGATACGTTACACCAAGAGAAATAATGGCTCCGACGCAGATGCCAAAAAAGACCATATAAAGAGAGTTGTAACCCGCAATCAGTTCTTCGAGCTTTGAATCAGGTATCGGGTAAATGTGGACTACGTTCTTATGCCACACAGTTTCCATCGCGTCCGATAACAGAGGCGTTTCAGCCGCTTTTGTTAGTTTTGTCGTCGGCATCGCAATCAAATATCGTTTTTGAACTCGTCACCGTAAACGAGCACGCTAACAAATTGCGTGTTCCCACAAACATTGCAAACAAGAGCAGCAGACGGCAACGCGTCTCCGAAACTGCTGTGGGAAGGTGTTTTAATTTGCTGCCGGAAGCGATAGATGCCGGGTTGAACCGCCCAATCCGACGACTGGCAGAGTGGGCACTTTGAATTCGGAATCTTCTTTTCAACAGCTTTAATAAAGCGGTCTGCGAAGCTTTCCATAATTTGGAGAGCATATGGCAGCCTTTACTTGGCATCAAGCTTTATCATTCCCGAACCGGACGGCCAATCTATTCCACGATCTATTCGTGCGGAAACGTGTCTTTCCCACGCGCCAGCCCTCGGCCGCCCCCCTCGCCCCTCCTGCACTGTTCTCCAATAAATCCGCGTATAGTGGTCCTGTTAGCTCAATCAGCGACATTAGTCGCGGATCAACGGTGGTGTGCGTGTCCACAGACAGGCGCATTGGATTGGCGGGACTGGTTGCGGCTTTGTTTGGCATCGCCGCGTTCTATCTATGGCCAGACAAGAAGTGGATAGGATCGGCTAGTCTGTTCGTAGCCGCGTTGTTGGTTTTAGCTTGGATTGTCGCGGAGTTTTATCGCAAATCAGAGGTCGTAGACCTATGGCTCGGATTTGATTTCAATACTTGGGTGACCTGCT
>CAWBGW010000033.1:0-6821 GCA_963788345.1 uncultured Acidobacteriota bacterium | reverse complement strand
CCGCCTCCTCCGCCGGCCATGGCCGTAAAAATCGTGAAGCCGGTGGCGCGCCTGATTCAGCAAGGCAAGATGATGGCGCCCACGGTGATCCCGAAGAAGGTAAACATCATCAAGGAAGAGGAACTGCCGCCTGACGTCGGCGCGGTCGGCGTTGTCGGTGGTGTTCCTGGCGGCATGCCGGGAGGTTCCGCCGGCGGAGTTTTGGGAGGCATCATCGGAAGCACGGGTGGCGGACCGCCTCCTCCGCCGAAGCCGGTTCAATCGCGCATTCGCGTGGGTGGCAACGTCCAGGCGGCGAAGCTGATCCGCCAGCCGCTGCCCATCTATCCGCAGATCGCCAAGACCGCGCACATTTCCGGCACGGTGATTCTGCATGCGATCATCGCGAAAGACGGCTCGGTCCAGGAAGTTCAATACATCTCCGGGCCTCCGCTTCTGATGAGGTCGGCGATGGATGCGGTGAAGCAGTGGCGTTATCAGCCGACGACGCTCAACGGAGACGCAGTCGAAGTCGACACGACGATTTCTGTTGTATTTACGCTAGGCGGTTAAGCAGGGGAAGCCCGGCTCCGTTGTTCACGGGCCGGGCTGATTCGTTTTTCCGACCGGCAGAATCTTGCTGCCGCGATCGTTTCGTCAGGAATGGAGGAGGAGCAAATTCTATGTTCGCGAATTTACTGTGGGCCGGTGTTCTGTTGTTGCAGGGGCAGCAAGGCGGCGAGGTCGGCTGGGATCTGGTTACCATGTGGCACAACATGGGAATTCCCGCAAAGACCGTCGTCGGCATTCTTTTCATCATGTCCGCTTGGTCCGTTGGAATCATGATTGACCGGGCATTGATGTACAGCGCCGCGCGGAAGCAGTCCCGCGTGTTCGTTCAGCAGGTTGCTGGCGCGCTGAAGGACAACAAGCTCGACGAAGCCATTTCGATCGCCGAGCGCAACAAGAAGAGCCACATCGCGAAGGTGGTTGCCACGGGCCTCTCCGAGTTCCAGGCAGCTTCCGCGCAGGTGGGCGACGAAGAAGTGATCGAAGCGGCGAAGCGCGGCCTCGAGCGCTCGGTGGCCATCGTCCACGCCGAAATGAAGCGCGGGCTTTCCGGCCTCGCGACGATTGGTTCCACGGCGCCGTTCGTCGGACTCTTCGGCACCGTGATGGGCATCATCAACGCGTTCAAAGGAATTTCCGCGCAGAAGGCCACCGGCCTCTCGGCCGTGGCCGGCGGTATTGCGGAAGCCCTTGTCACCACCGCGCTCGGCTTGCTCGTCGCCGTTCCGGCCGTGTGGACGTACAACTATTTCACCAATAAAGTAGAGGCTTTCGACGTGGAGATGGACAACTCCTCGATGGAATTGATCAACTACTTCATCACTCGTCGGGGCGGAAAGAAGTAGGCCATGGGTTACAAACCAAAAGCACCGGCCATGATGGCCGCCCCGAACGTGATTCCGATGGCGGACATCATGCTGGTGCTGCTAATTATTTTCATGGTTGTCACGCCCCTGTTGTCGAAGGGCGTGTCGGTGGACATGGCCCGGGTTCCCAATCCCATAGACCTGCCTGACGCCGACAAGGACGATGCGATCCTCGTGGCCGTCACGCGCGACGGCACCATTTATCTTGGGAGCACGAAAGTGGGTCTGGAAGACTTGCAGACCCACGTAAAGGACGCGCTTGCAAACAGAGTGGATAAGACCGTGTTTGTTCGCTCCGATGCGCGCGCGAAGTTCGGCCAGGTGAAGGCTGCCGTCGATGAAGTGCGTGCGGCCGGTGTCGATAACGTCGGTCTTCTCACGCAGAAGGTCGAGAAGAAAGGCGCGCCATCTCCTCCGCCGGAGGGTGGCAACTAGCCGCGTTCGTTTTATTCGCAATCAAGTTTTCGCATGAAGGAGTTTTACGATGGGAATGGCAGTTGGTGGAACCAAAGGAACGATGTCGGAACCGAATATCGTTCCGCTTGATCGACGTCCTTCTCGTGCTCATCATTATTTTCATGGTGATCACACCGACGATATCGCAGGGTCTCGACACGATTGTGCCTCAGCCCTCTCCGCCCAACCAGAAGGAAGACCCCAATCTGTTGAACAAGACGATCGTGGTCGTCGTGAGCGCGGGCGGGGACGTATCGATCAACCAGGACAAATACCACGTGGGATCAGCTGGGCCCGATGCTCTCGAAAATCTTCGCGGAGCGCGCCGAGAAGGTGGCCTTCGTCAAAGGTGACGACAATACCGAATTCGCCGACGTGGCTCAGGCGATATCAATCATGCGCGAAGCCGGAATCGACCACGTCGGCCTGATCACCAACAAGGTCGAAGCCGGCCAGTAGCAAGTCTCGGGACATTGTGAGCTGGGCTGTCTTCGCGGAGCCGGCGGGGCAAAACATGGAAGCACAGACGGGAGAACGCAAGGGCGTCATCGCGGCGATGAACATCGTGCCGTTGATCGACATTCTGCTGGTCCTGCTCATCATCTTCATGGTGATCTCCCCGGTGGAAACTGTCGGCCTGTCGGCTCAGCTTCCTCAACCCTCCACGAATGAGAACGCAGCTCCGCAGCCTGGCACGATCGTGGTCCAAGTCGTGAGCCATGATGAGGTTTTCATCAATCAGGACGCCGTCTCGTGGAAGGAATTGGGTTCGCGACTCGCGACGATTTTTGGTCAAGCGGGCAGAGAAGGTCGCTTTTGTTAAGGGCGGCGATGCCGTCGAATTTGCCGACGTGGCCCGCGCGATCGACATCATGCGATCCGCGGGCATCGACAGAGTCGGGCTTGATTTCGGGCAATCTCGCCGCTGCCCGCTAAGTTCGCAGGTCGCCCGGCCACTTGGGGGACTCACTCGGCCGGCGCAGTCATCACTAAGGAGAGCATTTCATGCAGCGCAATCTGCAAAACCGAATTCTTCTTGCCGTCACTCTGGCATCGCTCGTTGCGGCGGGAGGCTGCGACAAGCTTCGTGCGCGCGATAAGCTGAACAAAGGCGTGCAGGCCTTCCGAGGGGGTCAATTCGATCTCGCGATTGAAGACTTCAAGCAGGCGAAGGATTTGGATCCGGGCCTCACCAACGCCCGCCTGTATCTGGCCACCGCCTACGCCAGCCAGTACATTCCTGGCGCGCCCTCCGACGAAAATATCAATATGGGCAAGCAGGCCATCGCGGAATTCCAGGACGTGCTGAACGGCGACCCCAACAATCTTACCGCTATCGACGGTATCGGCTCCCTGCTCTACAACATGGGCGCGAACCCATTCAACGCCAAGACGCTCGAGGACTCGAAGCAATACCACATGAAGCACATTGCGATCAAACCGGATGATCCCGAGCCGTACTACTGGATCGCCGTCATCGACTGGTCGCTGGCCTATCACGGCAACAGCGAAATGCGCGACGAATACAACAAGACCGCCAAGAAGACGATTCGCGAAATCGATCCGTTGCCGCCGAAAGTCGCAGCCGACTACGCCCAAAAATATGGACCTACGATCGATGAGGGCATGGACTACGCCAAGAAGGCCATGGACCGCAGGCCTCAATACGACGACGCCATGTCCTATTTGAACTTGCTGTATCGCCGCAAGGCCGACACGGAAACTTCGGCCGATGCCCGCGATGCCGATAATAAAGAGGCCGAAGACCTGGTTCACAAAATCCAGATCATCCGGCAACAGAGGATGGAGAATCCCACGCCGTCGAGCTCTTAGTCAGTTGCAGTTCGGGCTTCAGAATTCTCACCAGCCGGCGGGCCACCGCCGGCTGTTTGTTTTTCCTGGATCCCGTTGTTCCCGTTGCTTCAGGGTCCGGGAACGAATACCTCGCTGGCGTGATACAGCTTCACGTTGCGCTGTTCGGTGCGGACCTGTATCTGGCGCATTTCGCCATTCTTCTTTTCGCTGCGCGGAGTCGTGAATGTGAGCAGATATTGGTTTTTCAGCACTGCGTCGAGCTGCTTGAAAATCGGGACGAAATCGACGGGGGTCTCGAAACCCTGAAAGAATGAATGGCCTCCCGTACCGCTTGCGATCTGGTCCAGATTCTGCCATGCGATGTCCATCCGAAATGTCGAGTTGGCGAGTCGCGGACCTCCCGTGTAGATGGAATGGACGACGACGCCCGAGCTCTGCACGCGCTTGATTGCGGATGCGACGTAGGGACTGTCGATGCCAGGCGACAGGCGATCGATGCCGCTCGCGATCATCAGAACTTCGTGGCGCGTGCCGTTAGCGGGCCAGTGCGAAACAAGATCCTGCAGGGAAAGATACACGCTCGTCGACGTACCCGCGATCGGACCCAGAGTCAGCCGAAGCTTTTGAGCTACCGCTTCGTGGTTTGTGTCGAATTGGGCCACAGCCCTGGTGGTGCCGGCGGTTGCGTAAAAGAGGCCTACTTGCGTCGTGCTGGGCTGCGACGTGATGAAATCCTTGATTTCGCTGAAATGCTGCCCGATGGCGGTGGGGCTATCGTCATCATCGATCAGAATCGCGAGCTGAAGGCCGGCGTTGTCGCCTTGCGCGGGAACCCAGGAAGTTACGTCCTCACGATTTTTCCCGCTGTAGACAGCGACGTCTTCCTTGGCGATTGGGGGCGGAGCGGAGAAATCATGGCCGAGAACCGTGACGACGGTGGTGATGGGCGCGGTCGATGAGGCAGCCTGATTTCGAGCACGCGAGGACCAGCCCGAAAGTAAAGTAACGGCAACAATCAGAAAAGCGGCAGACAAAGTCTTTGTGCGCATTTCGCACCTCTGTATATAAGATGCGGCGAATGCGACACCCGATACTCTCGTTTGAGTATCAGGCCGAGGCTCGGTCCCCAATGTCCTTCCGGCGACGCGTCCCTAGTAGACCGGCGAAAGGCGCTTACGGCGCTCGATCCATTCCGCGCTGGCGAAGATTCGCGGCGTGAGCTCGATCAGGCGCGGCAGCATGTTGAAGATGGCCACCGGCCCCCAGTCCGTTCCCGTGCGAGTGCGGAAGCCTTTGCGATTCAGCTCCTCGGCCACCTTCGAGAGAGAAATATCCTGGATGATGAGTTCCATCATCGAAAGCAGAAAATCCATCTCGGGCGGGTTTTCTTCCAGCCGCTCGCAGTCCCCGGCGATGCGAAAACCGAACGGCGTCTCTTCAAGCTTGGCTTCGCCTCCGGCAGACGGAGCGGAGCCGCCAGCTTCCGAGTCGCGCGCCCACTCCACTTCCCACTCGATCGCCATCAACCGCCAGCCCTCCGCCTCGCGCTTGCGGATGTAGTCGGTATCGATCGGGCCCTTTACCGCTTCTCGGATACGTTCGAGTTTAGCCATGATCTTTCCTCCTCAATTTAATCGCCGCCCCAGAAATCGTCTTGCGAAATCATTCGTAGCGCAGAGCAACCATAGGATCCACTCGCGCAGCGCGAAGCGCCGGGATGTAGCAAGCCGCGAGCGCGACGAGAGCGAGCAGTGCCGAGACGACCACAAACGTCAGGGGATCCCTCGCGCCTACGCCAAAGAGCAAAGTGGCCAGCAATCGCGTGAGCCCGAGTGCCGCTGCGATTCCGATCGCAATACCCACGATCGTGAGCTTTGTTCCGTGGGCCAGCACCAGACGCAGAACGTCGTCTTTTTGCGCGCCAAGCGCCATACGAATTCCGATTTCGTGCGTGCGTTGCGTTACGAGATACGCCATGACGCCGTAGATTCCCACTGCGGCCAGCACAAGGGCCAGCGCCGCAAAAACGCCGAGAAGAAACGTCTGCAAGTTCGTATCCTGCATTGCGTCGGCGATCACCTGCTCCATCGTGCGGGGGCGAGCGAGGCCGAGGCCGCTATCGAGCCCGCGGACTTCGCCTCGAATCGGGCCGAGCACGCTCATGGGGGCGACGCTGGTCTTTACCACCAGCCGCGTGCCAAAGCCCGGCGAATCCAGAATTGCCGTGAGCGGAAAGTAGGCTTGCGGGATCGTCTTTTCAGTGATGCCCCATTCCTTGACGTCGCCCACCACGCCGATCACCGTAATAGGCCGGTTGCCATTGAAGACTTTTCCGATGGGATCCTGATTGGGCCAGAACATCTCGAGCCATCGCGTGGTTGATGACGGCGACGAACGTGAGATCGGGCGGCAGAGCTTGGTTAGGTTTGGCCGACTTGGCGAGCTCGTCGGCTTTCAAATTCACGTCGGCGGTGCGCTGAACGTCTTCCGGCCTGAAATTCCTGCCTAGCAGCAGCGGAATCCCGAAGGCACGGAAATACTCTGGCGTGATGTAGTCCCATTCGACGAGTTGATTCTTGCGTGAGATGGATCATTGTCGCCGGGGACGGTGACGTAGCCGTTGTTGCCGCCTTCGAGAGGAATCTCCGTTGACACCGAAGCGGCCTGAACACCGGGGACGCGCTCCACGCGCGCAAGAAGCTGGTCGTAGAATTCGCGCCGTGCGGCAAGGGTCGAGTACTTCGCCTTCGGGAGATTGATACCCATTGTGACGATGTTCTCTGGGCGGACGCCGATATTGGAGCTGCGCATTTGGGCAAAACTGCGCAGTAGCAGGCCCGCTCCAACGAGCAATGCGAGCGATACGGCAATTTCTCCAATGACGAGCGCATCGCGAAGCAGCCGGCGTTTCGCAGACGGGCCCACAACAGCCTGGCCGCTGAGTTTCAGTTCGTCGTGGAGGTTGACCTGAGAGGTCTGGAGCGCTGGGGCAAGGCCGAAGAGAAGCCCCACCAGGAGGCTAACGCCGATTGTGAACAACAGGACCGTTACGTCCACCTGAATCGGATTCGCGCGTGGGATGGGCACTGTGTCTGTAGTTCGCAAATAATCGACGGACCACAACGCACCGGCCAA
>CAWBGW010000032.1:0-20719 GCA_963788345.1 uncultured Acidobacteriota bacterium | reverse complement strand
CCGGCCAAGCCAAGCGCCGCGCCTGCCATCGAAAGCAGAATGCTTTCCGTGAGCAACTGGCGAATCAAGCGCCAGCGGCTGGCGCCCATCGCGGCGCGCACGGCCATTTCTCGCTGCCGCGCAGTCGCGCGGGAGAGAAGCAGGTTGGCGACGTTGGCGCACGCCACCAGGAGCACCAGCGCAACCGCGCCAAGAAGAATCAGAAGCTCATCCTTCGACGACTTCGTGAGCTCCTCCTTCAGCGGGACGACCACGGCGCTGACGTCGCCGTTGTGGTCCGGATATTGCTGCGCGAGGCGCTTGGCGATTGTCACGAGGTCCGCGCGCGCCTGAGTTATCGCGATTCCCGGCTTGACCCTTGCGATCGCCCGATAAGAATGCGAGCCGCGTCCACCGAGCGCCTTGGGCGTCATGTCGAAGGGAGTCCAGACGTCCGTCGACGCGGGAAAATTGAACCACTGGGGCATGACTCCGATGATCGTGTACGACTCGTTGTTCAACTGGAGGGTCTGGTTGATCGCATCGGGGCGGCCGCCGAAGTGCCGCTGCCAGAAACCATAGCTCAGAATCGCGACGTGATTCTTGCCCTCGGCATCTTCGCCGGCCGCGAACGCGCGTCCGATTTGCGGCGAGACCCCGAGCACCGAAAAGAAGTTCGACTGCGTCGCGATCGCGGTGACGACCTCGGCTTGTCCCGCGGCGCTTGCATTCAGGTCACGGGACCAGGAATAGAGGCTCGTGCCCTCCAGCGTGTGATTCTGCGATTGCCACTCGAGATAATCGGGGCCGGTCAGCGGATACGAACCCGGCGATGCTTCCGTTTCCCAGAGCTGAACGAGCCGATCGGGCTCATGGAACGGCAGCGGGCGCAGCAGGACGGAGTTGATCACGGAGAAGATCGCCGTGTTCGCGCCGATGCCGAGCGCCAGCGTGAGGATCGCGACGATTGTGAAGCCCGGCGATCGGAGCAACACCCGCAGGCTGTATCGAATGTCCTGCAAGAACGTTTGCATCGAATCCTCCCCCGGCTCTGCACGCCGATTCTAGCTCAGCGCTGTCCTTGGCCGCTCATTCGTAACGCAGGGCGACGATTGGGTCGACGCGGGCGGCGCGACGCGCGGGAATGTAGCATGCCACGAGCGCGACGACGACTAACAGCGCCGCTACGGCGACGAACGTCCACGGGTCGGCCGCGCTGATGCCGTACAGCAGACCGCGCATAGCACGAGTGAGCGCCAGACCCGCAATCAAACCCAAAACGACGCCGATGCCGGCCAGCTTCGCGCCTTGGTTCACCACCATGCCGAGCACATCTTCTTTCTGTGCGCCGAGCGCCATGCGGATGCCTATTTCATGAGTTCGCTGCGTGACGGAGTACGACATCACGCCAAAGATTCCCAGGGCGGCGAGAAGCATTGCCAGAGCCGGCAAAGACCGCGACGAGCATCCATGTGAACTTGGCGGTCGAGACCGCGTGCGCGCTGACTTCATCCATCGGCTTCACGTCGGTGATCGGCAGATCCTTGTCGAGTTCGGTGACGACTTGCCGGGCAGCCGACGCGAGCGAGGAAAGATTCGAGTTCGCGCGCACGACCACGATGCGTTCACCATTGTCGGTATACTGCCAATCGGAAAAGTAGAGCGCTGGTTTGGCGCTCGTTCCATCGGGCGCGTCCTTTACGTCGCCCACCACTCCGACGATCTCCGCGCCCTTGAGACTCCACAAGCTGAGGCGCTTGCCGACCGCATCTTCGCCCGGGAAAAAGCGTTGCGCAAATGCCGAATTCACGATCAGGACCTTCGGAGCCTTCAAGTCGTCGGCAACGAAGTAAACCGGCCGCTGAGCAGCGGAATTCCAGCCGCCCGGAAATAGTCGGGTGACGCAAAGTGGTAGCGCGCTTCGGGGGAATGATTGGGATCGGTTGCGCGGCCGTCGATATCGAAACTCGTGTTCTCGTCGTAGCCGGTCCAAGGGATATCAGATCCAACGCCAACCGTTTGCACGCCGGGCAAAGCCTGCAAGCGAACGGCGAGATTCTGATAAAAGCGGATATAGGTTTTGTCATCAGAGTACCGCTTGCCGGGAAGATCGGTGTGGAACGAGAGAACATTGTCCGGATTGAATCCCATGTTGACGTGCTCGAGGTTCACGAATGTGCGCATCAGAAGACCGGCGCCGGCGAGCAACACGAGAGCCAGCGCCATTTCGGTCGCGACGAGCCAATTACGAAGCCGGCCGCGCGACCCGCCGGCAGTCGAGCCGCGGTCGCCGTCTTTCAGCGAGCGATTCACATCGGAGCGGACGATAGCGAGAGCCGGCGCAAGGCCGAAGATCACAGCCGTGAAGAACGTGACAATCACAGCGAACAGCAGAACGTGTCCATCGATATGCACCGCTTTCAGGCGAGGCAGCTTGTCAGGGCTGAGCGCAACGAGCGCCGCGACGCCCCAGACCGCGAAAACGACTCCTGAAGATGCAGCCGAAGAACGCGAGCAAGAAGCTTTCCGTAAGCAACTGGCGAACGATCCGCAGACCACTGGCGCCAAGCACGGAACGCATCGCAATCTCGCGACTCCTTCCGGTCGCGCGAGAGAGCGCGAGATTCGCGACATTGACGCACGCGATCAAGAGCAGGAATCCCACCGCTCCCATCAGAACCGAGAGCATCAGGCGGGCGCGTCCGACGATCTCTTCCTTCAGCGGGACGACGAGGGCGTGAATGTCCGCGCCGGGATCGTGAAACTGCTTCGCAAGCTGAGCGGCAACCGAGTTCATCACGGCGCTGGCCTGCGCCACTGTGACGCCGGGCTTCAGGCGCGCGACCATGTTCAGGTAGTGGCAGCCACGGTCGCATCCCCCTACGTCGTGCGGGAGAAGCGCCAGCGGCCACCAGAAGTCCACCGTTTCGCCATGCGCGGGAGTGTGAAAATCACCTCCGACGTGCTGTATGCCGGCAGGCATGATTCCAATCACTGTGAACGATTCACCCGAAAGCACCAGCCCCTTGCCGACGATGGTGGGATCGGCATTGAAGCGCGTTCGCCACAGGCGTTCGCTGAGAACGACGACGTAATTGTTTTTCTTGTATTCCTCTTTCTCGTCGAAATCACGGCCGAGAATCGGGTGATAACCGAGAACTTGGAAATATTCGTGCGTGACGGCCATGCCGGAGAGATGTTCGGGGCGGTCGTTGGTGGTGAGGTCGAGGTCGCGCTCGGCATAGAGCGCGGAGCTTGCGAAGACGCTGGTGCGTTCGCGGTAGTCGTAAAAATCGGCCACTGCCATCGGGAAGTGCGGCTGCGTCGCCAGAACGGTAAAGACGCGGACGAGTTGGCCGGGATCAGGGTACGGGAGCGGCTGCAAGAGCACGCCGTTGACGAGGCTAAAAATCGCGGTGTTCGCGCCAATGCCCAGCGCCAGCGTGAGCACGGCGACGATAGTGAAACCGAGGTCCTTGCGAAGGATGCGTGCTCCGTAGCGGATGTCTTGCAAGAATCGTCCCATGTGCGACGCTCCTGTGCGCTTCTCCCGATTAATCAGAACCCTCAATCATTCGTAGCGCAGGGCTTCGAGCGGACTCGTTCTCGACGCGCGCCGAGCCGGAATGTAGCCGGCAATCGCCGCTACGGCGAACATCAACACCGTGGCTGCGGCCAGCGCAACGGGATCGGCCGGCGTGAGTCCGAAGAGCAAGCTCTTGATCAGTTTCCACGTGGCGAATACCGCGGGCAAGCCGATGAGCACGCCGATCAGGACGAGCAGCATCGACTCACGCAGAATCAGCCCGAGAACATCTTTGCCCTGCGCACCGAGCGCCATGCGAATGCCGATCTCGTTGGTCCGATTGGCCACCGCGTACGCCATGATGCCGTAGATTCCAATGCACGCGAGCAGGACTGCGAGCCCGCCGAAAAAGCCGGAAAGCGTAGTCAGCATCGTGTCCTGCGTCAGCGAATCAGCCACAAGCTCGTTCATGGTCGCGATCTGAATCGGCGGAAGATTCGGCGCGGCTTGTTTCACCGCTTCGCGAACGTCAGCCGTGATCGCGGAAGGACTGCCGCTGGCGCGAACTTCGATGCTGGCGAAGGAGGTGTCGGGCACAACCGGGTTGAAGAAGGGCACATAGAAGCGCCTCGGAGTTTTTTCGCGGACGCTGAGGTATTTCGCATCGGCTGCCACACCCACGACGATGAAATCAGTGCGATTCGTGGGAAACTCGTCCCAAATACGCCGTCCGATGGGGCTCGATTTGCCGAAATAATATTTCGCCATCGTTTCATTGATTACGCCCACGCGCTGGCCATTGCCGCCGTCCTGCGGGCCAATTTCGCGGCCGAGCAGAATCGGAATTCCGACGGTGGAGAAATAGTTCGGACCCACTTGGTCGAAGCGCGCTTCCATATCCTGGCCTGACTGCGGAGTGAAGCCCTCGATCGAAATCGGATCTGCGGATTCATGATGGCTGAAAAGGCCATTCTCCGAGAACGTGACTCCGCGCACGCCGGGAACAGCGCCGACGCGTTCGAGCACCTCTTGGTAAAGCTGCGTGATGGGCGGCCCTACTTTGTAGCCGTATTCGATGGGAGCCAAGCTGAAGATCATCAGGTGTTCGCGGTCGTAGCCGAGTTGAACGTTCCCGAGTTTCTGGAAGCTGTGGACGAAGAGGCCGGCAATCACCAGCAGAAGAGCGACAACGCAACCTGTGCAACGATCAGAATCTTGCCTATCGAGAAGCGGCCACCTGCTCCACCAACGACGCCGCGTGAGTTCGCTTTCAAAATGGAATTCAGGTCCACGCGAGCGGCCCGAAACGCCGGCGCGAGGCCGAAAAGAATTCCCGTGAGCAGCGAGACGGCCAGCGTGAAGCCAAGAATCTTGGCATCGGGATGAATGTCGAGAGCTATGGTTCGGCCGCGCTGCGTGACAAGTCCAAGAAGCACGGAATCAGCCCACTGCGCGAAGATGAGACCGATCGCACCTCCCACGGCGGCAAGCAGAATGCTTTCCGTCAGCAATTGTCGAAACAGGCGAGAACGCCCGGCGCCGAGTGAAATGCGAACCGCGATTTCCTTCTCTCGGGAAGCGGCGCGCGCGAGAAGAAGGTTTGCAACATTCGCGCAGGCAATCAGCAGGACCAGTCCCACGACTCCCATCAATATCAGCAGCGGCTGGCCGAACTGTTCGCGCAGCGTCGATGCGCCGCGGCTGCCGTCCGTGACGGCAAGACGCTGGTCCAGAAAGTCGCGCCGGTCCTTGTCAGACATTTTCGAGCCGATCTGCGACTGCAAGTAATTCTGAAAGTTGACGTTGATGCTGGCCTTGGCCTGTTCGAGAGTGACGCCGGGCTTCCGCCGCCCAATCACTTGCAACCACATCGTCTTCTCGACGGGCTCCTTTTCAGTGGAAAGATAATCTCGACCGGGGAAAAGTTCGGCCTGCATGGTCAACGGCACCCAGACGTCCGGCGCGAAGCCGATCGTTTCACCGAAAAAACGAGCCGGCATTACGCCGATGACATCGTAGGAAGTGTCGCGGATGCGAATCTTGCGGCCGAGCACAGAGGGATCGCCTCCCAATCGGCCTTGCCAGAAGCTGTAGCTGATGACGGCGACTGGATTCGCGTCGCGCGCCTTGTCCACTTCAGCGCCAAAAACGTGCCCGAGAATCGGATTCACATCTAGGACTGAAAAATACGAGCCGCTGACCAGGTTCACAAAGGCCGGAGCGCCCTGGCCTGCCTGACTCGCTTCGTCGACGCTCACGGGCAGTTTCGCCACACTGCTGTCGGCAGCCAACAGGCCGGAGAAAACCTCGTTCCGCGCGCTGAGATCCTGAAACTCGGGGTACGTCAACATATTGCGGTCGCCGTCCTGGCTTCCGACGTGCATTCCATGATCATTGGGATCGGTGAGGAAAACGAGTTGCTGCGGATCCTTCACGGGCAATGACCTGAGCAGCACGGAATTGACGACGGTGAAAATCGCGGTATTCCCGCCAATCCCCAGGGCAAGCGTCAGCGTAGCGACCGCCGTGAACGCCGGATTCTTCACCAGCATCCGGATTCCGTAGCGCAGATCCTGCAGGAACGTTTGCATCGATTGTCTCCGTTAGGCTATGTAACCCTCATCTTGGGACCTGAAACCGTTGGAACTTGACGCTCGACGAACACACTTCTACCGAAACTGTCGAGAAACGAGGCAAGTTCTTTGCCTCTCCGACGTGGAGTGAAGTTAAAGAAAATGCGAGACTTACGGGAATAATTGCTCGGCGTCTGAAGTACGGGTTGGCCGCTTGTGGGATGTGGTGTCGCTGAATCGGACAGGACCGCGCGGGCGCCAGCGGGAGACTTGCAAAGTCAGCGCCTCTTTGCTGGCGTTGAGGATTGGTCTATGATTTCGCGCCGCCAACGAGTGGCTCGGAACCCAGTTTCAAGTCCCGCACGTCTCTAGAGGGCGAATGAGCGCGATTGATTTGTCGGCGGATGTGGGCCTGGTGGCGGTCGGACTGGTCACGCTGAACCTGATGATCGGTTTCTTGATCGCGGTGCGGTACAGCCCGTGGCGATACTGGCCCCACCGGCGTTTCAATATCTTCCGGATCCATAAGTGGAGCGGCTATTCGGTGCTGGGAGTTTCTGTCCTGCATCCCACGGTACTGCTGTTCTCGTCTACCGCGCGTTTTCGCATTCTCGACGTTATCTACCCGGTCCACTCACCCAGTCAGCCGCTCGAAAACACGATTGGAGCGATTGCACTCTATTGCATCGCGGTCGTAGCGATCACGTCGTATTTTCGGTTGCAGCTTGGACGCCGGCTGTGGAAGTCGTTTCATTTCGTCATCTACGCCGCCGCGATCGCGCTCTTCTGGCACAGCATCTTCACCGACCCGAATTTGAAGAACACGCCGCTCGACCCGTTTGATGGTGAAAAGGTGTTCGTCGAAGTTTGCTGCTTGCTGATCGTCGTGTTCGGCTTTCTGCGCTGGCGCTACGCTGTGCGTAAAGCGCATGCTCGGGCAAATGGATGAGCGCTTTTGCTTGACCTGCGTGGCCGGAGCGGTTTCAATCTAGCTCGAACGTACTGTTCGGACCGGAGGCTTTCGATGCAAGAGCCACACATCGTGGTTCTGTTCGCCGCAATCTTTGCCTTGGGGAGGGTTCCCGCAATGCCACGTCAGAGCAGCGCCAGCGGTTCGGAGGAAAAGGACCGCGCCGCCATCGCGCAGACCCTGGATCGATTCCGCGACGCCTGGAACACACATGATGCGCACGCGTTCGCACTGACCTTCACGGATGATGCGGATTTCACGAATGTAGCCGGCGCGCACGCTCAGGGCCGCGCGAATGTGGAGGCGTTTCACGCCTCCGCGTTTGCGGGCATCTTCAAGGACAGCCATCAAACCGGCAAAATCCGCAGCATTCGATTCCTCAAGCCGGATCTGGCTGCCGTGGACATCGACTGGGAAATGACGGGCGCAAAATCCCCGGACGGCAAACCGCGGCCCTATCGCAGGGGACTTCTGAACTGGGTGATGGCCAAACAAGCCGATGGCTCCTGGCTGATACTCGTCATGCACAACACCGAGTTGACCGACTACCCGGCGCCCGCGAAGTAGCAAATCGCATCTATGCCATTTGCAGCGAAGCGCTTCAGGAAGCGTCTGAATCTGAACTCTTCTTCGGCGAAATTCCCAACTGGATAAAGTGCTCCACTTCCTTCCCGTCCGGGACCGAGAGCATTTGTATGACCGACGCGGGAGAGCGACGGTAAGCTTCGTCGAACTGCAGCAATTCAAGTAGATTTTCTGCGAGACCTTCTCCCCAGCCCCGTTCAACGTCGAGAGCAACAGAGTACGCACTGAATCTCGTAAGAACCTCGGGGCTCGCGCCAGGGCGATTGACGCGATTCAGCTGGTCCGCTTCCGCGCGCGAGAGGAACTCGCGGAAACCCTTCAATTCCACCAGGGCTCGGTAACCCGCGCTGGTAGGCGATTCAAGTGCGTGACGAAAAACAACGCACACGAGTAGGACAGCCGCGGTCAACGACGCAAACTCCGGCGACGTAAACGATCCCAGGAATCCAAATCCCAGAAGAGCCGAAGCTGACAGAAAAACGGGAAGCGCATCGCTTGCACTCAACGGCCGGCGCCGCCCTTTTACTCCCGGAATAAATGAAGACAACCTCCGCAACGTCGCTGGCCACGCGTGCAATGCTGCCACAAAACAAGAGCCGCCAACGGCTATCCACACCAGCGGATAAATCGAGAGCAAAGAGAGTCCGCTTGTTTGAAGCGGAAGGGCTGCGAACACGCGTACGAGAATTGCCGCCGAGAACAAAACACCTGTGAGCCAAACGACGAAGTGAGCGGAAACGAGCCCTGGTTTGACGGTCTGCTTGATGATTTTTCGAAACTCGTCGAAGGCATCATCGAGCCGGCGGTATTCGAACGCATTGAACGAATATTCATCCTGGCTGCCGGGGAAAATGGAGTTGAGTATGCAGGATTCATCCGCGGAGAGCGAAAGGTTAGCCTTTCGCACCCGCTGCAGCAGAAAAGCATCTTCCTTCTGCTGGATCGTCACAGCCCCTTTTGCCGCTGCGGACACGAAGGCGGCCGCGAACGCTCTCTCGCAACGGCCTCGTTCCCAGAGGAACGCAGCGATGGCCGGGGAAATGCCTTGCGGCGGCTCGTACTTCGTGACTGTGACACCCGTCCGCCAGCGCCACCGAAACGCAACTGTAGCCAGAAGATAGTAGGCGAAGACGAGGGCCACGCCGGTCCACGCTTGGTAGACCACAGCCGAGGAATCAGAAACTTGCACCATCTCAGCGTCCAGGCTGGTATGCCTGGGTTGACGTTAACAACCAAGTCCGTCCCGAATCAGTCAGCAGAAGCGTAGGTTACGACACGTCAGTGGCGGACTGCCATCATTATTCAGACTCTAGGCTATGTGGGGCTGTACTGATGCCGACGCGCCAGTGCGACCAGTTTCGGTGTTGCTCCGGCGCTATTGCGGCTTGGGTGAGCTGATCGTGGAAGTCGCGTCCACATGGAATTTCTCGTCAGGGATGCTGGCTCGCCGAGCCGAAGCTCGCAAGCGCCATGCCCGCCTCCGCCCTTCGGGCTTCGGCGCGGCAGCCTTCGTTGTCGCAGCGAAGGCTGGTGGGCCTGGACTGACTTGAACAGTCGACCTCGCCCTTATCAGGGGCGCGCTCTAGCCACCTGAGCTACAGGCCCATCTTACTGGCAGGTAGTGCTTTAGACCCCGTAGCGATCCTTGCTGAAATCAGCTCGGAGTCCGTTTTGCGTCCGGTCTGGATCAAAAATCAGTGAACACCAGCGAAATCCAGACGCCTAACAGCGGCCATTTTATCATCGGCAAACGAATGAGCATAGCGCGTAGTCGTGTTTGTCGTTCTGTGCCCCAGCAGGTGATGAACTGTGACCAGATCGACGCTTGCCCGCACGAGACGAGTTGCAAACGTATGCCGTAAACCGTGAAATCGCAGATCGGGTATTTTCGGCAGTCGCACAGCCTTCATGAATCCCACCTTCGGGTCACGGAAACGCTCACGCGTCTTGCTAGGACTGGGAAAAACAAATTCGCTCTTACGCTGTTGCCAGAGATTCAATAGCTGCTCAAAGACGACTTCGTTCATCGGGATACGTCGGTCACTGTGAGTAGTCTTTCGTTATAGATCGTGATGAGCCGATTCGGGAGATTCACATGGTCCCATCGAAGGCCGTGAATTTCGCCTTTACGCATTCCGGTATTTAACGAGGTCCGAATTTCGGCGCGGGGTGGGCGGAGGTAATCCTAGGGTTGACGCTTTAGGAAGTGGTCGGCCACGATGGTGGGCTGTTCGACGATGCGCTTTTCCTGCGCGCACATCACCAGCCGGATGAACTGCGCCATGCTCCACGCGAGAGGGGTCGCGCTGCCGGTTCCTGATCCGAAAACGAAGTGCGATGACGTCGGCTCCGCGCGATCCCAGACCTGTTCTGGAATCATGCCGCCTGCGTTCGCGAAGTGAAGCATGGCGTCGAGGTATAGCGAGGGATTGCGACCAAGAGCAATTTCATATTCTCCGCGTTCGCCCGTAAAGATCGGCCAGATTCTCCCGATGCCTTGCCCCTGCCAGGGGCCTCCAAAGAACGTTTCACCATAGCCATCGTGATTGTATCGATAGAAGGAAGGTCCATTCGGTGTTTCGACGCGAATGGTTGAGTCGATTACCCTCACTGAATTCTGGATGGTTGGATCGTTCGCCGGACGAATGCCCAGCCGAACCAGCTCGAGAAAGCCGGCATCCACCACGTCGCGCTGATCCCACACTCCGCCGCCATTGTGAACGTCGAGCTGCTCACCATTGTTCGGATCCTTGCCCTTGTCGATGCGAATGTAATACGCGTCAGAATCACCGGCGGGACTGAGATGCCCACTCTTCGTAACGAGCCAGGTCTCGATATTCGCATTCCAGTCATCGGCGGTATGGAGATAGCGTTCCGCGTCTTGGGTGGCTCCGTTTTTGCGGGCAATATCGGCGGCGCACACCAAGCCGGCGATTTCAGCAGCGATCGTTGACGGCGAATAGCCCGGCACTTCCTCCCAGCGCTCCTCCTGAGTCGCCGGACCATGACTCAGAACAAATTCGGCCTCGGGACGCACGTGGTGCGTCCAGGTATCGCCATCGGTCTTGTCCAGTTGCCAGGCAAGGATCATCGGATATGACATTTCATCCATTTGCAAAGCGGTCCAGTAGGGCTTGCCGTCGAGCCAACTATTCTGAGGAAAACTTCCGTCAGGTTTTTGTTGGACGGTGAACAAATATGTGAGGGCCCGCTCGGCGGCGGCGTGATCGCCGGCGGCAAGGAAGGCCGTCGCAACTTCGTAGAGGTCGCGCGCCCAAACCAGGTGATAACCACCGACTGTGGGAGCGTCCGCTTTCACCGCGTTTCCCCAGGGAATACTCATCGAAGCGATAACCGCGCCGCGATAGGTCTTATCTTCGTGAGCTTTCAAAACCATCGTCGCAAGACGGAATTCGCTCGCGTAGGGGCCGTCCTGTGGCCGGAGACTCTGCAAGTACTCCCGCCAGCCCTGGACATATTCCGAACTCACCGATCCGAAACCTCGTTGCAGGCTGGTGCGCGCGCTTTCAACGGCAGCCGAAGGAGTGGGACCAAAACCGAGAGCAAGCGTGAAGTGTGTGCTGTTGATTTTTGCGGCCTGAATGACATTCCCATTCTCAGCGCGCGAGTAGGACCAATCGAGCCGATGGTGCAGAAGGAGATCGGTGTAGCCGTCGCTCGCGCCCGAGAACCCGCTGGAAGTCTTCTCGAATCCGGAGCTGCTGACGAGAGCGGATGCGACGTCTTGCTTTTGTGTGACGAGCGCATCGCCTTGTGAGTAGCCCGTGTCGCCATAGCCGGAATTCTTCAGCGAAGGATCGTAAAGTAGATACAGAGAAGAAGCCTGAGGAGCCGAAAACTCCACTTCGATCAGCACCGTGTCGTGCTGCGGATCTGCGACGTACGTCTTGCTGATTCGGAAGTGGCCGCCGAGGTCGCGGCTCGTTTGGCGAAAGACTAGGGCATTCTGGTCAATCCACTCGATCGAGTGCTCCATGTCCTTCGACTCGAGCCAGACCCTACTCCCGTCGCTCACAGCGAATTCGAGCGTGCGAACGTTGGCCGTGTCGAGCCGCGGATAGTAGACCTCGGTCATCGCTCCGCCTTGCAGCGTGAACCAGACCTTCGATTGGGCCGTGGCCGACGTTCCCACGCCCTCTTTGCCGCCGGACGTCCAAGTGGGAAGCGCTCCCGGTGCTCCTGGCGCGGACTGCGCAAACAAACTTGTCGGGACTAGCACGATCGCCGAAATCAGCGGCAAGAAGAATTTTCTGCGTGCGCGTCATTTCGCCACCAAATACATTTGGACGCCGTCGGCCGGGACGACCGTGTCGACTCGATCGTTTTGAATTTGCTGTGGGCTGCCGCCGAAGAGCGGGACAAGTCTCGAAGTTCCAGCCAGGGGTGTGTCCGAAAGTGAGAACGCCACTGACTGGGCATTTCCCGCCACATTCATGACCACCAGCACGCGCTCGTCTTTCGAGATTCGCGCGAAAGCGTACGTCGTCTGGTTCCAGAAGATATTCCAGAGTTGGCCTTGGCGAAGCGACGCGTGGTCGCGGCGCAAAGCCAGCAGATGCTGAATGTGCGAAAACAGCTCCTGCTGCTGCGGCGTGCGACCTGACTCGAGAAACGCATCGCGAGCATCGCCAGGAAATCCGCCGGGGAAATCGTGACGATTGTCCGGGTCGTCGCCTCCCGTCATACCGATTTCGTCGCCGTAGTAGATTTCGGGGATTCCCCGCATCGTCAGCAGAACCGAGAACGCAAGCTTCAGTTTTTCGGCAGACATGTCAGGCAGGCTTGCCAGGCGCCGGACATCGTGATTGCCTAGAAAAGGGACGAGCAATTCGGGATGGGGATAGAGGCGATCGCGCGAGAGAACATCGGTGATGGTCTGCACCGGAGTCCCGCCGCTGACTACATCGCGGAACGCATTGAATAGCGGAAAATCGAAGACCGTCGAAACGCCCGAATCGATTCCATCGAATTGCGCGCGCCCTCCCGCGAAGAAGGATGTGACGTCTGGGTTGCGGTTGAATACCTCGCCCACCGTCGTCAGCGTGCGGATAAATGCTGCGAAGAGCCTGATGCCACTGCGACCAGAAACTGCGCGACACATAGGGGAAAGTGTCCAGCCTGTAGCCATCGATACCGGTTTCTTCAGCCCACCATAGCGCGTTCTGAGTGAAATACTGCGCGACGTCTGGGTTCTCCTGATTCAGGTCGGGCAGAATGCCCGCAAACCAGCCATCGACCACATCGCGCCAGTAGCGAGGCGGCGCATGCGGGTCGGCGAGGTATTGAAAGTTTCCGTTCGAAGTCGTGTGATGATCTTTTGTGCCGTGAAACCAATCGGGCTCAGGAGGCGCGTCCGCCCAAGGGTGGCGTGGCCCGACGTGGTTCGGGACAAAATCGAGGATCGTCTTCAGGCCTTTAGCGTGAGCCGAGCTCACCAGATCCTGAAGGTCTTTCATCGTGCCGAAATGCTGCTCGACGGCATATTCGTCGACCGCGCCGTAGCCGTGATAGTCCTGCGGCGATGCCGGGTCATTCTCGACGACCGGCGTAAGCCAGATCGTCGTCACGCCGAGGTCGCGCAGATAATCGAGGTGTTCGCGAATGCCTCGCAGGTCCCCGCCATGATACGCACGCGGCTTTCGACCGGTCGTATGTGCCCGGCGAACTCGCGAGCTCGTCGTTGCTCGGATCGCCATCAGCGAACCGGTCCGGCATGATGAGGTAAATCACGTCGTCTTGCGAAAAGCCCTGAAACTTCCCTGAGCGTGAAGATCGACGCTCAAGAGAAAAATTGACGGACGTCTTTCCAGCTTGAGTTTCGACGTTGAACGTGATTGGGCCCGCCGGCGCCGAAGGCGCAATCTTCAGCCACAAAAACACGTAGTGCCCGCTGCCTGTCACCTTCGATCGCACGATAGTGACACCCGTTTGAGAGCAGGCAATCCTGGCGCCTCTCGAGATTGTTCCCGGTGATCATCAGCTCCAAGTCCGGCACAAAATCGATCCACCAGTTCGGCGGTTCCAGCTTTGTCACTTGTGGCCCTGCAGTCTGAGCGTGCGATGGCTGTGAAGGCGCAGCCGACACCGGCGCAAGCGCAGTAATCGTGCAGATGAGCAGAAACGCCAAAGCAAGTGGACGGTGAGCGTGCCGAATCACGTATGTGGCCCCAGACTATATCGCATGTCAGGTTGAGGAGCGGCGGTTAGTCCGCTCCTCAACAGAGTGTCGGACACGTCATAGTCCGTGTCTTATCTGCCCGCTGCCACCGGCAACCCGGCTAGAAGGTAAACCGCAACGGCCAGTTCGACCTGGCGCCAGCTATTTGTCAGAACGCTGTTAATCGCCCCGATGTGTCCATCGTTATAGGTTCGTATCGTACGGATTGGCGAAGTGCGGCGTATTGGTCAGGTTGTACGCTTGAACGCGGAACTGTACCCTGTACCGCTCGGTGATTGCGACGTTCTTGAACATAGCAAAATCTATGTTCGAGAACCCGGGACCGCGAATCATATCGCGGCCGGAAGTGCCGGGAGCAAGGTAGATGTTCGCAGCCGAGGCTGGCACGGCGAAGGCGCCCGGTTCGACGTAGTTCGTGATACTGCCTGGATTTATGACTGGCTTGCCGACGAGATCTGCGCGCGTACTGCTGGGATTGCCGCTGGCGGTGATGCTGAAAGGAGTTCCGCCTTCCAGCGAGTAGATGGCGTTCAATTGCCAGCCTCCAATGGCGTAATCGACCCACTTGGAAACGTCTCCGCCCCAACGTTTTCCGCGGCCAAAGGGCAGTTCATAAATCACGCTTGGGCTAAAGACGTAATCCACGTCCTGGGTGGACAAACCGTGTTCAATTGCGTAGTCGGTGTAGAGCTGCGGATTGCAGGCGTCCAGATTGCCGCAGGAGTCATCGGTCGTCTTGGACCACGTGAATGCCCCGGTGGCCTCTAAGCCTGCGGCCAAACGGTGTTCGTACTGTATTTGCATGGCGTCATAGTCCGATTTGCCCCTGGAGTCCTGGATCGTGATGCTGCCCAACTGCGGATAGAGCTTGTGCACCGGTGCCGTACAGAGTCTGGTCGGCATTGTAATTCCGCATGAGGTGCGCCCCATGTGTGCCCACGTAGGCGACGCTAAGCGATTGGTTCGTGCCGATTTGCCTCTGCAACTGAAGGTTCCACTCGGAGACCTCAGGTGTCACGTTCTGCGAAAGCAGGCCGACAACGCTCACGCCCGTCGGTGCGGACAGGTTCAAATTGGTGAAACTTCCACTCGGCAACGGCCCGGTGGCATTGGTAGAAATTAGCTCTGCCGGTGTGCAGGTCGGTTCGCAAGGCAGAGAGCCCGTTAGCGTGATCCGATAACCCTGCGCGTAGGTAACCGTGTTTTCACCTGCGAACGGGGGATTCTGGGCCAACTGGTTGCTGATGCCGCCCCGGTCGATGAAATAAAAGAGCCCGTATCCCCCGCGCAAAACGGTTTTGCCATCACCCGTGAGTTGATAGGCAAAGCCGAGGCGTGGGCCGAAGTCATGATAGTCATTGGGAATCGAGGTGCGCAGCGTGCCGTTGCTTCCGGCCACGACGAGAGCTCCGGTCGTCAGGTCGAAATTCGCCTGCCTGTTGTCAACCTCAACGGGCCAAGTGAGGATGTCATAGCGCAATCCCAGGTTCAGTGTCAGGCGGCGCGTCACGCGGAAGTCATCCTGGGCGAAGAACCCGTTTTCCCAACTGCGCGTGCCAACCATGCCAAAAGGAGTGCCGTGCGCGTAGCCGTCCACGAAGCCTGCGAACAAGTCCGCAACTTCGTAGCCCGTGTCTGTGTGTCCCGAACCCAACTGGAGGGGCTGCTGCCATTGCCGGCAAGTCCGAAAAAGCCTTTGCCCGCAAGCGGCCGGTACAAATTCAGTTCACGGCGCAGAATGTCTCCACCTACTTTGACTGTATGCCTGCCCTTGATCCAAGTAACTGAGTCGTTGAAGTTGAAGCCGGTCTGCGGAATCAAGTAAACCCCATAATCTCCGGTGTACTCAATTTGCGAAGCGTATCCCCCGATCAACGCAATGCCCGTATTCGTCACTGTATAGCAGTTGGCGATGCCAAACTGCGTGCACCAGGCAACGTTGTTCAATGGCGGCATATACCCGTACTGGTCCCGGACATATCCGCCGCGAAATTCGTTGGTCATCGTTGGGCTGAGCGTCGTGGTCAGGCCGATCGAAGCGCCGTTGGGCCAGTTGAAATTCGTCCCGGAGCCGAAGCCCGAAGGCAGAACGCCCAAGGAAGTGGTGTTCGTTTGGTCGGTATGGCCGTGGCTGAAACGTACGAACAAAGAGTTCTTGGTGTCGACGATGTAATCGCCGCGGAGGTCCCAATCATTCCAATTCTCAATAACTGTTCTCTCGATTTTGAAATTGTGATAGAGGTCATCGCAATTGTTGTCTTGTATCGTGCGCCCCGGTCCGCAATTTGGCTCGGGGTACGCGGCGAGGTAAGCAATGGCCGCGGGGTTTTGCCGATTCGAAGGGATGACGTTCGGCTGTGCGCCAGTGCCCATGAACTGCAGAGCGCCGTTGGGATTGGTTGGCGTGACACCCACCGTGCCGTCGGTCGACGGGTCATAGATGGGGGCGGGTTGGTTCGGGCCGTTCTTCACTAGCGGGGGGCCTGTCGGCAGGCTCAGTCCGGTAGTGTCCGCAGGAATCAGCAACTCAGAGAAGTCGCCTTTCCGCATCAGGTCTGTGGGCACCGTCGCGTAGGACGGTCCGCTGGGCACGTTTTGCCGCAATCCCTGATAATCGCCAAAGATAAAGAGCTTGTTCTTGATGATGGGCCCTCCCGCGGACCCGCCAAACTGGTTGCGCACGAAACTGGGAGTGGGCGGACCGGAAAAGAAATCTTCGGCGTTCAGCTCTTTGTTGCGGTTGAACCAGAACGCGCTGCCATGGTAGTCGTTGGTCCCGGGCTTGATGGAGGTCACCACCAAGGCTCCGCCGGCTCGGCCGAACTGTGCAGGAGCGATGTTGGTCTGCACTCTGAACTCCTCGATGGCATCGGCAGGCGGGAAAATCACAATGGTGTTCACCAGAGCGTCATTGTTATCGATTCCGTCCAAAATGAAGTTGTTGGCTTGGGCGCGGACTCCATTCACCACCAGTGACGCCCCACCTTCTTGTCCGTAGCGGAATGTTTCCGCATTACCACCTGCGCCCGTAGCGTTGCCGCTTCCGCGAATAACGCCCGGTACGAGCAAAGCAAGCTGCGTGAAATTGCGGCCATTCAACGGCATCTCCTCGACTTGTCGAGCTTCCACGACCTCGCCGATCGAGGAGTCCGCTGCGTCAATCACCGGAGAGCCAGCCTCCACAGTCACCGATTGCGAAATCGAGCCGACCTCCAGCTTGAAGTCGACGACTGCGACCTGGGCGATCTGCAGCTCAAAATCCTGGGCCGCGGTCTTGAACCCGTCTTTCTGCCACAGTCGACGTGATAGTGCGCAGCAGGCAAAGCCGCAGCAACATAGAATCCGTCCGTGTTTGTCTTTACAGGTTGGGAGTGGCCTGTATCAGCGTCCGTGACCGTGACGGTAGCGCCGCTAACTGCTGCGCCGCTCGGGTCTGTGACGGTGCCTTCGAGTCGCGCCGTGTCGGTCTGCGCTAAGCAAATACCCGCTACGGCAAAGAAAGACGCCAACAGGATAATCCGCTTCAGAATTCCTTTTGTCATCGTCGCTCTCCCCATTGTTTCTCCGCGCCTGCCTAGTTGTTTGGGTTTCCAGATTTGATGCCCCGGGGTGAGAGTTGCGGGCCGAACGGCACACAAACCAAGCCCAGGACTCCGGAGCTTTCGATTTAGGTCGCCGTACGACCTTCCAAGAGATTCAGGCCGTGCCGTACCACTCACCCCAATGCTGGTGTACTCTGATGCGCGAGGCGCGGCATCAGAAGTTTCAGTGAGTTTGATACTGTTACGGACGCAAATGCCTCGCTTGCAGTGGTTTTGGAGGTTTGTTACCTTCGTGTGACATGGGAGTTACGGGTATTCGCGTGGCCCAAAGAGACCAATTCTTGGGGCAGATCGACCGCTTGGCTGGAAGCCACGCTCTTCACAGCTCCGAATCCCTCTGTAAGTTGCTCCGTTATCTGGCTAGGCAGGCAGTCGATCACCCGGCAGAGCCGCTGAAGGAGTACCAGATCGCGACAGAGGTTTTCGGCCGGCCCCCAGACTTCGATCCCCAGTTGGATTCCACGATTCGCGTGCAGGCGGGTAGGCTTCGAACCAAGCTGGCGGAATATTACACCGCGGAAGGAACGGACGATCCCATCGTCGTGGAGTTGCCGAAGGGGACGTATCACCTCGCCTTTCATCATCGGGCCGCGGCTACGAAAGGCGCACCCTTCAAACGGATTCGACTTCGCAGCCGAGAGAGTCGAAGCCCAGAGCGCTCCGACGGTTTGGAGGATCGCGGCTGTTACGCTGGCTGTTCTTTTGGCGGCGGCGCTGGCTTCGATATTTGTGTTGGTTGCCACTCGAAAGCCGGCGGCCGTCGCTTCGGCAAACCAGGGCGAGCAAGCGCCTGCGGCCTTTCGAATTTTTTGGGCGCCTTTTCTCTCGGGGTCCGATGAACCGTGGGTGATATTCAGCAATGCTGCGTTCGTGGGCCGTCCTGAAGTCGGATTGCGGTACTACAGCCCCGCGCGTGATTCAAAGGATGTTGTATTCGATCATTACACGGGTGTGGGAGAGGTCCTTGCCGTGCACAGTCTGGATCAAGTGTTTGGACTTTTTCACCGGCAGATTCGGGTGAAACGCGGAAGCCTCTTCTCTTTGGACGATGCCAAGAACAATGATCTGATTTTCGTCGGCTCCCCTTCGGAAAATCTGACGTTGACTGAGATTCCTGGAACCCGGGAGTTTGTTTTTCAGCGAGTCGCGTCAGGTCCACGGAAAGGAGATTTGTCGATCGTCAACGTACACGCCGCGCCAAGTGAGCCGAAGTCCGTTCTTGCGAGCCCATCCAATTCTCCGCTCACCGAAGACTACGCGGTGATAGCTCTCCTGCCGGGTCTCAACGCCGGACGATCCGTCATGATTCTCGCGGGAACTACAACTTTCGGCACGCAAGGAGCGGTCGAATATGTCTGCCGACAAGACTCCGTCGAGGAATTGCTCTTGCGCCTGTCTGTCTCCAAGGAAGGCGAAATAAAGCCCTTCGAAGCCTTGCTGCGAGTGAAGGTCACTCGCGGCGTCCCCGTGAGCACGGAATTGATCGCCCTGCGCGAGCGAACGCAATGAGGATTCTGCTATAAAGCCTGCGAAGCTCGACCTCTAGATTCCAAGCAGGTTTAGTCTGGGCCTTCCGCGGGCGTGGCTACTTGGCTGTCGCGCGTTTGGACGCCATTTGTTGAGCCATTGAGAAAAGGAGCTTCGTGTCCTGCCCGTCCATTCGGCCAAGAAGCCGGCGGAACTGAGTGAGAACGCGGGCATCCTTGCCCGAGTGCCCCCAAGCAGTATCGTCCTTGGCGTGCTTTGGAAGAGCTGGAGGTTTGGGAGGCTTCTCGTCGCCATCGTAGAAGAGTTGGTACAAAGGAACTTCCATGGCTCGCGCCATCTTTTCCAGAGTCTCGATTGCCGGTATTGTGTGACCGTTTTCGACTCGAGAGATGTAGCAGCGCAGCAAACCAGTGCGTTTCTCGATGTCTCCCTGCGATAGCTTCTTTGCTTCTCGTAAGTCACGCAAGCGATCAGCAATTACCATGTCTGACTCCAGCAGCTAGACAAACTTGACGGAGATTCTAGCACTGCACTTCGCAAAACTCCCGTGTTTTACTTCTCCTCTCGAGCGTCTCTTTTTAACACATAATTTGGAATCCGAGGCAGTTTGCTTTAACCCTCTTCTCGGGATGAAACGCGGCCGTGCCAGGGCTTGCCCGAGGTATCCCGGCGGCTGCCGAGTGCAAGTTCAAGTGCGGAGATTTTCGTCATGGCTGTTGTGAAATTCATCATCTTGGGCCAGGGAGGCAAAGGATTGCAGACGTTGGATTTCCCCGCAACGGTCCCATAAACCCGTTCTTGTGCGATGTGATTTTCAGCAACGAGACTGCATAGAATCAACGGATCGCAACTTCTGATTTTCGCGTACTCGCTCGCTTCTGCCTGAGCCCAGGGCACTTGCCGCCGTCTCGAATCTTCGCTTTGTTCCTTTACGATTCGCGCCAGGACGAGGAGCCGGGAGCTGATCTTGAGCCCTGCATTCGAAGCTGCATCGAGATTGATGTCGAACCGAACGCGTTTTTCTTCAAGTGTGAATTGGACCATGCCGCCGCGATCAGCGAAGTGAGACATCTCCCCAACGGTGAGGACGCTGGCGCTCTTTAGACTGGCGAGGGTTGGCACGATGCTCTGTCGCTCGGAGGAACTGATATACAAAACGTTGCACGCACGAACTTCGCTGCTGGTTCGGAGTCGACGAACCGCCAAAGGTCTCCCGTTCACGGACTTGTTCGCGGTTATCGAGGTCAACGAGTTGCCGAATGGATCCCAGCCAAGAACACATAGCTGGAAGGGCGCTCGCGGATCGGGATCGTTTGAGCTGGGCCATTGGACGAACTGCGTCAGGTTGTAGAGCACAGCTGCCTTCAATTCGTATTCACCTGCAGACTGTTCCTGAGCCGCGGCTGTCACTGGAGTTTGCATGTGCAGGAGCACGAAGCAGAAAATAATGAAAGCACGCGGACATACACGGCGGGACAAAGGAAAGGAGGCCAGCCTCGGGTATGTTCGGAGCTTGGCGATGCGTGAATCTGGCTGGCCGTTAGCGATCAATAGCTCCCCGTTCCTATTTCGCGCTCAAATGAGGCCTGTAGGTCAGTTTGATCCGAAAGCTGCGCCCGTCCTGAGGAATCGATGTTTCTACCGTATTGATACTTCCGGATTCGGCATACCGCTTATCGAAGATGTTGTAGAAACCACCGGAAATGTCGCATCTTTGTGTCAGCTTGCGCGTGTAAAGCGTGATGTTGACAACGAAGTAGCCGCCCAAGTTTGTTTGCGCAACGGTTCTCACTGCTG
>CAWBGW010000031.1:0-16493 GCA_963788345.1 uncultured Acidobacteriota bacterium | reverse complement strand
GCACCGAAGCCATGGAGATGTGTTTCGCGCCGTCGTAGAGCATGTGCTCGTAGATTTCGTCGGTGATCGCGAACGCGTTCCAGCGGTCGCACAGATCGCGAATCGCTTCGAGCTCGGCGCGCTCGAAAACTTTGCCGGTCGGATTATTCGGCGTATTGAGGATGATCGCTTTCGTCGAGGGGCCGAACGCGGCGGCAAGTTCGTCGGGATCGAACGTCCAATCGGGCGCGCGGAGCTTGACGAAACGCGGGGTCGCGCCCGAGAGAATCGCGTCCGGACCGTAGTTTTCGTAGAACGGCTCGAAGACCACCACTTCGTCGCCCGGATTGATGATGGCCATCATCGCGGACATCATCGCCTCCGTCGAGCCGCAGCAAACCGTGATTTCGCGCTCGGGATCGATGGTGAGTCCCGTGTCGCGCCCGAATTTTTCCGCAATCGCGTTGCGAAACGATTTCGAGCCCCAGGTGATCGCGTACTGATTGATGTCCGCGGCGATGGCGTCCTGCGCGGCGCGCTTGATTTCAGCCGGTGCGGGAAAATCGGGGAAACCTTGCGAGAGATTCACCGCGTTGTGTTTCAGCGCGAGCCGCGTCATCTCGCGAATCACGGATTCGGTGAAGCGTTCGGCTTTCGCGGAAAGACGAGGGCTAGTGGTGCTTGCGGCCGGTGCGGCTTTGCGGGGTTCATTCGGCGCTCCGTAAAGCTTGCGATAGATGTCCGCGTTGCGCGTGACGATTTCAACGTATTCGCGCGTTTCGGTGAACGGAATCGAATCGACGAATTCCGCGGGCTCGCGATAGGTCTGGCCCGCGGTCCAGGCGATGACGCGGTCTTCTCCCGCATTGTACGCGGCCAGGGCCGATTCGATGCTGCCGAATTGCTTGCGGAGGTTGGAGAGATAGAGCGTGCCGAGGCGCACGTTGTAGTCGGCCTCGAAAAGCCGCACCTGCGAGTATCCAACTCCGGATTGCCGCGCCAGAAGCTTGGCCGTCTTCGGCTCGAGCTGCATCAGGCCCATCGCGTTGCGGTTCGAGCGCGCTTCCTCGGCGAAGGCCGATTCCTGGCGAATGAGGCCGGCGACGAGCATCGGGTCGACGCCTGCCTTCGCGGACCACTGGTGAATCGATCCCTTGAACGGCATCGCGTACGCGGTGAGCCACACGTCGTGCGGCACATCCGCAAAGGGCCGCGCTTCGAGTTGCGGATAAACTTGGCGAACGGCGACAATCGCTTCGCCGATGTGGCCTGCATCCACCGCGGCTTGCGCGGTTTCGAGAAGCAATCGCGGCTCGCCCGTCGAGGCATAAGCCGCGCGCAATTCGAGTTCGGCCGAGGCGTCAAATGCAATCGAGCGCAACGCGTCCGCGCGCGCCTGGCGATCTGCCGCAGCCGCTGGGATGTCGTCTGCCAATTTCACCGGAGCCGGCGGAGAAGGAACGAAGGCGAGAGCCTCCGGATCGTCGGCAACTCCGTTGCCCATTGCATGCAGCCGCGCGGCGGCGGCGGCTTCGAAATAGTTTTGCGGGAAGCGTTCCACCAGCTTCTGATAGTAACTTCGCGCGACTCCCGAATTCCCCGCTTCTTCTGCGAGACGCCCGAGCCAGTAGAGCGCGTCGGGCAGGAACTGCGACATCGGGTACCGCTCGACATGTTCGGCGAGCAGTTGCGCAGCGTCGGGCTGCCGCTTCAGAACTTCCACCCACGCAACGCGCCAGTGCGCGGGGATTGCGTCGGGCGCCGCGGGAAAATCTTCCACGAGCCGTTTGTAGTAGCCGGCGGCGTGATCGCGATCGAGTTCCACCCAATACTCATTGGCGGCGAGCATCAGCGCCGATTCCGCCCAGTGGCTCTGCGGCGCTTTCAAGGCTGCGCCTTCGACGGCCGCCGCCATTTCGGCATCCTGCTCGAGCGAGCGGTAATACTGTGCCAGCGCGTAGAAGCGTTCGGCGTCCACGTCGGGATCGGTCACCTGAAATGAGGCCATTTGCGGCAGGGTCTGCGCCGAGCGAAACGCCGCACTCGAGAATGCGAAGCTGCGCGCGTTCGCGATCGGCGCCGGTCAGCTCCGGCAAAAGCTGCGCATACTCGTTGCGCGCGTTGCCCCAATCTTTTGCGTTGAACAATGTCGCCGGCGTGCGCGTTGCGCTGGTCGAGCGGAATTGGCGGAATTTGCGTCCCGGGCGTGCTGGCGAGGAAGCTGAGTTTCATGGTCGCTTCCCTTGCCTGCTCGCTCACGGCGAATCGCAGGTAGACGGCCTGATAGTCGGCGGCGGCCAGGTCTTTTTCGCCCGCTTGCTCATGCGCTTCGGCGCGGAGGAAAAGCAGCGCCGGCCGATCGGGCGTAGCCGAATACGCGTTCAGAGCCGTGACTGCCTCGGCGGGCTGATTCGAAGCGAGCGCTGCCTCGCCGAGAGTTTGCAATGCCTGGTCGGTGATCACGGAATCGGGAAAATCCTGGCGGAACTGCTTCAGCTCGGTGACGGCGTCGGCGCTGTGGCCCTGCGCGAGATCGTTCTCGGCCGTCCAATACAACAGGTAGTCGCGCAGCAGCGGATCGCCTTTCGCGCGATCAAACCATTTCGCGGCCTGCGCGTAATGCGCTTTGGTGTAGTCGAAATAGCCGAGCGCCAGCGCGGCACGCATTCCAAACGCGCCGGAAGTTTTTTGCAGCGCGAAGGCGCTGAGCTGTTGCGTAAGCGGGCGCCGGATTCTTGTCCTTCAACTGGCGCGAAAGCTGTTGGAGATATTTCGCAGCGTCCACCGTCTTGCGCGTCAGCGGCGGTGTCGTGGGCGTCCCGTGGGCCTGGTGCGCGCAGGCAGCGCAAGCGGGCAGACCGCAAACAACACTCCTGCGGCGAGAGCGAGCCGGACGCCGGTTTTCATGGAGTCTATTTTAGTGCCGCAGAACGGGCGAGGGATACGGATACTCTCCGAGCGCTTGCGGATCGCCCTCGGCGAGAATTTCCACCATCCAGTGATGGAAGTAGTCGATGGGATCTTCCAGAATCGCGCGGAAACGGCGGTCGTATTCCTTGCGGGCTTTATCGAGATCATTGCGCAACCGATGACAGATATCCTTGTGCTCGCGGCCGAGCCGGACGTCCTTGGGCCGCAATAGTTTTATGTCCTGCATGGCGACTTTCGCCACACGATTCGCCCGGCGGTGTAAATCTTGGACCTCGGGGGGCAGGCTGGCAAGGTCGAATACCCCAGTTTCAGCGGCGACTGTTTCTTCCGCGGCAACTTCCGCAGTGACCTCGGCGGTGCGGCTCCGGCACAACCTCGACCTCGTGCCCACCCTTTGCCGTCGCCGGAACGACGGGCGCTTCCTCAGCGGTCTCCAGCCCATTCGGATTCGGGTTCGGCATGCGCGGGTGCCGGAGCGTGAGCGGGCGGTTCCTCTTCCACTTCTTGCACCGCGACGCGGGCGGATTCCCTCGCTTCGGGCTCATCCTCGATTGCGTGACGATCGCGCGGATTCAGCGCCACGGCGACGAAATTCGACAGCACCGAAAGGCCTGCCGCGAGGGCTGAAGCAGCCGTTTGCGCACGAAGCATCGCGGGAAGCGCGTTGGTCGGACGGCTCGACGAGCACGCGGCGACAAGATCGGCGTACGCCTGCTGAAGCTCGTCAGCGGTGCGCTGGAGCGGCGCGAGATTATCTCGCAGTGCCCGGGATACAGCTTCTTCCAGGGCACGTTCGAGGGATTTTGCCCGCTCTTTCGAGGCTTTTTCCGCCATTTTGAAATTATGGAAACGGTCGCGCAGGGGTGTCAATGGACATTCGGGAGAGCGTTCCTGAGCGTACAGCCTTGCTCTCGCAAAAGGAGTTTTATACGAAGGCGTTTTCAGATGCTGCTCAGCGGGCATTCTGCGTGACCGCCACCGCCAGCAGAGATTGTCCGAAAAAGTTTCGTGCAGATCGATCGAGTCTCGGGAAACGCCCCCGTCAACGCAGATTGCGAAAATCCCGCGTGCTAAAAATAGAGCCTACCAACGGGGGCGACACGGTTTCGACGGAAGCTGTCGCGGCTCGAAGGCATGCCGGGCCTCACCTGCCCGCAATCGGGTGAAACAACACAACTGGCAACTCACAGTTGGCTCTCGCAGCCTAACCAAAAGTAAGCTGCGCGTCTCCTCAGGCGTCACCTACGCGCTTGAGATGAGGCGTCACACAGTAGGCTGGCTGTCGCGTTTCGGTCCGTAATGCGGCGGCGAGATTATCGGACTAGTCGGCGGCGCGTCTTGCCCGCTCTGAGCGTCGTCGGCGAAACAAACGGAACGGGCTAAGCATGTAGTCTTCGGGTTGCAAGGCTTCTCGGACGGGGGTTCGACTCCCCCCGCCTCCACTGTTTGTATCTAGTTGTTGGCATTTAGTTTATCCAACCTGAGCGACTGCGTATAGCGGCTGTATGGCGGATTCTGGCCGTTTGAGCGATTTGGAAAGGCTCCCCAGTGGCTCATCCTGTCGCCAAGAACCCCTGACATCGGCTTCCAGCTGCTCTTCCTTGTCCTTATCCCACGCAGCGTAATGCTTCATGGTTATACTCGAGTTGCGATGCCCCATTAGAACTGCCACGCGGTCCGGGGGAACGCCGGTCATCAGCAGGCGTTTCGCAAAAGTGTGACGAAATCTGTGGGCATGTCCGCCCGACACGCCTGCCAATCTGAATAGCTTCTTGAGGGAGCGCTGAAAATTGCCCACCCGGCTCTTCGGGCGTTGAGGCTCCCGACCAGAAGAAGTACTGGCTGGAAGTTCTGCGAATCCCTTCCAGCTTTTCGATCAGAGACGCTGGGAGAGGGCAACAAACGACTGTTCCTGTTTTCTCGGTGCGTAGGCGCAGTTTGCCATCCGCGACACAATCCCTTCGAAGTGTCACAGCATCGCGAATGCGTAGACCCGTGCACAACAGGACCTCCACAAATGCCTCCAGTTCCCGCGCCCCTTCACCGGCACTCTCGGAATACGCGGCACATGCGACTAATATTCTTTCCACCTCTTCGTCCGTAAACGGCTCAACCGGCGCCCCGATAGTAAAGTGGGGGCTTCAAGCTCTTCGCCGGATTGCTCGCAATCCATCCCGAGTCCTGGCAAAAGCCGAAGAACGCTCTCAGTTCTTCAAGCCTCTTCCCTTGCAGCCGTATTCTTGTGAGGTAAGACCGCTCGAAACTCCCGCACCGCGTCCAGCTTGAGATTTGTTACGAGGGTGAGCCCACGTTCTTGTGCGAACATCAATAACCGCCTAAGAAGAAGGCGGAATTTGTACAACGTTGCCTCACGAAGTCCCCTGGCCGCAGCGTCCGCCAAAAATTCAGCGCAGGCGGCCTCCAGGGATTGACTCGCGGCCTGCTGTGCATCTGCAGTGGGGCTCACTCCTTCTTCTACGCGAGGTGCAACATCGTTTGTCTCAAGCCACTGTCGAACTAACTTCTCGGCAACCTTCCAATCGCGAGTCCTTAGGGACTTCCAGACTCTCCGTCCGGCGTAGCTAAAATCTATCCAGACTGGACAGCGACACTTGTTATATTTTCGACCCTCGCGCCGATGGCTACATTTTCGTTCGTGATTGCGATAGAGGTTCCGCGAATCAGGTTCCATTCCGTTCCCCTGTTAATTGACATGTGGTACTTCATAGGTGACGTACCATACTTCTAAACAGGGAATGTGGCTACTGAATATTTCTTGGTCACGCGCCTTAACACATTATCTGGTATGCGAAGCGTTTCGTAAGCCCGACGTCGCAACCCTGACGCCCTACGAATACGAAGAACACCGGGCTCATTGCGGAAAATTCGCGTCACAGTATCCGTGCTGAGGTTCCAGCTCTTGGCGACCTCCTGGACGGTCCAGCATTTTTCGAGTTGTAAAGTTGAAGTTGGTTCCGCAGGCAAAAGCACTTCGCGTCCATTCATGAATACACCTCTCTAAATCATAAAAAAGGCGTCACGCGGATGCCCTCTTCGAGTTTCCGAAACGCGCTAGCCTCCAAAACTGACATTTGGAAATGACCGCCAACCGCGGCCCGGCTTCCAGGCATCAACTTCACCAGAGCACGCGGCGAATTCGGTCGCTCCCAAATGCTCCTCTGCGACGGCGTCCCCGTGAACCTCGATGAGTTGAAAGGGCTTCGCCATACCGATCGCTTTCCATTGACGGCGGTCCGCAGAGAAAAGTCCCTCATCAATGCGACTGAGGCCTTCGACCCTGATTCTGACCTCGAATGTCGGCGTTTCGATCTTCACAAGCCTGCTTGCCAGACTCTCTCGCAGAATCGATGCATCGAAATTCAGCCTGCCTATAGCGACGAGAGGCACGTTCTAGTCGGTCCCTCATCTCGGACGTCGCTTTCCAATATTCGTGCAACTGCAGCTGAGCCTTCAGGTCGTCGCTCCGGAGCTTGGTCTGTGAGATAACCAACATAAGAGGTCTCACATGGCTAAGAAGGTCTTCTAGTTCTCGCAAGTCGGCGCGATTCATTCGCAGCTTTTCCTTTTGAAGAAACGTCGGTCTCGATATTTTGCTTTTTCTGGTATTCATGCGATTCCTCCTTAGAGTTGGGGTTAGGCCCGCGAGCCGCAACTAGGCGGACGGGGCCCACTTTCATGCCTTGGGTTCTCGCGTTCGGCTCTGGAAATAGCCTATTTGGTTCGCTCGCCAATGATCGAATACTCACAGATGACTTGAGGCGATGCGAAGCTAGGTGCATCCTTCGACGTTTTCTTCTTCCTGGCCATCAACTTCTGCTTAGGGGGCGCAGCCGCCTTCGCGGGAGGTTTGATACCTAGCACTCTCCGCAGCTGCGCAAGACGGTTTCGCCAGCCTCGCTCGTCCGTCTGCGTGGTCCCGGTCACGAAGATCGCCCCATTCGGCAATCGGTAGACCTCGTGTCTGTTTTTCCTCACGAGTTCAGCTCGATGTTCCTTAAGCAATCGGCTAATCTGCTGTCGGGAATCCATGATTGGCTCCAGTGACACAAAAATGAGGACTACGGCGAATTTCGACACGGCGGGATGCCGCGGAGCGAGATAGGACGCTGGTTCCGGGACAAATTGCAATTTCGCCGCTACGACTCAAGCGACTCTCCCGAGGATTCGAATCCTCTAGGAAATAGTTTCGCTTATCGACACTTGGACTAAAATAGGGGGTTAGTACGAACTACCGTGGGCGGACAGCCTTGGTCGAAATTGCGGTAGAGGCATCGGCGAGCTGCTCTAGGAGGGTCCTTCCGACGCGCAGGTAAGTTCGAAAAGAGATTTTCTGAAGATCATATCCTTTTCCTTCTAGCTCAGCCTGAACGATGGCGGAGACAATTTGATAATTCGAAAGGTCAGGAGTGAGCAATTGTCGTCGTTCAATGCTCTTCTGCTCTGCGAATATGGCCGTCAGGGCATGACGCACCGTGTCCCACGGAGCGATCTTTTCGAGCGCTATTGCTAGGTCTCTGTAGTGCTCCCCACTAATTTAGACAGTCAGGGCCTCGTTTTTTAGTACACCTGCGAAAGCCAAGAAAGCCTCGTGCGGAGTGCGATTTCCGACTCCACGGTGAGGCCGGTCGTGATTGTACTCCTCGATCCAACGAGCGATTGAGGCTCGTGCTTCTTCCAAGCTCCGATACTCGGCCGTCCAGACTTCCTCCTCTTTCAAGCTGCGATGGAACCGTTCGATGTAGCTGTTGCCTTCCGGGTGATGATAGGCCGTCCTCCGATGGGTGATGCCGAGCCGACCCAACGTTTCTAAGAAGCGCGACGAAGTAAACTGCGTGCCATTGTCGGTGGTCAGCGTCACGTTCGCTTCACGGCTGCCCTCGGGCAGCCGTGCCAGGACTGCTTGCTCGACCGCAGCCAGGGCATCTTCGGTTCGGCAGCGGTGCGAGAGATTCCATCCCACGATCTCCCGCGTGCAGCAGTCGATCACACACACCAGGTACGCCCAACCCACGGCAGGACCCGCCCAGATCTTGGTCATGTCCGACTGCCAGATCTGATTCGGCTCGGCTGCTTCCACGCGGCCCCACTCTTTCTTCCGCCGTGCTCGAAGGCGCCGAGAACGCACCAGCAACCCACGTTCGCGCATCACCCGTAACACTCGCTTGCGATTCACGGGAAGCCCTTTCTTCCGCTGCAGCCACCACGCCACGCGCCGATAGCCGTAGGCCAGTTTCTCTCCGCACGCCATCACGATCTGCTCATCGTAGGTTCGGTCAGCGCGGCTGCCTCGTGGTCGCTTCTGGTAGTACAGACTCGACCGGCTGATGGCCAACGTCGCCGCCACCAGCGTGGCCGTGTAGCCCTCGCTCACCATCTCCCGCGCCTGGGAGTGAACCGCACCACAGCTCACTCCCCCACGACGTTTTTTAGGATTTCAATCTCCAGCGACTTCCGCCCCAGCGTTCGTTCCAACTGCCGGATGCGATGGTCCTTCTCGGTTTCGGCCGCGGCAGCGCTTCTCCCCCCAAGCGCTGCCTTTGCTCCCTGTTCCGCTTCATCCTTCCAGCGATAGAACAGATTCGGAGCGATCCCGTGCCGCCGACACGTCTCCGAGACGTTCCCGCTCTTGATGCCTTCCTGCACGATCTGCCACTTCTCTTCCGGGGATCGATCTACGCGTGGTTTCCTGCCCATGTTGCCTCCTGTTTGGAGGCCCTGATCCTACCTAACTGAGGTGTCCAGTTTTAGCGGGGAGCACTACACTGCGCTCACGTATTGAGCGTCTGCGCTGGCAAAGAGTTTTGTTCGGATAATCGGAAGACTGAAATTTACCTTGCCCAGCTGTTTGGGAGAGTTGGTCAATACGGCTTGGGTGACTACATTCCGCGAGTCCTGCACCGACTCTGAAATCACGCCTTCCATGCCATTGGACCATTTTCCACCGATCTCCCATTCGATTCCCTCGGTCTGCACTGGCGTGGAATTCAGGTAAATCTGGTTTCCCGTAGCGGGAACGGTGGACGGCGTGATCAGGCTGTCGTAACGATTCAGAAAGGCAGCTGCTGTGACGTAGTATGTCTTGTCGAAGCGATGGTCGACGTCCAACTCCCAGCTACGAATGCCCTCTGGTTGCAGCGCAGGATTTGCGGTGTTTGTGTTGGTGGCATAGTACGCCTCAAAACTGTTCGGATCGCGGAACGCCCAGCTGTAATTCGCCCGGATGGCGGTGTTGGGCGTCAGAGCAAACAGCAAGCCGACGCGCGGACTGAGAGTGTTTTCGTACCTCTCGTGCCAGTCACTGCGCAGACCAACGACGAAAGTGAGATTCTTCCGAATTGAGTACTCGTCCTGAAAATACAACGCTGCGATCCAAGAGGAATTCTGATTATTGAAGTAAAGATGATAGGGCTGGATGTCATAGTTTGTTTGGTCCTGACCCAAATCCTGGCGAAACTCGGTGCCTAACGTGACCTTGTGACGTTTGAAGAAAACACGAGACGCATCGCCCTGAAAATCCCACCAGGTTCCGTTGGCAGCATCGTAATTTTGCGTATAGGGCGGGACACCCATACCCGAGTAGTCGTAGATGTAGATTCCCTGATAGCCGTACCAATCATAGGAGAGGCGTCCGAGCGTCTCCCATGAGCGGAAAACATGGTGATATTGGACGTCGACATAGCCGCGCTCATCGGTGGTGCGGGTCCGCGGATCGTCGAAAACGGTGCCGTAAGACGCTGTGGGGATGTGTTTCGTGCGAGACGCCTCGACGAAATCGATGTCAAAGTCCCGGTACAGCAGATTCGCGAAGAAATTGTACGACTGGTCTCGATCCGCATCGTGGGCGATACCGTTGTTGGTGGAGGGGCTGTCGAACTCCGGAAAGAAGAGATTCTTATGTCCCTGGCTGTCGTAGAACGACCCAGAAGCGAGGGTTTCCAGTCCGCTGTCGAATCGTTCGCCGTAGGTAAGGCGCGCCTTGTAGGTATTCCAACTGCCGGCTTCGGCCGAGGTTTCGGCGGCGCTCAGGTCGCGGCCGCGTTTTGTGATTACGTTAATCACAGCCACAAACGCTCCAGTGCCGTAAACCGACGAATCGGGTCCTCGAATAATTTCAATGCGTTCGATCAAATCAACGTCCACCGGGAATTCTGTGCCGACATAGGCTCCGTCGTAAATGTTGTCGTTTATGCGGTGACCATCCACGAGAAACAGGATGCGCGCGTTGTAATCTCCCGGTTGTGAAAAGCCCCGCACTCCAACATAGGTGTAATTGCGGTCGTAAATGACGTAGAAACCGCGCACGGTCTGTAGCACATCGGCAAGCGTGCGATATCCATATCTCTGGATATCATCCGCCGTTACGACCGTTACTGATGTGGGAGAATCCGAAGCTTTCTGGAGGAACTTGGACGCCCCGTAGACCGAATCGACCGTGACCTTCGCGAGATCCTCGATGCTGAGTCCGGTTAGGTCGACATTTCCTTGCTGGGGCTCCTGAGCATTGTCAGGTCGTGCGGACAGTAGAGAGAGAACTATCCAAAACGCCGCACGAATTCCCCAAGCGAGCCTGCGTCGCCTGCTACTAAGTAGACGCCATGCCATGCCGAAATTCCCCAGCCGGCAGAATCGTGCGGATCTCGTTTGAATGTCCAAACCCCCCGGTTTGCGGGCATACCCACTCAACCGCCTGTGTTGCCGGAGCAAGTCGATGCCCCTTAAGGATCGTAGTAGATGGATATACGGCGCTCTAGAATCAGTGGGTTATGGGCCTTGTACGAGGGGCTTCTGAAACTGAGGACTGTAGCAAGTTGTCCCGAAGCGGTCAGATGTTCCTATGCGAACCGCTTACGGAACTTGCGTCCTAGAGGCGTGCTTAGCGAGTCCGTCGGCCCGGATACCGCTTGGACCTTTCGAGTCTCGCCGTGGAGATTCAGTCGAAGGATCACCTGAGGTACAGGCCCATCTTGGCGCCTCTTTGCTGGTCAAGTGACGCTGGACAGAAGAAGTACCGCACGCTGCAGAAATACACCTTTCACTGTTCAACATCGCCTGTTTCGACGGTACACTTGCCGGTCGTTTGGGCATTTGCGGAGGAGTTCTTGCGACTCGAAATTGTGCAGGCGGGCGAGCTCGTGTTGCGGCAACCGGCGCGTCCGCTATCCGCCGAGGAAATTCGCAGCGACACGATTCGCAAGCTGATTGCGGACATGCGCGAGACGATGTACGAGGCGCCCGGCGTCGGGCTGGCAGCGCCTCAAGTAGGCCGTTCGTTACAGATCGCGGTGCTCGAGGATCGCGAGGACTGGCTCAAGGAAGTTCCCGCGGAGCAGCTTGTCGAGCGCGAGAGGCGTGCCGTGCCCTTTCAAGTGATCGTCAATCCCAGGATCGTCGAATCGTCCGAGGAGCAAGCCGAGTTTTTCGAGGGCTGCCTTAGCCTGCCGGGCTTTTCCGCGATTGTGCCGCGAGCACGCCGCGTTCGCGTGGAATGCCTGGACGAAAATGGCCGCCCAAAAGTGATCGACGCGTCGGGATGGCACGCGCGCATCCTGCAGCACGAAATCGATCACCTGCGCGGAAACATGTACATCGACCGGATGCGCAGCCGCACGTTCACTTCGCTCGATAATTTCAAGCGGTTCTGGCAAGCGAAGCCCATCGATGACGTTTGCGCGGAATTGGGCGCGGCGCGCGGTCCAGCAACCGGCTAGGCTTTCGTTCACCGAATTTTTCACAGAGGGAATATGCGAACAATTGGTCCGATACTGGCGCTGTCGATTGCGATCGGCGGATGCGTGCTTGTGACAGCGTTCGCGCAAAGTGAATCGAAGCCCGCGGCCGATCTGATCATCGAGAATGCGAAGGTCTGGACGGTCGACCGATCGATGCCCACAGCGCAAGCAGTTGCAGTTCTCGGCGAACGGATCGTCGCAGTCGGCTCGAACGCAGACGCTGACGCGTGGCGCGGCCCGAAGACCCAAGTGATAGATGCCGGCGGAAAGCTGCTCTTGCCCGGATTCAACGACGCGCACGTGCACTTCGTCAGCGGCGGCACGCAGCTCGACGCCATTCAACTGACCGACGCCACAAGCGTCGAGGAGTTCTCGCGTCGCATCGCCGAGCGCGCGAAGGTCACGCCGAAAGGCGAATGGATTCTCGGCGGCGATTGGGACGAAACCAAGTGGAATCCCGCCGAGCTTCCGACGAAAGAGATCATCGATCGCGTCGCGCCGGACACGCCCGTGTTCCTCAGCCGCTACGACGGCCACATGGGCGTCGCAAACTCCGCGGCGCTGCGGCTCGCGGGCATCACGGCCAGCACTCCGGAACTTCCCGGCGGCACCATCGTGCGCGACGCGCAGGGAAATCCCACGGGCGCGCTGAAAGATGCCGCGATGGACTACATCGACAAAGTGATTCCGGACCTTTCGCACGAGCAGCGCTCTCACGCGGTGAAGCGCGCGCTCCTGCACGCCGCCGCGGTGGGCGTTACCAGCGTGCAGGACATGACTCCGGAGTACGCGGACGTCGCCATGTATTCAGAATTTCTCGAACGCGGCGAGTTGACCACGCGGATTTATGCCGCTCATCTGATCACGCAGGTCGACGACCAAACGACGATCGGCATTCGTCACGCTTTTGGCGGGCCGTGGTTGCGCATCGGCGCCGTGAAGGCCTTCGCCGACGGCTCGCTGGGCTCGCGCACTGCCTACTTTTTCGAGCCTTACACCGATCAGGCGAATTATCTCGGCCTTCTCTCGGACGAGATGCATCCGGTCTCCCTGATGCGCGATCGAATGATGAAAGCCGATGCCGCCGGACTCCAAATCTGCACGCACGCCATCGGAGATCAGGGCATCTCGATGATCCTCGACATCTATTCGGAGATCGTGAAAGCGCACGGAGACGCCGATCGCCGGTTCCGCATCGAGCACGCGCAGCACATGGCCGCGAAGGATTTCGATCGCTTCGCCCAGCTTCATGTGATTGCGTCCATGCAGCCCTATCAGGCCATCGACGACGGCCGCTGGGCCGAAGCGCGAATCGGGCACGATCGCGCAAGCCGGACGTTTGCCTTTCGCACGTTTCTCGATCATGGCGTGCGCCTCGCGTTTGGCACCGATTGGGACGTAGCGCCGCTCAATCCCCTGCTCGGCGTCTACGCGGCCGTTACGCGCGCCACACTCGACGGCAAGAATCCCGAATGGCTGGTTTCCGGAACAAAAGCTCACGGTGGCGGAAACGGTGGAAGCATACACGATGGGATCGGCGTACGCGGAATTTCAGGAAAAGCAAAAAGGTTCGATCACGCCCGGCAAGCTCGCAGACATGATTCTGCTCAGCGACGATATTTTCTCCATCGACCCCGTGAAGATTCGCGATGTCACGGTGCTGAAGACGTTCGCCGGCGGGAAACTCGTGTGGGACGCAAGCCATCCAACAGGCGGCGAACCGTCGAATCGCTGATTTCGAGTGCCTCGTCAGAGCCCGTTAAAGCCCCTTAGAGTTTGTTCAGGCCATCCAGCGCGGCCACCTTGTAGGCTTCGGCAAGCGTAGGGTAGTTGAAGACGGTGTCGCGAAAATATTCGATCGTGCCGCCGTAGGCGAGCACCGCCTGGCCGATGTGGATGATTTCCGTCGCGCGCTGGCCGATCGCATGCACGCCGAGCAGCTTCAGGTTGTTGCGGTCGAAAAGCAGCTTCAGCATTCCGCTTTCGTCGCCCAGCATCATGCTCTTTGCCAGCTCCGCGTATTTCGCGATGCCCACTTCGTAGGGAACTTTCGCCGCCGTGAGTTTTTCTTCCGTTTGTCCCACCATCGAGATTTCCGGAATCGTGTAAATCCCGTAAGGAAAAAACTGCGACATGCTCTCGGAAGGCGCGCCGAACATGTGGCAACTCGCCAGGCGGCCCTGCTCCATCGACGTGCTCGCGAGCGCCGGGAATCCGATCACGTCGCCCGCCGCGTAAATGTGGGGAACGGTCGGTCTGGAATTTGGCATTCACCTCGATCTTGCCGCGATCGTCCGGCTGCAAGCCCGCCGATTCGAGATTGAGCCGATCGCCGTTTGCCTGGCGGCCCACGCAATGCAGCAGGCTGTGCGCCTGCACTCTCTTGCCGCTCTCGAGTTCGGCGAAAACGCGGTCGCGGCCGCGCATCGAATCCCGACGCGCGTAACCTTCTCGCCGAGACGGAACGTCGCCCCCATCTGGCGCAGGTGGTACGCGAGCGCCTCGACGATTTCGCGGTCGACGAAATCGAGAATCACGGGCCGCTGGTCGATCAGCGTAATCTCGGAGCCAAGCGCCGCCAGGAATGACGCGTACTCGAGGCCCACCACTCCCGCGCCGACCACGATGAGTTCTTTCGGCACGCCGTCCATGCCCGAAATATCGTCGGTATCGACGATGCGCTTGCCGTCAAACGGAATTTCGGGATTGTGTGCCGGGCGCGTGCCGCAGGCGATCGAGAATATTGTCGGCGCGCAGAAGCGTCTTCTGCGTGTCGCCTTGCACTTCGATCGTATGAGGATCCACGAACTGGGCCGATGCCCTGAAAAATCACGACGCCGTTGCGTTTCAGTTGCGCGCGAATCACATCCGTCTCGCGCGCGATGATGGTTCGCACGCGCGCGGCCAGATCCTGAACGGAGACGTCGCCGCTGCCGCGGCAGTACGTCTTCACGGCGAAACCGGTCAGTTGAAAAATAGCTTCGCGGACGGTCTTGCTCGGGATCGTGCCCGTGTGAACGCAAACGCCGCCCATCATCAAAGTGCGGTCAACCACGGCGACGCGCTTGCGCAGTTTTGCCGCGCAAATTGCGCCTTTTTGGCCGGCAGGACCTGTGCCGATCACCACCAAATCAAATTGTTGTTCGGTCATTTTCGCGGGCTAGTCCCAGTCTCTCGATTGGAAGCGCGCACAATCTTGACACAGCAATCTTACAGGAATGTGAATGCCCGCGCTCGCCTCGCGCGGGCCTGTGTGACCTTATGCCTCAGGATTGCGTGCGTGCGGGGGCGGTGCTGCTGCCGTATTTCTGCGTGGCGTAACCGACGATCAGGCCGACCAAGCCTCCGGGAAGCATGATCTGGAAGTAATAGTGCTGTCCGTTAGGGTCAGGCATCGCCGCGACCGCAAACGCGAGCGCCAATCCGACGCCAGTCCAAACACGATGCCCAACGGAAGCGAGTTCACCTTCTTCGCGAAAAAGCCGATCAGTACACCCGCGATAATGCCTTTGATGGTCGAGCCCACCACAATCATCAAGAGCTGCGAGCGCACCGCCGGCGTGAACCAGGCGGTGAGGCCGTCGAAAATCCCCAGAATTCCGCCCAGGATCAATCCGTAGACGATTTTGTTGATCATGCCTCCCGGGCCGAGATGCTTCTCGGCCCTCGACGTTCCTTTAAACGTTCCGACGAATTCCTTTAGCGCCGGAACCACAAAAGCAGAAGAGCCCGAACAATCAGGTACGTAAGCACCAGAACGATCGCCACGCGATACCGCGCTGCCCACCGCGCGGCTCGACGCCAGATGTTTTCAGGGGTACGCCGAGACGGGCAGCCCATCGAGATAACGCGAGACATCCAGACTCAGTTCACCCGCGGAAGTATAGCGATCGGCGGGATTTGAAGCCATCGCCTTGCGAGCGATCGCTAGCCTGGGGTCGCGGCGCGGTTGCCGGACGAATCGGGCGCCCGTCATTCAGCAGATACTGCAGAATCGCGCCGAGCGAATACACATCGCTTCGCTCGTCGAGGCTCCCACTTCCCCGCGCGCCTGCTCAGGAGCCATGTACCCCGGCGTGCCAGATCGCGCCGTGCGCAGTAATCGCGGAGTCGCTCGTCGTCATGCGCGAGGGCTCGCTTCGTTGGGTTGCGTCGCGGCTCGAGGCCGCCGGCTCGCGCAGATCTTCGCGATGCCCCAGTCCATCACCAACACTTCCCCGAACGGGCCGACCATGATGTTTTCCGGCTTCAGGTCGCGATGGAGAACTCGTCCGCGCATGAGCAAAGGCTACAGCGTCGCAGATTCGCTGAAATAGGCGCAGTCGGTCCGGCAGCGACTCGCCGCGCGAGTCGAGCCGGTCGAGCCGCTCGCCTTCCACCAACTTCATCGCATAGAAAACGCGTCCATCCTGCCAGAGTGCCCGCATCGTGAACCGGAACGATGCCGGGATGTTCGAGGCGGGCGAGGATTTTCGCTTCGCGCAACAGTCGCGCGGCAAGATCCCCGCTCGCGTCAGGAACGTCAAGGATCTTCAACGCCACGCGGCGCCCGAGCACGGAATCTTCCGCAAGGTACACGGTGCCCATGCCGCCGCTGGCGATGCGATCGACGATGCGATAGCGCGTCGCGGAGAGTCGGGCAGCGCGGTCGCGGTTTGCAGACGGAAAATCGCGTCGTCGAAGAGCCAGCTCATTCGGGAGTTACTCCCAGCAGGGCGCGAGCCTCGCGCCGAAATCTTTCTCCGATGCTGTCATCTCGCGAAGCCTTTCGAGCGAAATGCGGCGGAAAGCTCGCGGCGCGCGAAAGCCAGGTAGTTGGTGACGTCGGTGGTC